>NZ_JASTZU010000037.1 GCF_030282825.1 Aquibacillus rhizosphaerae
CCAATACACTTGGCGCATGAAGTGAAACCGGTCAGCAATAATTAATGGATTACCCAATGCCTTACGTACAGCTTGCTTGAAAGACTTTGACAAATCCATCACCACAATCTCCGTCTTACTGGTATCACAGGACTGTAAATAGGACTGTATTGTGTCTACTTTTCTATCGGATAACACATCCACAATTTCTTTATTCTCTACATCTGCGATGACGGTTTGAAACTTTTCCCCACCTGCATCACCCTTGAATTCGTCAATAGATATAGCTCGCGGAAGAACTTTTGTAGTTTCGATTTTATGTCGATTAAATAAGCGCAATAATCGATTTGTCGTCATCCCTGTTAACTGAGCTGCAGTAGTAAAAGAACCAACAGCCGTATAAGTTAACGCAGTCGTCTGCACCACATTTGTACACCGCTGATAGCGATCCACCATCTGTAGTTTTTCGTAAAAGGTATGGTTACAATTCACACAGAGGTATCGTCTTTTGCATAAGGAAATTTTCAAGGATCTATTAGACATAATTGATCCCTGGATTTTCTGGTTGCGATAACCATGAACACGTTTCGTTTTCGTACTACAAAACGGACACTTCTGTTTTTTGACTTTTGTCCGCAATTCCACCAACAAATAGTCGGATTGATCACTGAAATCCCATACATCAACATGCTTGTCTTTAATCCCTAACATTTCTATGATAAAATGATTTTGCACTCTTTCCCTCTCCTTTTTCCTTTTGTCTCAACAACTTTAGGTTAACAAAAGAGAGGGGAATGAGTGTATTTTTTTGTTTTTGTTTTGTCCCTTGATAGGACTGAGGACACCACCACATTCAGTATAGAGCCCAATATAACCTATTTAGAGCAAGAAAAAACCAGTGAATATTTTCACTGGTTTTGGAATTTATACAGATTTCTTTTTAGATGCTTTTTCACGTTCGTTCTTATTAAGAATCTTTTTACGAAGTCTAATTGACTCTGGTGTAACTTCGCAATACTCATCATCATTTAAATACTCTATTGCTTCTTCTAATGTTAGTGTACGTGTTTTTCTAATCGTCGATGTTTGGTCCTTGTTCGCTGAACGAACGTTTGTAAGATGCTTTTCTTTCGTAATGTTAACAGTTAAGTCGTTCTCACGGTTATGCTCTCCTACAATCATTCCTGCGTAAACTTCTGTACCTGGTTCAACAAAGATTGTACCGCGATCTTCAAGACCCATAATACCGTAAGTTGATGCTTTTCCATTTTCTAAAGCAACAAGCACACCACGTTGTCTTCCACCTACTTGACCTTTAACAAGTGGCTCATACTTATCAAACGTATGGTTGATTATACCAAATCCTCTAGTCTGAGTCATAAACTCAGTAGAATAACCAATTAATCCACGAGATGGGACTTTAAATTCCATACGAACTTGTCCATTCCCTTGGTTGACCATATCAATCATTTCACCTTTACGCGCTCCAAGAGATTCCATTACAGCACCAGTATGCTCATCAGGTACATCGACTTGTACACGCTCAACTGGTTCACAACGTACACCATCAATTTCCTTGATGATTACCTGTGGTTTAGATAACTGTATTTCATATCCCTCACGTCTCATGTTCTCTACTAAGATAGAAAGATGCAATTCCCCTCTACCAGATACAGTCCATGCATCAGGTGAACTAGTTGGATCTACACGTAAACTCACATCAGTTTCTAACTGTGTTAATAAACGTTCTTCGATTCTTCTTGAAGTAATATACTTACCTTCTTTACCTGCAAATGGACTATTGTTAACAACAAAAGTCATTTGAAGTGTAGGCTCATCAATTCTAAGAATTGGTAGTGCCTCTTGATGGTCAGTAGGACATACAGTTTCTCCTACGTTGATATCTTCCAAACCTGCTAAAGCAATGATGTCACCAGCTTTAGCTTCTTGAATTTCAATTCGTTTTAAACCAATAAAACCAAATAACTTGGAAATACGGAAGTTCTTTACAGAACCATCCTTTTTCATTAATGCTACCTGTTGACCAACTTTGATTGCACCTCGGAATATTCTTCCAATCCCAACACGACCAAGATACTCATTATAATCAAGTAAAGTTATTTGGAATTGTAGGGGTTCTTCCGTATTATCAACAGGTGCTGGAATGTTTTCTATAATCGTTTCAAAAACTGCTTCCATCGACTCTTCTTGTTCATCCGGCTCATTACCTGATGTTCCGTTCAATGCAGAAGCATACACTACTGGGAATTCCAACTGATCATCGTCAGCACCAAGCTCGATAAATAAATCTAGTACTTCGTCTATGACGTAGCTAGGACGAGCACTTGGACGATCGATTTTGTTAAGTACAACTACTGGGTTTAACTTTTGTTCTAATGCTTTTTTCAATACGAAACGCGTTTGCGGCATACACCCTTCATAAGCGTCAACAACAAGAAGTACACCGTCTACCATTTTCATGATACGTTCTACTTCTCCACCAAAGTCAGCGTGTCCTGGTGTATCCATAATATTTATGTGAGTGTCTTTATAGTTAATGGCTGTGTTTTTGGCTAGAATAGTGATTCCACGTTCTTTCTCAAGATCGTTTGAGTCCATCGCTCTGTCGTCTACCTGTTCATTTTCACGAAAAGTTCCTGAATAACGAAGTAATTGGTCAACTAGCGTTGTTTTACCATGGTCTACGTGAGCAATAATAGCAATATTACGAATGTCTTCTCTTAATTGCATAATCTACATTCTCTCCTCTTTAGTAACGAGTACCGTCAAATTACAACTTATCTATTATATCACATTGTATATAGATAAGTATAGTTATTCTCAGACTCGAAAGTTTATCGTGAATAACGCACCTCCAAGGTTTGATTTACCAACCGAGATACTTCCTCCTGATCGTTCAACAATTGCTCGTGAAATTGCCAGTCCTAGACCCGTTTCCCCTCCTTCACCTTTTACAAACCGGTGAAAAAGTTGAGGCATTAGATCCTCAGATATTCCCTTTCCATCATCCGCAATAGAAATCGTTATCGATTCCTCTGACCTTGTCGCTGTAATTTCTACCTGAGATGAAGCGTGTCGTATCGCATTGGTAACAATATTCATCATTGCTTGAAGCATTTTTTCATTATCTACGTACAAGGATATCCCACTTGGAGTATTGTGTTGAATCTTTACCTGTTGGTCATTCGCTAAAGGTAACGCTCTCTCTGTTGTTAGTTTAATTAATTCTTCAACTTTTATTAATTCTTCTCGGTAAATATTTTCTTCACTATCAAGTTTAGCTAATAAAATCATTTCATTTATTATTTTTTTTAGACGATTTATTTCTGCAACCATTACATCTAATCCACGTTCTGATTCCTTTTTCACAAAAACACCATCTCTAATTCCCTCTGCATAACCCTGAATTGTCATCAGCGGTGTCTTTAATTCATGACTAGCGTTTTGAAAGAATTGTCTTTGTGATTGAATATAGCGCCTAAGCTCATAAGCCATATCTAATACACTTTGTTCTACTTCTTTTATTTCACCACTTGCTTGTATTTCTTCCACTTCATCAAATTGACGTTTTTCTATCTTTTTTAGTTGATACTTTAACTTAGTTAGTGGTGTAACTAATCGTTTAGTTAAAAAATAGCTTAGGATAACTGCAATACCAATACCAATTATAAAAACTAATAATAGCGTTTTAAAAAATGTTTGTTGAACTTCTTGGAGATCATCTAAAGGTGTTAATAAGACTAACTCCTCATCTGAAAGTTGAGGATAGATAGGAATGATAGATACAACATAACGTTCATTTCCAGCTTTCCATAGCGGCTGGTCTTCTTCACTCAAATCATAAGTTCCAATCCAATTCTCAATCCTACGAATATTAGTAATAGAAGAAAAAATAATATCATTTGAATCACTATCATAGGCGAACACTTGCAAATCATACTCCTCAAGGTATTGTAATAATTGTTGCATATTAGAAGAGTTATTCAAATCCTGAGATACCAAAAATCTAACAATAAGCTGTCCATTATCTTCTAATTGCCTTTGTTCATCTTGGATTAATAAATTCAAGATTAAAGAGTAAATGGTTATTGCGACAACAGACATGATAATGGCTAATAACGTAGTGAACGCTAAAGTTAATTGATATTGTAGTTTCATTGATTTTCCTCTAAATGGCTGCGCATCCGATATCCATAACCCCATACAGTTTCTACTGGCAATCCATCAAGCTTCTTCCTTAAGCGTTTGATTAAATCATCGACAGCACGATCACTTCCAAAATAGTCTTCTCCCCAGATAAGTTCTAAGAGTTCGTCCCTTGCAAAAGCCCTGTTTTGATTTCGAATTAAAATATTGAGCATGTCAAACTCTTTCGCAGTTACCTCTACTTCTTTACCTTCCCAAAATACTCTTCGATCATCCGTATTAATTGTTAAATCACCTAATTTAACTTCATGACTTGTGTCCGTTACACTATTTGATGATACATCCACTCTTTTAAATATCCTTTTTACTCTTGCTACTAATTCTCTAGGGCTAAAAGGTTTCGTTAAATAATCATCACTTCCTAGCTCTAAGCCAAGAATTTTATCAACTTCATCGTCTTTGGCAGAAATAATAATTATTGGCACTTCACTGATTTGCCTGATTTTTTTACATAGTTCATAACCGTCCATTCCCGGAAGCATAATGTCCAGTACCCACATATCTGGTTGTTCTTTGTTTGTCATTTCCCACGCATCTTCTGCGTTATCCGCCATTTGCACTTCATAACCTTCTTTTTTTAAATAAGCAACGACTATATCGCGAATATTCGGATCATCTTCCACTACAAAAATTTTATTTTTCATTCGTCCGCCTCCATTCTTAGCACTATTTTCGCATACTTTTATAAAAATGGAACTTCTTCTGTGCTATTCCATACTTTTTCCACAATTATACCGAAGAGTTGCCAAACCTGTTGCTTACAATAAAAATGTACACGAAACATAATAAAAAAGAAAGGCGTGATATCATATGACAAATCATGATGATCGCAATTACAATAAAGAACTTTATCAAAGTAGTATTGATGAGACATTTCAGGAAGAACAAAATAGAAATCATCAAGAAAACAACACTTCACAAGAATTTTATAGACGACAACCAGAATTAGATGAAACAAACAATTCTGAAGAAAATTCAGAGCTTATTACAACTACAGTTAACAATTCTCAAACTGAGAGCGTTAAAAGGTCCAAACCTAAAGGTAAATGGTCTATGTTTGTTAGCGGATTGTCAGGAGGTCTTGTAGTAGCCGTTACTGGTGCAGTCTTATTAGGTACTGGCGTATTACAACAACCTGATAGTACTAATGAGGTGACTGAAACGACCGAAACTCCGAGTTCAATAATAGAAAATGATACTTCTAACGACGTAATCCCAACGTCCGCAACGAATGATGACGGCTCATTGAGTGAAGCACTTTCTAGAGTATCTGATGCTGTTGTCGGAGTATCTAATATTCAACAAACTGATTTATGGTCACAATCAGAAGCCGGAGGAACTGGATCTGGCGTCATCTATAAACAAGAAAACGGCAGTGCTTATGTTGTTACTAATAACCACGTAGTAGAAGGAGGAAATTCGGTTGAGGTAATTTTAACAAACGGTGATCAAGTTGAAGCAGAAGTATTAGGAGTAGATGAGTTAACAGATTTAGCAGTATTAAAAATAGATGATAGCAAGGTTACTCAAGTTGCTACACTTGGGTCATCAGCAAACCTTGGTGTTGGCGAAACTGCAATTGCAATTGGAAATCCACTAGGTACTGAATTCGCCGGGTCTGTAACAAAAGGAATAATTAGCGGACTTGAAAGATCGGTTGAGATGGATTTAAATTCTGACGGTCAAGCAGATTGGACAACAGAAGTAATTCAAACAGATGCAGCAATTAATCCAGGTAATAGTGGTGGTGCTTTAATTAATAGTCAAGGTGAATTAATTGGTATTAACTCGATGAAAATTGCCCAAGAAGCGGTCGAAGGGATCGGATTTGCCATCCCAATTGATTCAGCTAAACCAATAATTGACCAGCTTGAAACAAGTGGAAATGTAGCAAGACCGTTTATTGGCATAAGTGCAGTCGCTTTAAATACCGTTCCAGATGTTCATAAACAACGTACATTAAACCTTGATCAAAATGTAACGGAAGGGATTGTCGTTGCAGATACAGGAGCTGGTACTCCTGCCGATACAGCTGGACTTGAACAATATGATGTTATAACAAAAATTAATGATAAAGAAATCACTTCTATGATTGACTTAAAACAATACTTGTACAATGAAACTGAAATTGGAGAAGAAATAACCATTACTTATTATCGCGATGGTCAAGAACAAACAACTTCTTTAAATCTAAGTAATCAAGAGGAGTCTAGTCAACAAACTAATTAATTCTCAAATGGCCTCCCCCCTTTTGCGTTTGAGAATTTGATATAGATAAAACCACCACTTTGACTTCAAGGTGGTGGTTGTTTTTTAATTGTTTTTGTTGTTTTAATAACTTGAAATAGACCCTAATCATTCATGACTTTATGGTCGGTCCTACTGTCTTTATAAGATGAGTGGTCGGTAGTGTTATCCGAAAAATAAATCCATTATATTACTACCTGTAGAGCTTTGTTTATTGTAGAACTCAGAGTAACCACAATCTTTACAATACACTACGATAAATTGATTATTTTGAATATCAAACATTTTTGATAGGCCCGTTCCAGTCATCGCTACTTCTTTTTGTGCTGCATTTGTACTTCCACACTTAATACATCCTTCTTTTCCAGACATGTTACCTGCCCCCTTTAATTTATATTATTTTTTACGATAACGATAAAACTTTGGTTTCATTCATTTTAAAAAATTATGTAAGGGTGACTAAACTTTGGTAAAAGTCTAGCCACCCCTAATAATAATTATTAAATCGAACTCATCCTTTGTTACTCTAAAATCGAACGAACATCATTTTCATCTAAATATGCTTCATAATCTTCATGGTTTCCGTTTACACCAATATAATTACCATCCATATCCGTTAATAAGAAGCCTTCAATTTCCTCTGCACTTCCCACTAACTCGTCTGAATTAAAAAACATGTCTTGATAGTCTTTTTCGGTATCATAAAAATCCGACGGACCATCAGAAGAACCAAATTTTTCTACACGTTGCCATGAATCCTCAGCATCAAAAATAGTTGATTCTTCCTCATCTACAGAGGATTCCATCTCATTTATACTTGGATGGATGACATCTTCTTCAACTGGACGGTTTACGGGTACCTCTTGATCAGCAGCATGTTGTTTACAACGCAATGTTGTTGGTATAGCCTCCAGCCTTTCAAAAGATATTTCTTCCCCACATACTTCACACGTAGCATACGTTCCCTTTTCAATTGCTGCTAGTGCCGTATTAATATCTTTAAGCTCTTCTTCTGCATGTTCGTTTAAAGCAACATCCTTTTCACGTTCATAAAGTTCCGTACCATGATCCCCCGGATGATTATCATAATTTGATAATTCACCCATCGATTCTTTTATCAACTCGTGATTTAAACCAAAATGGTCTTCTAACATCTCACTTACCTCTTGTTTCCACTCCAACAGCTCTTGTTTGCAATGGTTTAATTGTTGACTATTTATCACTATTAATCGCCTCCTGACAAAGTGTGTCTAAATGGGGCATTATTAGTATATCCGTATTTCCAAACACAACCGAATTAGTTTTTGGAAGTAGAGGAAATACAGATGTTTTCTAACTCGTATGTAATACCATATCAACATGTGGAATGTTATCTTCTAAGTACACCTCTGTTATTTCTTTGAAACCAAAAGACCCATAAAAATGGCGTAAATATTCCTGTCCATGAAGTTTAATTTCTCTTACTCCCCATTGCTGAACAATAATTTGTAAAGATTTTTCCATTAACAACTGAGCATACCCTTGCCCTCGTTGGTTTTTATCAACTAAAACGCGTCCGATCGACGCTTGGTCGTACATGACCTTTTCTGGTATTAAGCGAGCATAAGCAATAATCTGGTTGTCTTCCTCTAGAAATAAATGAGATGATGCTTGGTCAAAGTTATCAATTTCTGGATAAGGACAATTTTGTTCTACTACAAATACATCAACTCTAGCCTTTAAAATTTTATATAATTCTTCTGTTGTTAATTCCTTAAATGTTTTCAGTTGCCACTGCATAGTTGGTCTCCTTTAGTATGTTTTGCTATTATAAAATTACTATTATAATAAAGAATTTAATTGATCTTGAAAATATTTATGCTTAGCTGTTTAGGAGGAGTGTTCGTTGATGCAAAGGGACCAGTACGTGTTTTTGTTTGGAGGAAATCCTTCTTAAAAAGAAGCATCTTTATCTTTTTTAGAAAATTCCGGTGGTGTGAAGGCTAACATCGTACTTTTAATTGTTTATCGCGTGATGGGTGGGAAGAATACGTACATCGTTATACCTCTCATTGGATAGAGTCAGGACTCCAAGAAGATAATATAACTATTATAATCCCAGAAAAAGATGGCAGTATTGATTTTAAGTTTGCAAAAAGAGCGATTAACTCTGCAACAGGTATATTTATTGGTGGTGGTCATTCACAAACATACCATGCTATTTATACAAATGAACCCTTTAAAAGCCTGATAAAAGAGCAATATAAATCTGGAATACCGATAGCTGGAAACTCTGCTGGTGCGCTGATTATCCCCCAGACAGTTCTTTTATCACCTATGGATACCGATAGCGAAGAAGCAGTGATTTTAGATGGCCTAGGATTAGTTAATGACTTACTTCTTAGTGTCCATTACTCCAAATGGAATGATGCAAAAAACTTACAGGTTGGTTTAAAAGAAACCAACATTAAATTAGGTTATGGCATTGATGACAATGCCTGTTTGGTAATTAAAAACAATATACCGTTATTTATTTGTGTAGGTTCAGATAAAGTACACAAAATAAGCTCCTAAGTCAATCTTAGGAGCTCATTTTTTTAAAGGTCATCAAAACCATTGTCTGTATAATTCACTTTTGTATATTGGCGAGATTTTTGTTCAAAGAAATCAGATTTGCCTAAATCTATTTCCTCATATGCAGTTATCCAGCGTAATGGATTTTTTGTTATTTCAGGATATAGTTTTTCATATCCTAGTTGTTTACAACGGGTATTCGCTGTAAACATAATATAATCTTCCACGTCTTCCAGGAGTATTCCATCAATTTTATTACCAATGATGTAACGTGCCCAGTCTATTTCTAACTCAACCGCTTTTTTAAACGTCTCGTATACAAATACTTCTAATTCTTTGTTATTGTATTCAGGATATTCACTTAGAACTTCTTTATATATTCTTACAAACAAATCAACATGGATTTGTTCATCTCGATTAATGTAATTAATCATTGTGGATGTACCAACCATTTTTTGATTGCGAGCCAAGTGATAGAAAAACGCAAAACCCGAATAAAAGAATAAGCCTTCAAGGATAACGTCATATACAATTGACTTTAACATACTATCAACTGTTGGATTCTCAGCAAACTCACTGTAACCATCCGTAACAAAATCATTTCGTTTCTGCAAGATCGGTTCTGTTCTCCAGAAGTCAAATACTTCATCTTGTTTTTGCTTCGAAACAAGTGTAGATAGGATATAAGAATAGGAATGATTATGAATAACTTCTTGCTGTGCCAGAATAATCATCAAAGCATTAACACTTGAATCAGTAAGATAATCTGCCACTTTACCTGCATAATCTGTTTGGATACTATCCAAAAGAGCAAGTAGACCTATAATTTTTAAAAAGGCATCTTCTTCATCTTCGGATAAATCAGGAAATTGATGCATATCCTGGGACATGTTAATCTCAAAGGGCGTCCAAAAATTAGATAGCATTTTTTTATATTTAGGATAGGCCCACGCAAAACGTACATCATCCCAATTTAAAATATTTGAACTTCGCCCATTGATAATACTTGTTGATTTATTAGGAGCAGTTTTATCCATTAATACACGTTTATTTATCTCCGTAGACATTTCTTGTTATCTCCCTTCCTTTAGCTGGAACATGATTCACATTCAATCAAATCTGAAGAAGTTGATCGTAAATAGTACGTTGTTTTCAAACCTGATTTCCAAGCATCTATGTGTAGGTTTAATAACTCCTTTGCTTGGACAGTATTAGGAACGTACATGTTAAATGAAATACCTTGATCTATATGCTTTTGACGTGCAGCATTTTGTCTAATACTCCAGTGTTGATCAATGAAATAGGCAGATTTATAGTACCAAGTTGTTTCTGCATTTAAATTAGGTGCAGTAACAGGGATTTTATAGTCCTTTTTCTCTTCGGAATAAAACTTTTGGAAGATTGGATCAATACTTGCAGTACTTCCAGCAATTAATGATGTTGATGAATTAGGTGCAACAGCCATTAAATAACTATTTCTAATTCCATTCGTTTTCACATCTTGACTCAACTCAGTCCACGGCAACGTTGAACTTTCATTTGATGTATAGCCTTTGTTTTCAAAGTATCTACCTGTTTCCCAATCTGATCCAGAAAATGCTTTACAAGCACCTTTTTCTTCTGCCAACTTCATGCTCGATTCAATTGTTAAAAATGCTATTTTTTCATATAATTCATCGGCATACTGTACAGCTTCTTCGCTTTCCCACTTGATTTTTTTCAAGGCAAGTAGGTGATGCCATCCAAACGTACCTAATCCGATTGCACGGTACTTTTGGTTTGTCAATTGAGCTTGTAAAACAGGAATTGTATTTAAATCAATTACATTATCTAGCATCCTAACTTGAATAGGAATTAAGCGCTCAAGAACACCTTCAGTTACTGCTCTACCAAGATGAATGGAGGAAAGGTTACACACAACAAAATCACCAGGTTGTTTGTTAATAACTATTTTTCCATCGACAGTCATTTGCTCTGTAACATACGTTGCACTTTGGTTCTGCGTAATTTCAGTACATAAGTTACTTGAGTAAATCATCCCTAAATGGCTATTAGGGTTTTGACGATTTACTTCATCACGATAAAACATGAACGGACCACCAGTTTCTAATTGACTTTTCAGAATCCGCTTCATGATATCAATAGCTGGAATCTCTTTTTTAGTTAAATCAGGGTGATTTACACATTCCCAGTATTTTTCACGGAACATTCCTTGCCCCTTACGTTCATCAAAATAATCCTCTAGAGAATATCCCATAACAGTTCTAACTTCATGAGGATCAAATAAATACCAATTCCCCCTCGCATCTACTTGTTCCATAAATAAATCTGGTAAACAAATACCTGTAAACAAATCGTGTGTGCGATAACGTTCATCACCATTATTTAATTTAGCATCTAAAAATGAAGAAATATCTTGATGCCATATGTCTAAGTAAACGCAAATAGCACCTTTTCGTTGTCCAAGTTGGTCAACACTAACTGCTGTATTATTCAGTTGCTTCATCCATGGAAGAACACCAGAGGAAGCCCCTTTAAATCCTTTTATTGCACTTCCTCGGCTTCTAATTTTCCCTAAGTAAACACCAATTCCGCCGCCATTTTTAGAGAGATTGGCGATGTCTGTATTACTATCAAAAATACCTTGAAGGCTGTCATCGATTGTGTCAATGAAGCAGCTAGATAATTGCCCATAACTTTTACCAGCATTAGAAAGTGTCGGTGTAGCAACTGTCATATAAAGATTACTTAATGCCCAATATGCTTCTTTCACTAGGCTTAATCGATTTGTCTTCACTTCATCTCGTAGCAATGTCATTGCAATAATCATAAAACGCTCTTGAGGTAATTCGAAGACACGCTTCTTATAGTCTTTTGCAATATATCTGTCTGCTAATGTCCGAAGTCCTATGTATGTAAATAATGTGTCTTTTTTCGGATCAATTATGTTTCCTAATTCCGTTATTTCAGATTGACTATAGGACTCCATTAGTGATTTATCGTATATACCAATATCAGTAAGTGACTGAACTAGATTGCCAAATGATCCATATTTATCTTTAAAATGAAAACCTCTACTTGTTGATGCCTCAAAGTAAAGTATTTCTAAATATAAAGCTGAAGCAACATACGTCCAATTTGGATTATTCTCATCCATAAATGCTAAGGCTTCTAGAATTAATTGATGAACCCACTCTTTCTCGTCTATCCAAGGTTTTTGTTCGATTAATTTATCACCATAATCCAGCAATGGCTGAACATCTAATCCACTTATATTTTCTGACAACATCTTTTTAACATGTAATTTCCATTCCTCTGTCTTTGTTTGTGTTTCTATCATTTTTAACTTCCTCCCTATTTCGTGTTAAAAGCGGCATTCTTTTCAGCTTTTTTGACAAAAAAACCGCTCATGCATGACATGAGCGGACAAAAAACGACAGAAAATCAGTAACATAATATCCACTACAGAAAAATAATAGCAGATTACTATTTACTATTACTTTTCGCAGTAAAAAGGATTACCACAAAGTAACAGGTTACCTGTTTACTCTATCGTTTCTTAGTCCCAACCCCCGAAGAAAAGAAACACCGACAAGTACAGGCAGGTCTACTGACTTATGTTTCAACCTACTAGAGTTCCTTCCCAAATTATCACCACGAAGATAGATAATTCAGTGGAATTTCTCGTTCGTACACAATTACAGTTGCGGGGACAGTTCCAAATTCTCACCGGATTCCCTTTTAAGACTAATGTCACCTAAACTTGAAAAATAACAAGATGTAGTATTAAATTAATTTATATTAACAATATATAGAATTTACCATAAAAAATTTTATCTTGCAATGCATATTTTTTCCTATAGACAAATAAACTAATAGTTTGTTATGAACTATTTTAGTATCAAAAAAGTAGCTACCTCTAGTAAATAGTAAGATAAAAAACAAACACATTTTAGCGAGTATAGTTTTAGAAATAATAGTTTTTTCAAAAAATATTTAAGCAACAAAATATGCAGTATGTTAGCAAGCTGCTTATACTAACTATTATAATAAAAGTAACGAGAGGATGATAATATTGAAAAATGCAGTAAAACCAACGATCGGATTTATTGGTACTGGGGTAATGGGTAAAAGTATGGCTAGCAATTTATTATTAGCAGGTTATAAGGTCAACATTTATACACGCACAAAATCAAAAGCCAATCTACTTCTTGAACATGGGGCTGTTTGGAAAGACTCCGTTGCAGATTTGACTGTTGGCTCTGATGTAATCATTACTATTGTTGGCTATCCAAACGATGTTGAAGAGGTATATTTAGGTGACAATGGTATTATAAAAAATGCTAAATCCGGAACGATTGCCATTGATATGACAACATCAAGTCCAAAACTTGCGGAGAAAATATCTCGTATAGCAAAAGAGCAAAATATTAATACGTTAGATGCTCCCGTTTCTGGGGGAGATATTGGAGCAAAAAATGGTAAACTTGCCATTATGGTTGGCGGAAATCAAAAAGCATTTGATGTTATACTTCCCATTTTTAAGGTGATGGGGGAAAACATTGTCCTCCAAGGTGATGCTGGGGCTGGTCAACATACAAAAATGTGTAATCAAATAACTATCGCCTCCACGATGATAGGCGTGTGTGAAGCCATTATGTATGCACAAAAAGCCGGATTGAACCCAGAACGAGTATTAGACACCATTACTACAGGCGCTGCAGGCAGTTGGTCTCTTACTAATCTGGCCCCGCGGATGATTTCAGGTGACTATGACCCAGGTTTTTACGTAAAACATTTTATAAAAGATATGACGATCGCACTTGATTCAGCAAAAGAAATTGGCTTAAGTACTCCTGGATTAGAGCTCTCCTTATCCTTATATAAACAGTTAGCAGAGAGTGGCGAGGAAGACAGTGGGACACAAGCATTAATAAAGTTATTTTCAAACTAAATAGGGTTGTTTTCTAAAAGTTTGTTGTTAATGCCAGATAAAATATAAAGTATGCACTAAATATTCTTAACTTTTCTACTATACTTTCCTAGTACAGTGGTAAATTGGCGCTACGGAAAAATACTCGCTTTCCATGGGGAACGCTTCAGTCTCCTCGGGAGCATAAACCACTCCCTGTGGGGCCTTCAGACTGTTCCTTTCCCATAGGACTTTGAAATGACATCCATGAATTTACCCCACACGAAGAAAATGGCTCTTTATTTTCGAGGAGTCTCGCATTTTGCCTTCGCTCAGTATGGTTTTCTTTTCAAGTGAGAGGAGTTATGATTCTTTTAAGTATTTTTCGACCAACTCGATAAATGCCTTAACTTGAGGTAACTGTTTAGCAACCTCCGAATAACATAGCCACGTGTGACGTACCATTGGCTGATTCTCAACATATAAGGGTGTTATATGATAATTATCTTTATCAACATCTGCAATCGCACTTTCAGGTAAAACAGCCATTCCAATCCCATGTAACATCAATTGCTTACACGTTTCAATTTGATCAACTTTTATAATTTGTGGTGGTTTGCTATCTCCTTGTTTGATAAACCAATCGTTCACCATCGAATGAAACTCTTGATCACTTTGAAATTCTATTAATGGCCTTTGCAGTTTATTCCCTTCCATCTTTTTATCTATAAGTAATAATTGGTCTGCAAAAAGCGGTACACATTGCTTATCCATAACCCTCCGTCCACGAACAATAGATACATGATAATCAGCTTTCACTATATGATTACTCAATCCCGTCTCAAGCTTAATAGTCACCTCGGGATATCTTTCCATGTATGCTTGTAACACCTTAGGTAAAACATATTGCCCAATCATCGACGACACACCGAGAGATAGTTTTCCGATTACTTTGTCTGAAATCGATGTGATTTCATCTTGTAACTCCGCTTCCTTTTTTACCATTTCCTCGGCGAATGCAAGGACCTTTTCACCTACTGGTGTAATAATTAGTTGTTTATGAGTCCTTATGAACAACTGTTTATCCCACTGCTCCTCAATACTTTTAAGCCGCTGACTGACGGCCGGTTGTGATATAAATAGCTGCTCAGCCGCTTTCCTAATTGTTTTGCCCATTCTTATTGCTAGTAGAAGTTGGTAATCATCGATTCTCATTCATACACCCCGATATAAGTTTTGCTTATGTTATTCCATAAAATAACTCTATTATTCTTATTAACTTTTATTATTTATAATAACATTATGAAGAACATAATAGGAACTGGAGTGTTGAAGATGAAAAATCGTGTCTATCTATTGGGAAAAAGCTATTACCCTATTATTGGTTGCCTTTTTCTTGGAGAATTTGGTAGAGCAATGTATTTCATTGTTATCTCATGGATGTTATACCAAATGACTAATGATCCATTATACACAGGTATTTTAATAGGTACTGGTTTTATCCCAGGAATGATACTTAACTTATTCATCGGGGTTATAGTAGACAGGTTAAATCGTAAATATCTATCAGTTATCGCATTACTCACTAGCACCATTACAATGACGGTTTTACTTGTTACTATTCTAACGAATGTTATTCACCCAGTAATTATTCTCATTGCACATGCTATTTTGCAATTGATGGGGTCCTTATTCCGACCCTCTATACAAGCTTTGACAGCTGAAACCTTCCCAACAAAACTGTTGCCAAGAATATTCTCTAATTCAAGTGCAGCTGGAATATCTGGGAGTCTTATCGGGGCAACCATGGGTGGTCTTATTATTGGAGTTACAACAGCAATCACTCCTATGTTTATCGTTGTTTGTAGTTATTTTCTAGGTTCATTATTACTAGGAATGATTTCATCCAAACAACCTATAACCCCTTCCACAAAACACTCTGTACTATTTGAATTAGCGGACGGGTTTCTTTATTTAAAATCAAACCCGTTTCTATTTAATTTGTTTGGAATTATGTTTGTTGGCCAATTAGTTTTTCATACTAGTATGGGGTTTCTATCTATTTATACGATTGATTTTCTTCATAAGACCTCGCTTACTTACGGTCTTTTGGATGCAACTCTTTCCATAGGTGGCATCATAGCTGGATTATTCGGAACATGGTGGTGGAAAATAAACCATGATCGATTATCAACTAATGCTTTGTGCATCGTTTGTTTTGGTCTACTATTTGTTGGACTTGCTCCTTTTTCTACTTTTGCTTTTTTAGGGGTTCTTTTAATTGGGTTAGGAACAACTTGGATACGCATTTTATTACAATCTGCTCAACAAATTGTTACGAAAAAAACTTATCACGGTAGAATGGCCAGCTATCGTATGCTGTGCAACCAAGGTTCTGTGGTTATTAGCGGACCAATAATAGGTTGGTTTGCATCCCATTATGGCGTTCAGTATGTATATTTACTTTTACTCATTCCAGTCTTATTTGCTATTGTTCTCTCACTAAAGTCTTCTTTTAAACTACAATTCACTCAAATAGAAAAGGAGATCTCCTAATCAAGGGAATCTCCTTTTTGTTGCATTCTATCTATTTGTTGCGAAACGATAAAAGCTAAATCATCATTCCCAAATAACTGTAACACGCCTAAAACAGAATGATGAGGAATTTCTTCTGACTCTTCTTTCGTAACGGTCAGCTCTAATGTCTTTTGTAAAGCGAGATTACCTTGTTGTTTAGGATACGCTTCAAGGTAAAGCGCCTCGGGATCTAAATCATGATTGACACACCATTGTGCAAATACAAGAATCATCATATTTTCATCCTGTTTATATTGTTCAATTACTCTTTTTTCTACTTCTTTACCATCCATTTTCTAACCCCCGTATTAAAAAGGGTGTACCTCCTAGGAGATACACCCTTTGTTCGTTTGTATTAATTAATGATTACAGACGATTAACGTTAGACGCTTGTGGTCCACGGTTTCCTTCAACAATTTCAAATTCAACTTCTTGACCTTCGTCAAGTGTTTTGAATCCTTCAGTTTGAATAGCTGAGAAGTGTACGAATACATCGTCTCCATCTTCACGCTCGATAAAACCAAAACCTTTGTCTGCATTAAACCATTTTACTTTTCCTGTCATATAAATGACCTCCTTACAATAAAGTACAAAGTAATTGAATCTTAATATTACCTTTACACCACTTATTGTTAAAGAGACCGTAAAGAAATATTCACTTTCAATTTCCTATTGTTATTTAACCTTACTATGTTTCAAAATGAAAAGCAAGTAGTTATGAAACCATTTTCATCCCAAAATTTCGACATTGATTTTTATATCACTTTTTTGGTAAAATAAATGCTTGCAAGAGACAATGTTAAAGAATATATCCAACCTAAACACATTTATATCTTGCAAATATGAATTGATAGGTGGTAATCCAAATGAAAACAACAGAAAAATACCAAGTATTACTTTATTACAACTATGTCCACATTGAAGATCCAGAAACTTTTGCCGCAGAACATTTACAGTTCTGTAATGAACTTGAGTTAAAGGGACGTATCTTAGTTGCACATGAAGGGATGAACGGTACTGTATCGGGTACAGTAGAGCAAACAAACAAGTATATGGAAGCTATGCATAACGATCCAATGTTTGCAGATATGGTTTTTAAAATTGATGAAGCAGATGGTCATGCCTTCAAAAAAATGCACGTCCGTCCACGTCCTGAACTTGTTACACTACGTCTAGAAGATGATGTAAATCCAAAAGAAACAACTGGACAATATCTAAGTCCGCAAGAGTTTTATGAAGCAATGCAAGATGAAGATACGGTTGTACTAGATGCAAGAAATGATTATGAATATGATCTTGGTCATTTCAGAGGAGCTATTCGCCCAGATATAGAAACCTTTCGCGATTTACCCAAATGGGTTAAAGAAAATAAAGAAAAGATTGAAGGAAAGAGAATCCTAACTTATTGTACTGGTGGTATTCGTTGTGAAAAATTCTCCGGTTGGCTTGTAAAAGAAGGCTTTGAAGATGTTGGCCAGTTACATGGTGGAATCGTCACTTATGGAAAAGATGAAGAAGTGCAAGGACAACTTTGGGATGGACAGCTTTATGTATTTGACGAGCGTATTGCAGTACCTGTTAATCGCAAAGAACATGTGATTGTAGGAAAAGATTATTTTGATGGGCAGCCATGTGAACGTTATGTTAACTGTGCAAATCCCGAATGCAATAGACAGATGCTTTGTTCCGAAGAAAATGAGCATAAATATATGCGTGGATGCTCTCACGATTGTCGAGTTTCTCCGAGAAATATGTATGTGGAGGAACATAACTTATCTGAAGAAGAAATTGAAACTAGACTTAAACGTATTGAACTAGAGAATGAAACAAACGCATAAAACTAATAAAAGACGACCTACTATAGGTTGTCTTTTATTTAGAGCTAATAAAATACAAAAATTCATAGATGTCTAGCTTCAGCACCTACCCAAGTCTGGGATAAATTAAGGCGCTTTTCTTAATTGTGCAAATGTTTACCGTAAAGTGTCATTGTTGGGGCACGAACCATCAAATCTAAAGCTTCTTTAATCGTTCTCCAACCCATCTTCATATATAATGACCTAGCTTTATAATTATCAATCTGGGTAGTGAGTATAGCAGTTTCATGTGAAAGTCCTGTTAACAAGTTATCATGTACTTCAGTTCCAATTCCTTTTCGTCTATACGTCGGGCTAACAGCAAGTTCAACTACCTCAAAGCAATCACTTAACCATTTGTTCTTTTCTTCTTCATTAAGATGTAATTCTAGCAATGAACGATAAAACTGCCCTACAGAAGAGGTGTAACCATAAGCAAACCCAATCACATCGTTGACATCGTTGACACACTTTACTAACTTGAAACCTTGATATTTACTATGTTTCTCAATTCTCTTTTGTATTATATTTAAATCCTTCTCGGTGTATTCATCATCCCCAAAAGCCTCACGATATAGGCATGATATCGCAACTATATCTTCCTCTAGTTTATTTTTCTCTTCTACAAACATTATGGTGTACCCCCTTACAAATCAAAATATTAATTTTGCTATGTTCTTAAAGATTGTGCTCTAATCTTTAAAAAGTCTATAAAACCCTAAGTAACTGTCATGTTAATTCCGTAGTACTGAATCACAGCACAATTTGTAAAAGTTACGTCGGGATGCTCTATCGAATGCGACGATTAAATAAGCAACAACGTTTAAGAAAAAAACCACTTTAAAATTTAGTATAACAAAAAGAAGAGAAACTTTTAAAATAACCAATATTTGTAATACTTTCTCATTTATTAAAATATACTTAACTTATATAGTCGTGTTTAATTGAAAGGTGAATCATGATGATTGATTTTATACTTGAACACAAATGGCTCATTCTTGTCATCTCTGAAATACTTTTTTGGTTGTCCTTTATAATATTCCTAATTCTCAGATATTGGTATAATTCAAGAATACAGCTATTTTTCCTTGGCTTATCAATCGTCAATCAATTTCTAAATATACCACTTGCAGCACTTGACTATATTTATACTGGACATGCTTCTCTTTTTCACTTCATTGTTCTTTTTATTTATGGATACGCCATTTTACGGGGCCCAAAAGATATGCTCCATTTAGATCATTACATACAAAAGATTACTGAAAAGTGGAAAAACCAAACTCCTTATCGAGGATCTACCATAATTCGTTCTACACATACAAGTGACTTTATTAACTACTATTCAACAATGCTAAGAAAGAAATTTTATATCCATCTGCTTTTATTTGTATTTTTCCAGGTTATACTTTTGCCTTTCTCCAATTATCATCTTACTAATTTAAAAACCGTTTGGCTCTTTGCCTTACTCATTGATGGTCTATGGTCGATGACATTCCGTTCTAGAACCATTCACTTTAAAGCCCAGCTAAATAATAAGTAGAAAAAGCATACCAAATATAATATGGTATGCTTTTTCTACTTATTATTTTTCTCTAATATGATTTATCCTATCTCACGCATTAAATTAGCCATTTCCACAGCAGAAACAGCAGCTTCTGCGCCTTTGTTACCTGCTTTTGTGCCAGCACGTTCTATTGCTTGTTCAATTGATTCTGTTGTAAGCACTCCGAATATAACGGGCATATTTTCCTGCATTGCTACATTTGCAACACCTTTAGATACTTCGCTGCATACATAATCGAAATGTGGCGTTGATCCGCGAATCACCGTACCCAATGTAATAACTGCATCATATTTTCCTGAAGCAGCCATTTTTTTAGCCACTAAAGGTATTTCAAATGCACCAGGAACCCATGCAACTGAAATATCTTCCTCTTTTACACCATGTCTTCTTAACGTATCTTCTGCTCCACCTAATAATTTACTCGTAATAAACTCATTAAATCTTGCTACAACAATACCTACTTTTAAATCTGTACCAACTAAATTTCCCTCAAATATGTTAGACATGTTTATTCTCCTCCTAGAGTTTAAGTAAATGATCTAATTTTGCTACTTTTGTTTTCAAATAAATTTCATTATCCTTATTGGCTGGTATTTGGATCTCTTTTCTTTCAACTACTTCCAATCCATAATCAGCCATACTTGATATCTTTCTTGGGTTGTTCGTTAATAGGTTTAGCTTTTTAATTCCTAAGTTCTTCAGAATTTGAGCACTTACAGCATAGTCACGCATATCATCAGGAAAACCTAGTTGATGATTGGCTTCCACTGTATCGAAGCCTTTTTCTTGAAGTTTATATGCTTTTAATTTATTTAATAACCCTATTCCTCGGCCTTCTTGTCTCATATAAACAAGCACACCTTTACCAGCTTTTTCAATCTCAAGCATAGCTTTTTCCAATTGAGGACCGCAATCACAACGATGTGACCCAAATACATCACCTGTTAAACATTCCGAATGAATCCGGACTAATACTGGTTCATCTTCTGTAAATTCACCTTTAAATAAAGCTAGATGCTCCTTACCAGTGAATTTTTCTGTAAAGGCAGCAAGCTTAAAATCACCGTACTCTGTCGGAAGGTTTATTTCAATTTCTTTTTCTACTAGCTTATCTTGTTTTTTTCTATATGAAATTAGGTCTTGAATAGTAACTAATGCCATATCATGTTTTTCGGCAAGTTTCTCGAGCTCTGGCAATCGTGCCATCGTCCCATCTGGATTCATAATTTCACAAATGACTCCTATTGGCTCAGACCCAGCTAATCTCGCTAAATCAACAGCCGCTTCTGTATGGCCTGGTCTTTCCAGAACCCCGGCTTCTTTCGCGAGTAATGGAAATACATGGCCTGGTCTTTTAAAGTCGGTTGGTTTTGAGTCAGGGTCTAAAAATTTTTGAATCGTTAAAGCACGCTCGTAAGCACTAATACCTGTATCAGTCGATTTATGATCAACACTTACCGTAAAAGCTGTTCCATGTGCGTCGGTATTATTTGAGACCATAGCATTTAATTCAAACTTACTAGCTAATTCTCCTGACATAGGTGTACATATAAGCCCCTTGCCTTCCGTTGCCATAAAATTAACAGCTTCTGGTGTAGCATGTTCAGCTAATAATACAAAATCACCTTCATTTTCGCGATTTTCATCATCGACTACAATAATCATTTTACCTGCTTGTAGTTCTTTTATAGCCTTATCTATTGTTTGGAACATATCATCCACCTCCTAGTCTAAAAATCCATACTGTTGTAATTTATCTGTTGTTATCGTGTTACTTTCTCGCCCTTGTGTTTTTTTGACAGTAAGCATACGTTCCATATACTTCGCTAGTACGTCATACTCTACATTGACAATATCACCTTGTTTTTTATCGCCCAAAACAGTAGCTCGCCGTGTTTCAGGTATTAGAGAGATGATAAAACCGTCATCCTTTAATCCAAAAATCGTTAATGACGTACCATCAACTGTGACCGATCCTTTTAATGCGATAAATGGTAATCCTTCTAGTTCGATAGCAATATGGATATACGCAGCATTATCTTCCATCCATATCCTTCTAATCTTTCCTACTGTATCAACGTGACCGGAAACAAAGTGGCCACCGAATCGACCACCAGCGCTCATTGCTCTTTCTAAATTCACTTCAGACCCAACCGAGGTAGTTGCAAGCGACGTACCACGAAAAGTTTCTGGAATCACATCTACCGTGAACCATCCAGACCCATAGCTAGTGACAGTTAGGCATACTCCATTTACTGATATACTATCACCAACGGATACGTCAGATGTAACTGTGTTTCCTTCTATCTTCAAAGTTAAAGAACTCTTATTTTTATCTATTTGTTTTATTTTACCTTTTTCTTCAACAATTCCAGTAAACACTACTCTCCCTCCTTGTTTGGGCGGACAATTAGTTTTATATCCTGTCCTAATTGTTCTACAGAAGTAAATTCTAATAAGGCTGCTTCTTTCATAAATGTTGGAGATTTTCCACCAACGGCAGAAATTGCATCGGCACCACCGAGTAATTTTGGTGCAATATACCAATGACATTCATTAAATAATCTTCTTTCTATAAATGTTGCATGAACCGTACTTCCTCCCTCAACATAGAGAGATTGAATACCCTGCTCGCCAAGTATGTCCAATACATCTTCAGTCGTTATATCATCAGTAGTTAGCTGTATTACTTGTACATTTGGATGTTTTAACTTAAAGGACTCTATATCCGGATTTGAACCACATATAATCTTTGTTGGTGCATCATCATTTAATACAAATGCATGCTCTTGAATCTTTAAATGCGTATCTAAAATAACACGAATGGGATTTTTACCACCTTGGGGCAACCTGGTAGTTAAATGAGGGTTATCTTTTAAAACCGTATTGACACCGACCAAGATGGCATCATGGATATGACGTTGTTTATGGACGTCAATCCTCGCTTTTTCTGATGTAATCCAACGACTATCACCTGTTGAAGTAGCTGTCTTCCCATCAAGGGTCATTGCTACCTTTAACGTAACATACGGTCTTTTTGATTGGATAAAATGAAAGAATTTGCTATTTAATTCTGTTGCTCTTGTTTCTTGAAGGCCTACTTCAACCTCTATACCTGCTTGTCTTAGTTTTTCAACCCCTTTGCCCGCCACTGCTGGATTAGGATCTAAACAAGCAACATATACCTTCCTTAGTTTGTGTTCGATAATCAAGTCTGCACATGGTGGTGTCTTTCCATAATGTGAACAAGGTTCAAGCGTTACATAAATATCTGCACCTTCAGCACTCGACCCCGCTTGTTTTAGTGCATGTACTTCTGCATGTTCTTTTCCTGGCTCTAAATGGCTGCCAATCCCTAGTATCTTTCTATTTTTCACAACTACTGCGCCAACGGAGGGATTGGGACTAGTTTGCCCAACTGTTGCTTCAGCAACAGAAAGTGCTACCTTCATGTAATCATCATGTGTCATCGTATCACTCCCCTTCCTATTATTTGTGGAAGGAGAAACAAGAAAAGCCCCAGAACATCGCATTCTGGGGCTAGAATTATAGCAAAAAAACGTACATCAAGTACGTAGGTTATCCTTTTCTCATCCAGACTTTACTGTCGGCTTTGGAATTTCACCAAATCCACCTTCGCACAAATTAGTGCTCCGGGTCACGGACTGAAGGTAGAAGAAAATACGAGTGCATTTTTCACCTATCACCGTCGGTCGGGAATTTCACCCTGCCCCAAAGGAATCCTTTATTCGATTAATCTTACTATACCATGTTTTCATTTTGTTTGCACTTATCAAACTTGGATATATTGTGAATTATTGAATATAATTTAAAATAACTAGACGTGTCTGTTCCTCCATGTTATCCATATCTAGAAAACATTATAAATTCCTGGAAGATGACAAAAAGCTATGATAAATCATAGCTTTTTCCTACTACTGATTTTCGCCAATTATTTTAACTTCTCGTTCTAAGTCCACACCAAACTTATCCTTTACGGTCGCTTGCACCATTTCTATTACAGCAATATAATCTGTAGCCGTTGCATTCTTTTTATTAACAATAAAACCAGCATGTTTTGTAGATACCTCTGCTCCACCAATTCCTTTACCTTGTAAATTACTATCTTGAATTAGCTTACCCGCAAAATAACCAGGCGGTCGTTTAAAGACACTACCACACGAAGGATATTCCAAAGGTTGTTTGGATTCTCGTTTGTATGTGAGGTCATCCATCGTAGCCTTTATTTTACTATATTCACCTTGTTCTAAATCGAATCTTGCTTCTACCACAATATAGCCTTTATCAGGAATATTACTCGTTCGATAATCTAAATCAAGGTCTGCTGCAGATAAAGTTAGTAGCTCGCCATCCGGATCAACAACGACAGCATGGTGCAAACAGTCTTTCACTTCACCACCATAAGCACCAGCATTCATAAATAGTGCCCCACCTACTGTACCAGGAATACCACAAGCAAATTCTAAGCCTGTTAACTCTTCTTTTAATGCTGCTCTAGAAGCATCTATAATTCGCGCACCACTTTCAGCAATAATACTATTACCATGTCTTTTAATTGTTGTAAATTGTTTCGGACTCATGACAATGCCACGAATACCGCCATCCCGTACGATTAAGTTTGATCCATTTCCTAATAACGTAAATGGAACAGTTTCACGTTTTGCTAGTTTCACAATTTTTTGTACTTCGTCTATACTAGCTGGTGTTACAAATAAATCTGCTTTCCCACCTAAACGAGTGTACGTATGATTTTTCAGTTGTTCATCCACCATCACATTTTCTTCCGTTGTAATGGTTAATAATTCTTGATATATATGATGGTAAATACTCACTCAAAATCATCCCTTTAATGGCCGGTTTAGTTCTACCGACTAAATAATAAACTCATCTCTAAATTATAGCAGTTGGAATAGCTTAACATCAACAAAGATTAGGCTCTAGTTTATAAATATGAAAAGAATGGTATCCATGTGAAGGTTAAAAAAATGTCCTCGGACAATCGTACTTTTTTCTGTTTTGAAGCAAAAAAGTCTAGACCCACTACCAGGTCTAGACTTTTTTATTATTTATCCCATCAATGCGACCATCAATGCTTTTTGTGCATGTAGGCGATTTTCTGCCTGTTGAAATACAACGGAATGCTTACCGTCAATAACTTCCGCAGATACTTCTTCACCACGATGTGCTGGTAAACAGTGCATAAACGTAACATCCGAATTGGCATGGCTTAGTAGTTGTTTATTGACTTGGAACTCTGAAAAGGCTTTTTCACGATTTGCCTGCTCACTTTCTTGCCCCATACTCGCCCATACATCTGTATAAATCACATCTGCATCTGTCACTGCTTCAATTGGATTCGCAGTTATTACGACTTCAGTTCCATCGGCAAACTCTTTAGCTTTCTCAGTTACTGCTGGATCAGGTTGGTATTCTTCTGGTGCAGCAATACTTATATCCATTCCCATTTTCGCAGCTCCGATCATTAAAGAGTGGGCCATATTATTGCCATCACCAATATAAGCAATCTTTTTCTTTTTAAGGCTACCTTTAACTTCCTTAATTGTTTGCAAATCAGCAAGTACCTGACAAGGATGATAAAGATCGGTTAATCCATTAATAACAGGAATGCTAGAATTTGCTGCAAGTTCTTCTACATCTTTTTGAGAGTAAGTACGAATCATAATACCGTCCAAGTAACCCGACAACACTTTAGCAGTATCTGAAATTGGTTCCCCTCTACCTAGTTGAATGTCTTTAGAGCTAAGGAACAGTCCCGTTCCTCCGAGTTGATAGATTCCAGATTCAAAGGATACGCGTGTACGAGTGGAAGATTTTTCAAAAATCATTCCTAGGATTTTACCTTTTAACGGTTGAACTAATTCACCATTTTTATGCTTTATTTTCAAATCAGTTGCTAAATCAAGTAAGTAAGCAATTTCTTCACTTGAGTAATCTGCAAGAGTTAACAAATCACGACCCGCTAACTGTTTTTGTAAATCTTTTGGTTTCACGCCAGTTGTCATCGTAACACACGCTCCTTTTGATTGATTTGATTATGAGCTTTTGTATGCTCATTAATCGAGATTGGCTTTTCTTGAACTTGACGGGTTGCTTTCAAGAAAGCAATTAACGTTTCTTTCGATGTTAGACATAACGTATTCGATACAAGAGCGTCTTCCCTTAGCTTAACGTGCTCGTCATAGTCACCATTATTATTTGTACTACAAATAAATTGGAATTCATTTTCTAAACATATGTCTTGTGCTTCCGTTAAAGTTAATTGTTGATCGATATCAACGCTATGTTCTTTCAAAATTGTTGATGTAGCAGGATCTGCAGCTATTTTTACATCCAGCTTAGCAATCTGTTCCATTAGCTCTTCATCTACTTCTTTTAATGATAAGAAAATGGTATCCTCTTTTGTCAACGGCATTAGCATATTTTCTTTCCATCCGAATGCTTTAGCCATAGCTGTTTCTACAGTCGTGCCTAGTCCAATAGCTTCTCCGGTAGACTTCATCTCAGGCCCAAGCACTGGGTCTACACCCGGAAGTTTATTCGTGGAGAAAACAGGCATCTTGACAGCGTAAAATGGAATTTCTTTATGCAATCCTAGTTGCCATTCTTGATCAGCTAAAGCTTCACCCATTTGTACACGTGTAGCTAAATCAACCATTGGTACACCAGTGACTTTGCTAGCAATTGGTACAGTTCGAGAAGCACGAGGATTTACTTCTAAAACATAAATTGTTTTTTGATCAGGACTAATAACAAATTGAATATTCATAATTCCTTTTACGTTTAACTCAGCTGATATCTTTTGTGTAAATACAGCAATTTGTTGTTTTTGATCCTCCGATAAACTTGGAGCTGGAAAAATGGCTACACTATCACCAGAGTGAACCCCTGCGCGTTCTACGTGTTCAAATATTCCAGGGATTAAAACATCTTCCCCGTCACAAACTGCATCGATTTCCACCTCTGAACCCGATATAAAACTATCAATCAATAGTGGGAATATTCGAGAATTTGGCGTACTTTCGGTTAAATTATCAAGATATGCCTCTAATTGTGATTGATTTCGAACAACAACCATACCTCTTCCACCGATAACGTAGGATGGTCGAATCAAGACAGGGTAGCCAATTCGATTAGCGATTTCTAGCGCATCCTCTGTATCCATCACCGTTTCTCCTGGAATATGAGGGATGTTTAACTTTTTCAAGAGTTGATAAAACTGATCACGGTCTTCAACTGCTTCAATCGATTGTAAAGCTGTTCCTGCAATATTTACTCCTGCTTTTCTTAATCCATCTGCCAGATTAATGGCTGTTTGACCACCAAATTGGACAAGTACACCGTCAGCTTGTTCTTTTTTGACTACATGCAATACATCTTCTTCAGTTAGTGGTTCGAAATATAAGTGATCTGCTGTATTAAAATCTGTACTAACTGTTTCAGGGTTATTGTTAATAACAACAGCATCGATTTTCTGTTCTTTTAATGACATTGCAGCATGTACCGAACAATAATCAAATTCAACCCCTTGACCAATCCGAATTGGACCTGATCCTAGAACAACGATACGCTTATTCTTTTGTAAAGGCTCAACTTCATCCATTTCATTCCAAGAGCTATAAAAATATGGTGTTTCCGCTGAAAATTCTGCAGCGCATGTATCTACCATTTTATATGCTGGTGACAGATTTAATTCTTGAAGTTTATCGCGAACTTCTATTGTTTTTATATCAAAAAGACTCGCTATTGTATCATCTGTAAAGCCAAATAGTTTTGCCTTCTTCAAATTCTTAATAGTAACATCTGGCCACTTTATTTGCTTCAGCTCTGACTCTAATCCAATAATAAGTGCAACTTCATGTAAAAAGTACTTATTAATCGCCGTTAAGCCATGAATATCATTGATTGTATATCCACGTCTTAATGCTTCGCCAACAACAAAAAGACGATCATCTGTTGCCTCTACCAATTCGTTATTTATTTGTTCATTCGTTAGTTGTGCCAAGTGTGGTAAATGTAAATGATCGATACCAATTTCCAATGAACGAATAGCTTTATTTAATGCCGCTGGAAAGTTTCGTGCCAGTGCCATTACTTCTCCAGTTGCTTTCATTTGCGTTCCGAGTAACCGGTCAGCCTTTGCAAACTTATCAAATGGCCAACGTGGTATCTTCAATGCGATGTAATCTATTGCAGGTTCAAAACTTGCATACGTATCACCAGTAATTGGATTAAGCACTTCATCAAGATGATAGCCTAGAGCTAATTTTGCTGCAATTCTTGCAATTGGATAGCCTGTAGCCTTTGATGCTAGGGCACTTGAACGACTTACTCGAGGGTTTACTTCAATAATCACATAATCATTACTGTCAGGATCTAAAGCGAATTGTATATTACACCCTCCAATAACACCTAACTCACGAATAACCCGACACGAAGAAGTTCGTAACATCTGGTATTGGCGATCGTTTAATGTTTGTGATGGGGCAACTACAATACTATCTCCCGTATGAACACCAACAGGATCAAAATTTTCCATATTACAAACAATGATGCACGTATCATTCGCATCTCTCATTACTTCGTATTCAATCTCTTTCCAACCCTTAACACTTTGTTCAATAAGAACCTGTTTAATTGGACTAGCGTAGATACCATTTTTCACAATCTTTCTTAACTGCTGTTCGTCCTTAGCTATTCCTCCACCTGCACCACCAAGTGTGTAGGCAGGGCGAACGATTAGTGGATAACCAACCGTTGCAGCAAAAGTCACAGCTTCGTCAATGGAACTCGTAGACTTACTTTCAGCTACTGGTTCATCAATCGATTTCATCATCGACTTGAAAATTTCACGGTCTTCACCTTTTTGGATGGTATCTAACGGAGTTCCTAGCAACTCAACATTGTTGTCTGCCAATACACCTGCATTGGTTAACAATACTGCTAAGTTTAAGCCTGTTTGGCCACCAAGTGTCGGCAATAAACCATCGGGTTGTTCCTTCTCAATAATTTTTGTTAATGATTCCAATGTTAATGGCTCTAAATATACTTTATCTGCAATATTTTCATCTGTCATAATGGTTGCAGGATTATTGTTTACAAGGATTACTTCTACGCCTTCTTCTTTTAACGCTAAGCAAGCCTGTGTACCGGCATAATCAAACTCAGCTGCTTGCCCGATTACAATTGGGCCTGAACCGATAACCAATACGCTCTTTATATGATTTAACTTAGGCATGCTGTTTCTCTCCCTTAGTAATTAACTGGTTTGCAAAGTTAACAAAGATGTTATGTGTGTCAATTGGTCCTGGATGAGCCTCTGGGTGAAATTGAACGGTCATTACATTGTTTGTTTTATGCATTAAACCTTCCACCGATTTATCATTTACATTGATATGAGAAACGTCCCACTCACTCTCTTTCACAGAAGCCATATCGACAACATAGCCATGATTTTGTGAAGTGATTAGTACTTTTCCTGTTAACAAATCTTTCACTGGATGATTACTACCTCGATGGCCATATGGAAGTTTCTTTGTCTTGGCACCATATGCTAGAGCTACAAGTTGATGCCCGAGGCAAATCCCTAACGTCGGATAAGACTCAGAAATCCCCTTTATATTCGCTGCTAAATAGTTCAAGGATTGAGGATCTCCAGGCCCGTTTGACAACAGAACACCATCTGGATCAATTTCTTGAATTTGTTCCAAAGTTGTATTAAATGGAACTACCGTTACATCACAGCCTAAATCTAGTAAGGAGTGTGTAATCGAATGTTTATAACCAAAATCCATTACGACGACATGCGGCGCAGTAGCGCGAGTTTTGTTTGTTTTAAAATTCTTCACTTTTGTCACAGATACTTGTTCAACAATATTCGAGTCTACTTGGTTCTTTTTAGGTAAATCTTTTTTGTCCGTAGTAATCTTTCCGTACACTTCTCCATGTTCACGAATAATACGTGTTAGTGCACGTGTATCAATGCCATATAAAGTTGGAATATGATAATGTTGAACGGTATCTAAAATGGAATAAGTAGATTGGTAGTGTTCAGGCGTATGACACGGATTAGAAATAATTAAACCTGCAAGTGAGGGCTGAATACTTTCTGAATCGATATCATTAAACCCATAATTACCGATTAGCGGATATGTCATTGTCACTATTTGACCGGCATACGATGGATCTGTCATCACTTCTTGATAACCAGTCATAGCTGTGTTGAAAACCATTTCACCTTCTGCAGGTACTGCGGAGCCTAACCATACACCTTCAAGAATATCCCCTGTATTTAATACTAGATAACCTGTTTGTTCTTTCACGCTTTAGCCCTCCCCAAAATCTATATCAATTTAACCTTCATTTTTGTATTTTTAATATTTATACCGGTAAACTAATAATTATACAAGTTGTTGTATTAGAAAACCTTAGCTTATAAAGTCTCTTTTTATGAGCTAAAGTTTTCTAATGAAATAGGATTTGATAAATGAGTATAAAAGAAGAACTAAGCCTCTCTTTGAGGCAGAGACTTAGTTCTATTTTCAACTATTATGGATATCTACTGGTGAGTAGACATCGCTTCAATTTGTTTTGCGTGTTTTTCAATCCAATCTGCACTAGATTCAAATAATTGTTCTGCTTTTGCAATTTGGTCTTCCACACGATTTTTTGCAGTTCCTCCAGCAACATTACGAGCATTTACAACCGCTTTTGGTGAAAGCACATCATAAATATCTGTTTCAATTAACGACGAAAACTGTTGGAATTCTTCTATTGATAAATCAAGCAAATATTTATTCTCGTTTATACAGTGTAAGACAACCTGACCAACTACTGCATGCGCTTCTCTAAATGGTAAATCTTTTCCAACTAGGTAATCAGCTAAATCAGTAGCATTGGAGTAATCTTTAGCCACCGCTTCATACATATTTTCTTTTTTAACATCCATTGTTTCAATCATAGGTGCAAATAAAGCAAGCGCACCTTTTAACGTTTCTACCGTATCAAACATGCCTTCTTTATCTTCTTGCATATCTTTGTTGTAAGCGAGTGGTAAGCCTTTTAATGTCGTCAACATTCCAATTAAATGTCCATATACACGACCAGTTTTTCCACGTACTAATTCAGCTACATCCGGATTTTTCTTCTGTGGCATCATACTACTACCTGTACAGAAAGCATCATCCAACTCAACAAAATTAAATTCTGCACTCGACCATTGTACTAACTCTTCACACAAACGAGATAAGTGCATAGATACAAGTGACGCATTTGATAAAAATTCAACAACAAAGTCACGATCACTAACGGCATCCAAACTATTCTCACAAATACCATCAAAATTTAGCTTTTCAGCAACATAATGGCGGTCAATTGGAAACGACGTTCCAGCAAGCGCTCCTGCTCCAAGTGGTGATTGATTCACTCGCTTAAAGCTATCAGCTAAACGCTCTACGTCTCGTTGAAACATAAACACATATGCCATCATGTGGTGTGCAAATAAAACTGGTTGCGCACGTTGAAGGTGCGTATATCCAGGTAAAACCGTATCCAAATTTTGTTTAGCCTGATTGTATAAAGATTGCTGTACGTCGACAAGCAACTGGCTAATCGTTACAAGGGCTTCACGTAAGTATAAACGCATATCCAGTGCCACTTGATCATTACGGCTCCTGCCAGTGTGTAATTTACCACCGACAGGACCAATTTCATCTATTAACAACTTCTCTATATTCATGTGAATATCTTCGTTAGCCTCAGTCAATTCCGCTTCGCCAGATTTGATTTTGTCAGCTACTATTTTTAAACCTTCTGCGATCTTAATAGCGTCATTTTCCGGGATGATTTTACATTTAGCAAGCATGTCAACATGGGCCAGACTTCCTTGGATATCAAATTGCGCTAGTTTTTGATCAAAACGGATCGACGCCGTATATTCATCAACTAATTCATTGGTTGGTTTTGTAAATCGTCCGCCCCATAACTTCATTGCTTTACGGCTTCCTTTATATCAACTACAGCTTTCTCAATGGAAGCATCTTTCTTTCCATGCATATTTGTAACAGAAGAATGAACTTGTGTTGGCAGACCCCACAGTTTAATGAAACCAAGTGCTGCTTCATGGTCAAATGCATCACCTTTGTTATATGTTGCAAGATCAAAATCGTAAAGAGAATGAGCAGACTCACGCCCAACTACCTGTGCAAGACCTTTATATAATTTAACCTTTACTGTTCCAGAAACGAATTCTTGTGTTTGTTCAATAAACGCTTTAAGTGACTCTGTTAACTGTGAATACCAAAGACCATCATAAATTGTTTGTGCCAACTTTTGTTCAATCGTTGGCTTAAATGCCGCTACCTCTCTTGGTAGTGTAAGAGCTTCAAGCTCTTGGTGGGCGGCAATCAATGTTACTGCTGCTGGACACTCATAAATTTCACGAGACTTAATACCAACAAGACGGTTTTCCACATGATCAATTCTTCCTACACCATGTTTTCCAGCAATATCATTAAGTTTAAGAATTAATTCGTCTAAAGGTAACTTTTTACCATCTAGTGAAACCGGCTTACCTTGTTCAAATGTAATTTGAATTGTCTCCGGTTGATCAGGTGCATCTAATGGATCAGTCGTTAAATCAAAAGCTTCTTTGGGAGCTTCTGCCCAAGGGTCTTCTAATATACCGCACTCATTACTACGTCCCCATAAGTTTTGGTCAACACTATATGGATTATCTAGGTTAACAGGAACCGGAATGCCATTTTTCTCTGCATAAGCAATCTCTTCATCTCTTGTCATTTTCCATTCACGTACAGGAGCAACAATTTTCAAGTTTGGATTTAATGCTGTAAACGCAACATCGAAACGAACTTGATCATTCCCTTTACCTGTACATCCGTGCCCTACGGCAACTGCTCCTTCTTTCTCAGCAATATCTACTAATACTTTAGCGATGAGCGGACGAGACAGTGCAGATACTAAAGGATATTTCCCTTCATAAAGAAGGTTTGCTTTTAATGCAGGTAGTACGTATTCTTCTGCATACAATGCTTTGGCATCTACTGTGTAAGATTTAATTGCTCCAACATCAAGTGCTTTGTTTTTAACAAATTCTAAATCTTTTCCTTCTCCTACATCAAGTCCTACTGCAATGACATCATAATTATATTCGTCCTGTAACCACTTAATTGCTACAGAAGTATCAAGCCCTCCGGAGTATGCTAATACGATTTTTTCTTTACTCATTTGTAAATCTCCCCTAACATTTTTGTTTATATTTTATTGATTCATTATTTATTTATTGTGTATGAATTATTATGCACTATTAAGTATATTAATTCAACAGTAAAGTCATAACTTTTTAATTTTTTTTATTATTTTTTTAATAACTATAAATCACTTGGAATAGAACGTACTTCACTTCTTATAAAAAATAGATAGCTAACTCTTTGTATTACCTTAATTAAAGAACATTCCTCAACTAATTTATGAAGAACCCAGGACAATGTTACAAACATAAAGAACCCAACTGTAACATCACTTATTATGAATACAACAATTCAACTACCATAAATTGATTCAAATTTCTTCTATAATAGCTGTATTTTTCATCAAGATTAGAGTTTCACAATAATCAATATTCGATATTTTGTATAAATCCTGATCATTTATGCAATGGCATACAAACATCTTTATCTTATTTTTACAATCATGTAACTAAAAAACTGATTGAACGTCTATATTTAAAAGATAAGAAAAGGGTGGGTCTAATGAAAAAATTGATGATAGGAACTTTCATTATCGCTATCAGCATTATACTCGTTGCATGTAGTGGAGGCGAGAGTGCTCAAGAATCCTCTGACACAGCAACAACAGAGGACTCTGGTGCTACTATGAACGGAGAAGAGTCAAAAGATGAAATGAGTATGGCAAACGAAAACTTCGCTGAAGGTGAAAATGCAGAGGAAGACGATAATGCAGAGGAAAATTCAACTCCAGACATACCGGAACAAACAGAACGGAAAGTAATTTATAACGCTACATTAAATATCGAAGTTAAAGACTATACAACAACAGTCAATACCATCGAAGCTAAAGTTCAAGAAAACGGTGGTTATATTGTAGAATCAAACACTTACGGTGGTTCAGAGGATGAATTTTCAGCAGGGATGATGAGAGTCAGGATACCACAACAACAATTTCAATCGTTTATTGATGTTATTGAAGAGGGGAGCGTAAAGGTTCTCGAAAGAAATGTTTCAGGTGAAGATGTAACAGAACAATATGTCGATCTCGAATCACGATTAAAATCTAAAAGAGTGGTCGAAGAACGGCTATTATCTTTTATGGAACAAGCTGAAAAAACAGAAGACTTATTAACCATATCCGGTGATTTAGCTAAGGTTCAAGAAGAGATCGAACAAATTACTGGAAAGATGAATTATCTTGAAAATCAGTCCTCTCTCGCTACAGTGACCATTCAAATTCATGAAAACAGAGTCAATATCCCAAACGTGAATGATGAAGATTTAAATACATGGGAGAAAACAAAGCAACAGTTTATGGAGAGTATTAACTTTCTTCTCACTGCAATTTCAGGGCTAATTGTATTTTTTGTTGGTAATTTACCTGTTCTATTACTTTTTGCTTTAATCGGTCTATTTGTATTTCGCATTATATGGAAAAGAAGAAAACAAGAAATAGCAAAGAAGGAGAACTCATAATGAGTTCTCCTTCTCCTTGTCTAGCTATTGGTTTTTATTTTCTAGACTTTGTTCGGCGACCTGGATCATTCGTTTGACCATTTCGCCACCCACGGATCCGTTTGCGCGTGCAGTGGTATCAGCACCTAGCTCAACACCAAATTCGTTAGCGATTTCTTCTTTCATATTGTTCATCGCATTCTCTGCACCTGGTACTAACAATTTATTGTTATTAGCCATGCGTGATCACTCCTTGTGGGATAATGAACAGATTCTTGCTGTTCATTCATTAATCTGTGCCATATTAACCATCCCTACACCTGTAAAGTTTAGGAATTTCTTATTTCCTGAAGTGGAGGATATACTCGTTCGAACAGAAAATATGACTATTGAAACATGGATTATGCTCATCGCGTCGCGTAATATGAACGCTTATCAGCTTATGTGCTTACTTAAAACCCTTAATCCTCATATACAGCATTTTTTAGCTGCAGGTCACGCTGATGACGCTCGATAGCTAATTCGATTAACTTATTAATTAATTCCGGATAGCTAATACCACTTATATCCCAAAGCTTTGGATACATACTAATTCTCGTGAAACCAGGTAATGTATTCACTTCATTTACCACTAATTCACCATCGTCTTTTAAGAAAAAGTCAACACGTGCTAACCCTTCACAATTAAGTGATTGAAATACTTCAACAGCAGCTTCTTGTACTTTCTTCGTCAATTCATCCGTTAAATCTGCAGGAATCGCTAAGTCAGCACCCTTTTCATCAATGTATTTTGACTCATAGGAATAGAAGTCTGTTTGTGGCAGAATTTCTCCAGGTAACGAAGCAATTGGATTCTCATTCCCTAGCACTGCACACTCCACTTCACGTCCAATAACAGTTTCTTCAATCAATAGCTTATGATCATATAAAAATGCGTCATTAATACCAGCGTTGAATTCTTGTTCATTTCTGACTTTGCTCACACCAACAGAAGACCCTTGATTTGCAGGTTTAATGAACATTGGCAATCCAAGCTTAGTCTTAACTTCTTCATAGTTAATTTGATCGCGTTTATTTTTAGTCAGGGTTACTGATTTAGCTACCGATATTCCTGCTTCTTTTAATAATCTTTTTGCAATATCTTTATCCATACTTACTGCCGATCCTAAAACTCCTGTACCAACGAATGGTAAGTTTGCTAAACGCAACATTCCTTGAATGCTACCATCTTCTCCAAGTGTACCGTGCAAAATCGGGAATACGACATCTAACTGCCCGAGTGCCTCAGACCCTGATAAATTAACAAGTTGATCGGTTACCTCTCCTGGTACAATAGCTACACCTTTATTTGTTTTATTTAATTGAATTAATTTAGGATTTTCTTCATTTAATAAATAGGAAGACTGATCATTCAAATGCCATTTTCCATCTTTATCGATTCCAAGTAAGACAACATCATATTTATCTTTATCAATTGCATCAACGATATTTTTAGCAGACTGTAGTGACACTTCATGCTCTGCAGATTTACCACCAAAAATAATTCCAACTTTTGCTTTAGTCATTAAATCTCTTCCTCTCACATAAATAAATCAATTCCTACTTTAAGATACCATATTAAGGCTTGTTTTGAGAAAAAATTGTTTTTTTAATTGCTCAATTTCGTAAGTTATATTGTTTTATAACCTACGAAGTTGATGTAAAGTTTGTACTTAGTATTCTAAAATGTATGAACTTCTTTTGAGTTTTGGGTGGTAATACTCCGTTCCGGCAGAATACTCCGCTTTCCACGGGCACGGCTTCACTTTTAAGAGTTCTCCTAGAGATAGATAGTTATTAATATTTGTTGTACTATCTTTACTCAAAGGACAAGTTTACCTAGCGAAGGAAAAATGCGACACTCCTGGGGGAAGAGCAGCTTCCGAAAACCCCACAGAGTAAGGAAAGCTCCTGTGAAATGACATCGCACGCAGAAAAATTGTTGTTCTTTTTCAAAGAAGCGTTCTTGTGAGCGAGGAGGCTAAGGTGCTGCCCCCGGAAAGGGAGTATTTTCCCGTAGCACTGGATTTAGCACTCATCTTAGATAGAAAAGGAAATTAGTCCAAACTCTATATTAATTAGTCATAAACAATAACTTTTAGAAAAATACCTTTACATATAAGACTAGCTTACTTTTCTTATCAGAATCCACTCGGATAACTTCATGGAAAGAAAGTAACAGACAAAGGCTCCAACAGAAACTAACATATAGGGTTGAATAGTAATCGTGTTTTCTAACCACGATGCTAAAAACATCGTTTTATTATCAATATAAAACCCCATACTATCTCCAAACTTACTTTCTAACAATAAATTTGAAAAAGCCATAGCTCCAACTCCAAATATAACAAATTGCACAGTTACTACTACCATAAAGGAGCGAAAAAGATAATACATTGGAATAGCTAATGCAAAAAGAATAAGTGAAATTGAAAGTAATATAACCATATCCTGCCACTGAAAAAGATAAGGTTCTATTATTGAATTAGTATAAACAAATAAAAAGTGTACGAACCATTGAACTGACATTAATACTATTGTAATGATTAATATAAATAAATATCTACCTCTTATAACAGTACTTTTCTTTATTGGTAAACTGACGATATACCTATTTACTGACGATTTACCATCATAATAAAACAAATGAATAGCAAAGCCAATTACCAGAGCTAAAATACCTGTTTCCGGTTGAAACATTGCTAACAGTGGCAAAACAATAAAAAGAAACAAAAGCGACCAACTATATAAAAAGACGTCTCGTTTTAGCAAAAACAACATGATACATACCACCTTATTATATTTAATCGAACAGTAGTTAAAACATCACCAACTTGATATACTCGCCTTGTTAATATATCTCCCTCTGGGAAAACAACTTCTCAGATGCTTTCATTGATAAATAAAATAAGAGTGTAGCCAAGATCAACACAATTGTTGAAAAATAAAGGTGATTAGATAAAGCGTAAAACCAATCAAGCCATCCCATCGCAGTAGCAATTATCCCACAAACCATTAATGTAAAGAGAGTGACAAAGCTTACAAAAGCAGTTATAAGAAGATAAAGAATTAAATAATGGATCAATAACAAGATAGCTAGAAGAGCAATTAGTACAGAAAAAAGAACTATCCTGTTTGACATAATTATGGATTCCATTTGTATATTCGGAATACTGCCTACAACTAAATCAACTATCCAGAGTAGCAAAATTAGAAAAACAGTGTAACAAAAACTAAATAAATATCTAGCTTTAACAATCGTTGATCTCTTTATGGGTAAACTAATTACATAACAATTAATTTTACCTCTGTAATCTAATGTGAATAAAGAGAAAATTGGTATTAGATACAAATAAATAAACAATGTGTATTGTGACGTATCTATAAAAAAACTAACTAAATAAGCACTAACAAATATAATAGTGAGGCTAACTATTGTCGCTCTACTTAGCAAAAAATCACGTTTTACTAGTGGTAGCATCAGTTACTCCCCTTCGTCTTGAAATACATAATATCCTCTAATGTAGCCTTTTCAATAATCACATCATTCTTAAACTCGTCAAACAAGGAGCTATCACCTTCTAACAATGCAGTAAATCCTTGTGCCGTTTCACGAACACCTAAAAATAGACTGCGCATATCTTGATCAAGCATGTCTGACCTACCTTTAATGATATGAAAATACTCTTGTATGTCTGCCATACTCTTTTGCATGACAATTTCCCCTTTATTAATAAACACAATGTAATCAGCAATATGATCTAAGTCTGTTGTAGTATGGGTGGAGAAAAAGATGGTTCGCTTTTCATCTACCATTAATTCTTGCAATAGGTCGATAAGTTCTCTACGAAAAATAGGGTCAAGTCCAGCGGTCGGCTCATCCATGATGATAAATTCGGGGTTGTGTGCGAGCGCGAATAATAAGGAACATTTCATTTTCATTCCTTTAGAGAAATGTTTCAGCTTCTTTCTAAATGGTAAATCAAATTCATGTAAATACTTGTTAAATAACTGATCATCCCACCCGTCATATAGTGGCGCAATAAAAGCTTTCATTTTTTTAATAGTAAAATTTTCATACATATATAATTCATCATAAACAAAGCCAATTTTCTGCTTTAGCTGAGCTTCTGTATTTGGAGAATCAAATAATTTTATCTCCCCCTGATCGGGCTTTAATATGTCCATAATCATATGAATCGTTGTGCTTTTCCCACTACCATTCGGACCAATAAATCCAGTAATATAACCTTGAGGCACTTTAATCGATAGGTCCTTTAGTGAAAAACCTTTTAATTCCTTACTAACATGATTTAGCTCCACTGTATTCATTACGACTCATCTCCCTCAAAAAAAATCTCTAATCTCTCTAGCAAATCTCGTTTTGTTAACCCTAGTCGTTTTGCATCTGCAATTAACTGTTCAAAGTCATTTTCTAACTCTCTGACTTGCCACTCTCTTAAAAAATGGGGTTGCTGGCCAGCTACAAACGTTCCTTTTCCAACAGACGACACCAAAAACCCTTCTTTCTCAAGGTCTTCATAAGCACGTTTTGAAGTAATTACACTCACTTTTAATTGTTTGGCAAGTACCCTCATCGAAGGAAGTGCTTCACCTTCCGTTAACTCGCCCGTGTATATTTGTTGTTTAATCTGCTCTTTGATTTGCTGGAAAAGTGGTTCCTTACTCGTTGTAGATAGAAGAATATTCATCGAAATCTCCTTATCATTTGAATTATTGTATATATATTATATATACAATATATACACATAAACACAATAAATCAACAACAAATGGAAAACTTTAGCTGAATAAGCATATTTATCGCTAGAAAGTAGATATATTATGGAGGAATGAGCATATCTCATCAACGAAAGTAGATATATATAGATGGAAGGAGCAAATATGGAGATTGAACGGGCATATCACATTTATTAATATCAATTCACCTCTTCAATGATTGAATTCACAAAAAAGAGCACCCCATTACAGGCACTCTTCGTAATTTTAATGCTATTATTTAGTCATCCAGGGTCTTTCTAATAAATTCATAAAGCGAACCAAACACTTTACCAGCGCGGCCGCCCTATGTCTCCCGATATTATTCAATATTTTACTATTCTAATAATAATTTTTAATTAAATAGCTTTAGTCTATCTATTCGTTCAACCGCTTCTATTAACCGATTCTCATCATCCAAAAGCCCTACCCTTATGTATCCTTCACCAGTTTCTCCAAACCCATTTCCAGGCGCAACAGCAACATGTGCTTGTTCTAAAAGCAAATCACTAAACTGATTGGAACTATAACCATCAGGCACAGGTAACCAAACAAAAAAGGTACCTTTAGGTGAATCAATTTCCCAGCCAATTTCTCTTAATTTACCTACAAATATATCACGACGCCTTTCATATACCGACACCAGTTCCTGGGCTGCTTTTTGATCTTCTGTCAGCGCTTTGGCCGCTGCATGTTGAATTGCCCCAAATAAACTAACATACACATGATCCTGAATTAAGTTTATGTTTTCGATTACTGATTTGTTACCAACCGCAAACGCCACCCTCCAGCCAGCCATATTGTAAGTCTTTGAAAGCGTGTATATTTCCACCCCAATATCCTTTGCACCTTCTGATTGCAAAAAGCTTTGTGGTTTTTCTCCATCAAACCCTAACGAGCCATAGGCAAAATCATGTACTACACATATATTGTGTTCCTTTGCGACCTTTACCGTCTCATCAAAAAAGAACTTGTTAGCGGTCGCTGAAGTTGGGTTGTTAGGATAATTTAGAAACATAAGTTTTGCTTGATGCAAATCTTCTTGAGATACATTTGAATAATCTGGCAAGAAGTCATTCTCTGGGTACAGTGGCATCAGCGCAGTCTTAGCATCCGCTAATGCAATTCCAGACATGTAATCTGGATATCCTGGATCCGGTAATAAAGCAAGGTCCCCTGGATTAAGTAGACATTGACTAATTTCTACCAAACCAGTCTTGGCACCAAATAAAATAGCCACCTCTTCATTTGGATCTAAATCAACATTATATTCTTGCTTATAAAATTCCGTGGCCGCTTCCTTTAAAAATGAATGCCCCTGAAAGGGTGAGTATTTATGATAAAAAGGATTAGCCGCAGCTTCTTTTAATTCCTCCACAATGTGAGCAGGTGTTGGTAAATCCGGATTACCTTGTCCCAAATTAATAATGTCATAACCTTGATTTTTTAAGCTTTGGACTTTATGCACTAGACTTGCAAAAAACTGTTCTGGTAATCGCCTTAACGTATCTGATTGCTCAAATTTTCGCACTTTATTCATCCTTTCAATCCAAGTAAATAATAATAAAATTGACATAAAAATAAGCCAATGTGATAATGTCAGAATATATAAATAATAATTCTTATTATAATGCCTAGGAAGTAAAAAAAGCCATCTCCTCACTCAAAAATTGTCTATCAAACTCTAAAAGGAGGAACTATTCAATGAATTTAAATATAGCTTTAACGCAGATAGATATTGCATTTGGTAACCCAGAAGACAATTTTCTAAAGGTCGAGCAGTACTTCAAAGAATCCATCGATAAGAATACGGACGTAGTAGTCCTACCTGAATTGTGGACAACCGGCTATGATTTAACAAGGTTAGATGACATTGCTGACCCAGAAGGCAAGCAAGCAACCTCATTCCTTGCTGAACTCGCTCAAAAATATCAGGTAAATATCATTGCTGGATCAGTTGCTAAGCAAGTGGACTCACATGTAACGAATACAATGCTAATATTTAACCGGGAAGGTCAGTTAATAAAGGAATATAGCAAAGCGCATTTATTCCGGCTAATGAATGAGGAAAAACATTTAATTGAAGGTAATGAAAATGGGTTATTTGAACTTGAAGGCCATAAGAGCGCAGGGGTAATCTGTTATGATATCCGTTTCCCTGAATGGATACGCACACATATGCTTGATAATACAAAAATGTTATTTGTTGTAGCCGAGTGGCCAAAACCGCGGATTGATCATTGGCGCGCACTTCTATTAAGCAGGGCGATCGAAAATCAATGCTTCGTGATTGCTTGTAATCGTGTCGGCTCAGATCCAAACAATGAATTTGGCGGACATTCAGTTATTATTGGACCTTGGGGGGAAATCATTGCAGAGGCAGGGGAAGATGAAACAACCCTATTTGGTCAGATTGACATCAATCAAGTGGATAAAGTAAGAGATACTATCCCTATTTTTTCAGACCGAAGACCTGATATTTATAAATTGTAAAGGGAAGGCTCAAATGCCTCCCCTACATTTATCTATGACGATAAAAAATTCAAATTCTACTCAATTAATTGTCTAGGCTTTCGCACAAGACTCATTATTCCAGCAATTAGATAGAAAATACCTGCAAAAATCCCTAAACCTAAACTACTAAATGATACTACTACAGCAGTTACTATTAAAATTATACCGGCTACTTTTGGCTTTTTATTTCCTTTTAAAAGTATCATAGCTATAATACCAAGAACAATTGCAAGAATCGCAGAGATAAGAATTAGCCATGAAATACTAGTAAAACCATCTAAAAACCCTTCGAAATCAGCTTGCGTTAAATTTGGGTCTGTGGCAACCATCTCATCAACGAAATCTGACATAATTTCATCATTACCTTGTAACGCTACTAAAAATCCACCTACACCTGCCATAATTCCATAAAAAAGGGCACCAATAACACCTAACACTACTTCACCTGTTCTTTTTATCATTTTATTACTCCTCCTTCAATAATTATTGACCAGCTACGTCTCGTTTTGTAAAAGCCCACCACGATGCAGCTAGGAAAATACAATAGTAAACTAGTAACACAATAATAGAAAATGCCATTGTCATTCCTTCAATTGCTGGTTCACTACCTCCTGTATATTGACTTAAGTCTGTATTGGCAAATAAAATGTACTTTGCCCAATCATATTGAGAAACAAATAAGACAACACCATTACCTGCAAACATTAAAAATATTGCTAATCCTATTGCCATTCCACTACTTCTAAATATAGTTGAGATCATAAATGCAAAAGTAGCCATCATCACAAGGTTTACCATTTTAAAACCATATGCAATAATTGTTTCTTTGAATAAATCAATCTGTTCATATGTCCCATCCAGTTGAAGTATGACGGCATTTGAACTCAATCCATCAACACCAAATAAAATAGCACCTACAGTCCAGGAAACCACTATCAAAAATAATAATAATGTTAGTGCAAATACAAGTATAGAAATATATTTTGAAGCTAATATCTTTAAGCGTGATGCTGGACGAATAAGCAGTAACTTAATCGTACCCCATTTAAATTCATTAGCAATGATGCCCGCTGCTACAATAATTGTAAATAAACTTATGACTGAGGCAAGGAATGTATTCTCATATAAATACTTCCACGCATCATAACCTTGTGGTTTGATATCATTTTCAAGGTGATAGTTATTTCTTTCAAGAGTTGCTGGATTCATCGCCTCGGAGAATTCCATCTCATCACTATTAGCTTCTTCCATTTGTTGTGTTATTTGTTGATTTTCTTCCTGCAGTTCTTCTCTCCAGTCATCTCCATATTCTTGTAAACTACCATCATCTATAAATCTAACAATCACTGCTCCTAGGATAGCAATTAATGCAAGGATAGCAAACATGACCCAAGTGGCTTTTCTTACATACAGCTTTATTTGTTCATTTTTAACTAACTGGATAAAATTACTCAATTGTATTATCTCCAATCAATTCTAGGAATTTATCTTCTAATGAAGAACGTTTTACATAAACACCATAAATATTTATATTTTCACTGACAAGACTTTTTATAATCTGTGGTATTTCATCTTTCTTAGCAGATAGAATGATATTGTCTTTTTCCATCCTAACTTCTTTATCAAATTGTTGTTCCAATTGTTGCTTTCCAATTTGCACATTATCTAATTCGATATACACATCGTTAAGCTCCGTTTGTTCCATCGTATCATTTACGGAGTTTATCGCAATGATTTCTCCATTTTTTATAATACCTATCCGATCACACATTAACTCAATTTCAGATAATAAGTGACTTGAAACAATAACCGCCACATTTTCTTGTTCTGCTAAGTCTCTTATGTAACGACGAATCTCTCTAATTCCCGATGGGTCTAACCCATTGGTCGGTTCATCTAAAATAAGGATGGATGGTTTATGAAGTAATGCTTGAGCGATTCCAAGTCGTTGCCTCATCCCAAGTGAATATCTACCTACTTTTTCATTAATTGGCTTTTCCAAACCAACAAGTGCAATCACTTCATTAATTCTTTCTTTAGAAATTCCAGGAATCATTCTAGCATAGTGTTCGAGATTCTTTCTTCCAGTCATAAAAGGATACATTTCCGGATTTTCAACGATGGCACCTACGTGCTTGATTGCTTCCTTAAAATCCGTTTTAATACTTTTCCCTTCTATTAATACATCCCCTTCAGTGATTTTCATTAATCCTACCATCATCCGTATCGTCGTTGTTTTACCAGCTCCATTAGGACCTAGAAAACCAAATACCTCTCCAGGATATATATTAAAATCCAATCCTTTTATGATAGGTTTATTACGAATTGTCTTTTTTAATCCAATAAGTTGCATTGCGGGATTCGACAAAAAAACACCTCCATTATAATTTATTCCACATATACATACGCAGTAAAATAATCAAAAGTTTCATCAATATGTAAGTTTTTATATTTTTTTCCATACAGGGGGAAGTTTAAGGAAAAATAAAAGGTATAGGAGGTTTTCTCCCATACCTAGATCATTGCAGATATCAAGTAATAAATCGCTATTGCAACCACTATAACATAAACAGTTATTCTTCCCTTACTAAATGTAGGCTTGTCTTTTTGAGTCATCTTATTCCACCCTCGCTGTAAAGAGAATAAATTTTTACACTTAATACCTTATTCTAATGATTTTATACCAATATTGCAAGCGCTTTCTTTTTAATTATCTAAAAAATTTGAAAAAACACTTGAAATTTCCACTCCAACAACTTATGATAATAAACATAACTTAAGGTGTTAACAAACCTTACATTTTAAATGAAAGGAGGAAATATGAATGAAAAAAATAGAGGCAATCATCCGTCCAGAAAAATTCCAAACATTACGTGATAAGCTATCAGCTATTGGGATTGGAGGATTAACTGTTACAGAAGCTGCTGGCACAGGTAAACAAAAAGGGCAAACTGGTATTTTCCGCGGTACTACATTTCAAATACAATTACTGCCCAAAATTAAGGTTGAGATGGTCGTTGAAGAAACACAATTAAATGAGATAGTTGACCTCATCATCGAAAGTTGCAGCACTGGAAATATTGGTGACGGAAAAATATTTGTTTACGCTGTTGAAGATTCCATACGAATTCGTACAGGTGAACGGGGCCAAGAAGCAGTTCTTTAATCAACTAAAAAGGAGGAACAAAACCCATGTTGAAAAAAAGCGCAATTTTATTCATCATTGTTTTATCTTTTACATCTACTGCTTATGCTGCACCAACAACCGAATCACTTCAATTATCCATTGACCTCGTTTGGGTCATGGTTGCTGCATTCCTCGTATTCTTCATGCATGCCGGCTTTGCTATGGTCGAGTCTGGCTTCACTAGAGCTAAAAATTCACTTAACATCTTGATGAAAAACTTCATAACAATCAGCGCAGCCGCCATTCTATTTTTTATTGTAGGTTACGGAATTATGTTTGGTACTTCTGCTGGGTCATTTATTGGGTCTGACGGCTTTATGCTAAGTGGCGTTGAAGATATAGGTTTCTTCATTTTCCAAGCAATGTTTGTTGCAACTTGTGCTACGATAATTTCCGGCGCTGTTGCTGAGAGGATGAAATTAGGTAGTTACGTACTTATCGTTATCGCTATGACTGCAGTCATTTACCCTGTTGTTGGTCATTGGATTTGGCAAGGTGATGGTTGGTTAACAGCATTAGGTTTTAGTGACTTTGCTGGTTCCACAGTGGTTCACTTGACTGGTGCAGTTGGCGCACTTACCGTTGTACTGTTCTTAGGACCTCGTATTGGTAAATATAGCGGTAAAAAGGTTAACGTCATTCCAGGGCACAACATTCCAATTGGTGCACTTGGGGTTTTTATCCTATGGTTAGGTTGGTTTGGTTTTAACGGTGGTAGTACATTAGCTGCAGACCCTAGCCTTGTACCAATGGTTATCGGTACAACAGTGCTATCGACATCTGGTGCATTATTAGCATCCGCTTTATATACAAAGATTCGTTTTAAAAGAGTGGACGCCTCCCTATCGCTTAACGGTGTTTTAGGTGGTCTTGTAGGTATAACTGCTGGTTGTGCTGAAATCTCTCTCGGGGGATCGATTATTGTTGGTTTAATTTCTGGTGTTCTTCTAGTAGAGGGTATCCGTTTTCTTGATACAAAACTTAAGATTGATGACCCGGTAGGTGCGATTACTGTTCATGGCATCTGCGGTATCTGGGGCACACTAGCCGTTGGGTTATTCTCGACTTCTTCCGGTTTATTTTACGGAAACGGAATTACTCAATTGGGCATACAAGCAATTGGAGTTATCGCAGTCATCGCTTGGACAATGATTACCGTAGGAGCATTTACATTCATTATTTCTCGAGTATCTCCAATCCGAGTATCTGAAGAAGAAGAAATATCAGGTTTGGATTTTGCCGAACATGGTTCCAATGCATATGAATTAAAAGAAACCTTGTTAACAAATGAAACAACTCCTGTAGAAGGAAAACTCGCTTTAGCTGATCGATTAAATAATTTATCGGCAGCAACTGAAAAAAAGTTATCTTAATTGCATGAACTCCATTAGTGGAGGGTAACCTTTACTAATGTTAGTTTAATATTTTATAGTGTTTCCCACCTATTTCTTATTGACGATTGCTTGGTTTAAGCAATCGTCCTTTTTTATATTTTCGACATAGTTCTTTAAGATTATTGTTGTTCGTGCTTTCTTAATGCCGCATGGTATGTTGACCCAATTCCTTTTTCAAAAGACAGTGCATACTTAATTGCCGCATATACATATTGTTTACCTATATTAACTGCATCGATAACTGTTTCACCTTTTGCAAGCTCCGCTGCGATGGCAGCTGAGTAACTACATCCAGCACCGCTAGTATGAATGGTATCAATGCGTTCAGTCTTAAATTCCATCAAAGATTGACCATCATACAATACATCAATCGCTTCTTCAGTTAAAGCTCCACCCTTCATGAGAACGTATTTTGGTCCAAACTGATATAAGGCTTTGGCAGCATCTTTCATATCAACTACCGTTCTAATTTCTTTTTTACCGAGTATTTTTGCAGCTTCATGTAAATTCGGTGTTATAATTGTCGCTATTGGAAATAAGTGTTCTTTCATTGTCTCAATCGCATCATTATGCAAAAGCTGTGACCCCATTTTCCCTATCATAACTGGATCGACTATGACTTTCTTCGTTGAGCAACGATTTAATAGCTTAGACACAAGTTTAATAATCTCCTCTGAAAAGAGCATCCCTGTTTTTATTGCATCAACGCCCACATGTTCAATTGCCGCATGAAATTGGGCTTCTATCTCCTCAAGCGAATGAATAAATATCCCCTTATTTGTTATTGAATTATTTGCAACAACAGCTGTTATTGCAGCCATTCCATATACATCACGTTCTTGAAATGTCTTTAAATCCGCTTGGATACCAGCACTTCCTTGAGCCGCAGAGCCAGCGATTGTAAGCGCACGTGGAATAGACACATAATCACCTCTCTGTTATTTTCTAGTTTTGATTTAATAACTCATATTATTTAATTTAGTTCCTCAAATACGGAATAACTTAATAATTGATGTCTAACATGTTAAACTATAAAGTATATTAATGACGGGGGGAATTACAAGTATGTCTCTTTCACCAATTAATGTGTTCCGAATCACCGGGTTTATAGAGGGCACTTCACTGGTTATTTTATTGTTTATCGCAATGCCAATAAAATACATAGCAAACCACCCAGAAGTTGTCACCATAGTAGGCTCCCTACACGGCGCATTCTTCTGTCTCTACCTTTTAGTTATTGCTTATACTACCTTATCAACCAGATGGCATTGGAAGTGGGTAGTTGGCTCCATTATCGTCGCCTTCATTCCGTTCGGAAATTACATCTTAGATGTTAGACTGCAAAAATCAATGCAAGAAAAACAGGTCATTGCTTAACTCTGCAATAACCTGTTTTCCTACCACCATACGGATATGAAGAACCAAACAATCATTACCACTTGAATAAAAACTTTTGCAAATGCGCCCCCAAGGAATCCTAATAATGAACCAATTGCCGCCTGAAAGGACTGTTCGGTAGATCTTTGTTGAACCAGTTCCACTACCAATACCGCGATGAACGGAATAGCAATAATACCAAATGGAGGGAATACAAAAGAGCCAACGATTACCGCTATTGCAGCTGTTCTTTCTCCCCATTTACTACCACCATATTTTTTAACGAAGTAACTATTAGCTATAATATCAGCTACGATTAATACAATCGTAAGAAACGCCATCGCTGTCCAGAATACCCACGAGAGATTATCTCCATTAATAAAAAAGAAATATAGAAGAAAACCAACCCATAGGACTAACGGTGATGGAACAAGCGGAAAAATTACTCCCACAAAGCTTAGTACAAAACAAACGGTGATTAGCAACCACATCAATAAATCCATGTAACAAACTCCAATCTAAAAAATCTATTATCTTAATCAATTTCATAATACCAATTTTGTCGTCACCTACAACAATATATAGTTGGATAAAACCATTTCCAAACTATATATTGCCCTTAGATGACTGTATAAGGTAATTATGAAATTGACTCATCTATTTAACTTCTTTCCAAAAAACTTCAACACTACCTTTTGCATCATTGCCATTAATATAAAAGTAATAGGGCCCGTTGTACGTTGTATGTAGTAAGGTTTGATACTCCACATCTGTTTGTTCTAAGTTCGCGAAGCCATTTTCATCTCTCACCTTCCACCCATACCCACCTGATTGAATATTCCAATTTACTGAAATAAGATATGTTTGGTTTCCCTCAAGCTGCATGCCTTCTTTCTCTTCTCCACTAAACCTTTCAAAACTTGCGTGATAAGAATTATCAGTAACAGTTTCTCGCCAACCTATTTGAATCGATGGTTGTATAATCACTATACTAAGCAAGAAAGATAAACTGACTATTAGTAAAATCAATGATAACCTTCTTCTTTGTAAGAAATCATAAACCAACATGTAAGTCCAAGCACACAAGACAGTAAAAAAACTAGCATATAAAACCAAGAATAAATAATTAAAGAAATCGGTAAAGGATGGAAGAAAAAGCACCAACCAAATCAATATACTTGCTACTGTATAATACAAAGGTTTCCTTACCCAAGGCCTAGACCCATTACTTTTTTTCAATAAATAATCAATAAAAGTAGAGCTGACTACAGCATAACCAAAGAAAGCAAGCCATATGTATGGATTTGATAGCATGCCATTAACACTAGATAAGTCCCAACCAGACAGAACTAAATTAACCACATAGAAAAGGGAAAGTGTTACTCCAGCGGCTGCGAACTTAGTTACTATATACGAAATAGAAAGCTTCACCGTTTCACCCAATTCTAATTTTCTTTATCTTAAAGAATTTCCCCTGAATTATTGTTGCTTTTTAATCCTCGCAGCTGATAGAAAATCCGCTGTACCGAAGTGGAAGGGCACTATTCTAACGAACTATGCAAGAAATCAACATAGCAGTTAAGTCGCACTTTACAAATTTCCTAGTCAACAACACACATTTAAATGGCTAATTTTAATAACAAATAAGAAAAACGCAGGTCAACCCAACAAACTTAAGACGCACATCTATGTGGTGGGCTTTACCACATAGATGTTTGACTCAGGCCGGCGCTGGAGCTAGACATATTTGAATTTTTTATATTTTCTTAATTCATAACAAAGAGAAAGCCCCTTTCCTTAAAAAGAAAGGGACAAGTTATTTTTATTCAGCTAATTTATCTGCAAAGGCTTTAACATATGGCGGTAAGTCAGGCGGACGGCGACTTGATATAATATGCCCATCGATAACAACCGCTTCATCATACCAAGTAGAACCTGCATTAGTCATATCATCTTTAATACCTGGTGTACTTGTTACCTTTTTACCTTTTAGAATATCTGCAGAAATCAGAACCCATCCTGCATGGCAAATTTGACCAATAGGTTTTTGTGCATCATTCATATGCTTTACAAAATCAATTACTTCTGGATAACGTCTCAATTTATCCGGCGCCCATCCACCAGGTACTAATATCGCATCATAATCACTTGCAATAATGTCTGTAAATGCATAATCCGATTCAGCTGGAACGCCGTATTTACCGACATATTTCTTGTTCGCTTCTTTTCCTACTAGATGTACTTCTGCACCTTCTTCTCTAAGACGCAATATAGGATACCACAACTCAAGATCCTCAAAATCATCTTCTACTAGAGCAATTACTTTTTTATTGTTTAAACGCATACGTTTACCTCCTTAGCTTCCTTACTATTATTGTAACAAACATACACATTTACACAGAACATTACGCTTACCTAGAAATAGAAGACCTTCAAATTACCTTTTTAGTTATTACCAAAAGTAAGTTTTTTCTAAATCTGAAGTTTTTGTTTTCTCACATCTAACTACACTTCCAGCTAACAACGCCCCTTTCTGAACACCCTTTATATGCCCAACTCTACTTTCTAGCATTGTGGACACTTTGATAGTAAGCTTCAATCATAATTTTTGTAACTTTATGTATAGGTTCAGGTAATTGTTTGAGAGAAAAATACTTCAAGTCATGACTTTCACCATCTAGTAGTTGTAATTCTCCACTTACTTTATTTGTTTTGAAAAGCGCAATCACATTATACACTTCGTCATCATTTGGATATTTAAAATAAAGATGCTCTCCAGATAAGAGCTCAACAAAGTCTAATTTACTTGTTGTTAAGCCTGTTTCCTCTAGCAGCTCTCTTTTAGCAGTTTCCTCAAAGCTTTCTCCCAACTCCATTGCGCCACCTGGCAATCCCCAATCATTTGAATCTGTACGCAATTGTAGAAGTAATTCACCTTGACTATTAAAAACCATTATTCCAGCCCCAACCATAATAATCGGTCTCGACCCAACATCTTTTCTTAAGTCTGCTATATAATTTGCCATCCTGCCACCCTTTCACATCCTATCTCAAATAAACAATTCAACATTTAGGTCTTTTTCTCCTCCCCTTAACCCAGGCAATTGAATGATAATTGCTAGACAGCAACAAGAAGGGGGTCTCCCCTTCCTCACTTGTTTAGTCTTTTATACCAACTACACGAACTCTTTTATAATCCGCAAACCAACTACCATCTTTGTATAAAAATTCTTTTAAATTATTTTCTACCTTAGTAACTACAAGTTCTTTTGTGTCATCTGCCTGTTCACCAAACATGCTACCTGCAAACATCTCAATCCAAGTCTTTAAACCATTTTTCCCTTCCAAAGGTGTTGGCCTATCAAAATGTTGTGCAAAAACCACCCTAAATCCCGCTTCTTCCATCAAAGTTGAATATTCTGCTATACTTGGAAAATACCATGGGAAGTTTCCAGGGTTATAATCTGTTCCCAGAATATCTAATTGTTTAATAATCTCATCAGTTATTAACTTTACATTCCCTTTACCACCAAGCTCTGCAACAAATCTCCCACCTGAATCTAGACTATTGTAAATACAATTCAAAGCTCGGCCAGGTGACTTCACCCAATGAAGCGTTGCATTAGAGAAAACAGCATCAAACTCATTTTGGTATTTTAAATCAGTCACGTCATCTACCTGAAACGTTATATGTGGATATTTAGCTATTGCTTGATTAATCATATTTGCAGATTTATCAACCCCCACGATGTCAATTTGAAGGTTATCAAGTTCATATGCCAAATCCCCAGTTCCACATCCAATATCAAGGATTCGTTCCCCTTTCATCGGTGCTAACAAATCAATTAAGTCTTTCCCAAACCTAGAAACGAATTCATGTTTTTCATCATATAAATGAGCATTCCAGCTATCCAACTTGTTAAGCTTCATAACGACTCTCTCCCTTATCATTAAATTAATTATGTTAGTTGAATTATACGGGGGAAATTATATAATTAATATTAATTAAAATAGTTAATTATAATAACAAACTGTTATTAGGGGGGATTCGGTGTATATTAGATGGCTTCAAACATTTCTTATCGCAACAAAACATGAGAACTTCCGAAAAACCTCTGAAGAGCTTTTTTTAACACAACCCGCTGTTACAAAACACATTAAACGGCTTGAAGAGACGCTTAACATTGAATTATTCGAAAGGAAAGGGAAAACTGTTTCACTCACTACAGCAGGTTATAAGTTTCTGCCCTATGCAAGTGAGATTGTAGAAAAGTATGAACAAGGAATGGCCAATTTTGAATCATGGAAACAAGGATATGATCAAAAGTTAATTATTTCTGCAGCTCCACAAATTGCATCCTCATTTTTACCTAGTTTATTGCGAAAGTTTATCGATAAGAATCCCAGTATAGAAGTTATCATAAATGTAGTAAAATCCTATGATATAGGAGAGGAAGTAAGTTCTGGCAGAGCTGATTTAGGATTAAGTAGAATACGTCCTTTACAAACGAATATAAAAACCGAATTAGTACATAAGGAATCTGTCGTTTTAGTCGGTCCTAAGTTTCACCAAGAAAAAACTGAGCTTGATGAGACAACGGCGTTACATAAATACAGACTTATAATCGATAATCATCCAGATTACTGGGATCTTCTATTAAATGATATTAAGAGGCATTATCCTGCGGTCCGAACAATGACAGTTAATCAAGTAGAAGCCACCAAACGATTTATAGAAAAAGGTCTAGGCGTTTCTTATTTACCTTTAACTATGGTTAAAGAGGAAATAAACGGAGAAAAATTGGTCAAGCTAAACTCAATTAAAATCGATGCACCAATATCTTGTACCTATGCATTGACGAAAGTGGAGACAAATGAAGTAATCACTTTTATTAAGTTTCTAAAAGAGGCAACGAATGATTTGTAAGCATTAATACGAAAAACAGCGCCAATACATGGGCGCTGTTTTTATAAAAAATATTTTTAATAGACTACACTATCAACTAATTTCTTAATTTCTATTACTGCATTCTCAGGTGAGCCAGCTTGACTAACAGCTGTAATAAAAGAAACGCCATCTGCTCCCGACTCAATAATATCCCTTACGTGTTCTGGTTTTATACCACCAATAGCGACTAAAGGAATACCACCAACATACTCTCGAATTTGCGAGATGCCATCTAACCCAATCGGAGTCTTTGCGTCCGCTTTTGTACTTGTTTGATAAATTGGTCCAATTCCTATATAATCTGCTCCATCCTTCTCTGCTTGAATCGCTTCATCCACATTTGTTGCGGAGACGCCGACAATAAAGTCTACCGGACTATATTTCTTTATTGTTGATACAGATTCGTCTTCTTGTCCAACATGCACCCCATCTGCACCTACATCTAATGCTAAAGAAACATCATCATTAACAATGAACGGAACATTATATTTGGTACACAATTGTTTCATTTGAAAGGCCAGATCCTTTTTTTCTTTACCTATCTCTGCGTCCTCACCTTTTTCTCTAAATTGGAACAGGGAGATACCACCTTTTAATGCTGCTTCTAACACATCCAAAGGATCTCCTTTGCAGTTGTTGCTTCCCATAATGAAATAAGTACGCAGATTGTTTTTTAATTCCATTTATCTACGCTTCCTTTGCAGTAACCGTATAGGTTTCCAATTTAATTGTATCTTTAACTACATCACTGTTTAATTGGTATAATGCATCTAAGAATGCTGTTTGAAAAGTCCCTGGTCCACTAGTATGTTCCGCTGCAACCTCAGCTGCAACTCCATAAAAACTAACCGCCGCAGTACTAGCTTCTAATAACCCTCCATCTGTTGTTAAAAATGCGGCAACCACAGAGCTTAATAAGCAACCGGCACCAGTTACCTTAGTCAACAAGGAATGACCATTATGAACAACGAATACTTCCTGTCCATCTGTAATGACATCATCAACCCCTGTCACGATAACCGGAATTCCAAGACGCTTTGATGCTTCTATTGCTACCTCTTGATTATTCGCTTGAGACACAGCATCGACTCCGCGCATATCAGATTTTAAACCTGCTAGATGACCTATCTCTCCTGCATTTCCACGGATAACAGATAGCTTTACACTATTAATAATTTTCTCGGCCGCATCTGTTCTAAACGGTGTTGCACCTACACCTACTGGGTCTAATACAACTGGTATTCCTTTTTTATTCGCGGCTTTTCCTGCCATAATCATCGCATCAACTTGAACAGTTGTTAACGTTCCTATATTTAACACTAATGCATCAGCATTGTTTGCCATATCTGCAGCTTCTTCAATTGCATTTGCCATAACAGGCGCTGCACCCACTGCATATAAGCCATTTGCAGTAAAATTAACAACGACTTGATTGGTAATATTGTGAATCAATGGTTGTTTATTTCTAACTTGATTTATTAATGTAGGGATCTCACTCATTTATCATTACCTCCTTCTAATTTGGTTTGGTAATCCCTTTAAGCGGTAACCCCAATGATTCGTAGGACCATTCCCTTTACCTACACCAAGTGTATAGTGAATGGCATCTGTTATAAATTGTTTCCCGGTAGCCACTGCGTCTACTACTGATTTTCCTTTTGCAAGTTCAGCAGTGATTACCGCCGAAAATGTACACCCCGTACCATGTGTATGCTTGGTGTCCGTGCGGGCTGATTTAAAGTAATGGAAGTTTTCACCATCGTATAACACATCAATAGCTTCACCCATAAGATGACCACCTTTTACCACAGCGGATTTTGCACCTAATTCAGTTACAATTACTTTAGCTGCTCGCTTGGCATCATCTGTGTTAGTAATCTTAAAATCTACTAATATCTCTGCCTCAGGAACATTCGGTGTTACCACTGTTGCAAGGGGAACCAAGACTTCACGAATAACCTTTCTAGAAGGCTCCTCCATTAATGAATGGCCGCTTTTAGCTATCATTACAGGGTCGATAACATAATCCACTGATTGTTTTTTTAATACTGTCGCAACCATCTCCATCATCTCCACTGTGGCAATCATTCCAGTTTTCACAGCATTTGGAACAATATCCTGAAACACAGAGTTTAATTGCTTTTCAATGAAGGAGACTGGTAGATTATAAATATCATCAACGCCTAATGTATTTTGTGCTACTACTGATGTAACTACACTCATACCATACACCTCTCGCTCTTGAAAGGATTTCAAGTCTGCTTGTATCCCTGCTCCACCAGTTGGATCTGTCCCTGCAATAGTCAGCGCGCTTGCGACCTCTACCATTCTTATACCTCCTCCGTCACCATTGTAAACGGCCATTTTTCTTGCGTGTAAGCCATCTCCCAAAAAGCATACTCTAGTTGACAACTTTTTATAAATGCTTGTTTTGCTTTTTCTTTTTCAATTTCACCAACTGTTTCTGCCCATCGATCTAACCTGTCGCGAAGCTCCGTTGTAACAGATGCAGTCTCTTGTTTAGCATAAAAAGTAATCCACTCATAAAAAGGATGCTCCGGACCGGGGTTAAAACTATCCTTTAAATAGTGTCCAATGTCTAAATATGTCCAAGGACATGGTAATAAAGCCGCTAACAATTCACCCATACTTCCTTGTTGCGCCGTGCTTTTCATATGTCCTACGTAATGATCTGCTGTCGGTGGTAATGGGAACCCTTTTAAGTCATTATAGTTAACACCCGCTACTTGGCATAAATTATTATGTGGATGTATCTCACTATTTAAGATAAACCCAATCTTTTCTTGGAAATACTGCATATCTTCTCTCGTGTCACTTTTCGCAATCGCTAATCCATAAATATTGATGAAAGCATTTAAATACTCAAAATCTGCTTTCACGTAATGAATTAACGCTTCTTTCGGTAATTCTCCTTTACCTAATCCATCCACAAACGGGTGTTTGAAGATTCCTTGAAAAATAACATCTGACTCTTTTCTTAATTGTGTTGAAAATGACATATGAACTCCTCCTCTTTTTTAGAGAAAGCCCAAAGTAGTTTCAGGTTTAGTACAACTACACTTTAATTTAAAGCATAGCAAAAAACCGCTACCGAAAACTGGAGCGGTTTGTTTTTAGATAGTATCATGCCTCTACCATACTAATCCCGTCTCCACTTTCCTACGCTGGTATTAACCAGTTCAGGTTCAAAGGGACAAAGGTAGTTACCTTATCTCAGCCAAAAAGCGCCCCTAGTGGACTTCCTATATTGTTTACATCTCTACTTAAACACTATATTTTTTAATTGTCAACTTATACCCAATTAATTCCTTTAAGTAAAATATTCTATCTTGGAATCAGGAAATAAACGGTTAATATATCCACCAATTGTCTCTTTCATATCTTCCTGTTCATTGTCTTTATACACATATTTTCCAATTCCATATCTTCCCCATTTCCACTTTCTCTTGGATTCATCTAATTCAAGTTTGGTCATTGGATAATTTTTTTGAATAACTCGTTTAGCTGGCTGTGTAAAGCGATGTTGGATCAACTCAAAGGTTAAATCTTTTTTTGCGAAATCTGGCAACGCAGCCTCCAATCGCTCTAGCATTTCTCCATAACCTTCTTTCCAACCCTCATGCAAATAAATGGGAGCAATAATAAAACCTAACGGATACCCAGCTTCCGCAATCTTTACTGCCGCTTCGATTCTCTCTGGTAACCGAGAAGTTCCTGGCTCAAAAAACTTTATTACATAGTCATCATTAATACTAAAGCGAAACCTTGTTCTACCGTTATGTTTAGCATCTAACAAATGATCTACATGAGCAAATTTGGTTACAAACCTTAGTAAACCATGTTTTGACTTTCCAAAATACTCTATGGCTTGCTTTAATGTATGGGTTAAATGATCAACACCAACGATATCTGAGGTACAAGATGCTTCAAACCTTGTTATTTCAGGGGCTCGTTCACTCATATACTTTTCTGCTGCATCAAATATCTCGTCTGTATTTACATAGGTGCGAATATAGGGCTTACTTCCCATCGTTGTTTGTAAATAACAATAGTGGCAATGACCCATGCAGCCAGTTGCAAATGGAATAGCATATTCAGCAGAAGGTTTGGACGTATCAAATTTTAGCGTCTTCCTTATCCCTACAACCAATGTTGACTTTGCATTTCGATACTTCTGAAATTCATTATCACCAGGCAAGTTACGGACTTGATTATGGGAAGTTGTTTCTCGGATATCCAATCCCATTTTTTCAAACTTATCTTTAAGTTCCTTGCCCAGTTTGTATTCTAAAGCACGTGGTTCAAAATAAACTAACTGTGGTACAAATGGCTTAACCATAATAATTCCACTCTCCTGAATCAGAAGAACCAAATACTTGTTGAAATTCTTCTTCTGCTTCTACTTGAGATTGATAAATGGCTACTTCATCTGTTAGCGGATAATACGTTTCATAAACAAAGAGGGCTAACTCCCCTGGATGATCCGGATTATTTACTACCGCTGCTTCCTGAACATTCGCTGTTCCCTGTACATGGGGATTTCGAATAATAACATAGACAACATCTCCCGGTTTATACATAGAAAGATTAAAATCCATTTCTTCACCTATTTTCTTTTTATGATTTCTTTTTAGCATTCCTTAAAATCTGTGGTTTATTATGTACAACCCAAATTAATTTGTCGAAAATTTAGCGATTTTCTGAAATTTTTGTCGCTTTTTGTCAAATGTTTGGTACAATATCTATAAACACTTGCATTTATATTCACTTAAACAATTTACTACTTGGGGGGGAAAGGGATGAAAATTAAAACAAAATTAGTAATAATTGTAACCGTTTTATTGCTTTTTTCCAGTGTTTTTATCGGATTGTGGTCTTATAAGACTGCAGAGAAACAACTTGACGATATTGGAATAACTACACTTGAGAATTCGACAAAAATGGTGATCAGTCAGATCGAGATATTAAATCAACAAGTTGAGAAAGGTGCAATATCTCTAGAAGAAGCACAGGAAACAGTAAAACAATTTATACTAGGGCCTATTAATGTTGATGGGCAAAGACCTATCAATAAAGATATAAATTTAGGTGATAATGGTTACGTGTTTATTATTGCTGAAGACGGCACACTACTTGGACACCCAAGCTCTGAAGGAGATAACATTTGGGAAAACAAGGATCCTGAAGGGAATCTAGTCGGCAAAACGATTGTAGAAAGTGCTACAGAAGGGAACGGACTAGCATATTACCATTGGGCGTTACCAGGAGATAGTGAACAAACGGGACGCAAAGTTGTATACTCAGAAGTGGATCCAAATTGGGGATGGATAATATCATCCGGAACCTACATGATGGACTTTAATCAGGGTGCTCAAAATATACTTCACCAATCTTTAGTAGCAATCGCGATTGTTCTCTTTCTAGCTATCATTGTAGCAGTCATCTTCTCGAACAAAATTTCTGATCCATTAAACATTGTAACAAACCGGCTAAATGCAATGGCAAATGGTGACTTGTCTGGTGAAAAATTAACGATAAGATCAAATGATGAGATTGGAAAATTGGCAAATTCGATGAATCAAATGAACAACGGCCTCGGAGAACTAATTGTTTCTGTACGTAATTCCGCTGATGATTTAGCATCATCTTCAGGGGAAACTGCTACCTCTATTGAAGAATTAGTTACTGCCTCAGAAAAAATTTCTGATATTGTTCACCTTGTTTCAAATGATGCTCAACATGGGAGCACACATACCACTTCTGCCATTTCATCCATGGAAAAGCTAACTAACTTGATTCAAAACGCTAATCAAAAAGCAACTAATGCAACTAACAATTCAAACTTAACTTTATCCGCCGCACAAGATGGAATGGAAAATGTTAAACACTTAATTAAAGAGATGAAAAATATAGAAAATAAAACTCAAGAAACTGAAGAAATACTTAAAGCTCTAGAAGTTCATACTAAAGAGATAGAACATATTGCAACTACAATTACATCAATTGCAGATCAAACGAATTTACTAGCTTTAAATGCTTCCATCGAAGCTGCACGAGCAGGTGAGCATGGTAAAGGTTTTGCAGTCGTCGCAGAAGAAGTCCGAAAGTTAGCTGAAGAGTCTAGCAAAGGAGCAAACGAGGTAACCAATTTAATCAAAAAAATCTCTGATGCTAGTGAACAATCAACTAGCTCTATGCAAGAAAACAAACGTTCTGTTACTAAAGGTGTTGAAAGTGTGCAAAGTGCTGATTCATCATTAGAAAAGATTATTACTGCTGTTAATATAACTGTTGATGATATTCACAGTATTTCTGATTTAGCTAAACAAGAAGTTAATATCTCAGAAGATATCGTAAAACTAATCCAAGAGTTAGAAGACATAACCAAAAGAACGGTTAAGAATTCCCAAGAAGCATTCACCTTAAGTGAAGAATCTGTTGCTTCTGTTGAAAATGTTAGTGCCATGTCTGAAGAGACAAGCGGAATGGCAAATCAGATGCAGAGTTCGGTTGAAAAATTCAAATTGTAGGTTACTATTTCCTTCTTAACTCGATAATATATTGAAACAAAACAAGCCTGTCAAGTTTCCGACAGGCTTGTTTATATCTGACTCAATACTTCCATTTCGTCTCCATTACAGGAGGTTTATAATTTACTAATTTTTTAATTAGTCTTTCTGGATCGCTAGATGATTGGATTATATCCATATGTGATTGATTAGAAAAGCCTTCTTCAATACTATACTTTATCAACTGAATTAATGGATTATAATATCCTTTAACATTCAAGAGCCCAATTGGCTTTTCATGGATACCTATTTGCGCCCAACACAACACTTCGAACAACTCTTCAAAAGTTCCCAAACCACCTGGTATAGCAATAAAGCTATCCGCTAACTCACTCATTTTAGCCTTTCGTTCGTGCATGCTATCTACCTCAATTAGTTGCGATAGTCCACTATGTACCGTTTCACCTTTGAACAACCCTCTCGGCATAACACCTACTACTTGACCACCTGATTGCAAAACAGCATTTGCTACACTACCCATTAAACCAATTTTAGAACCACCATAAACTAAACGAAAGCCACCTTCAGCTATTAATTTACCCAGCACATTTGCACTTTCATGATATTCTATATGTTTCCCTACATTGGACCCCGCAAATATACATATGGATTGCATGCTACCACCACCATTATTTATTATTTATTACTATTTATTTTACTATATTTAAACCTTTGTATTATTAAGATTGTTTTAATGTTTTCAACTTTATAGCGATTCCTTTTTCATTAAGGTTTTCTACACATTCCCTTAAATAATTATAATCATGTTCCGGATAAATAAGTTGACTTCTTTCATTTAAATTTCCATTGTGGAGCGTATACTCATTAAACGCTTCACAAGTCTTACCTCTATAAAAAGGGTCGAACCATAGTTTGTCAACATTATAACCTCTTATTTCCATCTCTTCCATAATCCTTTCGTGATAACGGAATAACAGAATAGGTGCATAATCAAAAATATAGTTGACTGTAGCATGCGGTCGTCCCCAACCATTTCCTCTTAATGCACAACACTCTCGATGTTGTTCTAATAATTGTTGTCTTGGTAAATGAGTAATTAACTCTTCATGCCATAATCGCATATCGCTTCCTCCATACACCTCTATTTATATCGTCACTAATACAAAGAACCAATACAATATACTTCATACCACATTGCCCAAAAAAATAAGCGCGTTTTTGAACATAGACATTTTATTAGTGGAATGTTGCTGTGAAATCTATACTTCCACTGTAATGCAAATCATCTCTCGTTCCACTGATTGCGGAGTGCTATAATTCATTCCGATAACATTTGGTTGTTAGTTAATTCACCGCGGAACTCCAAATGTGTTTAACGGCCATATACGCATCTTTACGTCACCAATGACAGTATCTTCCCGAATAAAACCAAAAGATCTACTATCTTTACTAACTGATCTATTATCACCAAGTACAAAATAATGACCTTTCGGAACAACCTTTTGATTAGTTAACTCCTCTAAGGTAAAGTTATTTGTTAAATACTGATTGGCAGATAACTCCTCCTTATACATTTTTAGATACGGTTCATTATAAGCTTCATTATTTATATAAAGTGTATCATTTTTCATTTCAATCTCGTCACCAGGTAAACCAATCACTCTTTTTACGTAATTATCTTCAGAATCAGGTGCATGAAAGGCTATTTCGTCAAAGCGCTCAATTTTACTTATCTTACTTAGTAGAATACGGTCTCCATCTTGAAGATTTGGCATCATTGATTCTCCCTTAACAATCGATGGCGTTATCAGAAAATGACGACAAACCATAACAATAACCAATGCTATAACTAACGCCTTCACCCAAGACAAAACTTCCTTTAAAAATAAGTTGTTCATTCTATTCACAATCCTTCACGTTTATTTCTAGTGGTCAAAAAAATCAAACACACTAAGTTTGATGGTCATATGAAGTTCCTCTATACTTAATTAAGTCATGATTTTTATTTAGGGAGTTTTTTCATGTATAAACAAACCAAACCATCTATAAAACAAATTATTTTAATTTCGGGAATTATTCTAGTTGCATTTAATTTACGACCAGCTATTACTTCAGTTGGACCACTGATTGGCATCATTAGAGATGATTTAGGATTAGCTAATTGGAATGCTGGATTAATTACAAGTTTACCTTTGTTGGCATTTGCAACCATGTCCCCTTTAGCACCCAAACTGGGCAACAAACTAGGCAATGAAAAAACTATTCTAGCTGGACTTCTCTTACTTTTTTTAGGTATTATTATCCGTTCTATGGCTTTCACACCAACCATATATATAGGAACAACACTTGTTGGTCTAGGAGTTGCTATTTGTAATGTTCTTTTACCAGGATTAATTAAAGAAAAGTTTCCAAACAACATTGGATTAATGACCGCAGTGTACACGACAAGCATGTCCATATTTGCCGCTACTGCATCCGGTTTAAGTGTACCACTTGCAAGTGGTTTAGGACTAGGTTGGCAAAAGTCACTAATAAGTTGGGCAATTCTCGCTGGTATAGGAATCATGGTTTGGCTTATATTGATAAAATCTACTACGATTCGAATCGAGAAAAATTTTTATGAACCTTCTGCTAAAAGGTTATTAAAGTCACCATTAGCTTGGCAAGTAACTATTTTTATGGGGTTTCAATCGTTTCTCTTTTATGTAACTATCTCTTGGTTGCCTGAAATACTACATCACTCGGGATTTACTATTAGTACAGGAGGCTGGTTACTATCTTACATGCAATTTGTCAGTTTACCAGCAACCTTTTTAACCCCTATACTGGCCGGACGGTTAAAAAACCAACAAATAATTATCTATGTAGTTGGGATTCTCGCTTTAATTGGCTATACCGGCTTGCTACTTGGTGGTCCATTAGCCCTCATGATGGTATGGATAACCTTGATTGGTTTTGCTCTAGGTTCAAGTATCAGTTTAGCACTAGCACTATTAGGTTTACGGTCTTCTAATGCACGCCAAGCAGCTGAATTGTCCGGCATGGCTCAATCTTTTGGTTATTTATTAGCATCTGTTGGGCCAATTGTTATCGGCTTAATCTATGACTTTACTGGCAATTGGTCAATCTCCATTATTACCATATTAGTAGTCTCTCTATTCATGATATTTTTCGGCCTTGGTGCTAGCCGTGATAAATATGTTTTAGAAAAACCATAAAAGAAATCAATACTAACTTTTGTACAAGGGAGAAAAGAAGAGCTCCCTTGTACCATCACTAATCATACAACTTTACCGTTTCTAATGAATCCCTTGTAAAACCTACAACCTACTCATACTCTCTACAATTATTTATTTAATTCTTTATAAGCGATTACTTTTAACGCCTCTAATTCCTCTGAAGTTAGCTTCGTTTCTATTTTTCTAATTATTTCTTGCTGTTGTTCATCCGTCATACCACTTTGAATATTAGACTGAATTTCTTTCATTTCAGTAATACTGAACTTCGTAACAAGTTTTTTAACTGCTTCTTCTTTTGTATTAAAAGGCAGAGAACTATCATCGATTGTGGAGCCTTCACTAACAAATTGTTTAAGGGTTGGATTCTCATTTACAAATTGTTTCACTACCGCAATATCTTCACTATTATGCAACTGCGTATCAAATTGATCTACAACTTTATCCGCTATAAAATTCGTACCAAAATGATAAATGCCAAAAATTATCCCTACTATGACCAATATAGTTACTATCAAATTACGTAAAACCCTCACATTGTTCTCTCCTTGTATATACCATTTTAAATGTTAATGATTTTGTAACTAATTATACCAAATATAATGCAAGAAATACTTATATAGATAAAAAGATAATAGAAAAACACACTATATTTGTATCCTACGCTATTAATCATATGGATTAGTTGTAATTATATGAGAAAAACAATAGACAATATTTGAGGGCTCAATAGAAAAGCTATAATCCTTACACTTCGACATTTTTTTCTATAAATAATGGAACTATTTTGAAATTAAAACCGTATATATTAGTTGAGTATAAAGAAAAGGAAGTGATCTTATTGGAGTGTTAGATATCTATTGGTGGCTATTATGGGGAAGTCTCGGTGCAGCCATTTTTTCTTTATTTTTAGGTGATGCGATTGAGGGATTACTAGATAGCATATTTGATAGCATAGGTGAATTCTTAAATCCATTATTGTTATTCGGAACCCTATCTGTCATCGGTGGATCAGGGGTTTTGATAACAAAGTATTCAGAACTTAATAACTTTATTGTACTTATTCTCAGTATTCTCATTGGCGTAGGAGCTTATATTCTCCTTTATTACTTTTTAGTTATCCCAATGTCTAACGCTGAAACCTCAACTTCTATTTCAATTAATGACTTAGCAGGTAAAGTAGGTGACGTAATAACGACAATCCCTGCATATGGAATGGGAGAAGTATTTATCGAATCGACAAACGGCAGTCGAAATGAAATAGCCAAGAGTTTCGATAATGTTGAAATTATACAAGGCACTCAAATCGTGGTAGTTCAAGTGAAAGATCAAATTTTATATGTATCGGAACTAACAGAACTTTAAATTAGGAGGATCCTTATGGGTATGGATATTATTATTATCATTGGTGTTATTGTTGCAGTCATTTTAGCATTTGCAATACTTTTTGCAGCACGTTATAAAACGGTTGGTGCGGATGACGCGATGATTGTTACTGGGAGTTTTTTAGGTGGTAAAAATGTATATAAAGTAGATGATAGTAGTGGCATTAAGATTGTTCGTGGTGGCGGGGCCTTTATTATCCCAATCTTCCAACAATCAGAAAAGATTAGTCTACGCTCACACAGTTTAGATATATCCACACCAAACGTGTACACAGAAAATGGTGTACCTGTTATGGCTGATGGAACTGCGATTATTAAGGTACAAAGTACAACGGAAGGGATTGCAACAGCCGGTGAGCAATTTTTAGGTAAAGATGATTCCGAACTACGTAAAGAAGCTCAAGAAGTGCTTGAAGGTCACTTACGTGCAATCTTAGGTACGATGACTGTAGAAGAAATTTATAAAAACCGGGAACGTTTTGCTCAAGAAGTGCAAACACAGGCAGCTGTTGATTTAAAAAAGATGGGACTTCAGATTGTTTCATTTACCATTAAAGACGTACAAGATGAAAATGGATACTTGGAAGCTTTAGGTAAGCCTAGAATCTCCGAAGTAAAAAGAGATGCTCAAATTGCTGAAGCAAACGCTATGCGTGATGCTCGTATCCAAAAGGCACAAGCTGAGCGAGAAGGAAAAAGCGCTGAGCTATTAAGCGAAACACAAATTGCTGAATCCACAAAAGACAAGGAATTAAAGATTGCAGCATATAAACGTGAACAAGATACAGCTAAAGCAGAAGCTGACATGGCCTATAAATTACAAGGTGCAAAATCCGAACAACAAGTTAAACAAGAAGAAATGCAAGTTCAGTTAGTCGAGAAAAATAAACAAATTGAAATTGATGAGAGAGAAGTTGTCCGTAAACAGCGCCAATATGAAGCTGAAATTTCTAAAAAGGCGGAAGCTGAACGTTATGCTGCAGAACAAAAGGCGGAAGCAGATAAAGTAACTCGCGTTAAAAGTGCCGAAGCGGAAGCAGAGAAAATCCGCTTAGACGGGGAAGCAGAAGCAGAAGCAATTCGTCTCAAAGGTTTCGCTGAGGCAGAAGCAAAAGAGAAATTAGCTGATGCAATGGCTAAATATGGCGAGGCCGCTATCCTTGAGATGATTATTAATATGCTTCCAGAGTTCGCTGGAAAAATTGCGGAACCAATTGGATCTATTGATAAAGTGACTGTAGTTGATAATGGCAATGGTGACGGTGATGGGGCTACTCGTATGAGTAATTACGTTACAAAATTAATGAGTCAACTACCAGAAACTTTAAGAGATGTTTCTGGGGTGGATTTAAAAGGCATGCTGGATAATGTTGCTGCTAAAAATGAGTCAAAAATAAAGGAAAGTCTATCTAATTCCATCCATACCAAACAAGATAATAACACTGGTGATATAGACTAACTCAGATCATTTTTAAACAAAAGGGACCTGAAATTCAGGTCCCTTCTTCAACTAATAATGCTATTTAGAATTTTGGGCTTTCAAACTTACTCTATACTCGGAGCAGAGCCACGAAGATTGGTTATGTCAGATTATTAGATTGTTAGCCCCCAACTAAATTCTTTAGAAAGTATCATTTAACAATCAGTTATATTTTTGCTCTTTTATGACAAGCATCAATTGCTCCGCTTATTAAACCATCAAAATTATTTCTATCTAAAACATCAAGTCCCGCTGCCGTTACTCCACCTGGTGTTGCAACGTTATCTGCTAATTGCTTTGGTGATTCACCAGTCTTAAGCATAGAAGCTGCTCCACCAATCATTTCGGCAACTAACTTTCGGGCTTGTTGTTCTGTAACTCCCGATTCCATAGCACAATTAATTAATGTATCAGCCATCGCATATACAAATGCTGGCGCACTTCCAGTAATGGGAGTTAACTCGTGAATTTGTTGTTCTGTTACCTTCTCGTAAGAACCTATGCCACTAAGCATTTGTTGCAGTAATTCTTCATGAGATGAATTTGTATGCGTACCGCATGTATAAAGCGTCATTGACTTGCCTAATTCAGCTGCGGTATTTGGCATCATCCACGCAACTGGAGTACCTTCTGGTAAAGATTTCTCTAAATATGCTGGATCAATCCCTGCCGCCACCGTAACAATTAAGTGCTTATCTATAAAATTAGCTAATTCATTTAAAAGAGATCCGTGTGCTTCCGGGGGCAATGCTAAGACAATTACATCTGTTGTTTCGATTTCTTCTCTCCAACTCTCTACAATCTCAACACCAAATTTTTCTTTGACGTAGTTTAACCTTTGCTCATCCCCATTATTTGTAACCGCAATATGAAAATCGGATTGTTGAACAAGGCCTTTTATAATGGCCTGAGCCATTCTGCCTGCACCAATAAACAAAACTCTATTGACCGTTGATATCATATTTTCTCCTTCCACGTACCAGGCAAAATTAATACACGCCTATACTTTTATAATTGTACCACTTTTTTGGATAAGAACGAGGATGATTAAGGTTTTTTTGCATAAAAAGTGATGAAAAGTTTCCTTTAAAAAGTATGTTGTCACAAAAGCTACCTTTGACTTAATCTTATATATATACGATGATTGAGAGTATCTTAATCCATTTACATATTAGAGGAGGTGAATACAGATGCTTTTAGAGCTACTTAGTGAAATGCATAGTGATTTTTACCCGGTGTATTTTTACATTTCTTATATGCTATCCGTTATTTGTTCATATGGAGTCTTATATTTCACAAGTCATTACTTAAGTAGAAATAACTCACTTACAAATAAAAACAAACATGCAATTCAACCAAATAAAGACACTTATTTAATATCTCTAAACCTTAATAACGATATTAGAGCTTGGATTACAAGAAAAGTAAAACGAATAGCTGGTCCTGATGATGATACAGACAAACCGTTCTTCTCGTACATTTACACAGTTCACAAAACACGAGGAGGGCAACTATGTTCAAGCAATCTGTATTCACTTTTTTAATAAAATATAATTTCATCTGTATTATAGCTTTACTTTTTATTTTAACTGGATGTCAATCTGCGGCCAGTGGAGAACCAATTGACCCAGAAACAGCTAGTTTTTTTGATCGGTATTTTGTTCTTTCTTTCACCACACTTATAAAAGGGGTCGCAAACTTCTTTGGCGGAAACTACGGATTATCAATTGTTTTAGTGACCTTAATTATTCGGTTAGTTTTAATGCCTCTCATGTTAAAACAATCTAAGGGAAGCTATCAGATGCGCGAAAAAATGGCTATAATGAAACCAGATTTAGATGAGCTTCAATCCAAATATAAATCAAAAAAGGATAGTGACTCGCAGAAAAAAAAGCAACAAGAAATGATGCAACTATATCAAAAACATAATTTCAATCCAATTTCATCGATGGGTTGTTTACCCATGATTATACAATTTCCAATTTTAATCGGTTTTTATTATGCGATTCGCACCACACCTGAAATAGCCACACATTCGTTCCTATGGTTTAACCTTGGTCAGGCCGATCTTGTCATGCCTTTTGTTGCTGCAGCTATTTACTTTGTTCAATTTAAAGTCACTCAGCTCGGAATGGATGAGAAGCAAAGAAAACAAATGGCTTTTATGGGGTTAATATCCCCCCTCATGATTGGCTTTGTGTCATTTAACGCACCTGCTGCATTACCACTTTATTGGACCGTTGGTGGAGTGTTTCTAATTTTCCAGCAACTTTTATCCAAAAAGCTGTATCAACCAAAAAGTAACATGCTAGTAACTAACAACTAAAAAATACGCTCTTTAAAATAAAAAGTACAACTATCCTATAAGTATAAGGACAGTTGTACTTTTTTAAGTTGTTTATGACACATAAACTATAAAGACTGCACTAGCATTTCTTTACTTTTCTAAAATACTTTCCTAGTACAGTGTAAATTGGCGCTACTGAAAAACACTCGCTTAGAATAGCTTTCTATAAATTAGAGAAAAGTCCATATAAAGATTTTACAGGGTTTTCTCTTACTATAATTAGAAAATCACTACTAGTGAAGGCAGAAAACGTAGACTCCTACGGGAACAGCGCGAGCTGAAGATCCACCCAGAAGTGGTCTTCTTCTGAGTTAGCTGAAGCCGCGCCCGTGGAAAGCGGAGTATTCTGCCGGAGCGATGGTTTAAGCACCCCATTAAAGATCAATAGATAGTAAACCCACGATAAAGTTAGTGCAAACTTTGTATCAAGTTTGAAGGTTGTACAGTAATATTGTCTAGGAAAAGATACTTAATTTAACAATAAATAGGTGGTTGGCATACATTAAATACGAATTAAATAAAAAGGAGCGAATCCCATTGGAAACTAAACAACTTGCTTGGCACGAGTCGTTGGAACTACATGAACTAACTGCATTTCAATCAATCGGTTTAATCAAATTAAAAAATGCTTTACCCATGATTAAAAAGAAAGAATTAAAAGTATTATATCAACAAGCCATTTCAGAAATGGAAGCTAGTCTAAAAGAACTTCTACATTTCTACCAATCCGTACCAACTCAAAGGTCAGATGATCAGAATACAGAAGAAAGGAATAATATGAAAGAAACACTCTATGAAGGTGATCTCCTTCTTTTGGCTAAAACAGCAGTTAGAAATTACAGTATCGCAATCACAGAAACTGCAACACCCACTTTAAAGGAAGTTCTAATTAAACAATTAATGAAATTGATAAAATTGCATGATTCTATTTTTCAATATATGAATAAATCAGGAGATTATCCTGCTTATGACTTAAATAAATTATTTAAAAATGATATAACCTTGGCAAATAAAGCTTTAAAATTATAATTAATTAAAATGAAAAACCCCTTCTCAGATTTTTATCTAAAAAGGGGTTTAGTCTTATACTGCTTTTGGTTTTAACTCGACATCTATATTGCCTCTTGTTGCTTTAGAATATGGGCAGAAGTCATGAGCTTCTTTTGCAAGTTCTTCTGCTTCTTCTTGGCTAACGCCTTTAATTTCTACATAAAGTGTTACGCCAATTTTAAATCCTCCATCTGCTGTATCCTTAAGGAAACTAACTTCTGCAGTTATGGATGATTCAATCTTTTTCTTCTTTTCATTTGCCTTATGATTAAGAGCACCATCATAGCATGCTGCATAACCTGCTGCGAATAACTGCTCAGGATTTGACCCTTTTTCGTCTGACTTACCTGCTGGATTAACTAATTTCAAATCGATTAAACCATCGTCTGATTTAACATGGCCATCACGACCACCTTTTGCTGTAGCTTGAGAAGAAAAAATTACATTACTCACATTATCCACTCCTTTTATTTAATTAGACTTATTTCAAAGTCTTATATTAAATCAATTCTACTCTATCTATTCCTTTTCCTACCAAATGTTAAACAAATAACAAGAAAAAAGTTAAAACTTTTTTTAATTTACATACCGTTAACAAATAGTGCCTTTTAATGATTAAACTCAAAATAGTAATATACATACAAGCAAAAGCACCAAACCATAAATGATTTGGTGCTTTTTATTAAGCTTTTATTGTAATATTTTCACTCTATTTAAAATAGCAACGGCGTTTTCAACTCGTTCTTCTGAAGGAGGCTCTACTCCTGCAAGTTTATACTCTAAACCGAGGTTCTCCCATTTATATATCCCTAGCTTATGGTAAGGAAGCACTTCTATTTTCTCTACATTACCTAACGTTTGGATAAAATCAGACAATGGATATAAATATTCATCAAAGTCACTTATACCAGGTACTAATACATGACGAACCCAGACAGGAACCTGTTTTTCTGAGAGATAATTTGCTAAATCGATAATATGTTCATTAGACATTCCTGTTAGTTCTTTATGTTTGGTGGGATCAATATGTTTTAAATCCAGAAGAACTAAATCTGTTAATTCAAGTAACTCATCAAGATTTTTCATAAAGCGAGGAGAGCGACTAAAACAACCACCAGAACTATCAATTGTGGTATGAACACCCAACTTTTTCAATTCTCTAAATAACTCAATTAAGAATTCTAGTTGTAGTAAAGGTTCCCCACCACTCACCGTCACGCCACCATTTGTCGATTGAAAGAATGGAAGATAGTCTTTTATATCTTTAACAATCTCTTGCACACTCATTTCTTTACCCTGATTAATTTTCCAAGTATCAGGGTTATGGCAAAACTGGCACCGTAGCAAGCACCCCTGTGTAAATATAACGTAACGTAGACCTGGACCATCAACAGTTCCACAAGTTTCTATTGAATGAATTCGACCTTTCATGTTGTCACCCTCCTCGCTTTTATTGGGAACGAGGGGGAAAAGCGCCCCCTCTGGAATGTTTACTCTTATACATATACCATTTCTGTACTTCCTATCTGTCTTCCATCAATGAAAAATCATTTCGTATTATTCACAAAATTTTGAAGCAAACAATCACTGAAACAAATGCATTTCTTGTTTCGAAAGTTCTTCTACTTTTTTACATACTTTCGTGGAATGTACGGTTAATAACATCGATTTGCTGTTCTCTTGTTAACTTAATAAAGTTAACCGCATACCCTGATACACGAATTGTTAGTTGTGGATATTCTTCTGGGTGTTCCATTGCATTAAGCAAGGTTTCTCGATCAAATACGTTTACGTTTAAGTGATGTCCTTTTTTAATCACATATCCGTCAAGCATTCCAGCTAAGTTCACTTCTCTAGTTTCTTCTTCCTTACCAAGTGCTTTAGGTACGATAGAGAAAGTATTGGAAATACCGTCTAAAGCATATTCATATGGCATTTTAGCTACTGAACTTAATGACGCTAATGAACCGTTGCTATCACGACCATGTAGTGGATTTGCACCAGGAGCAAATGGTTCGCCTGCTTTACGTCCATCTGGTGTATTGCCTGTCTTCTTCCCATAAACAACGTTAGAAGTGATTGTCAAGATTGATTGGGTGTGTTTAGAATTACGGTAAGTTTTATGTTGCTTAATCTTATTCATGAAACGTTTTACTAGATCAGCAGCAATTTGGTCGACACGATCGTCATTGTTACCGTATTTAGGAAAATCACCTTCAACTTCATAGTCCACCACAAGACCATTTTCATCACGTATTGTTCTAACCTTCGCAAATTTAATTGCACTTAATGAGTCAGCAACTACCGATAGACCTGCAATACCACAAGCCATCGTACGAAGTACTTCACGATCATGTAACGCCATTTCAATTCGCTCATAGCTATATTTATCATGCATGTAATGAATAACATTTAATGCATTTACGTAAAGACCGGATAACCAATCTAACATCGTATCGTACTTTGCCATTACTTCATCATACTCTAAATATTCTGATGTAATAGGTGCGTAATTTGGAGCTACTTGAACTTTTAATTTTTCATCTACTCCACCGTTAATGGAGTATAGTAATGCTTTAGCAAGGTTAGCACGTGCACCAAAGAACTGCATTTGCTTACCAATCGCCATTGCAGAAACGCAACAAGCAATCCCATAGTCATCCCCATAAATATCTCTCATTAAATCGTCATTTTCATATTGGATAGAACTTGATTTAATAGACATTTTCGCACAATACTTTTTATAATTATCAGGAAGTTTAACTGACCATAAAACAGTTAAGTTCGGCTCAGGTGCTGGACCTAAGTTATCCAATGTGTGTAAGAAACGGAACGAGTTCTTCGTTACCAACGGACGACCATCTTGAGCTATACCACCAAGAGATTCTGTAACCCATGTCGGGTCTCCACTAAATAACTCATTGTATTCAGGAGTTCTTGCGAATTTTACAAGACGTAACTTCATCACAAAATGATCAACAAGTTCTTGTGCTTCACTTTCCGTCAATACACCATTTTCAATATCTCTTTCCACATATATATCTAAAAATGTGGATACACGTCCAAGTGACATCGCAGCTCCATTTTGCTCTTTTATTGCAGCTAAATATCCAAAGTATAACCATTGGAAAGCTTCTTGCGCTGTAGTAGCAGCTTTGGAAATATCAAAACCATATGCCTTACCTAGTTGTTTTAATTCACCTAATGCGCGAATCTGTTCTGAAGTTTCTTCGCGATCACGAATGACATCTTCAGACATTGTGCCATTACCAATTAAATTCAATTCTTTTTTCTTTTCTGCAATTAGGTGGTCAACACCATAGAGCGCAACTCTGCGATAGTCACCAATAATTCTTCCACGACCATAAGCATCAGGTAAACCTGTTACAATACCTGCTTTACGTGCCATTCTCATTTCAGGTGTGTATGCATCAAAAACACCTTGGTTATGAGTTTTACGATATTCAGTGAATACTTTTTCAACTTCCTCATCAATTTTAAATCCGTACGATTCTGCTGCTGCAACTGCCATACGCATCCCACCGTATGGTTGTAAGGATCGTTTAAATGGTTCATCTGTTTGTACACCGACTACTTTTTCTTTATCCTTATTTAAATATCCAGGTCCATGTGATGCAATTGTAGAAACAATTTTTGTATCTAAATCTAGCACACCACCATTTTCACGCTCCTGTTTTGTAAGATCCATTACCCGATCCCATAAAGCTAATGTATCTTCTGTTGGCTCAGCCAGAAATTGATCATTTCCTTCATATAGAGCAAAGTTTTTCAAAATAAAGTCACGAACATCTATTTCTTTTTGCCATCTTCCTTCTTTAAAACCATCCCAAGGGTTCTGTTGCAACACTTCTTCAGCTACTTTCATTTTTGTTGCCTCCTTATTATGATTAATCCCATTGTTCAATAGTGAACAAATTAATATCTTAAGTTGATTATATACCTTCGGATGAATTTCCGAATGTGATAAATGTCACATTTAAAAACTGTTATACTAAATGTTCTTAAAATGTTCATATTTTAAATCATAGAGATACTAATTTTTCGGATAAAACGGAACCTTTATTAATTAAGGGTTTATTCTTTAAAAGAACGAATAATTACACCCTTGTTTATTTGCAAACGACAACTGTACTAACCTGTTATATTAACATTTAAACAAAATAGTAGTACAGACTTCTTTTGTTCTACTGACACTTTTATTGTATAGCTTCATCTATCTAGCAAAACCTAAAGTATCAGTGAAGAGGAGGAATAATGTAGTGGAAGAAAAAAATGATATACATTCAGAAGATACAATTATATTTGAAGACGACCAAGGTAATGAAACGACCTTTATGGTAGATGCAGTTATTGAAATGAATAAAGCTGAATTTGTTCTCTACTCAGATGGGGATGAATTATTAGTTAGTAAAATAATTCGTCAAGGTGATGAAGAAACCCTTGAAGATGTATCCGACGAAGAGATGCAAGACATCATTCAGGAATATGAAAAAACTTTAAATGGAGAAGGAATGTAACTTGAATTTGGATAGTAGCTTACTTTATGCAGTTAAAGCAGTAGTTGATGCGAGAGAATCAATAGAAATTGGTGATAACCATTCATACAGTAACTCTCGAGAAAGAGATGAAATTCACATGAATAGTTTGGAGCATTTGATTACTAATGTACAAATTGATCCAGCAAACATTGAAGAAAGGCATTTACTTCAATACGCAACAGGTTTACTAACAGAAATACACACTAAAAAAACTAACTAGTAAAGGCACACTGCTTTATATGCAGTGTGCCTTTTAATCATTTCTTCTTTATTCTGTATTATTTCAATTTTTTTCTGAATAGAATGATACAAGCTTTCGTTAAAGGAGAGAGAATGTCATGGGTATTTTTTTCAGCTATATATTTCTTGGATTATCTCTAGCTGCACCAATAGGACCGATTAATGCAGCCCAATTAGATAAAGGGATAAAAAATGGATTTCTTCATGCATGGTTTATTGGGTTAGGGTCTATTAGCGCTGACCTTATCTACATGTTAGCAGTTTATTTTGGAGTGGTTAGTTTTTTAGAAATACCTTTAATGAAAACATTCCTTTGGTCATTTGGGAGTTTCGTTTTAATTTATACAGGTATTGAAAGCTTATTACATGTAAATAAAATATCTATGGTGGACAAGCGTGACAAAACCAGTTCCCTATTAAAGACATTTTTCACTGGTTTTTTCCTGTCGTTATCCAATCCACTCACCATTCTTTTTTGGCTAGGGATATATGGATCTGTGCTAGCACAGACAGTTTCTAAATATGATGCTACACATCTGGCTTTATATAGTAGTGCCATTATTACTGGTTTACTGTTATGGGATTTTACAATGGCAATTGTGTCGAGTAGTTTTCGCAAATTCTTAACCGATCGAGTTCTCGTATGTATTTCAGCATTGTCCGGATTATCTCTTGTTGGGTTTGGCATTTATTTTGCAATCCAAGCATGCAATCTTTTATTTAACTCATAGTGTGTGTCACCTTTTCGCCCTTTTTTAATAAGTTATCTTAGAAAGGGGTGCTACTTGTGCATTTATTTACCCAAGCACAACTAAATCATAACATGTTTAACTTCAAAGAATGGGAACTACGTGCATATCATACATTTTACGAAATGTTATCTACTAAGGAAATCATGTTCCCATGTATTCCAGCAACGCAAGGAGTACATTTAGGACAATTTCGATATGGATTCATAAATCATCCAAACGATACTTCAACTGCTACACAAGTTGCAGCGATATTGAAACAATATAGCCTAGAATATAAAACTATTGGCGATTATACGTCACTAATTATTTTTTTCAACCATCAGGATAATTCTGATGAAGAAAATGTTATTTCATATGAAGACAAATTCTGGAATCTATTAAATGAAGTTAGTTTGTTAGATGAAAAAGAGTGGCCGAAGGAAATACCTAAACATGCGCAGCATCCTCTTTGGGAATTTTGCTTTCATGAGGAACGTTATTTTGTGTTTTGCGCTACACCAAGTCATGTTAAGAGGCGTAGCAGAAGCTTTCCATATTTCAACTTAGCTATTACCCCTCGCTCAGTTTTTGAAAAATTCAAAACACAACCAAACTCACAAGCAGTGAAAAGGATGATTCGAAAACGCTTAAACAATTATGATTCAATAGCGCCACATCCATCCTTAAAAGAATATGGAGAAGAAAATAACTACGAAGCAGACCAGTATTTCTTGCGGGATGATCAATCAAAACAATCCAAATGTCCTTTTCATTAGAAAAGTCAAGGAGCCCATATTTCTATCATGGACTCCTTGACTTTTCGCTTAATAAATTTAGAGAACTGGTAATAACTTTGCAAAGTCTCCTGCTTATACACAACTAAAAGAACTGCATACGTTTAAGTACACAGCTCCCAACTCCTTCTTGTTAAGTATTAGCTTCCTCTTTTGCCTGTTGGGAAGCACGTTCTTCAGCCGGAGTAGTTCCTTTAAGTAAAAATGATAATACCAAACCAATTAAGGAAAGGCCTGTCGCTACATAAAATGCAATATTAACACCATGAATGGATTCACTAGGGGTAGCATCTGCTCCTGTGTCTAAGGCCGCACTTGTCATGACAGTAACAAGGATAGCTGTTCCAATTGATGCTGCAACTTGACGCATTGTATTATTCATCGCCGTACCGTGTGGTATTAAGTTTAATGACAATGAATTCAGGCCTGCAGTTGTTACAGGCATCATTACCATTGACATTCCAAACATACGAATACCAAATACAATCGTTAAGTAGGTTAGTGAAGTGGATGTTGACAAGTTCGTAAACAGAAATGTCGTCACTGTCATTAAAGTCAAGCCAGTTATGGTCAACCACCTCGCACCAATCTTGTCAAATATCCGTCCAGTTATCGGCGACATAATGCCCATTAGTATTGCTCCAGGCATAATCATTATTCCTGATTCTAATGGAGTAAATCCAGCCATTCGTTGCATATAGATTGGTAGAATTGTTTCAGAACCAATCAACCCCATAAATACAATCATTCCAATTATCGTAGTAATTGTAAAAGTTTTATTTTTGAACACCCTAAATTCAAGTATAGGCTGTGTTAATTTAAATTGTCTTAATATAAATATCGTAAGCGAAATAGCACCAATGATTATAGAACCAATGACATATATACTCTGCCAACCATAATCCCCGGCACTACTAAATCCATATAACAATCCACCAAATCCGATTGAAGATAGTATAATCGATAAAATATCTACTTTAGGAAAAGTTTGCTTCGTAACATTTTTCATAGCAAAATAGGCAAATAAGATATCAATTAGTGCAATAGGGATAATAATATAAAATAAAACCCGCCATGGATAGTTTTGAACAACATAACCTGATAAAGTAGGTCCAATCGCGGGGGCGAAAGATATAACTAAACCAACTAACCCCATCGCAGCTCCACGCTTTTCAATCGGAAAAATTGTGAAAAATACTGTCATCATTAATGGTAGCATGATTCCTGCACCACTAGCCTGAATAACCCGACCGAAAATCAGTACACCAAAGGTCGGTGAAACTGCACAAACGACTGAACCAATTGTAAATATAGACATTGCGGAAATAAATAGCTTGCGTGTCGTAAATGTTTCAATTAAAAAAGCAGTAATCGGGATCATTACGCCGTTAACGAGCATAAAAATTGTTGTTAACCACTGTGCTGTGTTTTCCGTTATCCCAAAGTCTTCCATTATATGTGGGATGGCTGTCGCCATTAAAGTCTGGTTCAGTATTGACACAAAACCACCTGTAAGTAGAACGGCAACAATTAATTTTATGTTTAAATTTTGTATTCCTTCTTTTTGTTGTTCCATAATATTTTTCATCCCCTTTAACCTTAAAACTATCGATTATCAATCAGTAACATTTGTAACGCTTTAACTTCCTTAGAAAATGCTGACCATTTTCCTAAATACTCTATTAATGCTTCGATTAAAAATACTCTAGACTCCGTACTTTTTAACTCTTCTTCTAAAAGAGCAATAGTCGAACCAATATCATTTCTGATTTTTTCATCCTGTGTAACATCTTTTATTCTCTGCTTTAATTGATACAATAATTCAGTAACCAGGTCTTCTTCGGATACCAAGTTGTTTTTTTCTGCCATTTCCTCAAATTCTTTCATCATTTCATTCGTTAATACTGGAATAATATGATCCGCTTGATTAATCATTGCTTCAATACTAAACACAGCAAAGTCAGCAACACGTTCTGCATTTACATTAATTTTTTCATGTATTAATAGATGAATATATTCTTTTAGCAACCCCTGTAAAGTGATAACTAAATCCCATATATACGGTTCAATTTTAGACCCATAAACTTGAATCAACACTGATTTATGCCAATCAATCATCTCTGCTCTAATCTTACGCATTACTGGTCCAAATTGTTTATTTTTATCGACTGGTAATGATTTTGAAATTAAATTAAAGTAGTCTTTATTTTCCAAGATCCCTTTGAACTCAATAATAATCATATTTCGTAATTTCTCTTTGGGCACAAGAGAATTATCAATATTTATGTATTTAGCTTTACTGAACATATTGTCATGATTATATTTAAAAACTTGAATTAGCAAATCTTCTTTTGACTCAAAGTTTTTATATAAAGACCCTTTTGAGATTCCGCAACCCGATGCAATTTCTTGCATAGAGGTAGAGAAATAACCTTTTTGAGAGAATAGTTTAATTGCAGCTTCCATAATTTCAGTGCGTTTCTGATTCATAATACATCACCTAATTCTTCATTAATATTAACAGCATCTTGTTTTAAAACATGGGCATTTTACAACTAGGTAAATAATTTAGTGACTTATAAGTCGTTAGAGAACCGTTCAGTTCTATTGCACATAACAAAAATTATAAATATAACGATAGGTTACTGTCAAAGTATCTGTTTAGCACAACAAACACCTAAAAGATATGATTGAATATCGTAAACAAGGAGTGTTTATTTTAGAAGGAGGAACAGCCATGAATTTTGATTATAATCAACCGATTGGTCATCAAGAAAATATTCCATCAAACTTTCCACCTCAGCACCAATTACAACAACCAGGAATTGAATCCCTTATGGTACCGAAACCTATCGTTGAAGATAAAGAATATAAAGGTGCTAATAAATTAAAAAATAAAGTAGCGATTATTACAGGAGGAGATAGCGGTATAGGTGCTGCTACTGCAATTGCTTTTGCCAAGGAAGGTGCAGATATTGTTATTCCTTATTATTATGAGTATGAAAACGAGGATGCTTTTCGTACAAAACATCGAATTGAAGAGGTAGGTCGTAGGTGTTACCTATTAGTTGGTGATTTAAAAAACGAGGATAATTGTAAACAAGTTATTAAACAAACCATCCAATACTTTGGAAAACTTGATATTTTAGTGAATAATCATGCCGTTCAATTTCCTCAAGATAATTTAATAGATATAACGAGTGAACAATTTGATGTTACCTTTAAAACAAATATTTATTCCTACTTCTATTTATGTAAAGCAGCTATGCCATACTTGGATAAAGGAAGTTCCATCATAAATACTGCATCAATTGTCGCTTATGAGGGGAATAAAAAGTTATTGGATTACTCTGCAACAAAAGGAGCAATAGTTGGGTTTACAAGGGCTTTATCTCAGAACCTAGCAGAAAAGAGTATTCGTGTAAATGCCGTTGCACCAGGGCCAATTTGGACACCACTTATACCAGCTAGCTTTTCGGCAAATTACATTGCTGAAAATTTCGGGACAGATGTACCCTTTAAGCGAGCAGGCCAACCTTATGAATTAGCACCTGCATATGTATATCTAGCATCAAAAGACTCTTCTTATGTTACAGGTCAAGTTATTCACGTCAATGGCGGGACTATGGTTAGTTCCTAAGTATTGTATAGGCTACACTAGGTGTAGCCTTATTTTTTGCTATTTTCTAATAAATTGTTATTTACGACAGATGATATATAAAGTATGCACTAACTGCTATGTTGATTTCCTGTATAGTTCGTTAGATTAGTGTTTCATCCATCACCCTTCGGAAATACACTACGCTTTCCGTGGGCTCGCGCTGAGCCTCCTCGATAGCAAATCTTTTAGGGTGGGGCGAGTAATCGTAGTCCCACGAGCTGAAGATCCACTCAGAAGCGTTTTTCTTCTGAGTTAGCTGAAGCCATGCCCGTGAAAAGCGGAGTATTACAGTCAATCAATATTGCTACAGATTAGAATTGCATAAAAATTAAACATTCATAGTGCAAACTTTACATCGAGTTCGACGGCTTTAAAGCAACAATATTTACGAAAGAGACTATTTTTTTATAATTTTTTTTATTATTTGATGCGTTATAATTTTACTTTTCATCAAAAATCTACTTTAATGAATAGTGGGTAGTCGGACAAACTATCCATATAAATTCCTGCCGAGGTGATGAAACTTGCAAAACTTTACATATTTTAACCCTACAAAATTGATTTTCGGAAAAGGCCAGTTAGAACAATTAAAAGAAGAGGTACCAAAATACGGAAAAAAGGTATTGTTAGTCTATGGTGGAGGAAGCATTAAACGTAATGGGCTTTATGAAGATGTTAAAGCGAATTTGTCTGAAATAGGTGCAACTGTATTTGAACTTGGAGGCGTTGAACCAAATCCGAGAGTAACAACAGCTAGAAAAGGTATCAAGTTATGCAAAGAAGAAGGTATTGAATTTATCCTTGCTGTAGGTGGGGGAAGTACGATTGATTGTACAAAAGCAATTGCTGCGGGCGCAAAATCAGAACATGATATTTGGGACATCGTTACAAAAAAAGCAGCAGTTGAAGATGCATTACCATTTGGGACAGTATTAACTCTTGCTGCCACAGGTTCTGAAATGAACGCCGGATCTGTTATTACAAATTGGGAAACAAACGAAAAGCATGGATGGGGTAGCCCTTACACATATCCAAGATTTTCAATTCTCGATCCAGTAAATACATTTTCCGTTCCAAGAGACCAAACTATTTATGGAATAGTTGATATGATGTCACATGCGTTAGAGCATTATTTCCATCATGAAACAAACACGTTACTTCAAGATCGTATGGTAGAAGCGATTTTGAGAACTGTAATTGAAACTGCTCCAAAATTACTAGAGAACTTAGAAAGTTATGAGCATCGCTCAACTATTTTATATAATGGGACAATGGCGCTTAACGGCATGGTAAATATGGGTTATCACGGCGACTGGGCGACACATAACCTCGAACATGCAGTATCAGCAGTACACGACATCCCACACGGAGGCGGATTAGCAATATTGTTCCCGAATTGGATGGAGCATACAATTGACGCAAATGTATCTCGTTTTAAAAAGTTGGCAATGCGCGTATTTGATGTGAATCCTGATGGTAAATCAGATCGTGAAATTGGACTTGAAGGCATTAACAAACTCCGTTCTTTTTGGAGTAGTATTGATGCCCCTTCACGTTTAGCTGACTACGATATTACGGAGGATAGCATTGAGGTAATGGCAGAAAAAACAGTTAGTGCCTCACCTGAATTTGGTAACTTTAAAAAACTAACAAAAGAAGACTCCATTTCTATATATAAAGCTAGTCTATAATTTTAAAAACCTGAACCTTTACGAGGTTCAGGTTTTTACTTTACTAGTTATTTCTTTTCTTCATCGTTTGTTTCCTGATTCTCTTTATTGTTTTTTGATGGTAATGGGTCAACCGTATGTTGGTAGGCGTAGCCTTTATTTATCGTAATCAAAGAAAGAACTAGAACAAACATGGTTACTAGAACACACACCACAATAACTGCTATCATAAAAAAACCCCTTACTTTCTATTCTAATCCATCTATCATCCCTTACCCCAAGTACTTAGCTCACCCTAGGGCACTTAAGGCTATTCTCAGAGTAGCGTTTTCTCCCATATAGCGGACTATTGATTTAAGGACTCAGGCGGGCTATTCGGCTCTAGTCGAACCTGACATATGCTAATAGTTAGTTATACACTTTTCTTTTTTGTTATTAAAACGATGCATAATACCTTTTCAATCATCTCATAATAAAAAGATTATTTAAGCCTTAAACATATTTTCGAGGAGTGAACTAAATGGTACAAACAGCTAACAAAAAAGAAATTGAAGAAATACTGAACGATCACCAACTAGGTACTCTTGCAACAGTAAAAGATAATAAACCCTTTTCACGCTACATGACGTTCTTCAATGATAATTTCACCTTATATACAGCTACAGATAGAGAGACACATAAAGTGGATGATATTAATAAGAATCCTAATGTACACATATTGCTCGGTTATACTTATGATGGAATTAACGATAAATATATAGAAATCGAAGGGCAAGCAGAGATCCATGATAATCAAAATATAAAAGAAAAGTTATGGAATGATAAGCTAAAGCCATGGTTTAACGGACCTGAAGACCCAAGCTACACCGTTTTGAAAATTGTTCCAACAAAAATAAGGTTGATGAACACAACTAATTCAGAGCCACAAATACTAGAATTATAATAATCAGTTCCAATTACCTATTTTAATCAGAAGGCTGCTACAGTAGGGGTCTTCTGAATTTCAATTTCGCTGTTGCATTGTTTAACAGAGAGTATAGATATGTAAAATAGCCCTATTAGATAACCTCTATCTTATCTTCTACTCTTCCTATACAAACTTGATTACCACCATTTGCTTTTGCTTTATAAAGTGCCTTATCTGCTAATTCTAATAGTGAGTCAGATGCTTCCTCATCTTTCGGAATATACCCCGCTACACCTGCACTAATGGTCACACAGTCACTGGTCGATGATCCTTGATGCGGGAATGCAAATTCTTCTATATTCATTCTCAAGCGATTGGCAATCATTACGGCATCAGTTCGTTTTATTCCTGGTAAAATGACTACAAATTCCTCTCCGCCATAACGTGCACTTAGTCCACCTTCTACAGTTATAGTATCGTGCAAAATCTTAGCAATGGTCTTTAAACACGTATCACCTTTGAGATGACCATATAAATCATTATACTTTTTGAAATGATCAATATCGATTAATATGACAGATAAAGGATGTTCTTTCATGATTGCCTGTTCCCACTCTTCGTCTAAAGTTTGATCAAAAGATCGTCGATTAGCTATACCCGTTAATCCATCTTGGTTTGCTAACGTTTTCAAATCCTCTTGCAATTTCTTTCGGTCACTTATGTCATGGAACATTCCTATAATACTAACCACTTTATTGTTCACCTTTACAGGAACTGCCATTAGCTCAACATCAAATATTCGTCCATCCGGATGAACTACAGAAGTTTCGCAGCGTTTTGTTTCACCCGCCAAACAAGAGGAAAAGGATGCTTCATTTCTTTTATAATCATTTTCCACAAAAAAAATACTTACATTTTTCCCAATTAAATACTCACGTTTAACTCCAAAATAAACTTCGATTTTTTTGTTAACATCTTGAATAATCCCGTTTTTATCAATGGAAAAGGAAAACAGCAACTCATTGTGAAACAATGAGGAAAAGCTTTTTAAACCAATTTCCTTTTTTACATTATTTGTATAAAAAAAATAAAAAAACAAACACAACATAAAAAAACCTGCCAACACCTTTAGTAAAACAGAATTAATATCAGTTGCTTCAACATATATAAAATTTAAAATCATAAATATCGGAAAAAGAATACAAACTACTTTTAGTGTTTTAAAAAAAGCGTATATTCTTATATCTTTTGTAACAATACCTTTTTGGCTAAATTTAAACACGGATATTGCCCCCATTCCGTGACGGATACGTATATTATACATGACAATAAGTATTTATTAACCATTATTATCCACAAAATTTAATTAATTTTATTATTATTCAGAATTATTGGAGGCAATACGCTTTAATTAACTTATTTAGTTATAATTTCTATTATAATTACTAATTTAGCATAATTCGTATAACGTCAATTAATAATCCTTCGGCATACATCGATTAAGCTAAGAAACAATTTCTTGTATTCGAACTAGTGTCTTTTCAATGTCTTCTTTTGTTACATCATAATTAGTAACAAAGCGAATCGAATTAGTACCATAAGCACCTGCTAGTATACCTCGTGACTTTAATTCTTCTAGGAATTGATTCACTGAATAACCAGTATTTTTCACATTAACCAATATGATGTTTGTCTCTACTTTATTTTCCACTTGTAATTTATCTATATTTGCTAGGCCATTGGCTAACTTTTTGGCAAAATCATGATCTTCCACAAGACGCTCTACATTTTCCGTTAGCGCTACTAAACCTGGTCCCGCAATGATTCCCGCTTGTCTTAAACCACCACCAAGTCGTTTTCTCCATTTTTTTGCTTTTGCGATAAACTGCCTATCACCGGCAATTATCGAACCAACGGGAGCACCTAGTCCTTTAGATAAACAAAATTGAACCGTATCCGTGTACTTAGCATAGGTTCTAACTGAAATCCCTGACGCTACGGACGCATTAAATAGTCGAGCCCCATCCAAGTGAACAGGAATATTATTTCTATTTGCTATAGAGTAAATTTCTCGCATGTTTTCTAATGGTACTATAGCTCCACCAGCCTTGTTGTGTGTGTTTTCTAAACAGATTAGCGTAGTATCAGGAAAATGAATATCGTCCTTGCGAATCGTTGTTTCAACATCTTTTGGATTCATTGCACCTCGTGTCCCTTGTATAGGATTTGATTGAACACCAGCTAGGGCAGAAAACGCAGCAGCTTCATATAAAAATATATGTGCATTTGCTTCTAAGATAACTTCATCACCCGGTTTACAATGGGTCAATGCTGCAATTTGATTGCCTTGTGTACCACTCGTTACAAATAATGCTGATTCTTTGCCTAATATTTCTGCCGCAGTCTCCTCCAACTTGTTTACAGTGGCATCCTCTCCATAAACATCATCACCTACTTCCGCTTCATAAGCAGCCTTTCTCATTGCCTTTGATGGTTTCGTGACAGTATCACTTCGCAAGTCAATCATCGCGTTACCTCCTCTTAAATATCTTTTATATATGATACTACACAAGAAGCTATCATTGGTAAATTCCGCTCAACCTCTATTTTGTGAATAGTTTCACAAACTTGTCACAATTACCACATTTTGTAAACGCTATCACCTGTTATTATAAATTTATAAAGAGCGAAGGGGTGAAAAAATATGATCTTATACGATTGGAAAAACTTTGGTACAGACACCGATATCTATACACTTGAAACGTTTGAAGAAGAAATTGGTGACGAATTCGAAGCGATGTTGTTTGATGAAAAAAAGGAAATGCCTACCTACATTTGGACAAAGAAATTTGTAGTTAACATCAAAACCAATGCCAGAATGTATAAAGATGTTTCTTTTTTAAAGATCCCCCGGAACCCATCGGTAATAAGCGAAGATTAGTTTTTTTGGGTTTACATGCTCAATACTTCACAAAAATGAAAATGGAGGGTTTAACATGGCTACTAAAGTAAACAAAAAAACGGAGCAAGAAAATACGGTAGTACAAAGCATTGACACTTTGGTTGATAACGGAAAAAAAGCACTGAAAGAGATGAAAAACCTGAATCAAGAACAGGTAGATCGTATTGTTAAAGAAATGGCTTTAGCAGGACTCGATCAGCATATGCAACTAGCAAAACTAGCCGTTGAAGAGACTGGTCGTGGTGTTTATGAAGATAAGATAATTAAAAACATTTTTGCTACAGAATATATATACCATAATGTGAAATACGATAAAACAATTGGTGTTATCAATGAAAATCCACATGATGGTATTGTAGAAATTGCTGAGCCTATCGGGGTTATAGCTGGGGTTACACCAGTAACAAATCCAACATCAACAACGATGTTCAAATCAATTATTTCAATAAAAACTGGAAACCCTATTATCTTTGCATTCCATCCATCAGCACAGAAAAGCAGCTCTACTGCTGCACGTGTTCTTTATGAAGCAGCAGTGAAGGCTGGAGCACCAGAACACTGCATTCAATGGATTGAAACACCTTCACTAGAAGCAACACAAACGTTAATGAATCATGATAGAATTTCTTTAATTCTAGCTACTGGAGGAGCAGGCATGGTGAAAGCCGCTTATAGCTCTGGGAAGCCTGCATTAGGGGTTGGACCGGGTAACGTGCCATGTTACTTTGAAAAAACTACAAACATCAAACGTTCAGTGAATGATCTAATTTTATCAAAAACATTTGATAACGGAATGATCTGCGCTTCTGAACAAGCGGTTATTATTGATAAAGAAATCTATGAAGCTGTTAAACAAGAAATGAAAGACAATAATTGCTATTTCTTAAATGCAGAAGAAAAAGCAAAAGTTGAAAAACTAGTTATAAATGAAAATACGTGTGCGGTTAATCCTTCTATAGTGGGTATGAAACCTGTAAAAATTGCTGAAATGGCTGGAGTTACGATTCCTGAGGATACAAAAATTATTGTAGCCGAATTAACAGGCGTAGGACCTGATCATCCATTATCTCGAGAAAAGCTTAGCCCTGTACTCGCTTGTTTCAAAGCAACTAGCACCGAAGAGGGGTTAAAACGAGCGGAAGAAATGCTTGAATTTGGTGGCCTTGGACACTCAGCTGTCATTCACTCTGCAGACCAAGCAGTCATTGATCAATTCGGTAGAAGAATGAAAGCTGGTCGTTTAATAGTTAACGCACCATCTTCTCAGGGAGCAATCGGTGATATATATAATGCCTACATGCCTTCATTGACACTAGGCTGTGGATCTTATGGCGGAAACTCTGTATCTACGAATGTTGGAGCTGTACACTTAATAAACGTGAAAAAGATGGCGAAAAGGAATGTTAATATGCAATGGTTCAAGATTCCACCAAAAATTTACTTTGAGAAAAACTCTGTTCAATATCTAGCAAAAATGCCTAAAATTTCTAAAGCCTTTATTGTTACAGACCCAATGATGGTTAAGCTCGGTTATGTTGATAAAGTTTTATATAACTTACGTAAACGTCCTGATTATGTTCATTGTGAAATATTCTCTGATGTGGAACCTGATCCATCAAAAGAGACTGTTATGCGCGGTGCTGCAGCAATGGATGCGTTCCAACCCGATGTAATCATTGCACTTGGTGGTGGATCTGCAATGGATGCGGCAAAAGGAATGTGGTTATTCCACGAACATCCAGATACAGACTTTAATGGTTTAAAACAAAAATTCTTAGATATTCGAAAGCGAGTTTATAAGTATCCTGAATTAGGTGGACGCGCACAATTTGTAGCGATTCCGACTACATCAGGTACTGGATCTGAAGTTACATCATTCTCTGTTATTACCGATAAAGAAAATAATATTAAATATCCACTTGCAGACTATGAGTTAACACCAGATGTAGCAATCATTGATCCACAGTTCGTTATGACCGTTCCAGCAACAGTAACTGCTGATACAGGAATGGATGTATTGACACACGCAATCGAGGCTTATGTTTCTAATATGGCAAATGACTATACAGATGGACTGGCTATTAAAGCTATTCAGTTAGTATTTGAATATTTACCACTTGCATACAAAGATGGAGCAAATGAAAAAGCACGCGAAAAAATGCATAACGCATCTACAATTGCTGGTATGGCATTCGCCAATGCATTCTTAGGAATAAACCATAGCCTTGCTCACAAATTAGGTGCTGAGTTCCATATTGCTCACGGCCGTGCAAATGCAATATTAATGCCACATGTCATTCGTTACAATGCAAGAAAGCCTAAGAAATTTGCTGCATTCCCTAAATATGAGCACTTTATTGCAGACCAACGTTATGCTGAAATCGCTAAAATTCTTGGTTTACCGGCTAGAACAACCGAAGAAGGCGTTGAGAGCTTAGTGCAAGCAGTCATCAAACTCGCTAAAGAATTAAACATTCCAATGAGTATTGCAGAAAACGGCGTAAGCAAAAAAGACTTTGAAGAAAAAGTAGACTATTTAGCAGATCGTGCATTCGAAGATCAATGTACAACAGCAAATCCTAAACTTCCTTTAGTAACAGAACTTGCTGAAGTATATCGCAATACATTTAAAGGCGTTTAATACTAGTAATATTTCCTCTCCCAAATTATATAGATTTTCCTCCCTTAATTAGGGAGGATTTTTTTATTTGAAAAAGAATTTCATGTATAGAGGTGATAAATATGGGGTTGTTTACAAATGAGTCATTAAAAGGACACCATGCTTTAGTTACAGGAGCTACAGGTGGAATAGGATATGAAACAGCACTTCTTTTAACAAGTATGGGTGCTTCGATTACGATTACGGGACGACGCAAGGAAAGATTAAAACAGTTAGAGAAACAAATTCTAGAACAGAATCCAGAAGCAGTAGTGTTAAGTATTTCTGCAGACATAAGTATCGAAGAAGACCGAGATAGCCTTATATCTAAAGCGGAAAAAGAAATAGGTGATGTTGATTTATTAGTAAACTCTGCCGGTAGCCTAGGTGGAGATATAGTTGAGGAGTTACCACAAGCAGAATTAGAACAAATCATGCATATCAATTACACTGTGCCAATCCTTTTATCGCAACAAGTTTTCAAAAAAATGAAGCGAAATAAACGAGGCGCGATTGTTAACGTATCCTCCCTGTCAGGATTAAGAGGAACATTTGGCGGGACCGCGTACTGTGGTTCGAAATTTGCATTAATTGGCTTTACCCAAGCTTTTGCACTCGAAGCTATTGAACATGACGTTAGAGTAAATGCAGTATGTCCAGGTTATGTGGAAACAGATATGGGCCAAAACGCTATTAGAAGCAAAGCGAAGAGAGAAAATCGTAGTTTTGAAGAACAATACGAGCTTGCGAATAAAGGGCTCCCTTCTGGACGAATTACTAAACCTGAAGAAGTTGCTAATACGATTGCCTTCCTTCTTACAGATGCAGCTTCAAATATTGTTGGAGAATCCGTGAAAATTTCAGGAGGAGCCGTGATGCGTTAATTAATTTCAATCATTAATTGTAAGCTAGTAATAACAACTAAAAGACCAAGTATAGTCTAGTATAGTTCTATGGTGTCTTTCAGAATGTAAGTGATTTACCTAGAAAACCAGTTAGCAGGAATTAATAACTAGCTCTGGGAGTTAAAACCATGTTCTTAAAATGGTGAATTGGCAAAACTTCAGATAAATCTAGCTTTGCTCACCTAAGAAACAGCACCTTTTTTTAATTTGACGTTTCTTTGAATTTAGTTAGACTTACGAACAATCAAGTGCAAAGTTTAAATTCATAAACTTTGCGCTTTAAATTTCCCTTCTAGCACTATTCTTCTCCCAATTCATCAAGTTGCCTTCTTCTAAGGCGATAGACATATACACATGGTATAAATCCACACACAAGGACAATCCCTCCTAATAAAAGTCCACTAAGTACATTACTCCCTGGTGTAATAGCTACGAAATAGACAATTGCTATTACTATGGCAGATAATACAGCTATACTTATTAGAAAAGATTTTTTTGGATTTTTTTCACGTTTTCATGCGCGAGACTTACATTCATGGATAGATAAGCAGAGACAACAATTGAAACCATAAATACAATCCAAACTGGATTATTACGCATTCCATCCATTCCACCCTGGATTAATTCATATGCTAGGATAATTAGGATCCCCAACGTCTGTACTATATAGACAATTCGGATATTTTGTAAATTTCGTAATACTAGACGTTCATCCGTTATTTTCTTCATTTAAAATCCTCCTCGTTGATCCAAAAGATTTCATCGAGCTTTCTATTTACGGCATAACATAATTGTAAACATAACTTTAATGATGGATTATACTTTCCTTTTTCAATTAAGCTAACAGTTTGTCTTGTAATCCCGACTACCTCTGCCAACCTTTGTTGAGTTAAATCAGCTTTTATTCTAGCTATTTTTAAATTGTTTTTCATGTTTACCTCCACACTCAATGTAACATATAAGTTACAATTTGTAAATTATATGTTACATAGGGCATGTTTCATCCAATATACTTTGAAACATAAAAAAACCTCTACATGATTTGTGCCACATAAAGGTTTCTTTCTATAGTTCATTATTTTCTCCAATTAGTCAAACAAAAGATTAATAAAACATTTCATCATAAGTTGTTAACCATGTTTGAGCAAAATCTACCGCTTGTCTAAATGGTATTAAGGTAGAACTAGCAGAACCCACATTCCCTTCTTTCGAAAACTGTGTTTTCTCCTTAAAATCTTCACCTATTTTTTTAAAAAGCTCTTCTCTAAATTCAAGATCTTTGTATGTTTTCCATACTCGCTCTCCACCTTCGTAAACTGGAGCTCCTTTTTGAATAACATTTTTATAAGGGATTCGATATTCAGCTAAATGAAATCCAGTACAACTATCAAAACCTGTTCCGAGCATCAAAATATATGCATCTTCTTGGTCATATAATTGTGCCAAAGGTGAATTTTCACCTAAGCTATATGATAATGATTGGTTTTTAATTATCCTTTTACTGTCCTTCCCCCAACCTATAAAAGAATAAGCGGGATGGCTACTTCTAATTACACCAGGAAACATGCGAAAAACCTCTACAATTTTCCCCATACCTGTTGTTGGCGTTATACGAGCATCGTATGCAGGCATTGTGCACTTTATTTCCTCCCACCAATCTTGCGGAACAGGAGGATATTCCCATTCTTCTGGATCTGAAAGAACAACAGATTGCGATGGCATAACGATTGTTCCTTCTATTGTAATGACATCCTGCAATGCCTGTATGACTGCTACTTCTCCTCCATTCACCCAGCCCATAGAAGATAAGGAAGAATGCACAAGCACAGTCATTCCTTTTTCTAATCCCAACTCTACTAGTTGCTTTTTTATTGAATATCTCGTTCTGGGATAAGAAGTATTTTTTATTGCCTTTTCCATAACTATTCCTCCACACACAAAAGTTTTATAGCCTAAATTATATCACTAGAATTATTTAAACACGTTTACAGCACTAAAAAACTGCACAAGGTTGCGCAGTTTTTAAACATGCCTATTATTTTATTGCAGCCAAAACTTCCAACAACATTTTCTTATATGCATTTCGATTAATAGATTCACACACAAGAACATTTGGCTGTTTACCTAATCTGCCATTAATGTCTACTAAGCTATACCCTCTTGTGAATTCCCCTTTAGTTTCCACATCGACGAAGTATCTTCCTGACTTAATCATTATTGCCTCATTTGCTGCCACTGCCATGAGCAATGTATCTGGATGCGTTGTTCCATTAAGCTTGTGCACATTTTTATTGAACTCTTTGACCACTTTATTTACGGCATTAAAAAATTGGGAACCTTTCGTACCCAGAGCTATAATTTCTTGATGGTCATCATCACTCATAATGGAATACTGTGTACACATATCCCACCCTACCATTGTCATAGGAATCCCAGAATTCAACACAATTCTTGCAGCCTCAGGGTCAACATAAAAATTATACTCTGCAGCAGGGGTAATATTTCCCAGGTAATTATTTGTCCCACCCATAATAAATATATCCCTGATTTTCGGAATAATGGTTGGATCCTTTTTTATCGCAAGTGCAATATTAGTTAATGGTGCAATTGCAAGTACTGTAATTTCTCCAGGATTTTTATGAACAGAGTCAATAAAAAAGTCTACAGCATGCTCTTTTTCCGGTCGTTGTTTAGCAAGTGGAAAATTCGCACCACCCATTCCATCAGAACCATGCACATCTTCAACTGTTCTATGTGTTTTTTCAAATTGTAAAAGTGGGCCCTCTTGACCTTTATATACAGGTACTTGTCCCCCCTTACCAGCTACTTCTACAGTATATAAGGCATTCTCAACTTGTTGACTAAATTGCACATTTCCACCTGTAATCATTATTCCTTCTACATGAAAATGATGCAAAGCTGTTAAAATTGCAATAGTATCATCACCTGCGGTATCTGTATCAATGATTACTTTTCTCATGTCGACCACCACCTATTTAATTTGTTTAGATAAATCAGTTATATATGTGAAAAATTCTTCAGCCTTCACATCATATACAACATTTACTGGTCGTCCATTTTCTGCAACAACTGTTCTACCTTGACTTGGCACTTCTGTAATCACACTACTAACCACTTGCTTAGATGTAATTAGATCTGGTTTTCCAACTGCAGCAGTAGTTAAAACATCCCACAAATAATACGTAGAGTTTGTTTCTGCATGGACAAGTGGCGGAACAGCTGCATAACATTGTCCCAAGAAATCTACTCCTTGATACTTTCTATCAGATGCCCACTTATTTCTTACATCAAGTGTTAGTGGAACTTGTTGCGTGCTTTCCAATGCAACCATATCTATTTCTAATCCACTAGCCCACACGCGTTGAACTGCATGCGGATCCCAAAAAGCATTCCATTCTGCTGTACCATCATGCTCGGGTTCCTGAACATTCCCCGCATCTTGGAATGTTCCGCCCATCCATACCAACTTTTCAATCTTATCTTCAATTTCTGGTGCTTCATCTAAAGCACGGGCAAGATCTGTTAAAGGTCCTGTAAATAGTAGGGTTGTTTTACCTTTAGTATTGTTTAATGTTTGTATTAAATGTTTATGTGCAAATAAATCACTTAAAGGTGCTTCCATTTTGCCGCTTTCATTAAGTATTGGTAAAGCATCAACGGTAAAGGTATGCATTCTCCAATCGCTAGGAAAAGGATTTTCTCCCCGAGAATTAGACTTAGCCACTTCAATAGGATACGAGCTAAAACGATCAATAATTTTTCTGCTCGCATTTGTTCCAGGTTCTAAATAGCCATCAGCTGGTATAACTGACACCCCAGTGACTTCGACATCTTCCATCTGTGTTAATAAAAATAATGATACGAGATCATCTACTCCTGCATCATGGTTAAAATAAACTTTTTTGGTCATTATGTATTCTCCTTTTTCTAGGCAGTTAAAAAATTGTATATTACCACTATATTTATTTGATGCATCAGAAACAAGTTTTTCATGTTTTTTTTATTTCTGTTTTCTAAAAATTCGTTGTTTATGACAGATAGAATATAAAGTGTGAAGTAACTGCTATGTTGATTTCCGCTTCTGGCAGTCGCACGCCCTTAGGACACAGTTTCAGCTCGTGCTGTTCCCTCAGGACTTTGAATTCCCTTCCTGAATTTGCACCATACGTAGAAAATTGAACTGTATTTTCAATGCTCGACTGCCCTGCGCTCCCAATCAACTACCATAAATAGGAATAGCTGAATGTTTGTAATCAAAAATACACTAAGCTTCTTGACAGGAGGTAATAACGCTCACATGTGGGTTTTATTGTCTTCGTTTTTCAGCTCAATACAATGTGAGCTTGGATTGTATTGCATTGCATCGCACTAAGAAAATGTGTTTGTATTCTTCTTCTTACTGTAAAAAGAGTTAATCTAAGCGAGAAAACTGCGACACTCCTCAAAAATTAAGACCAATTTTCTTCGTGTGGGGTAAATTCAAGGATGCCTCAATTCAATGTCCTATGGGAAAGGAACAGTCTGAAAGTTCCACAGTGAGCGTTCTTTGCTCGCAAAGAGACTGAAGCGTTTCCCATGGAAAGGGAGTATTTTTCCGTAACGTCGGACTGAGCACTCATCTTAAATATAATGAAAGTAAGTTACGATGTAATTACTGCAAACTTTACATCAATTTCGAAAGTTGAGATGCAAGAAAAGTTTCGAATAGAGTCTTTTTTATGAAATGAAGCCATTAAAAACAGCATAGTGTTTAAACACTATGCTGTTCCACCATGAAATACCTTCAGCTTGCTCTTCAACCCATAATTCTAATTCACAAGTGCAACTTGAACTTCATCTCCTGCATAGGTAACCGCATCTGGGTAGTAATCCAACACTGCTTGGACATATAATATATCCCCATAACAAGCGTCATACTGTTTTGCTTCTTCTCTAATACAACTATATATACCTGTTTCTTTAAGTTCAGCATACTTCTCTTGTGAGAATTCGATTGCTAGATTTTCAGTATAGTTGCCTCCGTGTTCTTGAACATAATTAATAAAACCTGCACCAAAGTTATAAGATTGTAGAGCTAATTTAACATCGCCATTTGATTTGTCTAACACTTGACTAAAATACTTAACACCCTCTTCAATAGAGACAGTTGGATCATTAATACAACCTACTTCACCACAAAAACTTTCTGATGATTGCATTGGATCATTTCCTCTTCCACCTGATTCTTGCATCATCAAAGCTAGTACGACGCCAGTGTATTCTCCTTTGTCATATTGTTTTAATGTTTCTTCTACCAGCGGCTGATATTCTTTCACTTGTTCCGACAACCTTTTATGATTATCCAAGTTATCATTCTGAGATTTTTGATTTCCATTGGCAAGAAACACAACTAAAAAGATCATAAATGAGATAGCTCCTATTGTCGTCATCGCACGGATTATCGCTTGTTTTAAATGGTTTTTTTTATATTTAGGCATTAGCACTCATCCCTGTCATATGAACTCCGAAACTATTAGAATAGTAAAACTCATATCCTATCAAAGTACTATCCTTACTCTAATTGTAACATCTAATTATTTTTATTTAATAGTAATTTGAAAGTCTAAAAAAAATTTTTCTTCCTTTAGATAAATTGCCCTTACAAAAATCAAATTCTTTCATATAAATAGACATATATACTTGTTTAAAGATTTAAACTACTATGATGTAACGGAGTGATATGATGAGTAGTGTAGTAAAAGAGGATAAAGTAAATATAAAAAAACCAAAACGCAGAAGAGCTGGATGTAACTGTGGTACTGGAAGAAGAAGAAGAAAAAAAACAGGAAAAGCTGAATAAGTAGTACCCTAGACGAGTCTTTACACACACGTCTAGGGTATTTTTTAATTATCATTACCTATTATCAAAGTTTGAATTATCGATGAGATAGCAGCAAGAGCTAATATGACAATTACTGGGTAGAATATATTTAATAAAAATGTGTAACCCATATAAAGAAACGCTGCGCTCCATATCGCCGTGCACCAATGGCAACTTAATAATTCTCCAACAAATTTCCGCAAACCCTTTCCTCTAATATAAATAACTTCTTCTACAGATCCATCTTCAAGTAATTCTTCCTCCACTTTATGAAACGGAGCTCTTAAAAAGCTAGTAATTTCATCAAAGACGATTAATCTCGTTAACCTAAATGCAGCTAATCCCAGCAAAGCCAAGCTAAACCATGAAACCATAATTTCACCCCACCCCAACTAAATTAGAATTCATACAGTATATTCAATTAGCTTGAAAAAGTAATCGTTACATGAACTAGTTTCGTATAAACATTTACGAATAGGGTGAGATTTAAATTTTAGGACCATATGATTATGGCGAACACAATGTAACTGAAAATCACCAAAATAGATGGCGCTAAATAACTTAGTTGGAACCTTGAACTTTTGCGTTTTACTATTAACATCACGATGATTGTTAATAAAATACCAATGGTAGCGGTTAACATATGTTTATCCTCTGCTTCCATCCATATGCTACCTGGTCTATAAAAAACATCACCAATACATAAAACAAGAATATTAAACAAATTACTTCCAAGTATCGTTCCAATAGCGAGGTTAACGTTTAATACTTTTAGTGCTACAAAAACACTAACGGCATCGGGAAAAGAAGAGGCAGCTGCAACTAAGAAACTTCCAATTGCAGTTGAACTTATACCTGTAGTGCTTGCTATCGTATCACCAGAAATTGATAGCAAGCTACCTGAGAAAAGAATAAGTAATGAAAATAAACAAAAACGAATAACTACTCGCCTTAATGACCATGGACCACTGTTATTTAAACTTTGCGGTTTTTCGGGGGCATTATCTACTTTTTGCTTTTGCGAGATTAGCCTCATTCCACCTATGTAACAAATAACAATAATTATACTTGTTACTCCAATACCTAAGAACTCTATATTGAGATTAATCCATAAGGAAATAAACACCAAACTGATTAACAACACACTTAATATCCCTGGATATATTTGATTTTCAGTACCACGCAAGAAAATACGCTTTTTATAAAACAACAAATCCATTGCAAAAATAACGAACAAGTTAAAAATGATACTCCCTAACCCATTTCCTACAGCAATATCCGCATTACCGATCGCAGCGGCAGACACTGTGGTAGTTAATTCTGGCAGGGATGTTGCTACTGCTAATAACATTGTACCAACTACAAACCCTGTCATCTTGGTCTGTTTACTTATTACATCAGCATAAGTCGATAATTTTACCGCTGAAAAAACAGATACACAAGCAGCTACAAGGAAAGTCAAATAAGGTAGCAAAACGGCAACTCCTTTTTAATTATACGTTTGAAGTGTACTTATTCCCTTTAATATACTCAAAGAAACCATTTAATACTAATTATAATATTTCTTTTTAATATGGATAAAATAAATGTAAAGGAGGGATAAAATGCTAGGTTTTTTAGTCAAATTAATTGTATGTCCAGTGACAGTTATTATCGCATGGATGTTATTTCCTAACGTAGACTTTTTTTATTGGTTTCAACCGGTTATTATAGGGGTTATTCTCGCTGTTGCAAGTCATTTAATGGAACTGATTTTATTAAATGAAAATACAGTCGGATTTAGTACTTTCATGGATTTAATTGCTTCAATAATAATTGTTTATTATGCTTCCATGCTTCAAACTAATTCAGAGGTAACTTTTTTAGGTGCTATATTTACAGGTGCACTACTAGGTGTAACTGAGATTATTCAGCACCGCTGGCTAGTAGAGAAAAACAGGACCCAAAAGAATCCAACCACTAATAAGGTGTAAAGATTTACCACTAATCTTAAACACCTTATTCATCCCCTAGCTTTTCATAGCTCTGATTATGAACTGTTTTATTATAAACTCTTGATAACAATTGGCCGTATATAGATGCTAACACTTGTTGAAATAACATACCTATCACCACAGGAACTGCAACAGGTGGAGGGAAATACGCTACCGCAATTACTGCTCCAGCACTTATATTTCGCATCCCACCTGTAAACGTTAACGCAACAATCACTTCGCGTTCTTTTCTTAATAAGCTCCCTATTACCCAAGATATTAAATAACCACAAAACGCAATAAAAAACACCACACCAGCTATACTTATAAGCTTCCAATTAATGTTGCTGAGATAAGGAGCAACAATTGAACTATTGATCATAATCACACTCGCCAAACCTACCTTAGATATTGGTGCTAACTGTGGGCTTAGAGAATTTCTAACCCTACCTTTTGTAATATGATTCAAACACATCCCAAGAATAGAAGGTATTACAATCATACCTAATAAGCCTTTCATCATATTCCAGATATCCATTTCTATGGATTCACCTACTAATATAGAAAGGCTAAATGGTACGATAAATGGAGATAGTATTGTATCAATTAATATGATTGATAATGTTAATACTACATTCCCCCGGTACATGGCTACCCATATAAAACTAGTAATACCTGTTGGGATAACCATAGATAAGATAAGTCCGGTAATAGTAAATAAATCGTCATGAAATGTTAAATGTCCTATCGCCCACGCCCAAAGTGGCATAAAAATATGTAATACAAAAATAACAACTAAAATCGGAATCGGTTGTACAATAGCTTTTTGTAATGATCTAAAGTTAGAATTTAAACTACCTGCAAAAGTCATAAAAGCAAATATCCATGGCACCATGAAAGCAAAAGGCGCTAAAGTGCTCGCAAAAGTAACACCCACTATCACACTTAAAGGAGCTATTAACGGCATTATTCTCTCTAATTTTTTATTTAATTTGTTTAACATCGATAATCGCTCCCGGTATATAAAAAACTTCTATGCTTAACTGACATTCTTTTGTAACGCCCTTACACTTTACTAATTGTCGGTCTAGCATTAATCCAGCTTACCCTTACTTGAATATTAAAGAAATCAGATAACACTTCCGATGTTACGATTTGATTTGTTTGGTCAGCAGCAAATATATGACCAGATTTCAATAGTAATGTTTTATGGAAACAAGGTAATATTTCTTCAACATGGTGTGTTACAAATATAATTGAAGTAGAAGGTGTTCTTGTTGCTAGATGATCAATGGTTTCTAGCAATTGCTCCCTTGCTAAAAAGTCTAGTCCATTGGTAGGTTCATCTAAGATTAATAAATCAGGATTAGCCATTAAAGATCTTGCTATCAATACACGCTGCCTTTCACCTTGTGAAAGTTTTCGAAAACTACGGTTTGCATAACCAAAACAGCCTAACTCCTTTAACAGTTGTTGTGCTTTCTCTCTCATGTCGTCTGTCGGGGTTTCATAAAGACCTATTGAAGCAAAGGCACCACTTAACACAATTTGATAGGCGCTATCTGATTCATAAAGCCTTTCTTTAATTGTTGAAGAAACAATACCTATTTTTCTTCTCAATTCATCTCCTAATGGATCCTTACCAAATCTTCTGTTCAGAACGGTGACACTTCCTTTAGTAGGAAAATAATATGCACAAAGCATATGTAATAAAGCTGTTTTACCAGCACCATTTAAGCCCAACATTGCCCAATGTTCTCCATTATCTATTTGCCAATTAATATCTTTTAAAATCCAGTTGCCTTCTTTCATTAGTGAAACCTGATCTAAATTTAAAATCAAAGAAACTCACCTCTTTCATTCGTATACCCATATTATCTCTCAATCTATTCATTTTATCGAGCGCTACGTTCTTTACGGCGTTATTCTCACTTGACTATCCACGAGTAATAATATGCACAAAAAAAAATTCAAAAAAATTCGATTTTTCTATTGAAAATGATTATCATTATCATGTATAATAATAAATGTAGAACACTTCCATTAGTTTAATAAGGATACATCCCTTTTTTCTTTAAAAGCTTGTTACCCCCAATTAACAAAACCTTTTAAGGGTGTTTCCAAAATATGTAGAGAGGTATTTTTTTAAAAACCTCTCTATTTTTTTGTCCTCTTTTAGTTCATACATTTTAAAATATCTACTTCTTTTAACGTATAAAACGTGCACCCTTCTCATATATTTACTTAATCAAAAAAAGCTTAATTAAAATAATTTTAATTAAATATTGATTTTTATTAAATTTGTATTATAATAAGAAATGTATTATTCGTTAACTAATTATTTAGGGAGAGGTGTTCACATAGTGAGTAAAGAAAAAAAATACTTAACAACGGCGTCAGGAGCCCCAGTTGGTGATAACCAAAATTCAATTACAGCAGGTCATCGTGGCCCTACATTAATTCAAGATGTACACCTATTAGAAAAACTTGCACATTTTAACCGTGAGAGAGTACCTGAACGTGTAGTTCACGCTAAGGGTGCGGGTGCACATGGCTACTTTGAAGTTACTAATGATGTGTCTAAATACACTAAAGCAGACTTTTTATCAGAAGTTGGTAAAAAAACTCCAATGTTTATTCGTTTTTCTACAGTTGCTGGAGAACTAGGATCTGCAGATACAGTACGTGACCCTCGTGGTTTTGCTGTTAAATTTTATACTGAAGAAGGAAACTATGATTTAGTAGGTAATAACACACCAGTATTTTTCATTAGAGATGCGATTAAGTTCCCAGACTTCATTCATACACAAAAACGTAATCCAAGAACACATAGAAAAGATGCTGATGCAACATGGGATTTCTGGTCTCTATCTCCAGAATCATTACACCAGATAACAATCCTACACTCTGAACGTGGTATCCCAGCAACTTTACGTCATATGAATGGTTACGGCAGCCATACATTCAAGTGGGTAAATGCTGATGGTTCAGCTGTTTGGGTGAAATATCATTTCAAAACTGACCAAGGCGTTAAAAATCTAGATCCAAACCTTGCTGATAAATTAGCTGGAGAAAACCCTGATTATCACATGGCAGATCTTTATAATGCAATTGAAGATGGAGACTATCCAACATGGACACTTAAAGTACAAGTTATGCCTGTAGAGGATGCTAACACGTACAATATTGATCCATTTGATGTTACAAAGGTATGGCCGCACGAAGATTATCCATTAATCGAGGTTGGTAAAATGGTACTTGATCGTAACCCAGAAAACTATTTCGCTGAAGTAGAACAAGCTGCCTTTTCACCTGGTCACTTTGTACCTGGTATTGAAGCATCACCAGATAAAATGCTACAAGGTCGTCTATTTGCTTATTCTGATGCACACCGTTACCGCATCGGTGCAAATCATGAAGCTTTACCGATTAACCGTGCTAAATCAGAAGTAAATAACTATCAACGTGACGGTTATATGCGCTTTGATGGCAATGGTGGCGGTTCTGTAAACTATGAGCCAAATAGTGTTGATGGTCCAAAAGAAACACCAGAAAATAATATTACACCATTTGAGGTGTCTGGTTTTGCTGATAGTGTAGCATATGATAGTGAAGATCACTTTTCTCAACCAGGTAACCTATTCCGTAATGTAATGAGTGATGAAGAGCGTGCACACACAATTCAAAACTTTGCTGACCATTTAAGCGGGGTAACTAGAGAAGAAATTAAATTACGTCAAATCTCTTTATTTTATAAAGTAGATCCAGAATTAGGTACTGGTGTAGCTGAAAAACTTGGCTTGTCTGTTCCTGAAACTGCAAAATAATAAAATATATTTTTGAAATACCGTTCAACTTGGACGGTATTTTTTTTAGCTCACCACTCAACTCAAAAAAATTCACTTATAGCTTAAAATCCTTTACAATTGTAGATATTAAAGTTATTTAAAAGGAAGAGATACCATGGGAATTTTATCAAAATTAATTCGTAACAAACCTAAAACAATTGAGTGTTGTTCAACAAACCTAGACTTGTTTTTTACAGATGAAGATTTGGATTTGTTTGATGAATATGCACAAAATAATAGCTTGGAGCTTAAAGAAATGCAGTGCCTTGATAATTGTGAAGAATGCCCTATCTCAGCCTATGCTGTTTTCGATAATAAGAAAGTTTTTGCTGATACACCAGAACAGGTATTAGAAAAGATAAGCAAAATTAGGTCAAATTAAATCGAGTTCATTAAATAATTGTGTAAGACAAGCCTTTTATATGTTTTACATAGAAATTTGCATTTCCGCAAAAGATACAGAAATGAAAAGGCGGTGTAAGAAATTAACTATATTTTATTAGTGATAGGCTTTGCTTTATTAATAAAAGGCGCAGATTTCTTTGTGGATGGAGCATCAAAAATAGCGAGACTAATGAACATTTCCCCTTTACTCATTGGCCTTACAGTTGTCTCCTTTGGTACTAGTGCTCCGGAAGCTACCGTAAGTATAACGGCTGCGATAGAAGGAACGGAAAGCGTTGCTTTTAGTAATGTAATAGGAAGTAACATTTTCAACATCTCTCTTGCTATCGGTTTAACAGCATTCATATTCCCTTTAAAAGTTGAAAGTACAACGATTAGAAAAGAAATACCATTTACATTACTAACCACTGTTGCTTTATTCATATTAATTAGCGATGTGTTTTTTCAAAATCACCTATCGAATGCTCTAACAAGATCAGATGGTATTATCTTGCTATTGTTTTTACTTATATTTTTAAATTACATTTTTGAAGTAGCAAGAAATAACCGCGAACAAGTCTTAGATAAAAAAGTGGCTACTTCATCTAAAACCTGGGGAAAGAATATATTTTTTACCATAGCAGGACTACTTGCAATTATCTTTGGAGGTAATTTAGTGGTTAATAGTAGTACTAACATTGCTTATGCATGGGGAATGAGTGAAACATTAGTTGGTCTAACTATAATTGCTATTGGTACTTCTTTACCAGAGTTAGCCACATCGGTAACTGCTGCAGTGAAAAAGCAAAATGAAATTGCACTTGGAAATATTGTTGGTAGCAATATATTTAATGTATTGTTCGTCCTGGGGTCAACAGCAACAATAACAACGTTAACTATTAATAATAAGATCTTTTTCGATATGGCGGTCTTAATTATATTAACTATTACCTTATTAGTTTTTTCGAGTACAAAGCGAACAATCGGTCGTTTAGAAGGTATGACTTTAACTATCGCATATGTTCTGTATATCGCATATGTCATCTTTAGAAATTAGTTAGAAGGTGTAATTCAAAAAAGTGAAGAATTTAAACGTAATAGATAACCTAAGACCACTGCCTATTAACTTCTATTATCAACCAACATTGGACTTGGCTCGTTCTCTACTTGGCTGTATTCTCCTAAAAGATAGCCCTGAGGGAATCGCTGCTGGAATAATTGTTGAAACAGAAGCATACATCGGCCCAGGTGATATGGCCGCACACAGTTTTCAAAACCGTAGAACAAAACGTACGGAAGTCATGTTTGGTCTTCCAGGATATACTTATACATATTCGATGCATACGCATTGTCTATTTAATGTAGTAAGTGGAAATGTTAATGAACCTGAAGCTGTACTTATTAGAGGAATAGAACCTTTTTATAATGAAGATTTAATTGCTAGTAGACGTGATAACGTAAAAAAGAGCAAAGATTGGACGAATGGCCCCGGGAAACTCACAAAAGCTTTGGGAATTACAATGAATGATTATGGCCACTTATTAACTAAAAAACCACTGTGGATTGCTGAAAAACGGTCATCCAACTTCAAAATTGAAGCAGGTCCTAGGATTGGTATTGAAAACTCTGGAGAAGCTAAAAATTATCCTTGGAGATTCTGGATAAGTGACAACAAATTCATCTCAAGATAGTTATTATTAGTAAACAAAAAGTGCATATCATCCCCGTACTCTAACCATACTATTCCTGAACAACCAACTTTCAAAAATTGGGAGGATTCTTTTATGACTAAGGAAAAACAAAACACCAAACATGAGCCTATTGAAAAGGCAGAAGATGTTGAATTCTCATATGAACTTGCTGATTCTGAAGACTTAGAAGCTATAGAACGTATGAAAAAGGCAGATCGTCGAGCAGAAAAAGAATAATTTTTAAAATGGAAACGCAAACGGAAGTATAACTACCTGCGTTTCCTTAAGTCCATTGGCACAACTGGCTTTAACATCCTTTTCATTAATTTCAAATAATATCCAAAAAATATCAAATTGTTAGAAATATTAACAAAATAGAAGCATTTATTAATTTATGGCATCTTAGTACACCTAATCAGTGCTTAAGCCGTTTAATGCTTCTTAATGACGATTAAGCTAGTTTGCGTTAACGACCGCATGTCTTTATTATAATATATGGAACAATAAATCAATGTAAATAAAGCAATTGAAGGGAGACGTTATCATTAACAGTCAAATAGCAACTGCAACTGCACCGACTGATGTGATTTTATTTGAAAAACCAAAAGTCGAAGATGGGGCAGCGATGTGGGAATTAGTAAACAATTCAACGTTAGATCAGAACTCTGTGTATAAGTATATTATGATGAGTGAATATTTTGCTGAAACGTGTGTTGTTGCTAGAGAAAATAATAAACTAGTTGGCTTTGTAACTGCATTTATCCCTCCGGAACGCCAAGATGTCGTATTCATTTGGCAAGTAGGTGTTGATTCCTCACAACGTGGAAAAGGAATTGCATCTAAACTTTTGAATCACTTGATTCAGAGAGAGGCATGCCAAGACGTTCGCTTTGTTGAAGCGACGGTAACTCCATCAAATAAAGCATCTCAATCATTATTCCGTAAACTTGCTCGTGAGCATAACACAGAGTGTAATGTAAGCGAATTTTTCAAACAGGAGTTATTTCCTAGTGACGATCATGAAGAAGAATTGAACTTTCGCGTTGGACCTATTGAAAAGTAATTTAGGGTTTAACATTTAAAATAAAAGGGTATTAATTAACAGACAGTTTTTCGTGTACAGACATTTTAAGGAGGAAATTTAAACGTGAGCCAAAATATGGATATTTTTAATAATATGGAATCAGAAGTACGTAGTTATGTTCGTAGTTTTCCTACTATCTTCACTAAAGCAAAAGGATACAAAATGTGGGATGAATCAGGAAAAGAATATATCGACTTCTTTGCTGGTGCTGGTGCACTAAACTATGGTCATAATGATTCTGTGATGCAGAAGAAGCTAGTTGAATATATAACTAGTGACGGTATTACACACTCTCTTGATATGGCGTCAACAGCTAAAGCCGAGTTTTTAAATAGGTTTAATGAGGTTATACTAAAGCCTAGAGACCTAAATTATAAAGTAATGTTTCCTGGGCCAACCGGGACAAATACAGTAGAGAGCGCATTAAAATTGGCTCGTAAAGTTACTGGTAGAACAGATATTATTAGCTTCACGAATGGGTTCCATGGTATGACAATTGGTTCATTATCTGTTACAGGTAATTCTATGAAAAGAAAAGGCGCTGGTATTCCACTACAGAATGTTGTTACTATGCCTTATGATAACTATGTAGATGACCAAGATTCACTTGATTACCTTGAACGCTTCTTAGAAGATAGTGGTAGTGGTGTTGCCATTCCAGCAGCAATGATTCTTGAAACAGTACAAGGTGAAGGTGGTATTAATGCCGCTAGCTTTGAATGGCTTAAAAAACTAGAAGGTATTTGCAAGCGTTGGGGAATTTTATTAATTGTAGATGATGTGCAAGCAGGTGTAGGGCGTACAGGTACATTCTTTAGCTTTGAACCAGCTGGAATTAAGCCTGACATTGTATGTTTATCAAAATCACTTAGTGGTTACGGACTACCATTTGCAGTTACGTTAGTTCGTCCTGAAATTGATAAATTCCAACCCGGTGAACACAATGGTACGTTCCGTGGTAATAACCATGCGTTCGTTACTGCAACTTCTGCTTTAAGCTATTGGGAAAATGATGACTTTGAAAAAGATGTAAAAGTTAAGTCAGAAAAGATTTACACATTCCTCGAAAAAATGGTGAAGAAGTATCCTGAATTAAAAGGTGAAGTACGTGGTCGAGGATTTATGGTAGGTATTGCATCTGAGGTTGAAGGACTTTCGAATAAGATTGCAGCGAACGCATTTGAGCTTGGACTTATTATGGAAACTTCTGGACCAAAAGATGAAGTATTTAAACTATTCCCTCCTCTTACGATCGATGAGGAAGGCTTGAATAAAGGATTTGCAATTATTGAAGAGAGTATCAAAGCACAAGTAAAAGAACCAGTTACTAACTAATAACAGACGAATCAGGGGGAAATTGAGAAATGAAAGTAGTTTCACTAAAAGACGTGATAGGAACTGAGCAAGATGTAGATGGAGGAAACTGGGTTTCTAGACGCCTACTTCTTAAAAAAGACGGCATGGGTTATACAGTAAATGTGACCACTATTAAGCCAGGAACTGAAACACATATTTGGTACCAAAACCATCTAGAGTCTGTTTACCTTATTGAGGGTGAAGGTGAAGTTGTTACACTTAAAGACAACAAAGTTTGGCCAATTAAAAAAGACGATCTTTATGTATTAGATAAACATGATGAACACTTACTACGTACAAAAGATGGCATGAGTATGGTATGCGTATTTAACCCACCATTAACAGGAAAAGAAGTTCATGACGAAAATGGTGTTTACCCAGTAGATGAAAGTTAAAAAACCCCTTTAAGGGGTTTTTTATTTGATTTTTAATCGTAATGCAGACTTGGGCTTGTAGCTACTCTCCTCTTTCTTATCATCTAGATCAGAGGAACAGTTGGGACATTTTATTGCTTTAGAAGGAATTGACATCCTACAATATGGACATTCTTTTTTCATCATTGCATCAACAGGATGTTGACCTGGTTTTTTCCATCTATTTAGTTGTCTAATCACTAAAAACATAACAAATAAAATAATAACAAACCGTATGAATGACGTTATAAACAGACCATAATTTATGGTGGCAGCACCTGCTTCTTTTGCTTCATTTAATGATTGATAGTGACTACCACCTAACGTGATAAACAAATTAGAAAAATTCATTTTCGCAAGTAATACTCCCACCGGAGGAAGGAGCACATCCGTTACGAGTGAATCAATAAATCCACTGAATGCAGCTCCAAGCACAAGACCAATTCCCATATCAGCAGCGCTTCCCCTAAGTACAAATAAGCGAAATTCCTTAAATAAGCCGATTTGTATCAGTCCCTTTATATCATAGTTTCGTTTATATATACTATGTATTAATAGGACATGCTATGATTAAATATTGTAATATTAAATGATACTTTTTTATTAAGGTAACAAAATAGAGGAGGCCTTACTTGTGAAAAAAGATATTGATGATTATTTGCAAGATGGGATATACGGTACAAAAGAAATTAATCCGTCAGAAAGAAAAGTGTTTCTAGGATCATTAAGAGAGAGAATTGTCTTAGCACTTACCAAGGGGCAAGTAATGAAAAATAATGGAGTAGATCAATTAGAAATAGCGATGAAAGCATATCCTGAAGCAAAGTTACTGCTAAACGGCAATGTCAGTTACCGTTTTTTCAAACCGTATAAGGCGGCTGCTTCTAAAAACAACATCCCATATACCTCCGTAAAGAATAGAAATGCCAAATCAAATTATGGATTAGTTTTAACGCTTGAATATGCGATAGATAAGGAAGATATACACTTAAAGGAACAAGAGAAAAACACAAAGAAAATAGATAAAATTAAAAAACGCTCTTTGTTTGATTGGTTATTTAATCGTTAAAACATTAATAATGAGACCGAATAAAAACAATTCGGTCTCAGATTCAATCAACTAGCTATTGCATAACACTTTCATATTGATTAGCATTAATAACCGAAACGAGTCTTTCCATCCCTATTTTAATTTGTTCTGGAGACGCATTAGTAAAATTAAGTCTCATTGTATTTTGCTGAGGATTAGAAACATAAAATGGTGCTCCTGGTACAAAAGCAACACCCTCATCTACTGCTGTTTTAAGAAGTTCACCTGTATTTACAAACTTCGGCATATTAACCCAGAAAAACATTCCACCTTTTGGAACAATATAAGATAGGTCATCACTTTTCACTTGTTCAAGTAAATCTTTCATTACATGCATCCGCTCTAAATACGTATTTCGCAATGACTGTATATGACCATCGAGGTCAAAATCATTTATTAAATGTATAAGTGCATGCTGACTAATAGAATTAGTGTGCAAATCAGTTGCCTGTTTCGCTTGGGCCATTATCCTTATAATCTGATGCGGTCCTACAATCCAGCCAATTCTCATTGCAGGAACAACCGTCTTTGAAAATGTACTTGTATAAAGAACTATCTTATTATCATCCATCGATGCAATAGATGGCGGAGAAGATGCTTTATCAAATTTAATATCACCGTAAGGATCATCTTCAAATATTACAACATGATATTTTTTAGCTAAAGCTAACAACGTCTTTCTTCGTTCCAATGACCAGACCTTTCCGCCAGGATTAGAATAGGTTGGAACTACATAGATGCACTTTGGCTTTAAACGAACTATTTTTTCTTCTAAATCCTCTTCAATCATACCATCATCATCTGAATCTACTGCAACTATATTCGTTTCATATGACTCAAATACCTGAATGGCAGCAAGATATGTTGGGTTTTCTGTTAGAACAATATCTCCAGGGTTAAACATCACTCTGGCGAATAAATCGATTGCTTGTTGTGAACCAGAAGTTACCAATATATTATCAGGATGACGATTAATCCCCTTTTTCGCCATACGGTCCGCCAGTTGCTCTCTTAATTCAAAAACTCCCTCTGTTTCACCATATTGGAGCGCTTTATTACCCGAGGTAATTGCTTTGTTAAAAGCACCTTGAATAGCATCGACTGGAAATAAATTTTCATCTGGCATTCCGCCAGCAAAAGAAATAACATCACCTTTATTAACTACTTTCAGTATGTCTCTTACTGCAGAAGATTTCATATAACGTACACGATGTGAAAATCCATATTTCACAATATTTCCCACCTTTATTTACTTTTTATATACAATTTAAATTATTGTGAAAAGTCAGATATTAATTATTGTTTATCTATTATAACACGATTTTCAATGAAAACAACCAAGCAATAGACAAAATCGGAAAACTTGGACTGATTAGAAGAACAAGTAGCTGATTGTACAAAAAACGAACTTCCATGCGGAAATCATAACCATAAAGATATTTGACTTAAGACCTAATGGTAGCTGTTGGAGCTAGCAATCTCCGTTTTTATAATTCCTTTACCTTTTTAGGTAAAGTAGAAAACCTTTCTCAAAAAGGTTCTTTAATGCTTCACAAGAAAAAAGACGGTTATACTACCATATGGATGTATAACCGTCTTTTTCTATTAACCTAATATTGCTCGGTCATTTCCTAACTGTTCTCCTCGGATTCGTTGGAACTCATGTAGTAACTTCTCTATCGTAAGCCCTAGTTTTTCTTCGCCAGAAACATCGAAGATAATTTGACCTTTATCCATCATAATCAATCGATTACCAAGGTCTAATGCCTGTTGCATATTGTGGGTTACCATCAATGTTGTTAAATGAAATTTATCAACAACGCCCCCTGTTAGTTTTGTTATGAGTTCTGCGCGAGAAGGGTCTAGAGCTGCTGTGTGCTCATCTAGCAGTAAAATATTTGGTTCTGTGAATGTAGCCATTAATAACGATAACGCTTGACGTTCACCACCTGAAAGCAATCCGACTCTTGCATTAAGACGATCTTCTAACCCAATGTGTAACGTTTCTAGAAACTCTCGAAAAAGTTCTTTTCTCTTTTTAGTAACACCCGCTCGAAGGGTTCGCTTTTTATTTCTAGCAAAAGCCATTGCTAAGTTCTCTTCTATTGTCATAGACGGAGCAGTACCAGACATTGGGTCTTGGAAAACACGACCAATAAAATTCGATCGCTTATATTCCGGCAAATGTGTCACCTTATTCCCATCAATTTCAACAAAACCAATATCTGGATTTAAACTACCCGAAATTACATTCATTAATGTTGATTTCCCAGCTCCATTACTACCAATTATCGTTACAAAATCGCCTTTATCGAGAGTCAGTTCTACATCTTGTAATGCTTTTTTTTCATCAGGAGTATCTTCATTAAAAGTTATTGAAATATCACGAAGATTTAACATGTTATACCCCCTCCGTCTTGGTACTCATCAGAGCTCGTTTTTTTCTTTTCCTTACACTTTCTTTTCTCGCTAAAATAACTTTTGGTGCAATTAAAGCCACAATTACTAATAAAGCTGTAATTAACTTCATGTCACCAGATTCCAGGAAATCAACACGAAGAGCTAAAGTGACTACAATTCGATAAACAATTGCTCCTCCTATTACAGCAAGTGTTGTTATGGCAATTGTTTTCGTTCCAAATAAAGCTTCACCAATAATAACAGATGCAAGACCAATAACAATCATTCCAATTCCCATGTTAACATCAGCAAACCCACCATTTTGAGCAACTAAAGCTCCAGATAAAGCAACTAGACCATTAGAGATTGCCAATCCAGCAATTGTTAAATTATCTGTATTTGCTGACAAACTACGAATCATTTTGGTATTATCACCTGTGGCACGAAGCGCTAGTCCAACCTCTGTTTTTAAGTAATAATCCGTTATTAGCTTAATAGTTATTGTAACAATAATCATTACAATAAGTACCGACCATGTTCCCGGAGTTCTCTCCAAACCCAATCCGGTTAACATACCATTTAACGCTGCATCAATACCAGTTGATTCCCAAAATAATTCTAATTGTTTAAACACAGTTGATTCATTTAAAAGAGGCAAATTCGGCCTCCCCATTATTCGTAAATTAATAGAATATAAAGCAATCATCATTAAAATACCAGATAATAGCGAATTTATTTTACCTTTTGTATTTAAAACCCCTGTAATAGCACCTGCGATAAAACCTGCTAATAAAGCTAATAAAGTTGCGATAACTGCCGGTACTCCATTAATAATACAAATGGCTGCAACTGCACCTCCTGTTACAAAACTCCCGTCTACAGTTAAATCCGGGAAATCTAATACTCGAAACGAGAGATACACACCAAGTGCCATAATCGCATAAATTACACCTGATTCCATTGCACCAAAAATTGAAATAAACATGATGTTCTCTCCTTCTAATAAATAAATCTAAGAGCTTAATATTCGCTCATTTTTTAAATTAATTCTCTCATATTATTCTTTAATGAGTATTCATTGTATCTTTAAGTATCTTTAATAATCCTAATGTATTAGTAGAAAAGAAAACCGACAATTAAACCTAAAGGGATAAGTGTCGGTTTATTTTCTATTCTTCCACTGTTTCTAAGAACTGTGCGATATCATCCCACTCTTCATTCCATTCAATACCTTGTTCTTCAGCAGCACCTTTATTGATAAACAATTGCATCGCAGGTGGAATTTCAACCGGGATATCAGCAGTTGTTTTTTCTCCTGTTAATACCTCAACCGCCCTTTCTCCTGCCCGATAACCAATTGTATGGTAGTCAATACCATATGTGGCGAAACCGCCCTTTTGTAATGAATCAGGTTCACCAACAATTAAAGGAATATCTTGCTCATCAGCAACACCAATAACAGATTCAAGTGCAGATACAACCGTATTATCGGTCACAATGTAAATAACATCTGCATCCCCTACTAGTGTAGTAGCAGCTTGTTGAACATCCGCTGAAGTAGCAACTGTACGCTCCACTGTACTTAAACTTGTTCCTTTGATTGCTGCATTGACGGCATCAATCTGTGTAACAGAGTTTGCCTCACCAGAATTGTAAATAAGTCCGACTTTCGCACCTTCAAAATAAGTATCGATGAATGTAACTGTGTTTTTAATTGCATCAGGATGAAGGTCAACAACTCCTGTAATATTATCACCGGGTTGATCCATTGCACTTACTAAATCAGCCCCAACTGCATCCGTTACAGACGTAAAGATAATCGGGATATCCTTTGTTTCTTGTAGTGCACCTTGAGCACTTGGTGTTGAATTAGCAAAGATTAAGTCAACATCGTCAGCAACAAAGTTTTGTGCGATTGGACCAGTATTAATCGGATCACCTTGGGCACTTTGTAAATCATATTCAACATCTAGACCTGCGTCTGCAATAGCCTCTTTAAACCCTTCATAAGCTGCATCTAGTGACGGGTGCTCAACTATTTGTGATGCTCCTATTGTAAAGATTTCTGTTCCTGTATCTGATTCATCACCAGAACCATTATTCTCCTCCGATGTATCTGAACCACTGTTTTCTTCTGAAACATCTTCTGTCCCACAAACTGCTAATACAATAACACTAATAATTGCTAAAACAAATAAATGAAACCACTTCTTCATGTAACCCCCATTTTCTTTCTATTTTAAATTTTCTGAACATTTAAGATACATTATATCACAGAGTAATGCAATTGGGATAGCTGTTTATTAATCAGGTATCCACTACCTATTTATTCCAACCTATCACACTTGTAAATCCTATGCTTTTGTAGCAAACTAAGTTTGGTATATTCTAAGACAACAACGTTTGCAAAAATAGCCGGTTTTAATCAAAAACATACATAATTAACCATAGACAATCGGTGTCTATATTTTGAAAGGAGTAACATTTTGGCAAAATTTATTATCATTGGCGCAGGAATATTAGGAGCATCTACAGCTTATCACCTTACAAAATCTGGAGCTGAAGTAATTATTATTGATCGGAAAGACCCAGGGCAAGCAACAGACGCAGCTGCGGGAATCATTTGTCCATGGCTATCACAGAGGAGAAATCAAGCATGGTATCAATTAGCCAAAAGCGGCGCTGCTTATTACCCAAAACTAATTCAAGCATTAGAAGCAGATGGTGAAACCGAAACTGGTTATAAACAAGTCGGAGCTATCAGCATACGAAAAGAAGAGAAAAAGTTAATTAGTATGGAAGAACGGGCATATAAAAGACGAGAACAGGCACCTGAAATTGGTGAAATAACCAGGCTTCATTCATCTGAAGTAAAAACATTGTTTCCACCGTTGTCTGATGATTTTAGGGGACTACATATTAGTGGAGCTGCAAGGGTTGACGGTCGACTTATGCAAAATGCATTAACACAAGCCGCCATAAAAAACGGGGCGACATTTATTGAAGGAGATGCAGAAATTAAATATTCTGGAATCCAAGTAAGCGGAGTTATCATCAACGGGAAAGCCATGAATGCAGATACAGTTATTGTTACTGCTGGTGTGTGGGCAAAAAGCTTATTGAAGCCTTTAGGTGTGAATTTCTCAGTTGAACCACAAAAAGCACAGATTGCACATCTCGGTTTACCAAATACAGATACGAGCAATTGGCCTGTCGTTATGCCACCTAGCGACCACTATTTATTGGCTTTTGAAGATCGAATTATTGCTGGAGCTACCCACGAAAATAATGTTGATTTAGATGACTACAACGTGACATCAATTGGATTAAAAGAAATATTTGATAAGGTATTGACCATTGCACCAGAACTTTCAGAAGGTACATTAATCGAAACACGAGTTGGTTTTCGTCCGGTGACACCAGGATTTCTTCCTGTCATCGGCCCACTCCCTGATCATAAAGGGATATTAATCGCCAATGGACTAGGATCATCAGGATTAACTACAGGACCTTACATTGGCTCAGAGCTTGCAAAACTTGCATTAGGAGAACCAGTAGATATTGATATTAATTTATATCCTGTTTCAGGAGCATTGGAGTAACGAATACGTTTATCTAAGTAGCATAGCAGAGAGGGATTTTGGCTTTATCTAGTTTGAATCAATTAGTACAACAAAAACATAGGAAAAGCAGCATGGGCACACGACCATGCTGCTTTTCTTAGATTAATCCCATTCTTTAAGCGTCGATAGCATTTTTTTGAATCCCTTCTTAATTTTACCCTCTTTACTTGTTTGTTTTTGCCACTCATTGTAACTCGCTACTGCAATTAACGTGAAACCTGCAATTAACAAGTAACCCCACCAAGGCATATTTCCCCAATAGGCTTTGGTTTGATAAAGTAAATTAAAAATCAATGTTCCAACCCCTACAAAGAAGTAAGCCTTTATCTTCGCTTGCATCCCGATGATCATCGCTAACAAAGAAAGACTGCCAACAATTAAAGCGTCCCAAACGGTGTTGCTTTGAATTGCATCCATAATCAGGTAAGTGGTTATAAATAATAATAGAATTAATTGAATCGACTGCATGAGCTTTTTGTATCCATTCCACGTTGTAATAGACAAGATAATGGATAGAGTTAACAGCGGAAATACAGTTAATTCAGCATGCAACAAGTTAGGTATATATTGTTTATATTCTAACAACAACAACAAATAGTAGGAAGGAAGGAAACTAATCGCCCCAGCTGTTTTGATTACTCTTTTTTCAACTAATGTACTCACCCTGTTCACTTGGGAAAATAACCACAGTGTAAGAAGTACAAATGGAATAAGTTGTAACCAAACATTAGCTTCTTGATTAATAAAAGTCCATGCATATACTAAGTACGAAGCAGCAATGAAAGAATACCAATCCACCTCATAATACGAGTCGTTCCAACTATATAACTTTTTATGAATCAATCGGCCAACTACAAATAGAATAAAAAAGCAACTAATACTGATGAATAGGAGCTGATTAGTTTCTAGCATGGAGCGCAGCTGCTCCCACATAACCAATGTCGCTAATAATGGTAAGATAGTGATCAATGACCATTTTCGTTTATGCAAAAAGAATAGGTTTAGTATGACATAACCAATAATTGGTATGATTTCAAGTGGCGAAGTGATTATCCGAATCGTAACAATTGTAAATAATCCATAAATTGAAAAAGGAATGATATACCACTCGATACGGTTTCTCCATGCCTGATTAACTAGGAGCCACACCAATGCATATAGTAAACTAGACCCTAACCAATAATATATCGTTGGTATTGTTTCAAATAAATTATAGTAAGGGATTATTGTTGCAACAAGAGTTGCGAGCATTGTCATGGCACCGTATAGATGTAATTTAACCTGCCATTCTTTTTCCTTTATTATCGAGCTATATAAGTATGTGGTAACTGAAATTAATAAAACAATTGGATTTATGGATTGAGACATAATTTGATCTAAAACAACAATTAGTAGTAAAACAGCCTGCACACCATGAGCCAGCCAGAAAAAATAGGGTTTAAGTTCAGGTAACCTTTTACCAGCATAATGACTTATTGCTAGTAATAAAACAACCCCAATCAAAAGAAAAGTTATAGTAGTAGTAAATGCTTGGAATTTAAATACACTTAGTAAAGATGTATAGAAACAAAATACAGTTATTGCAACTAGTAACCAAAGGATATTTTCTTTCACTCGATAAACTAACCAAACAAATACTCCAACCCCGACAAACAGCAACAATGGCCTGACTATTTCTTCATTGATATGAAAGACAGTAATCAATTGTATTAATCCAATAAAGTAGGCTCCCTGCCCAACATAAAAACTAGTCATAGCTAAGCTTTTTTTATTGAATCTTCGCCATATCACATGAATTGCTAACAAAATTATACCCGAAACAGCTAAGTGAAAAGGCCAATTAAAAACGATATCATAACCAGGATAAATAGCAGTAACTTCGGGATAGATAACGACTAAAGCGAATGTCCAGCTTACAGCATGAACCCATGTTGCAATCTCTTTTTCGACTCTACGATTTCTATTTGCAACGATAATGGCTAATACACCAAATAAAACCAACATGATAGCTAATTGGATTAATGTGCCGCTCCATAATCCATACAGTACACATAAAAACATAGCACCAATTGTTACATAGTACGTACTTGTTTGAATAGACAAAAAGTATTTATTCTTGGTCCAAATACCTAACCATAAGAATAGACAAGCACTAAATAGAAACATAAACATCGCTAGACTATCCCATTGTCGGAAAAGGCTTATACTGTCCCAAAATTGCATCCCTGTTGCAAGCAAAAACAGGGGAGATAGATAGCTAAATACTTTGCGTTTCGTTAGATGCGCTAAATAAATATAATTACAAGAAATAATAAAGTAGGCAAACAATAATAAAATAGAATCTTCTCCTACTCTTAGTATCAATCCTTGATAACTTACATAAACAAATGCAAAGAAAGAAATAATCCCACTCGTATATTCAAACATTTTAGACATAAAATGTTGCTTCTTTGTACCATAAGAAAATCCTATATAGACTATACCAACAAGTGCATACACAATTAAATCAAGTGATTCCAAAAAAGAGTATTCTGTTAATTGATACACGCCATAGGCAAATAATGCGGAAAAAACAAATTGATATTCTTTTGTGTTATATAAAAAGACCATAGCTATATAAATAGCAGCAGTTACTAAAATATTAAAGCTATAAAAGATACCTTTATCATAGATGAAAAGCATAAGTAAAGTGGAGATAACCAAATTCAATTGCGCATAACTAGGTAATTCTTTCATGAATACCTGTATAGATGTATTAGATTTAAGGAGATGGTAGCCTAATAAAAGCAAACCATTAAATATCATAATAAGAAAGTAAAAGAAATCAACAGAAACATCTATTGAGGCTATCGCGAACCCAACAGCAAAACTTAAAAACAAATAAGATATCCATACAAATAAACGTGCTTGGTGTCTATATGCATTTCTTATATATAATGGTAGCGGCAATAAAGTGCCCATTAACCCTAACAAGAACCGCCCCTCACCCGTTAAAGAAAGGTATTGGCCAAATAATTCAAAGTATCCTATCGCAATAATAGCAATGGGAATTAGCATGCTTCCTAACGTTAAAAATGCAAAGGCTGTCTTGTTAATTTTTAAAAATCTACTAGATATGCCGCTTAGGATGAGGAAAAATATCGATACAAAAGATATCGAGAACACCTTTAGTATGGGCCCCATTTGATCCCACGTACTCGTTGCTAGTACAAGTCCCCCAATAAGAAGAAAAATAACACCTAATATAAGTGACCATGTGATATTTCTTTCTCTTATCTGTTCAGGAGTTTTAACTTTCTTCTCTTTTTTCATTGTATTCGATGTATTCACTGTATTCGCTTCAGCTTTAGGCTTATCAATATGTGGTAGTAGTTCTTCTTCACTATGCCGTTGTTTCGACTGTGATTTTATGTATGCTTCGGATGCATAGATCATCTGATTATATTTCTCTTCACTTATAAATCCTTGTTTTTCTAATTTCATAAGTTCTTCACGCATAATTCTTTGTCTATATAAATCTGTTAATCTGTCCATTACTCACCAACACCCCCATCAAAAAACTGTACCGAATGTAATTTTACACCCTACAACTTACTGCTTCAACCTTATTTTTCCAATTGTTCATATAAAATACCCCCTTTTAGTCATCAACTAAAAGGGGGTATTTTCAACTTATTTATTAAAGTAATCTGTTACAGCACCCATCGATGAACAGGATACGTTATGTGCGTATTTACCTAGTACTCCCTTAGAATAAAGCGGAGGTGCTGTCCAATTCTTGCGTCGCTTTTCTAATTCTGCTTCAGCAACATTCATCGTAATTTCTTGTGTATCCGAATCAATTGTTACCTCATCACCTTCTTGTAGAAACGCAATTGGGCCACCAACTTGTGCTTCAGGAGCAATATGACCTACTACTAAACCGTGTGTACCACCAGAAAAACGTCCGTCCGTTAATAGTGCTACTTTTTCACCTAACCCTTTACCAACTAAAATAGCTGAGATAGAAAGCATTTCTGGCATTCCAGGTCCACCTTTAGGTCCAACATGACGAATAACTAAAACGTCACCTTCATTAATTTCATTATTAATTACAGCATTAGTTGCTTCATCTTCTGTATTAAATACTCTAGCAGGACCTGTATGGCGTTTAACTTTTACACCAGATACTTTAGCTACCGCTCCTCTAGGAGCAAGGTTTCCTTTTAGGATAACGAGTGGTCCATCTTTACGTTTTGGATTGTCAAATGGCAATATAACATCTTGACCTTCTTGTAAAGATGGGGCATCATTTAAGTTCTCAGCAACAGTCTTGCCTGTGACTGTTAAACAATCACCATGCAGGTAACCAGCTTCTAACAATAACTTCATTACTGCTTGTACACCACCGACCTTATGCAAATCTTCCATTACGTATTTTCCGCTTGGTTTTAAGTCTGCTAGGTGCGGCACTTTCTTTTGAATACGATCAAAATCATCGATTGTCAAATCAACATTAATCGAGTTAGCAATAGCTAACAAGTGGAGTATAGCATTTGTTGAGCCACCTAGTACCATAACAACAGTAATTGCATTTTCAAAGGCTTCTTTTGTCATGATATCTTTAGGATAGATACCCTTTTCTAGTAAGTTATAGACAGCTTTTCCTGCTTTATTACAATCTTCTGCTTTCAGATTAGATTCTGCAGGGTTGGAAGAACTACCCGGCAAACTCATACCTAAGGCTTCTGCAGCCGATGCCATTGTATTTGCAGTGTACATACCACCACAAGAACCTGCACCCGGGCAAGCATGACACTCAATTCCGTGGAGTGCTTCATCATTAATATCGTTATTGTTGTGTTTACCAACACCTTCAAACACAGAAACAATATCTAGCTTTTCTCCATTATGGTAACCAGGAGCAATCGTACCACCATAAACAAAAACGGAAGGTACTTCTACTTGCCCAATCGCAATTAAACAACCAGGAATATTTTTATCACAACCACCAATCGCTACAAGACCATCAAGATTCTCAGCACCTACTACTGTTTCTATAGAGTCGGAAATAACATCTCTACTAGGCAAAGAATAACGCATTCCTGAAGTACCCATAGAGATACCATCTGACACAGTAATGGTATTAAAAATCATAGGTACTGCCCCTGCTTCTCTGGCACCCTCTTTAGCACTTCGCGCTAAATCGTCAATATGAATATTACAAGGAGTTACTTCACTCCATGTACTAGCAACACCAATCATTGGTTTCTTAAAATCTTCATCTGTTACACCAACAGCACGCAACATCGCTCTGTTTGGAGCTCTTTTTGGATCATCAAAAACATTACTTTTAATACGTAGATCTTTTCCCATTTCCCATTCCTCCTACTCTCTCTTTCTAATAACTATAATAGGTTATTTAATATAGTTCAATATATTTTATAAATTCTGAAAGTTATTTTCCTAAAAAAAGAAAGTTTTTTGAACATACCTGAATCAATTTCATAATTGCTTGTATTATAAATTCAAAGACCTACAGAATATCAATAATTCAATTTAAAAAAAATTATTTAAGCAACTTGTTGTTGGTTTAACACTACATTGATACGATCTGCAGCTATTTTGGCATTATAAATAAGCGTTACAAGGTCAAAATGAACCTTTGCGCGCTTTCCCGTTCGATAGCGAACGTTGTTGAGTTGAAAGAACTCTTTGAGATAACCATTTACTCGTTCCATGGAGGTCCGACGTTTAAATAGTTTTTTCCAAGCTTTTGAACCTCGAGCTGGTGCTGTGTATCTCCGAAGCCGAAGATCTGTGGTGATTTTTACCTTGTAAACTTTTTGGCATATGCCTTCCTTTGCTAGAGGCATTCTGCACATTCTTTTGGACTTGTGTATTTCAATGTTTCGTATTTGGCATCAAAACCGTCATATCGAGAGGAATACTCTCGAAAACAAGTTGGGGCAAAGTGTTTATCAAAGCCAATAGGCTCCCCTTGATTTTTCTCTTGAGATGGGGTTTTATCTGAAACGAGAAAGCCGCAATTTAACTTAAAATTCAGATCGACATCCAAGCGTTCAATTAAATGTTTTATGGTTGGAATTCGTTCAACATATCTGATGAAAACCGAAATAAGCAACGCTGCATAATTCAGTTCTTCAGGTGCACCAAGACGGGTTTTTTTGGTTACATCATGGTAAATGGCATCCAGATCAATAGCCGAAATAATCTCTTCATAACGATGGGTAGGTTCCATCTCGTATAATTCTTGGATACCAAATAAGCTCTCTTGTCATATAATAGACATAGGGAGTCCCTCCAGTCTTTTGGTTTGTGTCGTTACTTACCATTATACAAGACTTGGGGAGGTACTTCCTTTTTATGTCTGAAAACGCCTGAGCCGCAAAGGATTAGATTTATGAAATTCATTCACCTATATAACTTTTTATTTAATAATGTTGATTAACTTTTTTCTTTTCCTTACATTTGATATGCTTAAAAAACCTACGACTTCATTTGTGTTTAGTCAAAGTTGTGATTTTAGAAGAAAGTAAAAAGGTGAATATAAATATGAAAGTTAACAGCAAAAAAGTAATTGGTATTGTATTGCTATTATTCGGGTTATTTATTCTGTTAGACGATTTTGTACGTTGGCAATCTTTATTGCCCCAGCCAATCGAGGACGCTCCGATGCCTACCGAGTTACATCCTATTGTTAACGAAAAAAAGAATACCTTGATTACTAAAGCTGCTAACAAAAACATTAGCATTGTCATCACCGATGGATTTAGAACAATAGAAGAACAAAATGCTATCTATGCAAGAGGAAGAACAACGGATGGTACTATTGTGACCAATGCAGAAGGTGGAGAGTCCTTTCATAATTACGGATTAGCAATTGATTTTGCACTGCAATTAGGTAATGGTGATGTTATATGGGATTTAGCTTATGATGGAAATGAAAATGGAGAAGCTGATTGGATGGAAGTTGTTGAGATTGCAAAGGACCTCGGTTTTGAATGGGGTGGCGACTGGGCTAGATTTCAAGATTATCCTCATTTACAAATGAATTTCGGATTAAGTATCCGGGAGTTACAAAGAGGGAAAAGACCCGAAACATCAGAAGAAGAAGAATAAGGTAAATATGAAATTGATTCATACAAATAGTTAAAAGATTAATTATAAAAAGTTAGGCAGAAACAGCCCCACTGTTTCTGCCTATTTTTCTTTACGGTAAATTATACTACTATATACCGTAGCACTCGCTTTAGGATCAATGTATGTCTTCGCACTATTTACAGCAGCTATTCCCTCTGTATAACCTGAGGCGATCAACATTGTTTTGCCCGGATAAATCGTTGCATCACCTGCTACAAACAAGCCTTCAACATCCGTTTCCATCGTACTAGTTACTACAACTCTACCTTTTTCCGTTTTCAACCCCCATTTTTCAAATGGCGTTTGATTTAATTTAATTCCGTTGTAAACAAGCATATCATCAACCACAATGCTTTCGTTTAATCCACCTTTGTTTCGAATTGTTACTTCATTAATATATCCATTCTTTCCATTAACCTGTATGATTTCAGAAGTAGTTTTTGTTTGAATAGAAGAACTAGCTAGTCTTGCTAATTCATTTTCGGAAGCATGTTGAAATTTAGCACCATCATTTATGAGATAAACAGTATCAGCAACCGATTCTAAGGTTAGAGCCCAATCAACACCAACACGATTATTCGAAGTAATCATTACTTTTTTTCCTTTAAATTTTTCGGATCTTCGTAAGGAATAATGCCAACTTGTTTGTTCATATAAATCAGCATTCTCCACCACCGGACCTATAACATCAAACGAACCCATTCCTGTAGTAACGATGACTGATTTTGAATAATGCTTTTTTCCTTGACTAGAAGTTAATATAAATAAATTATCTTCATCTTTTACAATCTCTTCAATTAAAGTTCCAGTTAGTACAGTTGGATGATGTTTCGTTGATTGCTCTTGCATTTGGTCCACTAAGTGATCACCTGAAATTTCAGGAATACCACCAACATCATATATTAATTTCTCTGGGAAAAATTGGGCAACCTTGCCTCCTAATTGTTGGTTGGATTCAATGAGCTTTGTCTTCATATCACGCATTCCGCTATAAAAAGATACAAACATACCTGTTGTACCTCCTCCAATAATAGTGACATCGAAAATATCTTTAGTTTCCTCCATTAAAATAACCCCTTTGTTAATAGTTCAAATGCTAGATTTTTTATTATCGTTCGTACAATTATGTTATTTCATCAAATTTAGCTTCGACATGATCTGTTAGCTTACTATACTTACGCAGTAACATTAAGAATACTATTTCTAATACTAGCATAATGATACTTACCACTACTATAAAGCCGATTATGCCTGACATATTCATTCCAAATGAGCGGGCTAATTCACCAAGCAGCATAATGACCATATAGGCTGTGAATATCCGTGTTGTGTTTGTGTACAGAAACTCATGTGTACATGCTTTAGCAATCAACAACATGATTTTAAAAACATAAAAAACAATAATCAACTTTGCAATGTTTAGTGCGATTATGTATAGGGACCAGCCACTTAATGACACAATAACATTGTTCATAGCGTTTTGATTAATAAAAACCGTTGGAATCGAAACTACAATAAGGACATATGCTAAATTACTAGCTTTCTTAGCAATCGGATATTCTTTTAGCAACCATGCCAGCCCTGAAGCTATAAAATAATAACCAATTGGTTCTGGGAGAATATCAATTACAAAGATATGAATTTCTATTAATATAAATATAAATCCCCAAAATAATCGTTTAAAAGCAAATTCCATGCTACTCCCTCCCCTGCTTTAACTCAATAATCTTGTTAATATCTGCTTCTTCCAGATGTGGTTGGTTGTTTATCATTGTTCCGCTAGTAAATGATTCACCATCTTCTGTCGTCCCCTTTATTTCTATCTCAAATTGATAATAATCCATACTTTCAGGATTAAAATAAGTATACAAACGCAATTGATTATTTTTGGTTAAATCAAACGGAAACATAGTTTTTTGAAGACTTTCTGCTTGTAAATCCTCCCAAGGAACTTCCAATCCTCGGTTAACGCCTGGACCTTCATCAAGACCAACCTTTACAGAAACATCTCCTTCCAATTCTTTAAAGGGGAGAGATATTTCGTTTATACTTAATTGTTCTGTAGCAACCATTGATGTTACACTACGATGTTGATTACTTGAACCACTCGCTCTAGTTTCTAGTAAAGATTGTCCATGATAGGGTTGAACAACAACTTCACCTATATTTGCTGTAACATGTTCACCATTCGTAAAAAAAACTTCCATATTACTGAATGACCAAGAATTGTCGGTATTAAATATTGATTCTGTATCTGTCCGAATGCTTATCGTAGTAGACATTAAATATTGATGATTGAATTCCTGCTCATACTGAATTTGCGGCTGACTGTCATTGAACATTGTAAAACCATCATGATTATATGTTGGATAAGCTTGAATCCCATTCATCTCAACATAGTTTACATCAAGAGGTTCTTTCTTGTCTGTTAAATAATAAAAAGTTAATGGAATCTCGTTTGCTTCTTCGTTATGATACATTTGATAATAATGGTTTAAAAATATAGGGTTCTCTAATTGTTGCGTTTGAAAATAAAAATAATTACCACCCCAACTAAGCAAAATCACTATGACACCTATCCATAAGTACCTTTCTTTCATAAACATTCCCCCAAGAAAATGGATTCCCACTTATTTTATCATGTTTTAGGAAGTTCCTTTGTTACTATAACGAATGAATTTCTAATTATAGCTATGTTAAAATGTATATCTTTTGATAAACTAATAAGCATGCACAGTATAAGTAATGTATAGATTTTGTTGATGTTTACTAGATTAAACTATTATAATGTTTGTAGGATTAAAAAAGGTGAGTGGATAAATTGTTTGGAATAAAAAAGGTTGCTGAAATTACAGGAATTCCGGCTATTACTTTAAGAGCTTGGGAGAACAGATATGATGTGATTAAACCAATGCGAACTGATGGCGGCACACGTCTTTACTCTCAAGAAAATATTGATGATATAAAATGGGTAATCGAGCAAAGAGAAGCAAAAGGGATATCTATCAAACAAGCAATGACATTATTAAAAAATATGAAAGATAATCAAATAGAACCTGCGGAACTAACAAGGCAAGAAACTTCCCCAGCAAATACCGAACAGTTTATTGAAGAGATTTTTGACGCTTTAGCAAATTATGATACATCGCTCGCTACCCATTTTATAAACCTAGCTTTTTCTTTAAACGACTATGAGAAAGTTTTTCACGACGTTTTTACCCCAATCCTACATAAAGTCGGAATTCAATGGCAAGAGGGAAAAATAAGCGTAGCACAAGAGCATTTTATTAGTCATTTCTTACAAAGAAGGTTATTTTCTTTTTTTCAGGATATAACGGGTGACAGTTCAAAACCAAAAGCTCTAGCTATTTGCCCTCCATCTGAATTACATAACATTGGTTTAATTTTATTTTCACTATTTCTTAAGCGTAGAGGAATCGATGTCATTTTTATTGGTGAAAATACACCAAAGGAAAACATCCTTCCACTCATTCAAGTAAATAATGTTCGTTTAATCTGCTTTTCCGTGACGATACAAGATCATGTTGATCACCTTAAATCATTTATAAAGTATATTGAAACGTATAAAATAGATGTTGATTATGTAATTGGAGGCAGCGCTACTAATGCTTTGCCTGAAGAATATAAAAGATTTGTGTTAAACGGAGACATCAATCAGTGGGAAAAATGGTTAATAAATAGTAAAATAATATGATAATGCAAATGAAGGCTGTCTTTGTAAACAATTATTACGACAGCCTTTTCATCTAAGAATTATTATTTATCTGTTCAAGTTCTTCTTCTGCAATATAAGCATTCGCCTTTTCCATTTGTTTATGCTCATTTACCGAATCCCCTGCATAACGATCCGTAGTATCAAACATATGTTTAGGATCTAAATCAGTTTCTACACTAATTCCCTCATTTTCATTTTCTTTGGTCTTAGCATTAAACGTACTCATTCGCTCTTTTTTCATTTTTATCACCTCAAGTTTATCTTTGACTATCAACAGCTTTTTATCCGATTCATTAATTATTATTGAATTAAATAATAATATGCTAAAATTAATGTATTACAAAACATGGAGATGAAGCATAATGAAACAAGAAATAATCAATCGGTTTACAAATTATGTGAAGATTGATACGCAATCAAATGACAACAGTGAAAATTGCCCTTCGACACCTGGTCAATGGACATTGGCTCATATACTTGTTGAAGAATTGAAACAAATCGGTATGGAAGAGGTAACGATTGATGAGAATTGTTATGTAATGGCCACACTTCCTGGGAATTCAGAAAAAGAAGTGCCTACCATTGGCTTTTTAGCACACCTGGATACGGCTACAGACTTTACGGGTAACAATGTCCAACCAAAAATCACCGAAAACTATGATGGTAAAGATATTATTTTAAATGAGGCACTTCAAATAGTCTTATCACCAAAAGAATATCCTGAGCTTGCCAATTATAAAAACCACACATTAATTACAACTGATGGTACGACGCTTTTAGGTGCCGACAATAAAGCAGGTATTACCGAGATAATAACGGCTATGGTGCATTTAATAAATCATCCTGAAATTAAACATGGTAAAGTACGAATTGCTTTTACACCTGATGAAGAAATTGGACGTGGGCCCCACAAGTTTGACGTCGATGCATTTGGCGCTGCATATGCTTACACCGTCGATGGTGGGCCAATCGGTGAGCTACAATATGAAAGTTTCAATGCCGCTGCAGCAAGAATTATATTCAAAGGTAACAATGTTCATCCTGGTACCGCAAAAAATAAAATGATTAACTCGAGTAAGATTGCAATGAAATTCCATAGCGAGATTCCAGATAATGAAGCGCCTGAGTACACAGAAGAACACGAAGGTTTTTACCATTTAATTTCTATTGAAGGTGATGTAGAGCAGACAAAAGTATATTACATCATAAGAGACCATAATCGCGATAAATTTAACGCTAAGAAGGCATACATAGAGCAGTTGGTTAAACAGTATCAAACAGCATATGGTGAAGAAAATGTCTTATTAGAAATGAAAGACCAGTATTTCAATATGGCAGAAAAGATTGAACCTGTAAAAGAGATTGTTGATATAGCCTATCAAGCAATGGAAAATATGCATATTAAACCTCTTGTAAAACCAATTAGAGGTGGGACAGATGGTTCCCAGCTTTCTTTTATGGGGTTACCAACACCGAACATCTTTACTGGCGGTGAAAATTTCCATGGTAAGTATGAGTATATTTCTGTAGATCATATGGAAAAATCTGTTGAAACAATTGTGGAGATCATCCGTTTATTTGAAGGAAATGGGTGTACCTGAGGACTTTAACCGAACAGGTTGGTTTAAAAACCCGGAACAATGCCAGGTGATCGTGGAAGCGCAGTAATTGCTTGTCATGTCGACGATAAAACTGCTCCTGCAGTTTTCTTTCATCTTAAAGACCTTAAACAAGATGATGAAATTATTATTACAAACGATAGTGATGAAAAGCTTATTTTCAAGGTAGACAAACAAGTATTTCCTATGGATGATGCACCATTTTCTGAAATAGCTGGTTATACTTCTCGCCAAATGCTTAACTTGATTACCTGTACAGGTCCTTTTGATTGATTACAAGGCGGACATATTGATCGGTTATTTATCTATACGGAACTCGTTAAAGATTAATGTGATTTTGGCTTTTTAACACTAAATCTAAGTCCGGACTTGCTAAATTTGCAGTCCGGGTTTTTATGTTAATAATATCTTGTACATAACCATACTTATTTTTGTCATAATAGTAACATGGAGGAATAACCTATATGCGAATTGATCGATCACGATTTTTAGCTTACATTATTGGCTTAATCATATTGTCCTTTGGCGTTACACTAACTATAAAATCCAAAATGGGTACAGGTGCATGGGATGCATTAAATGTTGGTCTATCTAAGATTATGTTTACAGTTGGAACATGGGTAATTATAGTAGGCATCATTTTAATTATAATAAATGCGATTTTATTAAAAAAAAGACCCGATTTTTATGCTCTAATAACCGTGTTCATTGTAGGATTTGGTATTGATACATGGTTAATATTATTGACAAGATTTGATCCCCAAGCATTGTTTTTTAAATTTACAGTATTTTCATTTGGATTAATTTTTCTATCGTTAGGAATTTCTATTTATCTACAAGCAAAATTCGCCCCGGTTCCTATTGATAATCTTATGATTGCCATTCACTCAAGGTTCGGGGTTCGTATGGGGATAGCTAAAACAATTGGAGAAATAATAGCACTCGTATTTGCATTTATATTTAACGGACCAATTGGAATTGGAACAATTTTGGTAACTGTATTAATTGGGCCAATTATCCATTTATTTCACCCAAGAATTGAAAAAGTGATGGCTCGATTTCGATAAGTGAAAATAAATCCAAAGATAGTTTTCATTTCTATAAGATTTTTATAGATAAACAACTTAAATTAAATATATATACCTAGGTATAGTGTCCTTTCCTACTGTTTAATGCTTTAATTGTGATGGTTATAAAAATAATCTGTATCTTTTTATAAACAGATTCGTATTATTAAACAATAGGAAAGGAGCTAATATAATGAATAACCACGAAATTGATTACAAGTTATACGGAGATGACATGCAATTTGTTGAGGTTGAGCTCGATCCAAACGAAACCGTAATTGCGGAGGCTGGCGGCCTAATGATGATGGATGATGGTATTTCAATGGAAACGGTTTTCGGTGACGGTTCCGAAGATAAGGGTGGCGGCTTCATGGGTAAGTTGCTAGGTGCAGGTAAACGAGTTATTACTGGTGAAAGTCTCTTTATGACAACATTTACTAACACTGGTCAAGGAAAAAAACACGCTTCTTTCGCATCACCTTATCCTGGTAAAATAATACCAATGGATTTAAGTGAACTTGATGGCAAATTAGTATGTCAAAAGGATGCTTTCCTCGCTGCAGCTAAAGGTGTTGCTATTGGAATTGAATTCCAGAAAAAAGTCGGGGCTGGTTTTTTTGGTGGAGAAGGCTTTATTATGCAAAAACTCGAGGGAGATGGCATGGCTTTTATACATGCTGGAGGAACCATGCATAAAAGAGTGCTTGAACCTGGCGAAACATTGCGAGTAGACACTGGTTGCCTTGTTGCCATGACAGGTGATATAGATTATAACGTCGAGTTTGTTGGCGGAATTAAAACAGCGATGTTTGGTGGAGAAGGTCTATTCTTTGCTACATTAAAAGGTCCTGGCACAGTTTGGATTCAGTCACTGCCATTCAGTCGTCTAGCAAGTCGTGTATTTGCTGCAGCCCCTCAAGGCGGAAATAAAAGTAAAGGGGAAGGTAGCATTGCAGGAGGGTTATTCGATATATTGGGTGGAGATCGAAGATAAATAATAAAAAATTTCAGTGGCTTCACTAATAACTAACCAACAGCTGCCCCAGAGCGTGTTGGTTTTTTTTTACATTCTCAAACTTCCCCTTGTCTAGATTTGAGTGACCACACCGTCCACTTTTGCATGAGCATATTAGAACTTTAATTGTTATTCCAACCTGACTCTAGTAAATATTAAAATGATTTTGCGTATATGAATTCTGATAAACTGCACAATAACTAAACAAGATCACCTTTGTTGGTCAATAAAGGTGATAGACCTTCTCTTCCACCTTTTCTAGCCTGGTAAATAGATCGAACTAATCTCTTGCTTAATGATTAACTGTCGTTCATGTTTAAAATGACGCTCTTCATATAATTAGACACTTTTTATTTCTGAAACACTTTCATCTATTGTTTTTTAAAATAAGTTCTAATACTTAATACTTTTAAGTAAGGCTTAAGTTAGGTACACTTGCGCTAACAAGAAAACCGAATAGCATAGAGAAGAGAAAATACAATTTTAGCTTGAAGAAACTACTATAATTGGAGGTTTTGTAAAATGAAAAACAAAATGGCAACAGTAATTCAGCAATCATTGAGTGCCTTAATAGAAGATGAAGCTTTTTTACCAAAATTAAATGGCGAAACTAGACAACGTGCCTACCAATCCCTTGTTTCGATTCTGTCTACTCCAAATCGCGTAAACAAATCCTTTCTTCGCATACCTTTAGAAAGTGGAAGAGTAGTTAGAATCCCAGCATATAGAGTTCAACATAACAATACACTTGGTCCTTATAAAGGTGGGATAAGATTTCATGAATCTGTAAATGAGGACGAAGTTGTTAACTTAGCTAAACTAATGACATTAAAAAATGCGCTGCACGATGTTCCCTTTGGTGGTGGTAAGGGTGGTGTCATTATCAATCCTAGGGAATATAGCGAAAAAGAATTGAATTTAATATGTAAAAAGTATGTCCATTACTTTAGTGACTCATTAGGTACAGAGAAAGACATCCCTGCACCAGATATAGGAACAGGCGAACGAGAAATGGATTGGATGATGGCAGAATTTAAATCTATACATCCTGGTGAAACATATCGGGGCAGCTTCACTGGAAAAAGCGTTATGAATGGTGGTTCTTTAGGACGAAGAGAAGCCACAGGTAAAGGCGTTTATTATTCCTATCGATACTTACTTCATGACTTTGTAGAAGACAATAAAAACCTTCTAGAGAATAACAGTGATAATCGCTTTGTCCAGACAACACTCAATCATCAAGATCAATCACTATCAATTGCTGTACAGGGGTTTGGTAACGTTGGTTCCGTCGCCGCCTTAGATGCCTATCAATGCGTTCATCTACAGAACAAAGTAGTTGCAGTTAGCGATCATAATGTTACTTTATATAATTCTGATGGATTAGATATACCTGCATTAATCCAATATGGTAAGGAACATGAGGGTGATCTACCGACTGAAGAAATTGAATTAAAACAGCACTCAATAAAAGCAATCATTATGGACAGAGACGATTTACTCGAATTAGATGTAGACGTATTATTTTTGGCAGCTCTAGAAGATCAGATTCATACTGCCAATTGCCAGAGTATAAAAGCAAGTATAATAGTTGAAGGTGCTAATGCTCCTATCACACAAGAAGCTGATACATATTTAAGTAAGAACGGCGTGTTAATTATCCCCGATATTCTCGCCAACGCTGGTGGGGTAATCGTTTCTTACCTAGAGTGGATGCAAGGCAGGGAGACTCAATTTTATAAGGAAGAAGAAGTATTTGATCTCCTCTTCCATAAAATGAAGAATACATTCGATGCAGTTCTTCCACAATTCTTCAGCGACTCCTTTGCCCTTAGGCAGAATTGTTATATACATTCTGTTATGAAATTATCCACTATTCTATACCGTCAAGGAAAATTATACTGAATCTATCAAGTGCTTTATCGGGTAACCTCGATAAAGCACTTTTTTATATTTCCGAACCCAATTGTCTAAGAAATCGACTAATTAATAATATTTTTCACAAATAAAAACGCCTTATTAGCTTTTAGCTTAAGGCGTAATGAAAGACTTTAACAAAAAGCCTGTACGGTTTATTCGTTAATTGCTATCATTGTTGGCTGGACCTGTTGTTCTAGACCAATGTTAGACTTTCTCTTCTTACGCATTGTTGATATCTTTTCAACAAATGATAAAACCATAAAAGTAAATAGAATAGTAATGGATAAACTAACCAGAGATAAAAGCATTTTCGCTATCCCCTTTCACCGCTAAATTTCTTTAAATATTATTGAATTCTCTTATATAATACCAAATAATAACGAGAAGTAAATATATATTTATAAATTCTTTTAAATTCTTTTGATTACTTCTTATTATTGTCATATTCTCTAAAATCACCTTATGCATTTAATTATGATATCGTGCATCTTTTTGTCTGAATTTACTACGACACGACCTTTTAGCCTTTGTTTAATAAACACTGCAAAAGGTTAATTATACTTGTATAGAATACTCACTTGTTTATAAAAATCATCATCGATAAAACCCATATAATGCGGCTTCGGAATATCATAGAGACTGTATGCCAATGGAAACCAGCTTATTTCTAACATACGGTTTCATAGCATTTAAACATCATTTCAAAAAAATAAATCTACTAAATTTGATTTTTGATCAACGGCAAAAATTAACAAAAAACAAAGCTTAAGATTAGGTTCCTTTATAAGAATTAGTTAACTGTTTGAACTTATTTTCATACAATTAGAATATAAGCAACTAATAAAAATAATGAATATCCGAATTTTCTGAACAGTTGAAAAATAATTTATTTTATGGTATGATATTGAGCAATACATTTTTCTATCAAGTACGAAAAGGAGGATTCACACATGAGAAATGTAACACTCGAAAAATTATTTGTTCATCCAATAGTTCAAAAATATGTAGGTAGATCTGGTATTGCACATGCGATTTCAGTTGCTGAAAAAGCATTTTATATTGCTAAAGACACGGATGAAAATCCTGATTTGGCTGCAAAAGCTGGATTTTTACATGATATCGGCCACTATAAATGGTATGAAAACGGCGAATGGAATTTTGAACTTTATAAAGAAAATGACATTCATGCAATCAAAGGTGCTGCGCGCGCACATAAATTATTAGTTCGATGTGGTGAGGATTTGCAAGATGCAAAAGCAATTGCATTAGCCATACTCCTCCATACTGACTCTTATTTGCCTGAGGGTAAATTAGAATTAAGTCCATTACAACAAATTGTTGCCAGAGCAGATGAAGCAGATGAAGAGCCCGGGGGAGCACATCATTACCGGATCATAGACTACCAACCTGCACTCGAACGAATTAAAAGATTGGATATCAAAATTGATAACCTTAATGAATCGAAAAACCTCGAACATACGAGTTGAAACCTGTGGTTTAATTCTGAATTACCACAGGCAGTCCATCTTCAGTCATCTTAATATTTTTCCGGATTACAATTTATTCATCGTTAAGTAGTAATGTTTTATGTATTAAAAGAAATCCTCGTTGGACTTAAACTCACCTATTAAAACTCCATCTTTCTTATCACAGTGTTTTAAGGAACACTGTTTTTTCATAAGAAAAACATCATATTATTCCTTTGCGCATTTACTATCATACTTTTAGATATCTATCTTTGCTCATTATTTTGAATTAAATAATTTGTTTAGTATTAATTTCAAAAAAATGGTATATTAAAGGGATATATTGGAAAGTAATTATTCATGATTGTTGGTAGGAGGAACACAAATGAGTGTAGCTGTTGGGAGAAAAATTAGATACTTTAGAATAAAAGCAAAAATGACACAAGAAAAACTCGCTCAGGGTATTATTTCTGTTTCTTATCTATCAAAAATTGAGTCTGATAACGCTAGACCTTCATCCGAGATTATAGCAAAAATTTGCAAAAGACTAAATTTAGATCCAAACAAGACACAGGAAGATCACACACTTAACTTATGTACTACTTGGTTTGCAACAATTCTTGAAGCTAACGTAGATAAAGCAAATCAACTTTATAAAGAAATTGAGAACTCTGTTGAAATGATTTTAGATGCCGGTCTAATTAAGCTAGTTGAAATTCACATGTTACATTACTACATCTTAACAAACAATCGTGACTTTGCTGATAAGCAATTTGTCTGTTTAAAAGATGAGTCTTCTTCTTTTAACACTATTGAGCACTATTATTGGCTAAAGTTTTGTGGGAACTACTATTTTTCAAGAGTAAGCTATCATAAAGCTTTTACATTTTACAGACAAGCAGAAAAAATTTTCGACCGTAATTTATATTCCACTCAAGCAGAAGAGAACGATTTGTATTACTTACTTTCAATAACTGCCAGTAATATTCACCAAACATTTTTCACTCTGGTGTACGCTGGTAAAGCATTAGAATATTACCAGAAGCAACAATTCAAAAAGCGAACTGCTCAGTGCCATATTCTGTTAGGTCTATCTTATTATCGCGCAAAGGAATTTGATAAAGCGATAGAAAATTACAAATTAGCTTATAAACTAGCCAATACTATGGGGGATGACCCGCTATTAGCTACCTGCCATCACAATCTAGGGACACTATATTCTTCATTGGATGATTCCGAAAGAGCTATTAATTACTATCTTATGAGTTTAAAATTGAGAGATGAAAATTCTAAAAGTGATGTGCTTATTCCTATATCCAGCTTAATGACCGAAAACTATAAAATCGGCAATATTAAAAACGCTAAAAAATGGCTGGAAAAAGGCTTAATTCTAGTAAAAGATTTAACCCCATCTGAGACTTCACTAGTATATGAAATCGAAGTGTACAACCACCTAATTAATGGATATGGAGAATCATTTGACAAATTACTCTTAAATAAAGTACTTCCGTTTCTAGAAGAAAAGCAACTCTTGAATGAAAAATTTGAGTATATAACGATTCTTGCAAACTATTATTTTGAAACCAGAAAGTATAAACTAGCTTCTATATATTATAATCTCGCTAACAAAACACTTAAAAACGAATACTTATAATGGTAATAACTTATTGAAAAATGCATGATTTATCATGCATTTTTTGTTAACCTATGGTTTGAATTAAATTAAGACACAGCCAAATTATCACCATTTTAGCAGACCGATATAGCCCATGAATTATTTTTCACCGTCGTTCCTTGTCATTTGTGTTTTATTTAAGTTATACCTCGACACTTAAAGGGATGGGATTTCTCGTTTGTATAGTTCTTTACTTCTGAACAAAAGCGCAGGCACTAGAAGTGGTTGTTTATGATTGTTAACCACATATAGCAAATTGTATAATTGTCTAGACAAGCACAAATAAGGGCATGTGACCCTTACTAAGAATCACACACCCCAAGCATTACTTATTATCATCATTTTTCAACATTGCTTTTATCCCTGCAATATTAATTCCTTGATCGATTAATCCCTTTATTTCTCTTAATAGATGAATATCATTAATGGAATATACTCGTCTATTTCCATCATTTCTAACTGGTTTAATAAGGCCTTGTTCTTCGTAATATCTTATTTGTCGACCTGTTAACTTTGTTAAATCTTTTACTACACTCATTGGGAAAGTCGGCACATCATCAGGAATTTCGTTACTCATTCCCCCTTCCCCCCTCTTTTTCCAATTTCATAGCCTATTTTAAATTAGCAATATGTGAATACACATCCTTTAAATCGGAAAAACCTAACTCTTGTACGGTACGGACACTTTCAGCCCAAAGCTTCGCTGTAGCAATTGCATCATGTAGTGCATGGTGTCTTTGGTTGATCGTAATACCATAATGAGCGCAGCAATCATCAAGTGTTACTAACTTCGATTCAGGTTCAATAATCTTAGTTAAAAAGGATGTGTCAATAATCCGGTGTGCAAAATTCGTTTTTAACACTGACCAGGTAGCATGTTGCATAAATTGTTTTTCATGACTTGAATGATGTGCCACAAGTGTATCACTCTTAGTAAATTGAAAAAAATCTCTTAATACCTTGTTCATCGAATCTGCATTCAATAGTTCCGTTTTTGTTATTCCCGTCAATCTTTCTATTTCTTCAGAGGGTTCTTCCTCACTATAAACAGGAGCATAAAACACTTCATCTTGAAGTAGTTTATCACCCTGCATCTTAATTGCACCAATAGATAATATTGTATCACCCTTATAAGGATAGAATCCTGTGGTTTCAATATCGAATACCACTACTTTCAAATCATCAAAAGGGATCTGTAATACATCTTTATTTTTCAGCTCTCTTTGAAGGCTTCTAAGATAAGCTATTTTATTTGGATCAGCCTGATTTGGCAAAGACGTGTATACACTAGAATTTAGTTTTCCTGACATCTGTTTAACAAATTGAATCATATGGTTCATAACCATGTGGAACACTCTTTTTCAACTATCGTCTTCGTTTCAGAAAAAAGCTTATATCCTTTTTTCATGAATTCTTTCAGCTCCTGTTTTTCTCCTTTTGTTAAGGCACTCACCGGTATGTGGTGTACCTCTTCATAACTTTTCGCATCTCTTCGAAAATAAAGGCGGAAATCGAGTAGGCGTTTGAAATCTTCTTCATACCTTTTTATAAAAGGATAATTGTCACTAAGTTCACCAAATCTAGACAACGTAGAAGGTTTAACTATCTTATCTTTTAAAGCAAGCAATCGCAATGCATTAACATAAGGAAAAAATGTCGTTTGTTTCAGCTGAATACTTCCTGAATGTTCCCCTTTCAACTCAGGGAGTAGTTGACCAAATGCACCGATTCCCTTTTTAACAAAACTCACATTTTCTACTAATCTAATATATAGGTGTGGTTTTTCTTGTAAAATAGAAAAAGCGGTATTTTTTAATTGATCCAAAAAAGTTGTTTCCCCAATTAATACACGAGAATCAAAAAAAGTTAAAAAGTGACGTAATGAATCCCACTTTGCTTCTAGCAACCATCTTTCCACTTGTATTTCCCATCGTTCAATTGATTGGCACCATATTGAATTAGATGCCATCACATTTCCATCACATAGCTCATAGCCCACTTTTGTTAAGCCATTGGTTATCTCAGACCCTAACCTTAAGAAGTAAGCTTGACAGTCGTCACTACCATCAAAAATAATTCCATGGTCCTGATCACTCCAAACGGATTGTTCGAATCTCCCCGCACTTCCCATTAAAAAGAAAGCAAAGGGAGCAGGGGGGATCCCCCACTCACCTTCTACTTTGTCCATTGCAATCTTAACGGTATTATCTATTATTTGATCATGAAAATGATTTAACCTTTCGTGATTGTTTGAAACTTTGGTCATTTGTTGATGTCGAAATTGTTGTATTTCGTCATAACTATTCACACTCGCATCAATCCCTCGTTTTACTAAAGTAAACGGTTTTTATGCACCTGATTTATCACTAGGGTGAGGAATGTTTTCTGGATAACCATAACCACCGTGTTCACTTAAATCAAGACCGATAATCTCTTCTTCTTCTGTTACACGAATACCACCCATGACTTTATCCATAATCTTTAAGATGACGAAGGCTACGACAAATGCATATAGACCACTAGTAACAACACCCATCGCTTGAACACCTAGTTGTGTAAAACCACCGCCGTAGAATAGACCTGCCTGACCGACGAATGCATATTCTGGCACTGTAAATAATCCGTTGGCTAGAGTACCCCAAACACCTACAACACCGTGAACAGATAATGCGAAAATAGGATCATCAATTTTAGCTTTATCAAACATCTTCATACTAAACACTACAATTATACCACCAATAATACCGATTACTACCGCAGCCCAAGGGTCTACGAAACCTGCAGGAGCTGTAATTGCTACTAGACCAGCTAAAGCACCATTCAATGTTGTAGGAACATCCGCTTTACCAGTAAGTGCCCAAGCTACAAACATCGCAGCCACAGCACCTGCAGCAGCAGCTAGTTGTGTGTTAAGGATGGCAAAACCAAAGAATGCATCAGCTACTTCAAATGTACTAGCACCATTAAAACCAAACCAACCTACCCATAACAGTAATACACCTAGTGCAGTAAATACTTGGTTGTGACCAGCAATCTCATTAGAAGAACCATCTTTATTGTATTTTCCAATACGAGGCTTCAATATAATGGTTGCAGCCAAAGCTGCCATCGCACCTGTTAAGTGCACAACTGTAGAACCAGCAAAGTCTTGTTTTCCGTGATCAGCTAACCAACCACCACCCCAGATCCAATGTGCTACAACTGGATAGATTACTGCTGAGAATAATAGAGCGAATATAACATAAGCAGATAATTTCGCACGTTCAGCAAATCCACCAAACGCAATTGTTAAAGATATTAAAGCAAACATCATTTGGAACATAAAGTCAACTGCAGGAGATAATCCTTCTCCACTGAAAGATGAATCTCCATAAAAGAAGTTAGACATTCCAATAAACCAGTTACCATCTCCATAAATAAATCCATAACCAACAGCCCAGAAAACTAATGAACCTATTCCAGCTGTGAAAATTGTTTTACCAGCAATGTGACCAGCGTTTTTCATTCTAGTCGAACCTGCTTCAAGTAAAATAAATCCACCTAACATAAGTAAAACTAAAAAAGTCCCTATGATAACCCAAAGATTATCCATCAATACTATTTCCATATTATCTTCTCCCCTTTTGCGTAACATCTGTTAACATCACTTGTTAACTACTAATCTACCAGTGTCAAAATTTTCGCACAATAAACTTGTAAGAAAATCTAACAAAGTAATTTCTTTGATCAATAGTGTTTATTCTTTCAACAGGCAATAGATCAACGGTTTATTAGCATTTTATTCTTTTAAATTTATTTTGAATTTATTTTAAAATTAAAATATAAATACAAATAAAAGTACAAACCAGTGTATGATAAAAGCGTTACCGATCCGTTCGAAACCATAATATTCTTCCCCGCTAAACAGACACCCTGCGCATGATTTATCGAAAAGTTGACACAAAAATAAGAGGGATGATATGTGGACACCGGTCCACGTATCATCCCCCTTATTCTTAGGTTCTTTATTTTACTCTCGACTTATCTTCAAATCCTATTGACTTATGGGTGCCATCACAAAATGGCTTGTTGTTTGAAGCACCACAGCGACATAACGAAAAAACACGCTTTGTTTCATACACATTTCCATCAGTATCTAATAATTCCACATTGCCTTTAACAAATATCGAACCATTATCTCTTATTTGGATAACAGCCTTATTTTCTTCACTCATGTCTTGTCACCCCTTATATAATTGTACGTGGTAACGGAACATGTGTCTAGAACCAATAAAGCTATTCGTTCTAGAGTACACATCCAATACAGTAAAGGCAACATAACTTTCTCTTACTCTAGCTCGTATGGGGTTTCTTGATAAACATAATAATTAAGCCAATTAGAAAGTAACATGTTTGAATGAGAACGCCAACGTAACAATGGCTGTTGCTTATCATCATTATTCGGAAAATAATTTTCTGGTAACTTCGTGTGTAATCCTTTTTCAAGGTCGCGTATATATTCTTCTTGAAGCGTACATGCGTCATATTCCGGATGACCTGTAACAAATATTTGGTTACCACTTTTTGATGCAACAATATAAATACCTGCTTCTTCTGACTCGCTTAAGATTTCCAAGTCCGGAATTGCTATTATTTCTTCCCTGTTAAGATCCGCATACCTTGAGTGCGGAACAAAGAATTCTTCATCGAATCCACTTAACAATTTCATTTGGTTATTCTTGATTGTATGTGGAAAGATCCCAAATATTTTTTCAGGTAAAATATATTTATTTACACCATAGTGAAAATAAAGTCCTGCTAGCGCACCCCAGCACATATGCAATGTAGAAGTGACGTTTGTTACACTCCAATTCAGAATTTGCTTTAACTCTTCCCAATAAGTAACGGACTCAAATTCTAGTTTTTCAATTGGTGCACCAGTAATAATTAACCCATCAAACCTTTTATCTTTCACATCCTCAAACGTTTTATAAAATGTTTTAAGATGATCATATGGGGTATTTTGCGACGTGTAAGTATTGGTATGTAGAAGAGAGACATCTACCTGCAACGGACTATTACTTAGTAAACGCAAAAATTGCGTTTCCGTTTTCTCCTTTAAAGGCATCAAATTCAATATAAGAATTTTTAGTGGACGAATATCCTGCTGATATGCTCGACTCTCATCCATAACAAATATATTTTCTTGTTTCAATTTTTCTTTTGCAGGAAGGTGATCTGGAATTTTGATCGGCATTACGCAACTTCTCCTTTAATCTACGAGATACATTATTAATAAATCTTCTCTAATCACTAAGTATAACTATTATAACTGATGAACTCTTATTATAAAACTTAGGGAATTCAGATAAATCAACTTTTTTCTAATTTATGTAGAAAAATATTGCAGAACCTTATTATATCCGTTTCTAGACAAAAATGGTCCTGTGTTTTTATGGAATTTTCCTCCACAATCACAAGACCACATTATACATTAATTTTAAACCATTTCACTTTGTTTATTTTCAATCAATAGCTTCTTTAGCAACTTCTTCACCAAAGTTGCTGATTTCACTTTAATATTTAGACTAGGTGATACTTCCACTTGATAGGCACTATTATGAATACAAATTTTCAAATCATCTACTGTTTCACACTCTTTTTCTAGTTTATTGATCACACTACCATATTGTAAATATTGATGTGTGTCACTTCCTCCAACAATCGGTAAACCCACCTTCTGCGCAAATTCAGTTAGTTTTGCACTATAGGATTCATACCCTTGTGCATACAAATCTTTTCCATTTAGGTCAAGTGCATCTAGTCGTTGAAGTTGGTCTGTCTCTAAATGGAATAGTGGTGTACTTTCCCTAAATGGATGAGCACCAATTTTGAGTATGTTAAATTCTTCCGCTATATCTAGTAAACCATTAAAGGAAATGAAATTTTCTTCTTTTAAATTACTTGATAATTCGTTTCTAATAGTCAGTACATCTTCTCGACTACCAATTAACAATATGTGACCAACCTCTTTTATATCAACCTCAATTCCGGGAAATAACTTTAAACCGTCTATATTATAATATCCGTTTTGATAGGTATAATGAGCTTCGAGAAAATCATATATATCCTGAAATCGAGTTGTATTAAAATGCTCTGTCATTGCTAGTGCATCTAAATCAGATTTCTTTGCTTCTTTCATCATCTCTATGAAATATTCCGGCATAAATTTTGATTTTTTAGAGATTTTTACATGACTATGAAAGTCTATATTCATAAGACCCCTCCTAAATTACTTTTTATATATTATTCCCTACTGAAAATACACAAAGTATATATATAATTGAAAAAATTAGAAACGTATAATCACGTGTTCGAAGAGATAAGTGAGCTAATTTAATCTTTTTCACCTCTGGATGGTTAAATCCATAAAAGCTTCCCTTTGTTTCTAATGCCTCCACTGTTGTTCTAGCTCGTTTGGTCGTACTTAACAATAAAGGGTAAAAAGAAAGCACTGCGATCTTAGAGAAATAGATAATAGATCGCCAATAGAGTAGTCCATTTTTTTCAGGTGCCTTTCCACGAAGTCGAAATGATAGAAAAATATGATGATATTCTTCTAGTAAACTCGGTAACATACGATAACCATAAGCAATACTAAAAGATACTTGACCTGGCAATCCTATTTTAAGTAACCCATCACTCAACTTCTCTGGATCCATGGAACAAAAAACAGTTATGCTAGCTAAGGAAATGATAGATAGCTTTAAAGTAAGAATTAAAAGGGGTAAAATAACAGTAATATCCCCTCCAAAAAACCATGAAGCAATAAGTAAGTAACCACCTTGTCCTAATAATCCAAGTGAAAGGATAAGAATGATTAAAGGACTCACTTTTGACATGCTAGTCGTTGCTATCATAAAAAAGAACATCCCTAACAAGATTACCTGATTATGAATAAACCATGGTACAATACCAAAAAACAGATACCATACAAATAACGTACGCGGGTCCAATTTCGCTAAGAAAGTATTGCTATTTCCATAAGCTGTATTCAATAGTTCTATTTTAACTTGTTCAACGGATAATTTTTCAGACAGTTTTCGTGTATATTCCATATGAAGTCCCCTCTCTTTTAACCGAGTGAACAAAGTCGTCTACTGTGTACATTAGTTGTGACATGTTTAATCTTCTACTTAGCTCCAAAATCTGAGGGGGTTTGAGGCCAGCTACCTCAAGTAACTGTAAATTATTAAACACTGAATCACGTGTACCGTCGTGGATGATTTCCCCTTCATTTAAAACTATAATTCTATTTGCCCATTCTGCTACAAGCTGCATGTCGTGGGTAGCTACAACCGCAGCACCAACTTGATCACCTAAAGAAGAAATCAATTCAGTAATATGCTTTCTAGTCGCAATATCGAGGTTTGCAGTTGGTTCATCAAGTAAAATAACTGATGGATTCATTGCGACACCAATGGCTAGTGAAGCACGCCGTTGTTGACCACCACTCATTAGCCTACTATCTCGATCCTGTAAATCCGTCAGTTCAAATTGTCTTAGTATTCTTTCTACAATTAACTTATAGTCGGGAACTTTTCTAGCTTTCAAGAAAAATTCAACATCTTTACGGACTGAGTCCTCAATAAACATTTCTTCCGGATTTTGATAAATGTATGTCACAAGGTCTGCCATTTTTTCTGGAGAATACTTTCTTGTGTTTCTACCATGTACAATCACATTCCCTTGCTCCGGTTTAACAAGTCCCGTGATTAACCTTAAAAGTGAGGATTTACCAGCACCATTATTTCCCACTAGAGCAATACGCTCACCCCGATTTATCGTTAGAGAAATATCTTTCAATACTTTTTTTCGTGACCGATTTATCGTTTTATATGAAAAACTTATATCTTCTATTTTGATCAAACTTTCCAATTGATCACTGTTTTTACTATCAGGAACAGATTTATTGCTTGTATTTTTTAGATAACACGGAAAAGATGATACCGCTTCTGCAAGCGTTATCGGGTAGTCACTCATTTCAAGGAAACCAATCTTATGAGCTGCTTGAGTAACTTGGGGTGGATAGATTTGACTATCTAGAAGTTGATTGACCTCTCTTAATGCTTGTTGTGTATTCTTTTTCCACAAAACTTGTCCCGCTTCCATTAGCACGACTTGGTTACAGTAATCTGCAATAAATTCGGTATGGTGCTCGATAACTATAATTGTTTTACCAAAGTCTTCATTTAACTTTTTTAATATGTTATATGTCTCTTCCGCATGATAAGGATCAAGTTGGGCAACAGGCTCATCTATTATTAAAATATCCGGATCAAGAGAAAGTACCCCAGCAAGGGCCAGCAAATGTTTTTGGCCACCACTCAACTGCCAAATAAACTCATTATCTAAACCAGTTAACCCCACTGTTGCTAAAGATTGCCTTCCCCTATCCTTATAATCATGGTAACCAAAATTAAGTGGGGCAAAGCTAGCATCATCTAGGACCCTAGGGCTTACAAGCTGGTTTTCAAAATCTTGATAAATATAACCAACCTGATGTGATAATTCTGCTACTTTATGATCCGTTGTCAGTAGGCCATTTACAGTGACTTTGCCAGTAAAATCACCAACATAGTAATGCGGGATAAGTCCATTCAACAACTTTCCGAGCGTAGATTTCCCACAACCATTGCTTCCCATAACAGCGATGAAATCACCTTTATTTACGGTTAAAGAAACATCCCTTAATACCGGTAACTCCCCTCCCGGATACTTAAATGTTACATTTTCAATTAGTATCTGTTCGGTCATGAAAGAACCTTCTTTTCACTTTGATTGTCCATTAATCTATTATTCTTCTTATTTCTTAACATTAAAAGTATCGTAATTAATGCTATAACACCTGCAATACCTAAACTCACCCAGATAAACCATTCTCCATACCTGTCAACAAAATCCGCATCCCATTCTAAAATGTTGATACCAGATTCAGCTAAAAATTCAAATAAAAAGGCACTAAATGCCAGAATAACCGCTATAATTATAAATCTAGGAGCGAGTACTTCTCCAATAGAGAATTTTACTGTGTTATCTCTTGGCTTTAAGCCTAATAATGGCTCAATTTTCCCATATAATCGAGGAACTAAGTATAGCGTTGGAATCAAGGCAAATAGAATACCCGAGAACAACACATCATTAAGAAACGCAAAGCCTTCAATTATAACGACACTCTCTGCTAAACCAGGTACAGCTTCTAATTCTTCTACACCTATCCAAACCTTGCCTATATCAACCATCATACTGATCATCTGGTGGATAGCAACGCCTGTAATCGCTGCAATTCCTACTTGTTTTTTATTCTTCGGATCGTTCACTAATGACCCTGCGATAAACATTGCCAAAGAGAAAGCAATAAACTTTTCAATTTCTCCGAATCCGCCAAATTGCCCTAACATTATTTCACCAAAAATAATTTCTCCTAGTGAAGCACCTATTGCAGCATAAAGCGGATGAAATAAAATACATAATGTTAATGGAATAAAAGCGAAGTATTCCACCGATAATTCAATTGGTCCAAAATTCACTGATGGAACTAGTTCCGTAATCATGTTGGATAAACCATAAAGGGACATAGATAAAATAAATACCATCATCTTTTGTGATTGTGTTAGAACGTACCTTTCTTTCAATTGGCTCACTCTTCATACCTCCTTAATTTCTATTACATTTATTGTAGAACATGAGTATTAAAGCAGTATGTTTCTATAGTAAAAACAGTGTAAATTAATCATCATTTTTTAACATTTTGTAAATTAACTTACATTACTCTATTTTCTATATTCTAAATATGCTACGATAACAACGAAATTTATAAGGAGGTATTCGTAATGGAATTTAATTGGAACACAGAAACAATGTCACCAAGTCAATTTAAAATAGCTGATTATATTCAAAAAAACACCCAACATGTTTTATTGTCTACGGAGCAGGAAATTTCCAACTCCCTTAAAATAAGTATTGCCTCTGTTTCCCGATTTTGGAGATCAGTAGGTTATAAAAACTTTAAAGATTTTAAAACTCAAATGCGCACACAACTTGAAGTTTCTCCAGCAGGAAAGATGAAAAATATAATGCGTAAAGCTGAAGGACATGAACTACAGTATCATAAGCTAACAATGTCAGTAGATCATTTACAAAAAACGATGGAGCATTTTTCATCCAATGACTTTGACCAAGCGGTAGACACACTATCACGCGCTCATAATATTTACATCTATTGCCCTGGACCCTCTATTGGATTAGGACACTTATTATATTACCGCTTATCTCGATTCGGATTGCATATTCGCATCATTCATAATAATGGTAGTGAACTGTTTGAGGACCTTCTCCATATCAATAAAAACGATGTGGTTATAATTTTCGGGTTTGTCAGATTATTACCAGAAGCAAAAGTGATTTTAGATCAAGCTAACCAAGTAGGGTATCAGACAATCATTATCACAGATAAGCTAGTTTCTGACTTTTCAACACAAACGGACAGCATCCTATTTGCTAGTAGAGGGGATATGTGGGAGTTCCATTCTATGATTGCACCAACCTTCATGGTCGAAAACCTAATTATTGCAGTTGGTATGAAAAATAAACAAGAAAACTTAGAGAGGTTAGAACTACTCAGCAATTTACGCCATCAATATTCTGATATATTACCAAGGTAATAAGTATAGCACCCAAGACTTCTGTGCCGCTTATTACAAACAAGTAACCATAGTTACTTCTATATACCATGTTCAACCCTCGCTTATTTTGGGTATACGAAATAAACGGGCTAAACTATTATCATAAACTAGCGAATTATTGATGGTAGTTTTCCTACTACCGAATAAAGGTTTGGTTTGCAATTAGTAGTTGTTGAAAGTGGGGTATAATGCTTGGAAAACAGTAAATCACCTAAGCAAAAGAAAAAACAAAAACACCTAAATAAGAAGAGATCTAAAAGTTCATTATTTATAAAAACACTCTGGTTGATTGGGGGACTATGTCTTGTCTGTTTAGTTGGCAGTGGTAGTATATTTGCTTATTACGCTAGCCAGGCTCCAGAAATAAATGAGGAAGCTTTAATTGATCCTATTCCATCAGAAATTCTTGATAAGAATGGTAATGTCGTTGCAAGACTTGGAACTAAGCATCGAGAGTTAATCGAATATGAAGATCTCCCTAGTCAGGTAGAACAAGCTGTTCTAGCTACTGAAGATGAACGTTTTTATGATCACTATGGGATTGACCCCATTCGATTGGGGAAAGCAGTATTAGCAAATATAACGGAGGGTTATGGTTCTGAAGGCGCGAGCACAATCACCCAACAAGTGATAAAGCGGTCCTTCCTTACTTCAGAAAAGACGTTAGAGAGAAAAGCCAAAGAAGCCTGGCTAGCCATTAAATTCGAACAAAATTACAGTAAAAAAGAAATTCTTGAATTTTATCTAAACAAAACCTATTATTCAGATAACATTTATGGAATCGAAACGGCCGCTCACTATTATTATAATAAAAGTTTAGATGAATTATCTCTTGCGCAAGTAGCACTTTTAGCAGGTATACCACAAAGCCCAAATAATTATAATCCATATGACTCTCCTGAAAAAGCGGAAGAAAGACGAAATATAGTGCTTTCCTTAATGCATCAACATAATAAGATATCTCATGAACAGATGGAAAAAGCACAACAAGTTTCTGTAACAAAAGGTATCGTTGACCGTAGCAGTGAAGAGCGAACACATTTAACTAAAGATAAAGGCTTTGATGCTTTTATTGATCACGTTATAGATCAACTGGATGAACAAGGAGATTATAATATTTACGAAGAAGGACTTCGCATTCATACTACTTTAGATCCTAAAGCACAAGCACACGTGGAGAAAATTTTAGATACAGAAGAAGTAATCAACTATCCAAATGATAAACCGTTTCAGGCTGGGATTACTTTACTGGATACACAAACCGGGGCTATCCGAGCCATCGGTGGTGGTAGAAATTATGGAAGTGAAGTAAAACGAGGGTTCAACTTTGCTATAGACAATCAAAGACAGCCTGGGTCCGTTATTAAGCCTATACTTGTCTACGCACCCGCAATTGAAAAAAACAAATGGTCTACGGCACATATTATTGATGACGAACCAATTGAGTATGAGGATGGAGGCGAACCAGCAAATTGGGATGGCGAATTTAAAGGAGATATTACCATTCGTGAAGCACTGTGGGATTCACGAAACATTCCAGCAATAAAAGTATTTAATGAAACTGGACATGATTATGCTACCGAATTTGCAAAAGGACTTGGAATGAATTTCAATGGTGAGACACTTTATGAAAGTGCGGCAATTGGAGGAATGACAACTGGTACAAGTTCAATGGAAATAGCTGGTGCCTATGCCGCTTTAGGAAATGAAGGGGGCTATAATGAACCCTATGTAATCAAAAAGATAGAATTTAGAGATGGCTCATCAAAGGAATACTCAACTAAAAAGAACACTGCAATGGATAATTCAACCGCTTTTATGGTTACGGATATGTTAAAGGAAGTAGTTAAAAATCCTCAAGCAACAGGTACAACTGCAGCAGTACCTGGAGTAGAAGTAGCTGGAAAAACAGGAACGACTAACTATACAGATGAGTATATGAAAGCAAACGATATAGCAGAAGGAGGTACTCCTGACTCATGGTTTGCTGGTTATACAACTGAATATACTGCTGCCATTTGGACAGGTTACAAAGATCGAAAACATCCGTTAACAAATAATGAGACGCGCATTTCCCAAAAAATATTTAGTAACTTGATGGAGAAAGTAACCAATGAAGAAGATAATACAGATTTCAATAAACCAAACGATATTGTTGAGTTGGATATCGAAGAAGGAACGGAGCCAGCCAAACTAGCTAGTGACTTTACACCAGATGGAAGTGTTACAAAAGAACTCTTTTTTGAGAATGACAAGCCATCTGATGAATCTAACCAATTCGTACCTAGCTTGCCAGTTCCTTCAAACTTAACAACTAATTATCATAGTAATGATTCAAGCATCACTCTTAGATGGGATTATTATCAAGATGAACAGGATGATCGTTCAGTTACTTTTGATATTACTACTAGTGTAGATGGGAATGAGCGTTTCATCGGTTCCACAGAAAGTGAAGAATTGACTATTAATAATATTGAACAGGGAAAGGATTATACTTTTTATGTACAAGCTAGTACTACAGGCGATGAAAGTAGTAAAGCATCTGTAGATTTCATTTTAGAAAACTCCGATGATAAACAAGATGATGATAATCAGACTAGTGATGACTCTTCCAATCAAGATGATGATAATCAGACTAGTGGTGACTCTTCCAATCAAGATGATGATAATCAGACTAGTGATGACTCTTCTAATCAAGATGATGATAATCAGACTAGCGGTGATTCTTCCAATCAAGATGATGATAATCAGACTAGTGATGACTCTTCTAATCAAGATAATGATAATCAGACTAGTGATGACTCTTCCAATCAAGATGATGATAATCAGACTAGTGATGATTCTTCCAATCAAGGTGATGATGACCAGACTAGTGATGACTCTTCCAATCAAGGTGATGATGACCAGACTAGTGATGACTCTTCCAATCAAGGTGATGATGACCAGACTAGTGATGACTCTTCCAATCAAGATGATAACCAGACTAGCAATGATTCTTCCAATCAAGACAATGATGACCAGACTAGCGATGATTCTTCCAATCAAGACGATGATTCCAATCAAGATGATGGAAATTAGGCCATTAAATAGATGATGAATAAAGAAGCCTAGCAAACATACATGCTTGCTAGGCTTCTATTTTCAGGCTACTTTATCTTTGTACTTAATGTGTTTTTCACTTCTGAACTTTTTAATTTGATATACATACCAAAAGGCAACAATTACAGTTAATGAAAATCCTATTGCAATAGATAGTTGGTAACTAAGTCCTAATCCTTCAGGTGCGTAAAATATATACGTACATACTACTGCTGACATAAATAAAGCCGGAACTCCACAAATCCAGTGAAATTTATGACTTTTTAATAAATACATCGCTCCAGTCCATAACATTATGGATGCAACTACTTGGTTAGTCCAACCAACATACCTCCACAAAAAGGTATAGTCAATCGTTGCAAGAAAGAGTGCAGGAATAGAGACTGGAATTGTTACTAGTAGTATTTTTACTTTACTATCCATATTGAAAAACTTAGCAAGAATATCTGACAAAATCATTCTTGATGAACGCAGTGCTGTATCACCTGTAGTAATGGGAAGAATAATAACCCCAAAGACCGCTAAAATTCCACCAGTAATACCAAGTAATGAAGTTGATATTTCATTTACTACACCAGAAGGTCCTCCTGCCACGAGCGCCGCTTGAAGTCCATCTGTTCCATTAAAGAAAGTCATACCTGCCGCAGCCCAAATTAATGCAATCACGCCTTCAATAATCATCGCGCCATAAAATATTTTACGTCCATCCGTTTCCTTTTTCATTGTCCTGGCAATTATCGGACTCTGTGTACAGTGGAATCCTGATATTGCCCCACAAGAAATCGTAACCATCAGTAATGGCCAAACCGGTAAATCACCTGGATGAAGATTTGCAATTGTGAGGTTCGGCATCGATTTACCAGAGATTATTAACGCAACAGCTACGGAAATTGCCATGATTAGTAATATAGCGCCAAGAATCGGATAAATTTTACCAATGACACGGTTTATTGGTAAAATCGTTGCTAAAATGAAGTAACCAAAAATAATCAATAAAGCCAAAGTAAAACTCAGTGGGGTAATTTGTGCAATTAATTGAGCAGGACCTGCAGTAAATGCAGCTGCTACTAATATCATTAAAACTAATGAAAGTAAATTGATAAAAGTTTTAACATGTTTCCCCAAGTATTTACCAACTAGTGATGGAAACTGGGCCCCATTATGCCTTAAAGACATCATTCCTGAAAAATAATCGTGAACTGCTCCAGCAAAAATACTGCCAACTACAATCCATATAAAGGCAACTGGGCCATATAGCGCTCCTGCTACAGCCCCATATATCGGACCAAGTCCTGCTATATTTAATAGTTGTATTAAATTACCTTTCCACCAGCTCATTGGTACAAAATCCAAATTATCTCTTTTAGCGTAAGCTGGAGTAGGTGTATTATCATTAACAACAAAAACCTTTTCAACAAATTTCGAATAAAATAGGTAACCCAATAAAAGTATGAATAGTGCTCCAAAAAATGTAAACATCTGTAGTTCCTCTCCTGTTGCGAAAATTGGTAGAATATTAAACATATTATCACTTTCACCCGAAAAGTAAATAGATTTTTCAGAAAAAATAATCTTTTTAGTAATTACATTATTGTTTATAGTTAAGACTTATCTCGTTTCACTATAGGGTCCAAATTAGAATAATGGAAAATCCTTTTATCATTAAACAGAGACGCATTCCTGCAATGTATTCATATAAGTCTGGAGCAACATGACTATATTTTTTTATGGCATGATTAAAATAAGATGCCAGAATCCCCATTGGGACCTGGCATCTCACTCTAATTTTAGATATTTAATCTCTGTGTAAATAGGGCGCTAAACCTTCTAGGACATCGTCAGGAAGTGCATCTTCTATCATTGGAAAAATAACTCTTTCTTCCTTTCTTACATGCTTTTCTAGAAGCTTACCTAGCTCATTCATTAGTGGTTCTAGTTCTTCATTTTTTTCAAAGATTTGAAAAATAATCGATCGGATTTTCACATGTTCCAATAGCATTTCAGTTATCTCATGCTGTTCAATGGACCCGTACAGTGCATAAATTGGTAACAGTACTTCCTCTTCATCTCGAAAATGTTGCTGACCACCTGTCTCCCAAAACAATCGCAATTCTTCTTTTAACTCTATCCCTTTATATTTGCTTTTTTCAGTTCCTATTTTCCTTAGATTTAAAGCTAAGAAAAGTGCATGATGGTGATGGTGTGATAACGGATATAATGACTTATGCCTCAATAACCCTTTCTGTTTTCCTACCATTGTTAACCTCCTCTTGAATTTGTTATTAGCTATCTTTCTCCATATGTTTTACAGCTTATGTTTTATGGGTTCATTATATCTTAAATAATAATTACTATGTGTGACTTTCCTCATCGGATTCTTTCCTAAACCTCTTATAGAAATCTAATGGTTGTGGATAAGGTGTATTTCATGTATTTAATTACTATATAAGTTGTGGATAAGTGAGAAAAAGCACACTTATCCACTAAAAAGGGGTGAATATTGTGGAAGAGTAACATTTGTAGGGGATAACTTGTCTATATTGAATTTGTTTATAGTATAAGAGGACTGAATCCTATACAAACTAAGTTTACAAGGAGGCGGTGAATCTAATGGATAAAGATATTAGAAAAGACAATGAAGATTTAGATATGGATCATGCTGTATCTGAAGAGGTTCTTGAAGATATAGCCTTTTACCGGGCTCTATTGGTCAATGTTTGTATGATTGGAAAACCAAATGACACTTGGGTTCTTATAGACACCGGTGTAATGCGATATACCAAACGAATCATAGCTGCAGCAGAAAAAAGATATGGAAATAAACCTCCAGAAGCAATTATATTAACACATGGTCATTTCGACCATGTCGGTTCAGCTAAGGAATTAGCAAAGTATTGGGATGTACCAATCTATGTTCACCAAAACGAACTTGGCTATGTAACTGGAAAAGAAGTATATCCTCCAGCAGACCCAACAGTTGGTGGTGGTATGTTCTCATTACTCTCACCGATTTTTCCTCAAGACCCGGTGAATTTAAAAAGCTTAGTAAAGCCCCTTCCCGAAAATGGCGAATTGCCTTTTCTAAAGGAGTGGCGCTATGTGTACACGCCAGGACATACACCTGGTCATATTTGTCTATTTAGAGAACGTGATCGGACATTGATATCTGGTGATGCTTTTGTAACAGAAAACCCCGAATCAACAATGGCTGTCTTTTTTCCTTTACAAAAGGTCTATGGTCCTCCTGCCTATTTTACAGGAGATTGGGACCTCGCGGAAGAATCCGTTAAAAAATTAGCAGCTCTTGAACCAGAACTAGTCATACCAGGACACGGTTTACCAATGGAAGGAGAAAGCTTACGTGAACAACTTAACGAACTAGCCAATAATTTTTTAGAGTTGGCTATTCCTAAGAATAAGAAACATTAGATATAAATGCTCGCAGAATATGTCTTACATTGCAGAAGACATGAAATCTATAATCCCTATACAATAAAAAAAGGTGTTCCTTAGTCTAAATGAATAAGAAACACCCTTTTCCTTTTTATCCTTGTTGTCGTATGCGGTCTTTTGCTTCCAACTCTTCTTCTGATGGCCTGCTATTTTTAATAAAAAATGAAATTACTAAACCGACTAATGATAGTAGAGAAACAACGATAAAAGCAACATTTGCTCCATGTATTTCTGGGTACGAAATTTCTGGACGCTGTTCTGCGGTTGCTGCCGTGTTCGTCATTACCGTAACTAAAATTGCAGTACCAATGGATGCAGCAATTTGTCTCATTGTATTATCCATGGCCGCTCCATGGGCAATTAATCGTTTTGGTAGTTGATTCAATCCTGCAGTTGCAATCGGCATCATTACCATTGATAAACCAAACATACGCACTCCATACATTACCGTAATAAAAGTGAATGATGTCTCTGTATCCAATCTTGTAAAAGCAAAGGAGGATACCATAATGATAGACATACCAACAATTGCCAGCCATCTTGCACCAACTTTATCGAAAATCCTACCAGTGATAGGTGCCATAATACCTGTAATAACAGCTCCAGGAAGAAGAGCTATTCCCGCTTCAAATGCTGTAAAATCTCTCATATCTTGCATATACAAAGGGATAATTGTCTCGACCCCGATCAATCCCATAAACACAATCATACCAACAGCCACAGCTAGAGGGAAAATGGAATAGGTAAATACCCGAAATTCAAGCATAGGGTGTTTTAAACGCAATTGCCTAGTTATAAATAAGACAAGCGCAAGAACACCTACAGCTAATGCTAATAAAGTCAATGAACTTCCCCAACCATTATTCCCTGCCGAAGTAAACCCATAAAGTAATCCACCAAATCCAAAGGATGACAAAATAATCGAGATAACATCAACTTTCGGATTTTTTAACTCTGTTACATTCTTTAATGCAAAAATCGCAACAATAATATCAATAAGTGCAATGGGCAAGATGATGAAAAATAAAACGCGCCATGAATAATGCTCTGTCACCCATCCTGATAAAGCAGGACCAATAGCCGGAGCAAACGAAATTACGAGTCCAATTAACCCCATCGCTGCACCACGTTTATGAACAGGGAAGATCATTAAGAAAACAGTTTGCATAAGTGGCAACATCACACCCGCACCACTAGACTGTATCACTCTTCCTAATAACAATATTTCAAAATTTGGTGCAAGACCCGCCACAAGAGTACCCAAGGCAAAAATACTCATTGCAGTAATAAAAAGTTGTCTAGTAGTGAATCTTTCTAGTAAAAAAGCACTTATAGGAATCATGATTCCATTTACAAGCATGAATACGGTAGTAAGCCACTGTGCAGAGTTAGCAGTAATATTCATTTCTTCCATAATTGGTGGAATCGCAGTTATCATAAGTGTCTGATTTAAAATAGCGATAAATGAACCTGCAAGTAAGAGTGTAACAATTGTAGACCGTTTATAACTAGATGTTTCCATCCCTTTATCCCTCGTTCCTAAAAAGTTAATCAAAGACATATATATTTTCACATACTTTTACAGAGTACACGATTTTCAAACTATTATCTATCCACATAACTCAGAAAAATTATTTCCACAAAAAATAGCCCAGGTAAATCCTGGGCTATTAACACGAAGACATAGGAACTTTTTACTTACGAAGAGGTACTTCCACTTTCTTCAAACGGTTGCACAATAACAAATCCTTCACCAGAGAACTCCATTTGAAATGTCTCTCCACTACCACGACCTAGCAATGTTCGGTAGCTAATGTCTGTTCGAAACTCTGGTTGTAAATGTCCAGACCAAGCAACTGTTGCGCTTGGATCGGTTATAACTGGCATACCAGGGTGAACGAGTAAGGTCAATGGTTCATAGTGTGATGTTATCGCAACCTTACCACTACCACTCAAGGTGATGTTAAATAATCCACCTGACATCATCCCTGCGATTTTTTTCATTAATTTAATATCCCATTTTATACCGGGTTCAAAGGCAAGCAAATCATTACCATTAACCGTAATCGATTCATCATTAAGATCAAAAATAGTAATTTTTTTGCCTTGGTCTGCTAAATACAACCTTCCGTTTCCATGTGCCTTCATTAGAGAACTACCTTCTCCAGTGAAGGCCTTTTTTACCATTCGACCTACACCGTGCTCTAGCATTTTTTCACGTTCAAACTTAATATTTCCATTGTATGAAATCATCGATCCAGCCTTTGCCCAAACCTGACTACTTAAATTAACCTCCAAAATACGAGGAGTTTCCAATTCAAAATATTCGTTTTCAGTATCATCTTGCTTCGTTTTATTTATAAATTCAGTAATGGAGTAATTTCCCATTCCAACACGTCCTTTCCTCTGCATAGTAACTTATTTACGAATGAAAGGTTCCAATTGTTTCAGTATTATTTGTAAAACTTAAAATGCTTAAGCTAACTCTAGTATTTAAACTTTTATAATCAAATGATTAACAAGAGGATAAGTGAGGTTTTTCTAGTTTTTCGCATAGTTTTTTGTTAATCTGTAAGATGGAAGTGTAATCGAATTTATTAACTATTCAATCGTTATTACTTTGGAAAAGGTAAGGAGTTTATTTATGAAAAGATTAGTCATATTGGGTGGCGGCTATGGCGGAGTTAAAATTCTACACAAATTAATTGATAGTGAAATACCAAAGGATGTTCGCATCACACTTGTTGATCGAAATCCCTATCATTCCTTAAAAACTGAATTTTACACCATAGCTGCTGGGACATCCGCAGACAAAGAAGTACGCACCGAATTTCCTAACCATGAACAGGTTGACTTAGTATTTGCAGAGATTGAACAAATTGATACTGAAAATGAGCAAATTAAAATCAAACAATCTGATGAAACAATAGCTTACGATTACTTAGTTATCGGACTTGGGTGTGAAGACAATTACCATGGTATCGAAGGCGCTAAGGAATTCACAGAAAGTGTACAAACGCTTTCAAAGGCTCGACATACCGGATTAGCAATTGGCGACCTTCACGCATATGGTAAAGTGGCTATTGTCGGAGCAGGTTTAAGTGGAATTGAAGTTGCTTCTGAAATAAGAGAAAGTAGACCAGATTTAAATATACGCCTACTCGATAGAGGCGCATCTGTATTAAATGGATTTGATTCAAAAATACAAGAATATGTTGCAGAATGGTTTGTTAAAAATGATGTAGAAGTACTTCATCACTCAAACGTAGAGTATGTAGAAAAAGACGCTGTTTGTAACAATGGTGCTTGCTTTATCAGTGATGTTACGATTTGGACTGCTGGAGTAAAACCTAATTATTTAGTAAGTGAACTGCCATTTGATAAAGACACACAAGGAAAAATTAAGTTGAATGATTATTCCCAAGTCCCAACGCATACCAATATTTATGTTGTAGGTGATTGCGCTTCTTCTTATCACTCTCCAAGTGCGCAATTGGCTGGTAAACAAGGTGAACAAATTGGTGATGTTTTAAGAGCTGTACTAAATGGCCAAGAACCTCAAATCCCTAAAGAAGTTAAACTAAAAGGTGCACTTGGTTCTTTAGGAAAATCAGATGGATTCGGTAATATGATGAAACAACCAATGACTGGATTATTACCACGATTAGCGAAATCAGGAGTACTTTGGTTAAATAAGCGACATTAATATATGTTTGGAAAGGTCAGTCTTTTTTCGATTGACCTTTTTTTATTTTTCGAGATAATTTAGTTTATTAATCCCTATTCTTGTTTTCATTTATCTTATATATCTCACGTGCCATCGTTTCCAATATATACATAACTGGTACTTGTGTCGTTATATTTGAATTTTCATACCATTCATTTGTCACGTAATATGGAATATTGACATCAGAAATCTTCGCTACAGTAGAATGTTTACTATTTGTAATACTTACAATCTTACTTCCTTCTTGCTTTAATTGATTTATGTGCCTAACCGTATAATTACTTTCTCCCGAAACCGATAAGGCAATCGTCACACTATCATTTAAAATATGTGGATGAATAGGAAAATGTGGGTCTTTTATATACATCGAAAATGTGCCTAAGCTCGAAAAATATCTTGCTCCATACTCTGCGAGAATTCCTGAACTTCCAATCCCAATAAAAATAACCGTCTCTGCATCTGTCACAACTTTTGCAGCCTTTTTTATTTTTTCCTCAATATTACCTGTTAGTGTTCGCTCAAAAAATTCCGTTATCGAATGTTGTCCACTCTTAATAACAGTTGATTTTTCATTTTCCAGTTGTAATTTAAGTCTTACTTTAAACTCTGAGAAACCAGAACAATTAACCTTTCTACAGAAGCGTAAAATTGTTGCCGTTGAAACATGCGTTTCATCTGCTAACTCACGTATTCTCATATAAACAACCTTTTCGATATTTTGAGTAATAAAGTTGTACAAAGATGTCTCTAATTCGTTAAATGAAGCAATCTCTTCATTCGTAAACATAACCTATCCCCTTACCTAAAATAACTTATACCCAAAGCGTACCACATAATCTCATCAAAAAACACCTTGTTACATATCTGACACATTTAACTCTTTTAGAAACTATAAACTAGAAGCTCACGCCCCCTATACTTACCAATTCCCTACGCTTACTATTAATCTATACAATTCAAATCCAACTAGCAAAGAGAAATATTCTTTAATTTAAAATTAATCTAGGAAACTTCAACTTTGTTAAACATTTATTACTAAAACCAAAAAACGGAGGAGTGGTAAAGATGGTTAAAAGGATTAAAATTACAACAATTGGCGGTGGATCTAGTTATACCCCCGAACTTGTGGAAGGTTTTATAAAGCATTATGATGAATTACCGGTTAGTGAGTTATGGTTAGTAGATATAGAAGAAGGAAAAGAAAAGTTAGAAATTGTTGGAAACTTAGCGAAAAGAATGATTGAAAAAGCAGGTCTTCCAATTGAAGTTCACTTAACATTAGACAGAAAATTAGCTTTAAAAGATGCTGACTTTGTCACAACTCAATTTCGGGTAGGCTTGTTAGAAGCTAGAGCAAAGGATGAAAGAATCCCTTTAAAATATGGAGTGCTTGGCCAGGAAACAAACGGGCCAGGTGGTTTGTTTAAAGGTTTACGAACTATTCCTGTCATTCTTGATATTTGTAAAGACATCGAGGAGTTATGTCCTAATGCATGGTTAATTAATTTTACAAACCCCGCCGGAATGGTAACAGAGGCTATCCTACGTTATTCCAACATTAAAAAAGTAGTGGGACTATGTAATGTTCCAATTGGAATTGAAATGGGAATCGCACAACTATTAGAAGTGGATCACTCAAGAGTTAGAATTGACTTCGCTGGCTTGAACCATATGGTTTATGGATTGAATGTTTATGTCGATGGAGAAAGTGTAAAGGACAAGGTAATAGAATTATTAACTGATTCAAACAACAGTAGTTTTGTTAAAAATATAAAGGGACTAGGTTGGGAGCCATCATTTATTAAAGCACTCAATGTCCTGACTTGTCCTTATCACAATTATTATTACAAAACAAATGACATGGTAGAAAAGGATCTTAAGAATGCTGAAGAAGAAGGTACACGTGCGGAAGTAGTTCAAAGGTTAGAAAAAGAGTTATTTGAACTGTATAAAGACCCAACTTTGTCCGTAAAACCACCTCAATTGGAAGAGCGCGGTGGGGCCTATTATTCGGATGCTGCAGTTCGTTTAATTACATCCATTCACACTGACAAACGTGATATTCAACCTGTAAATACAGTAAATAATGGAGCGATAGCAAGCATTCCTAATGAATCTGCCATCGAGATTAGTTGTGTAATTACCAAAGAGGGACCAAAACCAATTGTAATTGGTGATCTCCCTGTAGCTGTAAGGGGATTAGTACAACAAATTAAATCATTTGAGCGGATTGCGGCTGAAGCAGCAGTGACTGGCGATTATGATAAAACAGTTCTTGCTTTAGCCATTAACCCATTAATCCCTTCCGATACGATTGCAAAACAAATTGTTGATGAGATGCTAGTTGCACATAAGGAACACTTACCACAATTTAAATTTGCAGAAACGATAGAAGTTTAAAAAAGAACCTTATTAATAAATAACCTGAGCCAAGCGTGGATAGCTCAGGTTATTTATCGTTTAATTACCATTCATTTAAACCAGCCCTTCTCCTTAAACCTAGAAATTGCTTCAATCCGATTAGTCACTTCTAACTTATCAAGTATTACTGATATATAATTCCGTACGGTGCCATTAGTTAGAAAAAGTTGGCTTGCTATTTCTTTCGTGTTTTTTCCATCAGCCATAAGTTTAATAACTTGTTCCTCACGATCCGTAAGCGGACTCTCTTCACCATAAGCCATATCAACTAATTCCGGGGCATATACACGTCGTCCATCCATTATAGCTCGAATAGAGTTGGATAAATCCTCACTAGGGCTATCTTTTAATAAATAACCACCAACACCAGCATTTCGTGCACGCTCGAAGTATCCCGGCCGTGCAAATGTTGTTAATATAATTACTTTACATGCATCATCCTTCAGTTCCTCTGCCGCATCTAAGCCACTTTTATGAGGCATTTCAATATCCATAATACATATATCTGGCTTTTGCTCCTTTACTAAGGCTAATACTTCTTCCCCATCTCTCGCCTTACCGACAACCTGCATATCATCCTCTAAATCAAGCAATGATCCAAGAGCCCCAAGCAATAAGCGTTGGTCCTCAGCAAGTACAATCCGAATCACATTTAATCCCTCCTACTTTGGTTGTTGAATTGCATTTGGAACTTTTATTTTAAGTGTTGTCCCATCTATACTTTGTATTTCCAAACTTCCATTTAGAAACTCCAATCGCTCTCTAATCCCCTGAAGGCCATGCCCTTTCCCGTTACCTTCTACAAGACCTATTCCATCATCTTTTACCTCAATAAACAATTCGTTCGGAGACTGCTTAATCAAAACCTGACAAGTAGAAGCAGAGCTATGTTTAACGACATTTGTAATAGCTTCCTTCAAACACATACTCACCACATTCTCCACCAATAGAGGGGTATGTGATAGATTGGGATTGCCTTCAACCTGCAATTCTATTTCTGCCGCATCTAATATTTGTTTAATGTGTATTATTTCATCTTTTAATTTGACCCCACGCATGTCAGAAACCATCTCACGGACTTCTTTTAATGCAGTTCTAGCAGTTTGGCGAATATCATTTATTTCATTTTTCGCAGATTCAGGATTTGCAATCACTAATTTCCCGGCTAAGTCACTTTTCAATCCTATTAGTGAAAGTTTCTGCCCTAGCGTGTCGTGTAAATCACGAGCAATCCTTTGACGTTCCTCAATAACCATTAACTTAGATATTCTTTTATTTGCATCTTCTAATTGATCTTCTAGTTGTTCACGCTTAATTCGATTATACATATTAAATGGCAATAGAATTACACCAATTAAACTAATAACGATAAATGGTAATTGTGAAAAAAAGATATCTGTTTTAAAGATGAAGCCAAGCGTTATTGCAGCAGCTGTCGTAACTAGATGAATGATATATAACGTAATAAAACCGGCTTTTTTCTGAACATTACCAATAAAGAAAGCCAAGAATAATGAAAAATAAACATAACCGAGGAGCAAAGTCATAACAATATTAATAACCATGTCAATACTAACCCATAAATATACAAACCAGCCTTTCGTAATAAACGAAAGGCGATAAGATGTAAAAAAAAGCAATAATAAACATATACCTAATATTATTTCAAATGTAGATGATGACCTAAAAATAAAATAAAAGGGCAAGACACAAAAAATAATCCAAATATAAGAGCTAAGTCCTGTATTCCTCGGAAAAATATGATACCAGTTCTGCATAGCAGGTCTCCTTTTTTGCCCTCTTTTGAGTCAATTTCATAATTACCTTATTCAGTCATCTAAGGGCAATATATAGTTTGGAAATGGTTATATAAGTTGACGACAAAATTGGTATTATGAAATTGATTAACTTTGCTAAAATTAGAAAATACATTTTATTCTCAGTATAACAAAAGCAGTGTGTTTTTTGATTTTTGTTTTTAAATTAAAAAGCTTCTTCCATCATAAGTTTTGCTACTTTTTTCAGAGTTGATGTAAAGTACGCACTAACTTTGTCGTGACTTTCTTACATCATTCATTAGATTAGTGCTTAATCCACCACTTCGGAAATACACTACGTTAGGATAGTGTTGTTCATAGAATTCAATAATGCATTTCATGAAGTTTAATGCTCGAAAAGCTATAAAAACATTTAAATCACTAATGTAAAATTTATTATCACAATTAGTGGAGACAGAATACGTAGACTCCTACGGGAACAGCGCGAGCTGAAGATCCACTCAGAAGCGCTTTTCTTCTGAGTTAGCTGAAGCCGTGCCCGTGGAAAGCGGAGTATTCTGCCGGAACGAAGTATTACAACTCGGGTCACCATTCCAACAGAAAAGAATTTTACAAATGTAAAGAATACTTAGTGCGTACTTTATATTTTAATTACATTAACAATAAACTTTTAGAATAAAACCTTCTAAAAATAAACCCCTTCAGAGATTTGAAGGGGTTTTACATTCTATTTACTCATCTTGAAAGCTTGGCCCACGCGTTTTTAATTGTAGAGATAGCTTTGACTTTTCAGCAAGGGCTTTAACTTCTTTAAAGCCCACAAACGTTTTGTTTTTTTCATCATATAATCGAAAACGAATGGACACTAAACTAGAAGCCAAAGTAATCGTGGTAGCTTTTTGTAAAGGTGGTGTAGATTCATGTGCTTTTTCTAAATTATAATTTGGTACTCTCGGACTCAAGTGGTGTACGTGGTGGAAACCAATGTTACCTGTAATCCACTGCATAACTTTTGGAAGTTTATAATAAGAACTTCCATCCACTGCTGCTTTCACATAATCCCATTCTGCTTCATTTTCAAAGTAAGAATCCTCAAATTGGTGTTGCACATAAAACAACCATATTCCAAGAGTACCTGAGACAAATAATATTGGAAGCTGGATAATTAATAATGCTTGCCAACCAATCGTAAGTACTAACAATGTGTAAATCGCAATAAGAGAAACGTTAATAAGATACGTATTCAAACGCTCTTTACGTTTTGCACCCTTTCGATTAAAGCGGTTATCTACAAGGAAAAGATAAACAGGACCAAGCCCAAACATCACAACTGGATTTCGGTAGAGCCGGTAAGTTAATTTTTCCCACCAAGAAGCATTTAAATACTCATCTATCGTCATTACCCACATATCTCCGGTACCACGCTTATCCAGATTACCACTGGTCGCATGGTGAATCGAATGACTTCGTTTCCACTTTTCAAAAGCAAAGTGGGTGATAATGCCCGTAATTGTTCCAAGGATTCGATTGGCCTTTTTATTTTTGAAATATGACTGATGTGTGCAATCATGGAAAATAATAAAGGTACGCACGACAAAACCTGCGGCTACAATGGAAAGTGCAACAGTTAGCCATACAGAAATGGATAAACTTTGATATGCAAGAAACCACAGTATGAAAAATGGTGGAATTGTATTAATTAATTGTTTTATACTTGATTTTTTATCAGCCGTTTCAAATGGCTTTACGTTTTTTCTTAGTTCTGCTTGTTTTTGTCTACTCATGATATCCTCCTCAAGCTATGCTGCTTTTATTGGGATTTTTAATCTATCCTAATCATAGAAGAAATAATAAAGCTAAAGAAGTCATAAACGTCAATCTAACTATATGACATTTGTCACATCTGCTTGTCTAATTTCTTCATCTAATAGATTTCATCCTTTTTTAAATCCATTTATTATAAATATCCCAAAATTTTAATTTTATACTGAATGAACTTTAGAAGGTATATCTTATAGGTAGAGATAAGAGACTGTTAAAAAAACAAACAAAAAAGCAGCTAACAAGGGAGACTATTGGAACAGTCTCCCTTGTTAGCTACTTTATCTTCTAATAATCGCTATCTGATTTTTCACCTTTTACAATCGCAACACTAGCACTAGCACCTATACGGCTTGCGCCTGCGTCAATTAGTGCACAAGCTGTTTCGCGATCACGTACACCACCTGAGGCTTTTACGCCAATTCCCGGTCCAACTGTTTGACGCATCAATTTGATATCTGCTACTGTAGCTCCTCCAGTTGAAAATCCTGTTGATGTTTTTACATAGTCTGCTCCAGCTTTAACAGCAAGCTGACATGCTTTGACTTTTTCTTCTTCCGTTAGCAAACTTGTTTCGATGATTACTTTTACTAGTGCTTTTTTTCCTGCAGCTGTTACAACTGCTTGGATATCTTTTTCAACAGCATCATAGTCAGCATCTTTTAATTTGCCGATATTAATGACCATATCGACTTCTGTAGCGCCTTTTTCAATCGCATCAGTTGTTTCCATAGCTTTAACAGCAGTTGTCGATGCTCCTAAAGGAAAACCAATAACTGTACAAACCTCTACATCAGATCCTTTAAGTAATAAAGCTACTTGTTCTACCCAAGTTGGGTTCACACATACAGAATAAAATCTGTGTGTTTTTGCCTCTTCACAAATGGTGACGATTTGGTCTTTTGTTGTATCAGCTTTTAGTACTGTATGGTCAATCGTCATTGCTATATTCTGTTCCATATCTATCAACCTTTCCATTACATATATTTAGTACCATCAGTGCTTGCTAAGGTCGTTTGGAGTAAATGCTCCTGGCAATAGCGCAGCAACTGTTGTTTCTTCTATTTCATTTTGTAAATTTGTTAAAATCACTTTCATATCAGCGGGGCATAATTCAGAGATTACTTGTCGGCATGCTCCACAAGGAGAAACAGGTCGATCCGTATCAGCAACTACAACTAGTAAATCAAATGATTTGTCTCCTGCTGCATAAGCACTAAATAAAGCTGTTCTTTCTGCACAGTTACACATCGTATAAGCAGCATTTTCTATATTACAGCCATGATAAACTTTTCCTTCTGTTGTTTGTAAAGCTGCACCTACCTTGAACTTTGAGTATGGTGCATACGCCTTGTTTCTTGCTTTCAAAGCCTCGCTAATCATATGTTGGTAATCCATTTCCTCACTCCTTCTGTATAAAGTGTTCACCCACCTATACTTAAGCCATTGTAGCAATCATCTCTTTAACAAAATTCAGAAATTGCCCTCTCACTTTTTCAGTTGTTTCCATAACTTCTTCATGTGAGAGTGGTTGATCTAGTATTCCTGCTGCCATATTCGATATACATGATATTCCAAGCACTTCCATGCCAGCGTGACGAGCAACAATAACCTCTGGAACTGTTGACATTCCAACAGCATCTCCTCCGAGTTTTTGTAGCATACGAATTTCTGCTGGTGTTTCATAGCTTGGTCCACTATTCCATACATAAACACCTTGTTTGAGGTCAATCCCTAATGATGAAGCGGTTTGAAGCGCTAGTTGTTGAAGTGCTGGAGTGTACGCTGTTGACATATCGGGAAAGCGAACACCATGTCCTTGGTTATTTGCTCCAATTAATGGGTTATCACCCGCTAAATTAATATGATCCTTTATTAACATTAGGTTACCTGGTTCAAATGATGGATTAACAGCGCCCGCTGCATTGGTTACAATCATTTTCTCAATACCTAAATCTTTCATAACACGGACAGGAAAAGTGACTTCACTCAATGGATACCCTTCATAAAAATGAAATCTACCTTGCATCGCTAACACAAACTCACCTTTTAACTCACCAATGACCAATTGTCCTGCATGACCTTCTACAGTAGAGACCGGAAAACCTGGAATATCTGCGTAGGCAATCTTAACAGGGTTGTCTATTTCATCAGCAAGCATTCCTAAACCTGAGCCTAATATAAGGCCAATCTTAGGTTGTTTATTAATTTTTTTAGAAATAAAATCCGAAGCTGTTTTAATTACGTCAACTTTCATTGTTCATCCCCCTATTCTTTTATTTCCTTTAAAAAGCTAGTACCGTATTTGGGTTTAACTATCGAAAAATTATCTGCAATTGTTGCCCCAATATCCGCAAAACTTTCACGAATTGCTAATGATTCTCCTGTTTCGATACCCTTGTGATGGACTAAAAGCGGTACATATTCCCTTGTATGGTCTGTACCATGATGAACAGGGTCATTACCATGATCAGCAGTGATAATGAGTAAATCATCTTCATTCAACTTTTCGAATATTTCCGGTAATCTTGCGTCAAACGCTTCTAAAGCATCTCCGTATCCTTGTGGGTCTCGTCGATGACCATAGATTGCATCAAAATCAACCAAGTTTAGAAAGCTTAATCCGGTGAAGCTTCTATCCATTGTCTCAATTAACTTATTAACACCATCCATATTTGAAACTGTCCTTAATGAGTCCGTTACGCCTTCTCCATCATAGATATCAGCGATTTTCCCAATAGCAATTACCTCATACTTTTCATCCTTTAGTTCATTCATTACTGTTCGCTCAAAAGGCTTTAGTGCATAATCATGACGGTTTGGTGTACGTTCGAATGCACCTGGTTCGCCAATAAATGGTCTGGCAATAACACGCCCCACCATATAATTAGGTGATTTTGTTAAAACACGTACATACTCACAGATTTCATATAATTCTTTTAAGGGAATAATTTCTTCATGGGCAGCAATTTGCAAGACAGAATCAGCCGATGTATATACGATTAAATCACCTGATTTCATGTGTTTTTCACCTAAATCATCTAATATTCCAGTCCCAGATGCTGGTTTATTCCCAATCACTTTTCTTCCTGTTTCTTTTTCTATTTGATTAATTAGTTCATCAGGAAATCCGTTAGGAAACGTTCTGAAAGGAGTATCAATATGAAGGCCCATTATTTCCCAATGGCCAGTCATCGTATCTTTACCTGCAGAAGCTTCTTGCATTTTACTATAATGAGCCGTTGGTTTATCCGCTTTTAAAATCCCTTCTATTTCCCTGATGTTACTTAACCCTAACTTTGCCATATGTGGCATATTCAACCCGTTTCGATAAGATGCAATATGGCCTAGTGTATCTGCACCTATATCGTTATAGTTAAAGGCATCTGGTGAAGCACCAATTCCTACAGAATCTAATACAATTAAAAAAACCCGTTTAAACCTTGTTTCCATGTTGTATGCCTCCTTACAAATCAAATTCATTTAGGATTGTAAAAATGTTTTTGCAATCCAATCTACTAACACGCCTCCGCTAAATACGCCGACTATTCCTAATACCCCGGCCAGAACAGGTGGTGCTGGTAATGGTAATTTTAATAACTTAAAAACAACTCCTATTACTAAACCAGCCAATAAACTTAAAAATAGTTCTTTCATGATGATTCTCCTTTTGTGTGAATGGTTAAACTATTATCGTTAGACGTCCAACCTCTCTGTTGTTTAAAAATTAGGGTCCAAGCGTTTGGACCCTAATTTGTTCATCTAACTACTTATTCATGAATAATATCATAAACTAAAGGATGACGTTCGACAACCTTTTGTGTAATGGTGTACGAAGCATAAATCTTTTCAACTGCTTCTGTTACTGATTCAGAATTGCTATGAATAGTTACGAGTGATTCACCTTTAGTTACTTTATCCCCAACTTTTTTGTTTAAGACAAGACCTACAGCTAAATCAATGATAGAATCTTTTGTCGTTCTTCCTGCACCTAAAATACTTGCAGCAATGCCAATTTCATCTGCAGTAATTTCAGATACGTACCCATCTTCTTTTGCTTCCACTTCAAACGTGTATGCCGCTGCTGGTAACTTACTAGGTTGATCTACAACAGATTCATCTCCACCTTGAGAAGCTATAAATGTTTTGAACTTTTCAAGAGCTAGGCCTGTTTCAATCGCATGTTCTAACATGGATCTGGCTTGATCAATCGTTTCCGCTTCACCTGCTAAATAAACCATTTGACTCCCTAAAGTTAAACAAAGTTCATGAAGATCTGCAGGACCTTCTCCCTTTAACGTATCTATTGCTTCTTTTACTTCTAGTGCATTTCCAATTGCAAACCCTAAAGGTTGGTTCATATCAGAAATAACAGCTATTGTATTACGTCCAGCACCATTACCAATCTGAACCATTGCTTGCGCTAATTCTTTTGCACCTTCGATATCTTTCATAAATGCACCAGATCCTGTTTTCACATCCAAAACAATGGCATCAGCACCCGAAGCAATTTTCTTACTCATAATCGAACTAGCAATTAATGGAATAGAATTTACGGTTGCTGTTACATCTCGCAAGCCATAAAGTTTCTTATCTGCAGGTGTTAAATTACCACTTTGGCCAACCACTGCAATATTATTCGTATTAACTAGTTCATTAAATTTCTTACTACCTAGTTCCACTTCGAATCCTTTAATAGATTCTAGTTTATCAACCGTTCCTCCTGTATGACCCAATCCACGACCAGACATTTTCGCAACAGGGACACCAACAGAGGCTACTAGTGGGGCTAATATTAGGGTCGTTGTATCACCGACACCACCAGTACTATGCTTATCAACTTTAATGCCTTTTATATCTGATAAATCAATCTGATCACCTGATTCCGCCATTGCCATCGTTAAGTGAACTCTTTCAGAATTTGTCATATCTTGAAAATAGATAGCCATCGCTAGAGCTGACATTTGATAATCAGGAATATTTTCATTTGTATATCCTTCTATAATAAAATCTATTTCTTGTTTTGTTAATTCTTCACCATTTCTTTTTTTACTAATTAGATCTACCATTCTCAATGTCATCATCACCCTTTAGGATAGTTTAATTAAAAGAACATACCAGCAATTGCTGCACTTAGTAATGAAGCCAGCATACCAGCTGCAACAGCACGCAATCCAAGTCTAGCAATGTCTCCACGACGATTTGGTGCAAGCTCACCAAGTCCACCAAGTAAAATTGCCATAGAGCTCAAGTTAGCAAAACCACATAATGCAAAACTAACAACTAGATTCGTCTTATCTGACAAGTTAGCCATTTCTGGAGCAAAAGCAGCATAAGCGACAAATTCGTTTAATACAAGTTTTTGACCAATGAAGCTTCCGGCAATAACTGCTTCAGACCATGGCACACCAACTGCAAAAGCAATCGGAGCGAAAATATAGCCAAGTATTCCTTCAAGTGTCAATCCTCCAAAGATTCCTAGAATTCCATTGATTAACGCTATAAGAGCAATAAACGCTAATAACATTGCCCCTACATTTAAAGCAAGCTTCAGTCCATCTGTTGCACCTTTAGCAGCTGCATCAATGACATTTACTGTATCTTTATCTTTCTCTAATTCCAATGAATCCGATGTTGCAGATCTTTCTGTTTCTGGCATCATTATTTTCGCCATAATTAATCCAGCTGGTGCAGCCATGAAACTCGCTGCTAACAAGTATTCAAGTGGAACACCTAACAAAGAGTAACCAACAAGAACAGAACCCGCTACAGAGGCAAGTCCTCCTGTCATGACAGCGAACAGCTCTGAATTTGTCATTTTTGCTAAGAACGGACGAACTACAAGTGGTGCTTCCGTTTGACCGACAAATATATTTGCAGCAGCAGACATAGACTCTGTTTTACTTGTGCCTAATAGTTTTGATAAAGCACCACCAATTACTTTTATAAATAATTGCATGATTCCAAGATAATATAAAACCGATATTAAAGCTGAAAAGAATATAATAATTGGTAATACATGAAAAGCAAAAATAGTACCAAATTCCTCACCATTAGCTAAGGAACCAAATAGAAACCCTATTCCTTCATTAGCATAATCAATAACATTTTGTACACGTAGTGTAAACCACTTCAGTGCAGCTCTTCCTGCCTCCCATTTCAAAACAATAAAAGCAAATAAGATTTGGATTGACAATCCACCAAGAATAGTCCTTAATTTAATCGCTTTCTTTTTACTTGAAAACAGAAATGCTATCGACAAAACAACAAAGATACCAAAGATACCCCATAATAAATTCATATTGTCCACTCACCTTCATAGTTTGATTAAAAATGTAATCGTTTGTATTTCGTATTAAAAATAATTATTTTCACTACACAAACAACAAATTAAAGTAGGATGTCCAACAACTGAGTGTTTTTGTATCCCCTTTCATCGTAGCTACAATATAACTATAAAGGTGAGACGTCCAACAAGTCAATCTTTTTTTAAAATTTATTTGTTTCCACTTTTTTCTATGTAAATTAAGGTATAACTAAGCTCCCGGCAAATAGCTTGGTTTCATTACTCCATTACCGAAAGCCCCATCTATTTATATGATTTTTCACCTTTTCAAAAAACACATTAGAAAACTCGTTTTCTAAAAACACTAAAACTAATTTGGTCGGATTTAAAGAAATTAAGTGAGTACAACACTGGATTATCTGATAAGTCATAATGAATTTGTTTTAAAATTAGCAGAGGAGTGTCAGCATCACAATTTAAAATCTCTGAGATATCTTCATGATAACCAATTGTTTTTATATCGGCTTTGGCATAACTTATTGTGATTCCTGCTTCTTCTTGTAGCGAGGTTAGCATGGACTCCTCATTAAGTTTGTATCCTTTTGCGAGAAGGTTCGCTGGAATTTTATCTATACAATAAACAAGAGGGGATCCGTTTGATGTACGAACACGTCTAACCAAGAGTACTTGTTCATTTTCATTTAGTTGCAATTCTTTTATATCATCACTATGCGGCTCTACATAACCAGTAAATATAAGTTCCGTTCCTGGGGTTTTTCCTTCTCTTTCAATCATATCTGTAATACTAAACAGTTCTTCAATTCCACCAGAAAATACCGGTTTTTTATTTACAAATGTCCCTACTCCATGCTTTCTGATAATAATATTCTCTTCCTCTAAAATACGTAACGCTTCTCTTAATGTATTCCTTGATACACGTAGCTCTTTAGCAAAATCAGTTTCTGATGGCAAGCGCTCACCTGGTTCTAGTTCTCCATCATTAATTTTTCCTTTTATTTGTTCAATGACAATTAGATAACGTGGTGTTTGATAGTTATAATTCATACTCGACCCTCCCATATGAAGTTATTTTACATTTATTATAAAGCCCTTACAAGCTATGTTTTATCTTTTGGAAAATAGAGCTTCACTCTACTACCTATTTAAAAGGATTGGCGAATTTGCCAATCCTTTTAAATATTAGCAACAATCCTCGATGCCCTGAAGTACAAGACCTTTTTCTCCGTCTTGTTCCTGACAATCTAAAATTAAGCTATTTGTTTGATCTTTTATAATTGGGTCTATCGCAACCACGATTCCATTAATTTCTTGCACTTCATCATCCGCTTGTGGCTCATCCAGAGCCACTCCTATTTTAGGACTTCCTCAGCCCATGCCTGCAAAGTGAATTCGTAATGCTTGTTTGCCTTCTTGTTTCATAATATCAGTTAATAATATTTTAGCTTGTTCACTAATCTTCATAGTTGATTCACCTCTTTCTACCTTATTGTACTATAACTAGAATACTTACAATAATGGTAAGTCTTTTGTTTTTGTTTCTTTTTTAACTATTTCCGTCTTCTGAATACCAGTCCATGTAGCTAGTTCCTGATTAGAAGGATACCCACCTATTTTTTGTACTTGCTTATCCACTAGCACAACGGGTAAAGCATCAATTCCTTGTTCTTCTAATAACTTTTGAACTTCTTTTTCATCAACAAAAAACTGAGGTTCGTTTCCTAAGTTATAACGCTTGATATCTACACCTTTTTTCTCAAGTAAGAACACAGCATTTGCTATTCTCGTAAGCTCTGGGTCTACATGAGGTCCACATACCCCTGTTGGACAACATAACGCTGGATCAAAAATTTCTATCTTAGCCATTCATTTGCCTCCTAATTAACAATTTTCTGAAGAACTTATTTACCTGTGTTTGCAAACCTTTCAATACGTTCACCAATTTCGTCACGAACACGTTGAAAGAAAGCCCACTTTTCTTCTTCGGTTCCTTCTGCTTTTGCAGGGTCATCAAACCCCCAGTGTTCTCGTTCCTTGTTAGGAGGTGTCGCTGGACAAACATCATTGGCATGTCCACATAGCGTAACTACCAAATCTGCTTTTTTAAGTAAATCCTGGTCAATCGTATCAGATGTTTGATTAGATATATCAATTCCTACTTCCTTCATTGCTTTGATAGCATTGGGATTGACACCATGCGCTTCTATTCCTGCTGAATACACATCATATTTTCCTTTCAGATGCTCTTTCCCCCATGCCTCAGCCATTTGGCTTCTGCAAGAATTACCTGTACAAAGAAAATAAATAATTGGTTTCGCCATTTAAAAAACTCCTTATTTGTAATTTGATTTTGTCTATACTGTTTGAGTTATATAATTCTATATAGATAGATTTATATAAATAAGTGATCCAAAAATGTAATAAGTTACTTTCTAATCACAACACACTCTCAAGCCTTTTTTTTCTAAATCTATAATTTTTTCTTGTTGTTCTGGAAAAAAGCTCGTAATACTTTCGATTAGTGGATATACCTGAGAATCTGTGTTGATTCGGTAAAATATCCATTGTCCTTGTCTTCGTTCTTTTACAATCTCAGCAGCTTTTAGTTTTTTAACATGTTGACTAATGGAAGGCTGGCTCATCTGTAAGATTTCAACAAGTTCACAAACGCAACATTCATCATGCATTAATAAACAAACTATACTTAATCTTGTTTTATCACCTAGTAACTTCATAACTATTGAACCATGTTCAACATCTAGCTTATTTATTGTCGTCATACGCATTCCTCCTAACCTAATTCAAACAATAAAAACTTACGCTTTCGTTATTTGTTTTAATCGCTCAACACCAATAATGTCATCGGCTTGCCAAGGAACAATGATTGTTTCTGATGCCAACTCATTAAATACTCTTTCAATCCACGTTTGCTCCGCATAGGCCCTGCCTTTTAGGACTGGATCTTCTGTGGTAGTCGCTTGAAAGCTTTGATTTATAATCCACCATTTCGGTTCAATCTTTGCGCGACGTAAATCTTCTTGTAAACGATTCGCTTCATGAACAGGAGTGGCTTCTGGCAACGTAACTAGAGCTACAAAGGTTTGATTTGGATCACGAAGCCGCGGTATCAATTTCTGCACATAGGCTGGCATCTTTCCGTTTGCTCGCTCCACTTCCTGGTGATAAGACTCTGCTGCATCTAATAGTAGTAACGTATGTCCTGTCGGCGCGGTATCAATAACAACAAAAGCGTCGTCCGATAGATCTACTGCTTTTGCAAAGGCTTGAAACACGGCAATCTCTTCTGTACAAGGTGATTCCAAATCCTCTTTAACAAATGCAATTTCATCTTCTGTTAGCGAATCATCTAATTTTTCCAATACTTGTTTTTTATAGAGATCTACCTCATGTTTTGGGTTGATACTGCTTACCGTTAGATAATCAGAAAGTTGGGTCTCATCTAATACATGCATAAGGTGAGCTGCAGGATCTGTGGTTGTTAAATGAACTTTATGTCCTTTTTCAGCTAGTCCAACTGCAACCGCAGCTGCCATTGTAGTTTTGCCTACGCCACCTTTGCCCATTGTCATAAATACACCATGCTCATTATTACTAAGCTGGGCTACTATCTTTTCCAGAGATGGCAATTGCATGTCTAAATTTGATTCGTACTTTCCCTTATTACCGATTTCACTATCTATAAATAAATTCTTCAAAGCATTAATTCCTGTCAAATTATACGGCACAAGGGGTAAAAAATAGTTTCTCATATCATATAATAAATTCGAAATCCCCTTAAGCTCTTGTTGCTGCTTTTCCTCTAATTTACAGGCTACTAAGTCATTGGATTGTCGTTTGAATACCCCGTTAATGATTAGCGACTGATTTGTAATCCCTAATTGGTTTAGTTCTAAAGAAGCTCTTTTTGCCTCATCTAGTGAGGAACGATCTGGTCTAGCGACTAACACAAGTAAGGTTTCCTCTTTGTTTGCCAATGCTCGCATCGTTTTTTTATATAAACTTTTTTTCTTTTCCAATCCTGCTAGTGGCCCTAAGCAAGAAGCACCGTGTGTACTCTCATCTAGAAACGAATTCCATGCTGTTGGTAGCTGTAACAATCGTAACGTATGTCCTGTCGGTGCCGTATCAAAAATAATATGGTCAAACTGTTTAGTCGTTTCTTCATTTGCTAATAAATTTGTAAACTCATCAAATGCAGCAATTTCTACTGTGCAAGCACCTGATAATTGTTCTTCCATATTTGTTATGGCAGCCTGAGGAAGTTTACCTCGGTACGGCCCAATAATTTTCTCGCGATACTCCAATGCTGCTTGTTCAGGGTCTAAATTTGCAGCGTAAAGATTAGGAATAGTAGGAATTTGGGTAGGATATGTTTCTAGTTCCATCTCAAATACATCTTGTAAATTAGAAGCAGGATCTGTACTTACAATCAGTACTTGTTTCCCTAATTCCGCTAAAGCAACAGCAGTAGCACAAGCAGTAGAGGTCTTCCCAACTCCACCTTTGCCAGTAAAAAATAAATTTCTATTGTTTGAGATTAGTTCTGGACGTAAACGTTCCATTGCAAAACTCCTTATATATATTTCATATTGGTATTTTAATTACATTCTAACATCATTATATTAGCAATCAATTATATAATCAATTGTTTATATAAAGAACATTAACACCTTAAAGCATTGTGATTTTTTTCACATACATAGGAGTTTAATTTGTTTATTATTAGATTATCAACAATGAATAGTACTTCTTTCAAGACTATATTAATTATACGAAAGTAGGTTCATTAACAATGACAAAACTATTATATATTACAGCAAATCCATTCAATGAAGAAAGGTCATATGGTATGGCTGTGGGAAAGGCATTTATTGACAGCTATAAGGAAGTACATCCGAAAGATGAAGTGACACATATCGATTTATATAGTGAGAACATTCCCCACATTGATGCCGATGTTTTCCAAGGATGGGGTAAACTTCAATCTGGACAAGGTTTTGAAGCATTGTCTGTTGAGGAAAAAGCAAAAGTAGGACGACTAAATGAATTAAGTGAACAATTTGTAGAGGCAGACAAATATGTCTTTGTCACACCACTTTGGAATCTTTTATTTCCACCAGTCATGAAAACCTACCTTGATTCTGTTGCAGTTGCTGGTAAAACATTTAAGCATACGGAACATGGAACAATTGGCCTTTTAACAGATAAGAAGGCGTTGCATATCCAAGCAAGTGGTGGTGTCTATTCTCACGGTCCGTCTGCAGATAAGGAAATGGGACATCGATACTTAAAAGTACTAATGGGTTTTTTCGGTATCCCTTCATTTGAGGGTCTTTTTGTCGAAGGACATGATGAAATGCCTGATAAAAAAGAAGAAATCCAAGCAGACGCGATTGCACGGGCTAAGGATTTGGCGGAAACATTTTAGCAGAACAAAAGCTCAGGGCGCCTTGCTGGACGTTGCACATGCAATAGTCAGTTATCCACAGGACACTAAATCTATAATTTCCTATGCTAAAACAAAAGCAGTCGATTACGACTGCTTTTTTGTATTGATGTAATTACTATCACATTACTCCCTTTGAATTAGCATTGTGGGGATCTATATAGAGAGTATATAAGTGTTAAAGTTTACTATAGAATAGAACGTGATATATTTCTTGATCCAAAATCGATTTATCTTTTCTTTTTTTGAGGAAAAATAAAATAAGATAAAGTAATGATTCCATCAATTACTAATACTAACGTCCAGACTCCTGTAACTCTACCAACTACTTCATCGTCAAATAACCCCTTTTCAATTAAATTAGAAATTAATTCACCACTCGAAAACAACGTTTGTAAGTCACGTAAATCATAAAAGAAAGCCAATACCAAAGTAATGATACTAAAAAAAGCAATATGTAAACCAAATCCTTTAAGCTCATGTATAGCATATTTCATTCCATACAATTGCTCATCTTGTCCCTCTGGCTCCAGTTCCTCACCTTTCCATTGCATAATCTTTCTTTTAATTAAACGGTCCAACTTTTTAAAATCCTTCTTACCAAAAGTGAACGCATAAATAAGAAAAACAGTGATGATTACTTGGAAAGTGTCAAACCTACCTGTGTTCCTATAATCAAGTATTCCAATAAACAACAAGCCTACATCACTTAGTAACCAGATAACGATAAAGTATTTGCTCCATTTTTCTATATTGAACAAATATCTAGCGATTAAGAATCCGATAATCGTTAGCCAAAAAACAATTTCTCCCGTAATGAAAAATACCCATTTATATTGAAGAATAAAATCAACCATTACGTTGTTCCTCTTTTCATATATAGTAAAAACATTGTCTAGATACATAGATTAATTTTTAGTAGACAACCATCTGATTGGATTTGGTGTTACTAATAATTTCCGTACTTTCCATAGCCACCGGACTGCTTTCCACACGAATAGTTGACTCTTCCAAACATCTATCCACTCTCGTATATAAGGTCTCTATATCTAGTATATAAGTTAACGCGATTCAGATTACAAGTATTTTTTTAAAATATTTTAGCATAACCTTACTTTTCTTCTCTTTATAGATATTTTTATTTTTTATTGATAATGATTATCAATATCGTTTATAATATTGTTAACTTGTTTATAATTATAACTTTACTTGATTAGATAGACGTTTCTTTAATTTTTATATAGGGAGTGGGTATATTTTGAAGGAAAACGAAAGCTTTGATGTAACGATAATTGGTGGAGGACCTGCTGGATTATTCTCAGCTTTTTATAGTGGATTAAGAGAAATGAAAACAAAAATTATAGAATTTCAGCCACAGTTGGGTGGGAAAGTACATGTATATCCTGAAAAGGTAATTTGGGATGTTGGTGGTCTTCCACCAGTCTCAGGAGCGCAACTAATAGACAATATAGTAGAACAAGGGCTAACCTTCCAGCCTGAGGTTGTCTTGAATGAAAAAATAGAATCCATTACACGTAATGAAGATGGTTTGTTTGTTCTAAAAGCCGCTTCTGGAAGGGAACACTATTCTAAAACAGTAATCATAGCTGTAGGAAGTGGAATATTAAAACCTCAAAAACTACATATTGAAGGAGCAGAAAGATTTGAGGTTGCTAATTTACATTACACAGTAAAATCTTTAAAGCATTTTAAAAATAAAACAGTAATCATTTCTGGTGGAGGAAATTCTGCAATCGATTGGGCCAATGAATTAGAGCCAATCGCCAAGAAAGTGTATTTAACCTATCGAAAAGCAACCTTAACAGGGCATGAGTCTCAAATATCACACTTGATGAATAGTTCGGTGGAATGCTTATTTAATTCCTCCATTACTAAGCTAATTGCTGGTGTAGAGGAGAAGTCCATTGGGCGCGTAGAGTTAACTAACAATGATACTGGTAAGGTTAGCCATTTACCTGTCGATGACGTTGTTATTAATCATGGATATGATCGAGATGCATCTTTACTAGAGAATAGCCAACTAGATATAAAATTAATAGATGACTACTTTGTTGCAGGCAATCCTACTAGTGAGTCTTCGATAAAAGGGCTCTATGCTGCAGGGGACATTCTAAAGCATGAAGGAAAACTACACCTGATTGCAGGCGCTTTTCAAGATGCCGCAAATGCTGTGAATAATGCAAAAACATTCATTCAACCTGATGCACGTGATACAGGAATGGTTTCCTCTCATAATGATGTATTCAAAAAGCGAAATAAATCGGTAATCGAACAGATTGTAAAATAGCACTGCCTATAAGAAAATCGCTGGGCGCCTTCGAAACAAGAAAAAAACTTGTTTCGAAGGTGCCTTTTTATGTAACATTCCTTAAGACCCTCGAGGTGGTAGGAGTTAGAAGGACTGTTTTTGCATGTAGCTACATTAGTGAATTTAATAATACGCTAGACCAAAAAACAGTTGCGTCCCTACTTATCGCACAACTTAACCACCCTTCCACGTATGCAAATTATTTATCAAGGTGTGTCAAATTATGAATACATGTTTGACTATCTTGACATGTAGTTTTTCTTTTCATATATGTTCCTTTGTTTAGCAACCAAATCGTTAAAAATCCATCGCTTTTTTAGCGGAATGGAATGTTAAGCATCGTTGACACCAAAATCATGACAAAGAAAAGTTATCTGTCATATGTAGCTACCACCTAAAACTTCTTCTTTTATTTTATTTGTTAAACCATAAATATGACAAATCTATTAGGAAAGACTTATACCATGGATGGAAAACAAATGACTAATAAAAGGAGTGAGTAAATATGGCGTTGAATGAAAAAATTCCACATGACAAAAGTCTAGACAATAGTTTAAATCTTATGCAAGAAGGATACTTATTCATTAGTAATCGAGTCGAACGGTATAAATCAGATTTATTCGAAGCAAGGTTATTAGGACAAAGAGTTATTTGTATGAGTGGTGCAGAGGCAGCAAAGCTGTTTTATGATGATGAAAAGTTTAGACGTAAAGGCGCAGCACCTAAACGGGTTCAAAAGACCTTATTCGGTGAAAATGCCATTCAATCGATGGATGGTGAAGCACACATTCACCGAAAACTCCTGTTTATGTCCCTAATGACACCAACACATCAGAAACGATTAGCAGAACTTGCAAAGGAACATTGGCAAGCTTCTATTTCAAGTTGGGAAAAAGCGGATAACGTTGTTCTTTTTGATGAAGCAAAAAGAACTTTATGCCAAATTGCCTGCCTTTGGGCCGGAGTACCATTAAAAGAGAATGAAGTTACGATGCGAGCAGATGATTTTATTGACATGGTTTATGCATTCGGAGCGGTTGGACCACAACACTGGAAAGGAAGAAGAGCAAGAACTAGAGCTGAGGAATGGATTAGAAGTGTAATCGAGGATGTGCGAACAGGCAATCTAAAAGCAGAACCGGGTTCAGCACTATATGAAATGGCTTATTATACAAAAGCAGATGGAACTCAACTAGATATGCAAATGGCTGCGGTAGAACTAATCAATGTGTTACGGCCAATCGTAGCAATTGCCACATTCATTACATTCTCGGCTTTAGCTCTACATGAACATCCTGAGCATAAACAGAGCCTTCACCCTGAAAAGGTTAATAATCTAGAAATGTTTGCGCAAGAAGTTAGGCGATACTATCCATTCGGACCTTTTCTTGGGGCTCGAGTACGTAAAAGTTTCATTTGGAAAGATTGTAAATTTAAAGAAGGCATGCTAGTACTACTTGATATGTATGGTACGAATCATGACGCGCGAATATGGGAAAAACCGAATCAATTCCGTCCAGATCGTTTTATCGATTGGAAGGGAAGTTTATTTGAATTCATTCCTCAAGGTGGGGGCGATCCTGCTAAAGGACACCGTTGTCCGGGAGAAGGAATTACTGTTGAAATTATGAAAGCGAGTTTAGATTTTCTTGCAAATAGCATTGATTTTGAAGTTCCAAATCAAGATTTAAACTATAGTCTTGAAGAAATGCCCAGCCTTCCTAAAAGTGGATTTGTTATGAGCAATATAAAAAGAAAATGATATTTAAGTTTTTGCTAGTTGAGCCTCATAACTGATTCTTTTAAAGTGTTTCAAGAAAAAAAGAAGTTCTGCAACAGTTACCTCTTTACAGAACTTCTTTTTTATATTAAATTAATATCATAATATGACTACAAAAATAGCTTTCTTAGTGCACTAGTTCTGCACTAAGTTAGGATGTATTATTTAAATAACTTAATAACTTTGTTTAAAACCTTCTTGTCCTTTGCTGTCACAGTTCTTGGTTTCTTTGGAGATACAACACTAAATCCGTCTTCTTGATTATCAACTGTTACAATTTGCAAATAAAAAGGTTTTGATTTGCGGTCTCCACCTAAATATCCTTTGAGAAATTTCATTCTGTTGGCTGAACTTGTCATTTCGCCATTATAATCCCATTCAATGTCATTTTCATATCTCTTGTCCATTTTTTCCTTTAGTGCCAATGCTTCTGAAACAGCTTCTTTTGGAGTTTTAAAGAATGAATTTCGTCTATTCATTCCTCTCATTTTAAACCCATCTCCAGCCTTTGCTTGATATAACATACTCGTCATTTTGGTCATCCTTTCTGTATTGGTCTCACACCCTCTGGGCGGTTTTCTCTACACCAGAAGACCACAGGGCTTTTCCCCTTTCCTATCATTATACGCTTTTTTACCAACAAATACCACCTTACTTCATACAATCTTGTTTATTTGTTGAAAAATTGGGGAGAAATATGATTATATGTTAGATTTTTATTGTAATTAATTCTACCAGTGTTATGGTAGTAATAGCAGACTAATAAAAATTGCGAGGTAGTAAAATGAGAAATAACAATAAATTTGAGCAAAAACAAAAGGTAACTATTAAATCTACAGGGGAAACTGTCACAATAAACAAATGGACGTATGTTGAAAATATGAAGCGTTACTCTTACACAGTTGAAGAATATCCGAATACATTTTATTTTGAGGAAGAAATTGAGTAGGTAGAGACAAATACTACTTCTTTCAAACGGAAACTACCTCAGTTTCCGTTTTATTTTTTGTTTTAATGGATAACACCACAATAAGTAATCCCTTCTTCACCTTTATCTAATTTATACTATAAACAACTTGTCTCTAACCAAGACTCAACAATTGCAACTGGTTTTTTACCTAAAGCAAGTGCTACATCTGTTGTACATTTTTCAATAAAATATTTTAAAATATTGCTAGAAGTTAGAGTGCTTACTAGTGCACATTTTCAAATCAATTATATACTGATTAGTCTATTTATCGAAAAAAAGCCCCTAAAATGAGGCTTTTTAATCTGGTTTTTATATCCAAAACCAAGGTGCTAAAGATAAACCAACAATTGATCCTAGTAAAATCCCCGTTCCAAAACCAGCGCCTGGTCCCCAGAACCCATATCCATAACCACCGAGGTTTCTATGAGGCCCAGACCCACCTAAAGGACTGATATATACTTTATGACGATCCACATGTTCAATAATACCTTGGTGTACCTTACCATCAACTGTTCTAATGACAACTGGTTTTTTCATATATCTAGTACAAAGCTCATGATAATGACCAACAGACATTAACTTCACCTCCATATTATCTTTACTCTTACTATACGTATAAAAAAAAGAGATGATAGGGTGATTAACCCAACTTATAAGCGAAATCTTATTAATCAATATTTAATGTTTAAATCAAAACCAAAAATAGTGGAAACTTTACAAAACAACACAAAAAAAGCCAGACTCTGATACATGAATTCGTATCGATAAGTCTGGCTTTCTTAATAATTTGTTGTTACTTTATATCTTTCTTCAAAATCCCCAACATAATAGCTGTTATAGCAGCTCCTATTAGAATTGCTAATAAATACATGAATGGATTACCTTCAAGTAGTGGAAAGACAAACGCTCCACCATGTGGTGCTGGTAAGCCGATGTTAAATAACATTGATAAAGCACCCGCAACCGAAGAACCAACCACGATTGACGGAATAACTCTACCTGGGTCAGCTGCAGCAAACGGTATCGCACCCTCTGTAATAAATGATGCACCCATAATATAGTTTGATTTTCCTGCATCTAGTTCTTGTCTCGTAAATTTCTTAGCAAAAAACGTTGTTGCTAAAGCAATCCCTAGTGGTGGAACCATTCCACCAGCCATAATTGCTGCATGTGGCAATAAAATTCCATCTGCGATCATTGCTAGACCAAAAGTGTAAGCAGCTTTATTTATTGGACCACCCATATCAATGGCCATCATTCCACCTAATATTAATCCGAGTAAAACAGCATTGGTAGTTCCCATTCCTTCTAACCAGCCACCTAGTGCTGTGTTGAATGCACCAACAGGACCTTCTACTACAAAGAACATAATCATACCAGTTGCAAAAATACTTAATAATGGATACAGTAAAATTGTTTTAATACCATCTAATGATTGCGGCATTCCTTCTAATAATTTTTTTAATCCAACGACAATATAACCTGCCAAGAAACCGGCAATAATACCACCTAAGAATCCTGAATTACCTTGGGCTGCCATGAATCCACCTACCATACCTGGAGCAAGCCCTGGCCTATCGGCAATACTCATTGCAATGAATCCAGCAAGTACAGGAATCATTAACCCCATTGCGTTACCGCCACCAATTGTATTTAGCGCTTCAGCAAATACATTGTAGTTCGAATCATCCTTGAGATGTGATTCAATACCAAACATAAATCCAAGTGCTATTAAGATACCACCACCAACAACGAAAGGTAGCATGTGTGAAACACCATTCATTAAGTGTCTATAAAATGCGTTAAGATTTGATTTTCCACCACCACTGGGCTCTATTGTTGATGAACTTTTACCACCTTGATAAATAAGTGCATTACCATTGATTACTTTTTCAATTAATTCTTTTGGTCTACGAATCCCATCAGCTACGGCAGCTTCTACTACTGGCTTGCCTTTAAATCGTTCCATATCTACCTTCGTATCAGCGGCTATTATGATACCATCTGCTTCCTGTATTTCTTTTTCAGTTAAAACGTTCTTCGCCCCACCCGAACCACGCGTTTCAACCTTTATATCAATCCCTAATTCTTTACCTTTGGCTTTCAAAGCATCTGCGGCCATATAGGTATGTGCAATTCCTGTTGGACAAGCGGTGACAGCAAGAATCTTTTTACCTTCGATTGCTTGAACACCCCCTGATTCATCTTCTATTTTCTCTTTTTCCTTCTGATCTATTAACGATAAGATTTGTTGTGTCGAGTTTGCTTGTAATAATTTTTTTCTAAATGATTCATCCATTAACATCGAAGACAATCTTGCTAGTGTATCTAAATGTTCGTTATTAGCACCATCTGTGGCAGCAATCATAAAAAACAAATGACTTGGCTTTTGATCAAGTGCTTCGTAATCAACACCTGCTTTTGACCTTCCAAAAACAATCGAAGGAACCTTTACTGCATCTGTTTTGGCATGGGGAATTGCGATACCATCGCCAATTCCAGTGGTTCCTTGGGTTTCTCTAGCCCATATTTCTTTTTTAAATTTATCTTTGTCTACTAATCTTCCAGCAAACCCTAGTTTTTCAACAAGTTCATCAATAACAGTAGACTTTGATGTTGCATGTAAATCTAAAATAATTGTTTCTGATTTTAACAACTCTGTTATTTTCATCTGATTTCCTCCTCAACTTTCTTTATTAATAAAATTTCCCCACGTTTTGCTATATTTTCATTCACAAATATTCCATCAAATCTCACCAAGGAAAAGATTGATTTAAGATAGATAAATCATTCCTCAACAACCTCTATGACTGTTTTTGAACGATACTCAGAAACAATGTCTGGATCTTTTTCATCTGTAATAATAATGGCATCATCAAGTTCACCAATTTGTGTGAAGGTAACTTCATGAAATTTTGTGTGATCCGCAAGAACATATACTTTCTGCCCTAGTTCTAAAGCTAATGATTTTAATGCTGCTTCTTCTGGATCTGGTGTAGTTAAACCATACGTAAGGTGTACACCATTCACACCTAGAAATGTTTTATCAAATCTAAATTTCCTCAGACTATCCACAGCAATTTGGCCAATCAATGCACCGGTTCTTGGTTTAGCAAAACCGCCTAGCAAGTATGTTTGAATATTCTTTTCTAATAGAGGCTCTAAATGATTAAGTCCGTTCGTTACAACAGTTAAATCCTTTGCAGTGATATATTTAATCATCTGATACGTAGTTGTACCTGCATCTAAAAATATACAATCCCCATCCTGAATTAAATTGGCCGCATATTTTGCAATTACCTCTTTTTCCGTTAAGTTTTTCGTAGACTTTTCCAATATGCTTGGTTCATCTCTTTTTTGTTGAAGTAACGATGCACCTCCATGCACACGCTTTAACTTGTTCTTCTTTTCCAGTTGACTCAAATCTCGACGGATAGTTGATTCAGAAGAATTTAATTGCTCAACAAGTTCTTGAATTCTAACAATTTCTTTCTCATCTAATAACTGTAAGATAACTTGATGTCGTTCAGCAGTTAGCACTTGCTAACACCTCCACTCTTATTATTAACCGTTTTCAAAATCAATCATTATAATTCATAAATAGTCATTTATTTAACTATGTACCTTTTTAGAATATTATTTACTAGCTCTTATTCATATAATAACTGAAGCGTTTTCATATATCAATCATTTTCTTTCAATTTCATTTAAAATCATTCAAATATGATTGGTATAACTTCTCCTTACTACAAAATTCAATCACTTTTAAACGTTTTGAATGCAAAAATGCGTTCAAACATCGTGAACGCATTTTTATTATTATTTTCATTACGATAGGTTTATATTTATAAAAAATTCCGTTACTTAAACCATATTTTACTTAAGAGGTAAATGCCTTCTTTAATTTCCACTTCATTTAATCCACCAAATCCCAATTGAATTTTCGGAAAATCTATCGACCTATAATCTGTCCAATAAGGCGAAGTTGGATATACGCGTATCTTTGCTTTTTTAGCTAGTTGAATTAATGTTTCTTCGGTTTCTGATAACTTAATTTCTAATAATATATAAACACCTGATTTTTCACCAACAACATTAACATTCATGCCCATATACTTAGAAATTGCTTTAAGAAGCACCTCCCTCTTCTGTCGGTTAAGCTTCCTGATTCTACGAATGTGTCTCGTTAAATAGCCCCTTTCGATAAATAACGCAAGCGCTTCTTGGTGAATTTTAGATACAGTTTGGTCATAAGAAGCATACATTTTTTTATATTGATTCAGCATGCTTTTAGGTAATACCATATAGCTCACTCTTAAAGCAGGGGAAAATGATTTAGAAAACGTACCTAAATAGATAACCCTCTCATTTAGATCAAGGCCTTGAAGTGAAGGAATTGGTCTCCCAACATAGCGAAATTCACTATCATAATCGTCTTCCAGAATATAACCTTCCGTTTCTATCGCCCATTTTAATAATTGTCTCCTCTTTGTAATCGATGTAATCACACCAGTTGGATATTGATGAGACGGTGTGATATAAACTATTTTGTTTTTACTTTTTTTTAGCTCGTTTACAGATATCCCGTCCGCCTCTACTCTAATTGGTTCAACGTCTAGACCGTGATTAAGGAAAACATCTTTAGCACCTTTATATCCAGGATTCTCAATTGCAATCGATGATTCACATTGTTTAAAAATCAAACAAAGCATTCCTAATAATTGTTGTGTACCAGCACCAACAACTATTTGTTCTGGTGTGCAATTTACTCCTCTTGAAAAATGTAAATAGTAAGCAAGTTGTTCCCGCAAACTCATTTCCCCTTGTGGATGACCATAGTCAAAAATACTTCTATTATGAAGTACCTCATTGGAACACTTTTTCCATTCACTGATTGGAAAAAGTGCAAGATCTATCGATGCTTGATGAAAATCAATATGATAATCTACTTTTTCAAAGCTAGAATCTGATTCTGCCAATGGAAAAGGCTTGTGCCTTTTAACAACACTCAATTCCTCATCTATTTGCTGAATATAAAAACCTCTCTTAGGTACGCTCTCAATATATCCTTCTGCTAGAAGCTGTTGATAAGAAGATTCAACTGTATTTTGACTAATATCTAAGTAAAGTGCTAATTTTCTTATCGAGGGCAATTTTTCATTTGCTTGATACCGTCCGCGTTCAATCTCTTGCTTTATATAGTTATATAATTGTAAATAAATAGGACTTCCATTCTTATTTTCTAATAATGGTGTTATTTCTATCATTTGTCACTCTCCATCTGTACCCTTTAAAAAAAGAGAAACTGCCACTTTTAAAAAGGCCAGTTATTAATTATGATAACTATAGCAAACCGTATGAACTTTGACTATTAGCAGACGGAAACTTGGAGGCGAACAATGAAGAAAAACTCAATAATTACAACAGCAAATCTAGATGACATTGACATGCTCGTTCAACTATTTGAGAATTATCGATTATTTTACGGGAAAAATCAGGATACAGAAAAAGCAACAAAATTCTTAAAGGAAAGATTAGTGAATAACGAATCAGTAGTATTTATTGCGAAAGATTACGAAAACCCCTCTATTGGTTTGGGGTTTGTCCAACTATATCCTTCCTTTAGCTCCGTCTCGATGAAGAAAATATGGATTCTAAATGATTTATATGTAGAGGAAAAGGCTAGAAGAAAACGAGTTGCTAGCCAATTAATGGAAAAAGCAGAGGAATTCGTAGAACAATCCGGTTCAGAACATATCGTCTTAGAAACAGCTATTGATAACAAAAATGCTCAATGTCTTTATGAAAAAATCGGCTATCTAAAAGAAACTAATTTTTACACCTATGAACTAGTATTACCTAGGAAATAATCATCTAAATTAACATTAAATTAATTGAGCCTCTTATGCGTCTGAATTACTAGTTTAATTTTATTTCAAACCGGGGATAGTCGTTTACAAGGAGGTTGATTATTATGCCTTGGGATACAAACGATTATCCTAGTTCACTTAAAAATTTAGAAACCGCTATTCGTAAAAAGGCTATTGATATAGCAAATGCCATGATTGATGAAGGTTATAAAGAAAATCAAGCGATTCCAATTGCAACTAAACAAGCAAAAGAATGGTATAAAGATGCTAGCAAACAGGAAATTAATCAGGTGGAACAGATGAATGATTATAATTTACGTTCCCATGATAAAGAGGACAAAAAAAGTCGTCCTGAGTTATTAGACAACGACGAGCATGTCATTCCGCATGAGGATGGTTGGGCAGTCCAAGCTAAAGACGCTCAAAAAGCCGCTTACGTATTTGAGAGAAAACAAGAAGCTATTTATCAAGCGAAAGATATTGCTAAAAATAAAGGCACAAAAGTAATCATTCATAAACAAGATGGCGAAATACAAGATCAAATTAGTTTTAGTTCCTAATATAGTTCACCTTTTAAAGCTGTAACTGATTGATTGTAAAGCTTCCTATTACTCTACAGCACAATAATATAAGCAAATCGATCAGTTACAAAACTTTTCCTTATATTATATCCACTCTATTCATTACGTTTTTTAAAATCTCCTCTTCTTAAGTCCCAATATATTCATAGAGAAAGATATAGAAGCTTTATGGATTATATAACGATGTATATAAGATTTATAAAAAAATATGGATAACTTCAAAAATGCTAAACAACAAGAAATGCTAAACAAATGTTTAGCATTTCTTGTTTTATACCTCCTTGTTTTAGAAGGTGAATACAATTCCTATTTTCTTATATTATATTTCCAAGCCTTATCCTCATCAATCATCCGCTTTGCCGCATAGATAAGAATAAATTGGATAAGAATTATCGGCAGACCCATTAGACCGGAAATAACCTCTAAAGGTGCTAAGCCACCAATACGCATTAATACAAGTGCCAGACCTGTAATGACTGCTGCGACAATAATTCGCAAGACCTTCGGTGGTTCATACTTACTCATATCATTTGTACTCGTATAAGCCGCAATTGTATATGTTGTTGAATCAAGTGTTGTCGTTAAGAATATAAGAGCTACTATTATAAATATGATAATCGCGAACTCTCCAAAAGGAAGGCTAGATAATATTTCTGGAATAGCTGCCATCCTATCCTTTTCTTGGACTACTTCTAATACAGATAATTCCCCTGTAAGATATCGATGCACTCCCAAGCCACCAAGAACTCCTGTCGCTACCCAAGAAATCAAAGTTGGTGCTAAGAGATACGTAAGAATCATTTCTTTAATAGTTCTTCCTTGAGATATTTTGGCAGCAAATACACTATGAAGCAATGCCCAAGTGGCACTATATGCAAACCAAAATACGGTATTACTCTGAATGTGTGATGCTTCTTCTTGATATACAGAATCTGTATTTAATGAAATATTAAGATAGTTTGACAAGAGAAATGAAAAACTATCAGAGAAATAATTTATTATAAACACGCCTGGTCCCGCCACTAATATAAATAAAGTGAATAGACCAGCCAAATACATATTAAAAGTACTTAAGCGTTTTATCCCTTTTTCAATTCCCAAGTATGCGCTAAGTGAAAATAAAAACACCCAAATAATAGTAACAATAATAGTCATTCCAAATGTCACTTCTATACCTAATAAAGCTGATAAGTTATGTGTAATAATGGGTGCTCCTAATCCAAGCGTTACGGATGCACCAGCTAAAATACTAACTAAAAATAAGATATCTAGTACTTTTCCACCCAGACCATCTGTAAACTTATCTCCAAAAATGACTCTGCAAGCTTCCGAGATTCTCATCAGTGGCTTTTTTTTCACATGTAAAATATATCCCATTGCAGGAGCTATAATGACAAAAATAGCAAAAACCTGAAAACCCCATAAGAACATACTATAAGCGTTGCCCCATAAAAGCGCTTCTGCTGATCCAGCTTCTACTCCAGCAGGGGGATCATTGGCGACAGACGTCCACTGTAACATTCCTGTCCGCATTAATGTAGATCCCACACCCATAGCGATAAGAATAGATGCATATTCAAATAGGCTAAATCGAGGTTTTTCTGCAGGATCACCTAACACGACTTGTCCATACTTTGAAAAAGATAAGTATAATCCTGCTACGACTAAAATAATCCCATACCATAAATATCCCCAACTAAATACTTCGACGATATAATCAAAAATTGCGTTAAGTAATTCCAATGATTCTGCTTCATATAAAGCAAAAGGGATAGTAATTCCAATAATTATTAACAGAGATGGTACGAAAATTTTATAGTCAATTAACTTTTTATTATACATAGATATCCTCCTCTTTATTCTCTTTTCTAACACCTCTTCTCTTTTACCCGTTTATATTAAAATATAACTAGATATCAAAAAAATCTCTAATTAAGTATTTATGAAAATTCATAATACATACAATAAGATAAGAGAATAAATACCTAAGGCGGTCATCATTAATCATTTCATTAATATAACAGTCATTCCTAATCAATTACGGTATTATACTATTCTTGAAATTAATGAATAAATAACAATCCTCGCTCCCGCAAAGAATACTTTTTTTGAGATGGTCATATCGTTTTCCAGGTATCCTTTATTACTTTACCTCTCATCATTCATGCTTTCCTTGACACTGTTGTCGATTTAAATCAATTTGCTCCACTTCAAAATCCACATTTTTTAAAATTGTTAAGCATATCGGGAGCTTGGAATTCTTATATATAAAGGAGGTCCGGACTCTGTTTCTAATGCTTTCCACTCAATTTCGTTAAAGAACCTTGGTGGAAACCAAAACACAATAAGGATATGACTGTGACGAAAGCTTGCGGAGAAGGTTAAAAGATTTGCAGAATGCATGTAAAAAAATCATCTTCGCAATTGAAAAAGTTGATTTCCATAACAGAAAACCAGCTTTTTTTTCTTATATTTAGGCTTCAACATCATAGCCTTGTTCTTCAATAGCTTCCTTCATAACATCATCATTTACTTTAGATTCATCGAAAGTAACATCTACACTACCAGCCTCTAAATTAACTTCAACTGCTGACACACCATCTATTTCTTTTAGTGCACCCTCAACTGACATTTTGCAATGACCACATGTCATGCCTGTTACGTTTAAAGTTTTTCCCATTACCTTTTCACCTCCTTTAAATGGTCTTTTTATAGTTTCACTCGTTTTAAGCGTAGCGAGTTAGAGACAACACTAACCGAACTTAATGCCATTGCTGCACCAGCTACCCATGGCGCAAGTAATCCGAGTGTTGCAATTGGAATCCCTGCTGTATTATAACCAAAAGCCCAGAATAGATTTTGGCGGATATTTTTAATCGTCGCCTGGCTGATTTTGATTGCTTTTGGAATTAGCAATAACTCACCACCTAGAATCGTTACATCAGCAGCTTCAATTGCTACTTCGGTTCCTGTACCAATAGCAATTCCAATATCTGCAATTGCTAATGCTGGAGCATCATTTACCCCATCTCCAACCATTGCAACCTTTTTACCACTATTCTGAATTTCTTTAACTTTATCAGCTTTTTCTTCAGGTAAAACTTGAGCGATTACTTGGTCAATGCCAACCTGTTTAGCTATGGCTTGTGCTGTTCGTTCGTTATCACCTGTTAACATGATAACTTCTAGGCCAAGTACTTTTAACTCTTTAATTGCTTGTGGTGCTGTTTCTTTAATCGTATCTGCAACAGCAATAATTCCACGATACTTTTCATCAATTGCAATTAACATCGCTGTTTTTCCATCAACTTCATAATCAATCAATTCTTGTTCCGCACCACCAACATCGACTTGATAATCTTGCATTAGTTTTCGATTACCAACAAGAATACGCTTGTTAGAAATCGTAACTTCGATACCGTGTCCAGGTATAGCAGTGAAATCATCTACTTCAATCAAATCAATATCTTGTTCTGTTGCATAGGCAACAATAGCTTCTGCAAGTGGGTGCTCTGAACCTTTTTCTGCACTCGCGAGTAACTGTAATGTTTCTTCATCACCTGTAAAGTTTGTTACTTCGGGTTTTCCTTTTGTGATTGTTCCCGTTTTATCTAACACGATTGCATTTAATGCATGTGTACGTTCAAGATGTTCTCCACCTTTAAAAAGAATTCCATTCTCAGCAGCCTTTCCTGTACCAACCATAATGGATGTTGGCGTTGCAAGTCCTAAAGCACAAGGACATGCGATAACAAGAACAGCAATCGATGCGACTAAAGCAGGTTCAAATTGACCAGGCTGGACAAATATGATCCATATGGTGAATGTTAAAATGGAAATCACTACAACAATCGGTACGAAATAACCAGAAATGATATCAGCTAATCGTTGGATTGGTGCTTTCGAACCTTGTGCATCCTCGACCACTTTCACAATCGATGCAAGTGCAGTATCTTTACCAACCTTCGTCGCTCTCATTTCAATCGAGCCGTTTTTGTTTATGGTCGATCCTATGATCGTTGCGTCTACACCCTTTTCAATTGGAATGGATTCCCCTGTAATCATCGACTCATCTACAGATGTTCTTCCTTTTACAACCATACCATCTACAGGTATTTTCTCACCTGGTTTTACAACTAAGCAATCTCCAACTTCAACTTCTTCAACTGGAATCATAATTTCCTCGCCATTTTTTATGACGCGTGCCTCTTTCGCCTGTAAATTGAGTAATGAAGAAAGTGCATTCGTTGTTTGGCTTTTTGCTCTTGCTTCCAAATACTTACCAAATAAGATCAACGTTATTAATACAGCACTCGTTTCGAAGTATAAATGAGCCATATATTCGGGATTACCGATTGTCTTAAATGCTTCGTATAAACTATAGAAATAAGCCGCACTTGTACCTAATGCAACAAGGACATCCATGTTCGCTCCACCACTTCGAAGGTTCTTATATGCACCAACATAAAACTGCCATCCGATGATAAATTGCACAGGTGTTGCTAAAGCAAATTGGAACCATGGATTCATAAATACGTCTGGTATGTGCATGTTAAACAGATGAACAAACATAGTTACTAACAGTGGGGCAGACAAAACAGCCGAAATAATTAACTTCATTTTCATATTTTTAATTTGTTTTTCTTTATGTGTTTGCTTTTCTTCTGCTTCAGCTTTAGGTTTCGCATCATAACCTACACTTTTGATTTTACCAATTAATGCTTTCGCATCTACTAATCCAGGGTTATATTCTACGGATGCAGTTTCTGTTGTTAAGTTTACAGTTGCAAACTTAACCCCTTCTTGCTTATTCAATACCTTTTCAATACGGGTAGAACATGCAGCACAAGTCATTCCAAAAATATCTAACTCTGTTTTTTCCATTAACACACCGTAGCCGATATTTTCAATTTTCTTCGTAATATCATCTATGGAAATTTTTTCTGAATCATAGTCTACCGTTGCCTTTTCCGTTGTTAAATTGACTTGTGCTTCGACACCATCGATCTTATTCAATACTTTTTCAACTCGAGTAGAACATGCAGCACAGGTCATTCCTGTTATGCCTATTGTTGTATGATTTGTTTCGCTCATAATGGATCCCCCCCTTACTTAGAAAACTGTTTCATAACTTCCATTAACTCTTCAATGGCTTCTTTTCCTTCACCTTGTTTAATCGCATCACTAACACAATGATTGATATGGCGTTCTGTGACAGCAAAACCTACATTTTTTAATGCGGATTGTATTGCGCTAATTTGCACTAAAATATCCATACAATATCGATCATCTTCCACCATTTTCTGTATTCCACGAACTTGCCCTTCTATACGTTTTAAACGGTTAATAACTTTTTGCTTTTCATCTTGTGTTCTAGGTTTGCTTGGGTGATCTTGTAAGAATTCATCCAAATAAATCACTTCCCTTTCCTTTTATATACATACCATACCCCCGAATGGTATATATGTCAAATGAAAAGAAATAGTGGTTTCACGAACTTACTGTCACTAAAAAATTGAAATAAGGCATTCGCAAAACGTCCTTATTACTCAGCATAAATGTTGACATGTAATTAATTCTATATTAAAATCAAACCAGACAGTACAGTTTTATTTTGAGGGGCTATAAAATACATGAAGAAGTTATCTTCTAGAGCATTAAAGAAAAAAGAACAAATACAATTAGCTGCACAGCGATTGTTTTTGGAAAAGGGATTTTCAAATACCAGTATGGATGCCATAACAAAGGAAGCTGGGGTATCAAAACAAACGGTTTATAGTTATTATGAAAGTAAAGAAGACTTACTTTTTGATGTATTCCAAAGTTTAATTGGGGAGATTGATATTGAAAATAAATTTCAGCTAACTCAAAACATTGAAATAAACAATATTGGCGATCTAACAATGACCTTAGAGATGGTTGCTGAAAAGATTAGTAAAAATTTAGTGCAGCCTGAATATTTGGGAATGGCAAGAATAATATTAGCAGAAATGGCTTATTTCCCTCAACTTGGCGAGTTATTTAAAGAGGCAGTACCAACACAAATTATAGGTACAATCAGTAACATTCTGTCACATGCAAATAAAATAGGTGTGATTAAAATAAACGAAGCAGACATGGACGTTGTTGCGCGAATGTTAATCGGACCGTTGCTAACCTATATTCTTTTAGATGGTTTATTGGTACCAAAAGATCAAGTGACTGTGCCTAGTCGTGAGAAAATAGCTTCAATCATTCACTATTTTATTAAATCAATCCAATAAAATATCTATTTTTATTTAAGCCCTTTAATAAAAGGGTTTATCATTTATTTATAAACAAACCAAACTGTACAGTTTTATAAAGGGAGTGTTTCTCATGGAAAAAGAGTTTGTCGTTGAATTTAAAAAGGTAGACTTAATCTTTAATAAAAATAGTAAAAAAGAATTTAAAGCACTAGAAGCACTAGATATAAAAATAAAGAGTGGTCAAATATTTTGTCTTTTAGGACCTAATGGGTCAGGAAAAACAACGACAATAAACCTTATTAATGGTTTGTTAGAGCCAACCAATGGAGATATAACAGTGTTAGGAATGAAACCTAGTAAGTCAAGGAAAACCGTCCTTCAAAAGATTTCATTGGTACCACAAGAAACTGCTTTATACAATGATTTGACTGCTAGAGAGAATTTGTTATTTCATGCTCGATATTATGGTGTTAATCGAAAATATATTTCCGAAAGAATAGATGAAGTATTAGGCATTGTCCAACTAGAGAATAGACAGAATGATAGAGTAGGAACTTTTTCTGGGGGAATGCAAAGAAGATTAGCATTAGCACGAGCGTTATTAACAGAACCAGAAATACTATTACTAGATGAACCGACATTGGGTGTTGATGTGCAATCAAGAAATGCCATTTGGGAGCAGATCCGCACACTTGCGTCAGTTGGGAAAACCGTTATATTAACAACAAATTACATGGAAGAAGCTGAAGAACTTGGTGAGCAAGTATTAATTATTGATAAAGGGAAGCCAGTGGGATCAGGATCTCCAAATGAATTAAAGAGACATATTGGTCAAAAACAGATGATCATTCACTTTACTGAAACAAGATATGCCAAACAGGTATATGACGATATAGCTAAAGATTACGACGTTACTTTTAAAGGAAACCAGCTTCACGTGAATACGAATGCATTAAATAATCAATTCCAGCTTTTGCAGCAATTAAGCAAGTATGAGGAACATATGAATCACATTGAATACAGTGAACCCAATCTCCAAGATGTTTTCCTTCATTTTACAGGGAAAGAATTAAGAGATTAAAGAAAGGAGTGAACACGAATGTTTAGTGCTATATTAGCCATCGTACGTAAGGATCTACTATTAATAATTCGCAAACCGATGTTTTCTATTATAAGTCTAATAGTTCCTTTACTATTTATTATTTTTTACGGATTAGTGATTCATACTTCATCCACAAATCCTATTGTAATTGCAAATCATTCAGAAGGACCTTACACGGAACGCTTTGTTGATATTTTGCAAGAAATAAAGTCAGTAGATGGATCTTATTTAGAAATCATTACGTTAGATTCTGAATTAGCTTATGAAAAATACAATAATAGACAAGTGGATGCCTTATTAGTAATCCCTGAATCGTTTGAAGAGAACCTTCATGCAGGTAAGCAGGCAGCGTTAAAGTTAAAAGTATTTAATATTAATTCAGATGGGACGAAGAACTATCAATTACGAATTGATCATGCTTTATATGAATTTCATAAGAACTTAAATGGGGACTCGTTCATTTCAATCAATGAAGATATGACTTTCATCCAGGATACCCCAATGAAAAGTTATGTCAGCACGGGGTTACTTATATTCTCAGTCTTATTAACGTCAATGGTAAGTACAGGGACATTAATGGCAAGAGAATGGGAAGAACGAACGGCTAAACTAATCGTTTTAACTCCTAAAGGTTTTTTGCCTTTGATTGTTGGAAAATGGATGACAGCCTTACTAGTTACCGTTGCAAACACCGTATTAGTTCTTCCGTTGCTTTATATACTTTTAGGCTATCTAATTGGCCAAATGAACACTTTGGTTTGGTTTTACTTATTGCTCTTCTTTTTTTACGGAAGTGCTGCTGGCGTATTACTAGGAGTCTTATTTAAAAAGACGTTGCCTATCGTACCCATTAGTATCGTGATAGCGATGAGTGAATTTTTAGTAAGTAGCCTAGAATCTTACATTAGAGGTTTTGCTCATGGAGGAATGACAGAGTGGTTGTGGCGATTAGGTAGTTGGTGGCCTAGTTCAGAGATAATTGACAGAATCCGCTTTACCGTCGAAGATCTCGAGCAAATAGCAATAAATTGGGGAGCGTCCTTCTATATGGCATTGTGGGTAGGACTTCTTCTAACCATTGCTTTATTTAAATTGAACAAACAACTTTCCTTTACCCAGGGACAATAAGTTAGGGAGGCCTTTATATGAAAAAGTGGCAAGCAATATTAGCGGTTCACAACCGCAATATGAAAATTTTAACGAGACAAAAACAAATGTTAATCCAACCCATTATTGTTCCGCTTGTATTATTATTTTTAATGGTGGTTGTATTTGGAGGGGGAGGAGACGATTGGCCTGTTGCGATTGTTAATGAATCAAATAGTCTAGAATCACAAGAACTAATGGAAGCTTTTAAAGATAGTGAGTCCAATATCACTCCATATTTTGATTTTATTGAAATGAACTCTTATGAAGCTAAAAAAAAAGGTTCTGAAGGAAGATTACATCTTTTCATTAAGTTACCTGCTGATTTTGTAGAAAATAAAAATATTGAATTGAAAACCTACAATATAAACAGTGATGCTATGAAGAATGTTCGTTTAAGAGTAGAACATACGTTAAACGATTATATGGAGAAACAAGGCGCATTAAAGGTCACATCACAGCAAGTGACGGCACAACCTAATGATGTTTGGCGGTCAGCATTTTATGGAGGAAGTAGCGTTCTGTTAACTCTATTTTTAGGTTCCATGATCATAGCAGCCAATTTACATGCCTTTGATTATGAGAACAGAACCATAAAAGAAATTACTTTAACTCCTACTGGATCAATAATGGCGGGGTTTGGTATTATCCTAACATCGGTATTTGTGAGTTTAATCCTTTCATTAATCCCTTTAACTTTGTCGATATTGTTCTTGCATTTTGATTTTTACTTTTATAATACATTGCTTGTATATCTATCCATTGTTCCTATATTAATTGGATGCGCTGGAATCGGCCTCTTTTTAGGAGCATACTTTAAACAGTATCGTGTATTGCAACCATTGATTATTTTAATTGGTATTGGAACATATATTATTGGCGGTGGATTTGCGGGCGTAAATATGCTGATGCCATTAGCACGAGAAATAGCCGATATATGGGTTTTTTCCGTTATATTTGAATGGTTTAATCCTGTCCTCCACAATTTTGCAACTAGCTTTTCATTTAGCCAGTGTACCTTTATTTTTTTAGCTGGTGTACTAGGTTTCCTTTTGACATTTATTGCGTATAGATTTCAAATTAGAAAGTCCATTTTTGGTGGTCAGTAAACTACCGCGTGTTGAACTGCCCTCTGTTAAGTAGGTAGTTAGCAAAATTAATTTAAGTAGCTTTAACTCTTATTCCATAGAGGTGAGGCCGTTTTATTGGTACGTAAAAACTCGAAATGGCCTTATCCGAAAGGAACACTTATTCAAGAATATTTCCTTATAATGAAATATGTAGATGCTCTTAGAAAACCCGTTAATTACCATTTACAGGGTAAAGCGACCTGAGGGTATAGGCGTTCTTTGATAAATTATTTTCATATATCTGCAAAAAACGCTTCAACAAAACACCTATTTCTCGCATCTGAATTGGCTTTGGAGCAGAATAAAGTGCATCATGAAACTCTTCCATACTTAATTGGTTTGGGACCGCTTCAATGAATAGGTTATCCCTATTCTTTGGAATAACTTGTTCTTTATATTCAGCCTTACAATGAACACCATATAACCTATTAGCTCCGTCATTCCAATCATTATGATTTCTTCTCCTTTTCTTATTTTTTGCACCAAAAGGTTTCTGAATGTCACTTTGATATTCGACTTCACTAGGTTGTTCTTGATTTGGAAATTGAACACCATCTGTTCTTTGATCATAATGCTCTCTAGAAGTTATAATTTCACTGGATGTCCAAGCATTTCCACTTCCTCTTACCCATTTTTATAAAATTATAACTAGACACAAAAAAGACTCTTGATCATTTAAATATAGCCAAGAGTCTTTTTCTACTATATATTACTTCTTACCGGAATCCACCACTAATTGAATTCTACATTGCCACTTTCCGATACATGCTCTACGTTATACCATTTTTCTCCTACATTAGAATAACGCGTATTTACCATTGTCACTTTACTCGTTTGGCTATCCGTACGGAAAATTGCCTCGTTCATATTGGTAATGACAGAGCCTTCAATATAAACCTCTGTATGAAAAGTAGAACCACCTACTTGGCGAATCATTTTCCCAGCATCTCTCGCTGTAAAGTTTATAATATCTAATTTTGCAGGTGCATTGATTTGAAACATTTTATCACTACCATGTTGAGCAGAACCGCCACGAATGACAACATGTCCTTCTTCCTTAATCGTCATGGCGTCCTCACCAATATCTTCCCAAACTACATTTTCTATTAGAGCGTCACCATAAGCATGTACCCCATCAGCAGCTGGAGCACCTAAGACTACGTTTTTCAATGTCGCTCCATCTTGTAATCGGAAGACTGACTTTTGATTTTCTTTCTGACTTCCATCTCCAACCGTTTCAGGATTTGCGACATATCTATTTCCCGCACCGTCAAATACTTCCCCCGCTTCTACTACGATTGTACTATTCACAACAATAGTTTCTTTTGGTTTTACTTCAACAAGCTTCCATTGTTGATTTGCTCCACCTAAATCATCATATTGTACAACATTTGCACCGTTTTCCTTAGACCATTCGTGGACTTCTAGTGCTTTGTTGCTAAAACGATTAATAATTTTAACGTAACCATTACCTACATCAACAATTTTCCATTGTTGACTTTCTCCATTCCAGTCTGTCCATTGTGCAACATTCGCACCGTTATCATTATTCCAGTTAGTTACTTCCATAGCCTTCCCGCTGAATGCGTTTACAAATTTGTGATAGCCTTGACCTACATCAATGACACTCCATTTTTGGCTTGTGCCACCCCAATCATCATATTGGGCAATGTTCCCGCCATTTTCAGTTGACCAATCATAAACCTCTAACGCTTTCCCACTATCACGGTTCACAAGCTTGTACTTTTTAGTAGAATCATAGCTTGCCGCATATACAGGATTCGCTACTGCAAGCATTGAAAGTAATAGACCTAAAACAACAAATACTGAAACAATTTTCTTCATTTTCTCATCCCTCTCCAAATAAGTTGTAAACTCTACCGGCCAGTTTAGAGTACAGATTTATCATATAATATTTATGGTAATTATTGGGTACTGTAATGGAAATATTATATAATCATAATATTCTGAAATATTATCAGCAAAATAACAGACCATACCTTTTCTATCGACATGTTTTGCTGACATGACTAATACCAGATTAATCCCTTATAAGGATACACACTATTAATATATAAAACTTCCTTAATCTCATTATTATCTGTTTGAACTCTATCACCTGAGCATTTATATGTTCCAACAATACACAAGCTTACTCACCACAACAAAATAAAAACCCCCTGCTTCTAGTTACAAGCAGAGGGTGAAAAAACATTTGGTTTTAGATTTACACTTTTACCTGTGTTTTCATGTCAAACAAACTTTGTTTAATTAATAATTCAGTATAGGGATTCTTAACTTTTTTCATGTTACACAAAGTTCCTGTCCCTATTGCCTCATTATTCTACTGTTACGCTTTTTGCTAAATTTCGTGGTTTATCAACGTCACAATCACGGTGTAGCGCTGCATAGTATGCTAGCAATTGCATAGGCACTACACTTGCTAGTGGTGTCAATAACTCGTGTACATGTGGTATAACAAATGTGTCTGTATCTTGTTCCAAACCTTCAATACTTATTATACAAGTTTTTGCTCCACGCGCCTCTACTTCTTGCACATTGCCACGGATAGAGTAATTTACATTTTTCTGAGTAGAAAGTGCAATAACTGGTGTACCCTCTTCAATTAATGCAATCGTACCATGTTTCAATTCGCCACCAGCGAAACCTTCCGCCTGGATATAAGAAATTTCTTTTAATTTTAAGGATGCTTCTTGAACAACAAAATAATCCATACCGCGCCCAATATAGAAAGCATTGCGCGTTTCTGTAAAGAAATCCGCCGCAATCTTCTCAAAAGTTTCCTTTTGATCAGTTAGTGATTCCATTACGCTTGCAACAATACCAAGCTCCTGTAATGGATCAAATTCCAAATTAATGCCTTTTGCTTGTGCAGTATCTACAGCTAAAATGACTAATACAGCGATTTGAGCTGTATATGCTTTCGTAGAAGCAACAGCTATTTCTGGCCCAGCATGTAGATGTAACGTATAATTTGCCTCACGAGAAAGGGTGGAACCCGGAACGTTTGTAATCGTAAGTGACGGGTGTCCTAATTCTTTAATTCTTACTAATACGGAACGACTATCTGCTGTCTCACCACTTTGAGAAATAAACACAAATAATGGTTTTTCAGAAAGTAATGGCATGTTGTAAGAGAACTCACTAGCGATATGAACTTCGACAGGGACATTCGCTAATTTCTCAATAAATTGTTTGCCAACAAGACCAGCATGATAACTTGTTCCAGCAGCGATGATATATACACGGTCAGAATCAAGCATTGCTTTCCTTACTTCAGGATCCAATTTAATATTATCATGGTCATCCTGATACTCCTGAATAATTTTACGAATAACAGGAGGCTGCTCATCTATCTCTTTAAGCATAAAGTGTGGATACGTACCTTTTTCAATATCTGTTGCATCAATCTCAGCAATATATGGCTCGCGTTCAATCGCTACGCCGTCTAATTTTTGAATTTCTGCATAATCACGATTTACAATGACAATCTCTTTATCATGGATTTCCAAATAGCGATCGGTTTCTTTTAATGTTGCCATTGCATCACTTGCTACTAAATTAAAATCCTCACCAAGACCTACGAGTAATGGACTTTTATTTTTTGCAACAAAAATAGTATCTTGATCTTCAGCATCAATAAGACCAATTGCGTAAGAGCCTTTTAATAAAGCTACTGTTTGACGAAAAGCTTCAGCAGTATCATTATATTTCTGATGTAAGACTTCAATCAGTTGTACTATGATTTCTGTATCTGTTTCACTTTTTAAAGATACATCGTTTAAATACGCATCGCGTAATTCATAAAAATTCTCAATAACCCCGTTATGAACAATTGTGAATCGACCAGACGCGCTCTGATGAGGGTGGGCATTGTCTTCACTCGGTGCCCCGTGTGTCGCCCAGCGGGTATGGCCTATTCCCATTGTTGCTTGAACGTTGTTATCAACTCTTTCACGAAGAGCTGCAATACGGCCTTTCACTTTGAACAGGTTTATTCCATCTTTATTTAATGTCGCAATTCCTGCAGAGTCATAGCCTCTGTATTCCAGTTTCTCTAACCCGTTCAATAAAACTTCCTTTGTATCGTTATAACCTATATATCCTACAATTCCACACATATCGTTGTTTCCTCCTTAGATTAAAGGGACAAACAAACGACCTAGATTATTCTATAAATTATCGGGGCGTTTATCTGCCCCTTTCTCGGGTTGTGTACATCTTATTATTATTCTTGTGCAAAGAGTCACCTCTTTGTTTTCGAATAAAAACATATCGGTTGAGATGTGTGCAACCGGGAGGTATCCGCCGAAATTTCTCGATAATCCTCCTCCTCGTCAACTAGTTCCCTACGTTCGGGAAAATAGTCCAGGCGCTTATATTTCTTTCTTAACATCGTTCCTCCTTTCAATCCCATAAAATAAGATCCGTGCCCTCTTGGTTTTCCCAAGAAAAAAATATTTAAACAAATTTAGACAGGAACTTATTTCATTTTACTTGAGAATTAAGTTTCAAGCAATCTTTTTATTGTTAATAATATAACAATAAATGGAACGTATTGCGTTCTCACACTATAAAATATGCACCCTCTTCCTAGATGTGCTAAAATTCCATTTGATTTTTTTCTCGTTTACCGTTCTAATAGTGTATATTACTTTAAAAATATCTATACGAGGTGTTTTACTTGAAGCTACTCATAATTGAAGATGATAAGCGCTTATCATCAACTATTAAAGAAACAACAGAAGCAAAGTTTGAAATTAGTCAAGCTTTTGATGGTGATGAAGGATTATATTTAGCAGAACAAAATATATTCGATGTCATTATATTAGATATCATGCTCCCTCATATGAACGGATATGAACTACTAAAGAAACTAAGGGACAAGAAAATAAACGTACCTGTACTTATCTTAACAGCAAAGGACAGCATTGATGATAAGATACATGGATTCAAGGTTGGTGCTGATGACTACCTTGTTAAGCCGTTTCACAGAGAAGAGCTTATATTAAGGTTGGAAGCAATTGTTCGACGTTCGGTCGGTGAATTTAACGATAATATAGTGACATTTAAAGAGTTAAAACTTAATGTTAAAAGTAAAAGTGCTACAATCAATAGTGAAGTGATTGTTTTAAATGGTAAACAATTTGATTTATTAGAGTACTTAATCAATAACAAGAACATAATTCTCACAAAAGAACAAATATTCGACCGTATTTGGGGCTTTGAATCAGATACGTCAAACACCGTCGTTGAAGTGTACGCCAGCCATATAAGAAAAAAACTTAAAAGTGTTGGTTATGATATATATTTGAAAACATTTCGTGGCCTTGGGTATATGCTTACCGATGCTGGTGAGAACGATGCGTAAGAATAAGATAATTCGTAAACAACAATTAAGATACATGCTATTTAACTTTGTTGCATTCAGTATTATTTTTAGTCTTTTTGGTATTATTATTTTTACTAGTATTCAGCGTTCGTTATATTCCCAACCTGATGAAGAGTTACAAGCATACCAAAATGTTATCAATGACCAACGCGGACCAATGGATGGAAACTTTTCAGGACGAGATCAACGTGATGGTCCACCATTGGATGACCGTCCTGCTTTACCTAGTCCAAGGGTCATTGAAATCCACTGGAATGAAGACGGGGAGATTATCAATCAAGAGCAATTAGGTACGATGCTCTATGAAAATTATTTAACAGATTTGCAACTGGATACTAATCAACTTGGTTCAATTACCAATTTAAATCTTAATAACACTTATAATTTTCGTTCGTTAACGATTGCAGATGATGGTTCTACTGGTGCATACGCACAGTTACTCATTAACGTTGATGCAGAACAAAACATGCTGGAGCGCTTTGAAATGCTATTAATTGTTTGCTCCGTTATTTTTGTATTTCTATCAATCATGGCAAGTTATATACTTTCTAAAAAAACAATGCAGCCAATCATTAACTCCTGGAATAAACAAGTTGAATTTGTTGAAAATGCCTCACATGAACTGAGAACGCCGCTGACAATTATTAAAAATAAACTAGAACTATTACTTACTACTCCTAATGCAAAAATTATGGAAAAATTTGAGAATATAGCATTAACCTTATCTGAGACAAATCGTCTTTCTAAGCTAACAGCAGATTTGTTAACACTTGCAAGAGCTGATTCTGAGACTCAACTCGAAAAAGAAATAATTAATTTTGATGAATTTATACATGAAGTATGTGACCCTTATAAAGAAATAGCTCAATATCAACAAAAGCATGTCTGGTTTCAATTAGAATGTTTCCAAACTTTAGAGGTTGATAAAGAGCGAATCCATCAGCTTTTAGTCATATTGTTAGATAATGCTCTCAAATACACGACGGAAAATAACAGTATTGGAATAAAAACATCTTTTAAAGACAATAAGGCTATTCTCGAAATCAGTGATACAGGAATTGGAATTAGTAAAGAAGGATTAGACCATATATTTGAACGGTTCTATAGGGAAGACAAAGCACGATCTAGAGAAAACGGAGGTATGGGGTTAGGTCTCTCGATTGCACAATGGATTGTAACAAGTCACCATGGGACAATTTCAGCCTATCAAAATCAGCCAAAAGGAACAATCTTAAAAATAAAATTACCAATAGGATGAGTCATGTTAAAACTACCAGGATGCTAAACAACATCCAGTAGTTTTTTCTTTTTTAATTTTAAGGTTAGTTTAAGGTCCATACATATAATTAGGTTTAGACATACAAACACACAAATACGAAAGGAGCCACCCCACCTATGTTTAAAAAGAGAAAAGAAAGTCCTAAAGGCAGAAGAGAACTAAAACATGCAATTACGAAATTAGACTGTTTTCTGTTAAGAAATAACCTTCGCCACATAATGGATATTGATCCTCATACAAATAGCGATGGAAAATACTTAATAAGAAGTGTTTATTTCGATAATAGTGAAAATAAAGTATTAACGGAAAAAAAAGAGGGACATTTTAATCGTGACAAATTTCATGTCAGATTATATAACCATCAAACATACTATATTAATTTAGAAAAGAAAAGTAAACGCAATAATGCTACATTCAAGGATAAATGTCGAATGACTCCAGCAGAATATGAAAGAATTAAGATTGGCGACATTGATTGGATGGAAGATGATCAAAGAAAGCTTATTCGCGATTTATATACTCAAATGGTTGTTTTTCAATTAAAGCCTATTACAGTAGTGGACTATGAGCGTGAAGTTTTTATTTACCCATACGGTAATGTTCGAATTACCTTTGATAGTTCCATTAAGACAAGTTTTCGAAACAATGATTTACTTAATCCGGATTTAGCAATGGTAGAAGCTTTAGAACCAGACATTGTAATACTTGAAGTGAAATACGATGAGTACATTCCAGATACAATTAAAAGATTACTTCGAGTTAGCGATCGTAGGTTAGGAACCTATTCAAAATACCACCTTAGTAGAATGTACGGTTAAACAAAAGGCCCTAAAACATTCATTGACTTATTTTCTATAAGTAAACAATATAACTTAAGCAACTATACTTTAAACACTTCTGGAGGAAAAATTTATGGATAACCTTACAACTTTCACTGATATTTTTAAATCAAGTTTTATTGAAAAAACAACTAGCTTTTCTTTAATCGACTCTTTAATAGGACTAGTAGTTGCCTTTGCCATTGGACTTTTTATTTACTTCGTATATAAAAAGACATTTTCAGGTGTCGTTTATTCACATAGTTTTAACGTCTCATTGATTATCATGTCGATGGCAACTGCTCTAATCATTATGGGTATTTCATCTAATGTTCTCTTATCACTTGGTATGGTAGGTGCCTTGTCTATCGTTCGCTTTCGAACACCGATTAAAGATCCAATGGATTTAGTATATCTTTTCTGGACAATCGTATCGGGGATTCTTGCAGGGGCGGGTTTTATTCCACTGGTTATATTGGGCTCTATTCTAATAGGGGCGGTAATGATCTTTTTCGTCAATCGAATCTCTGCGGAAAACCCTTACTTATTAGTTATTAAATATAACGATGTAGCGATCGAAAAGTCTTTAGATCACATCATAACGCAAAATTCTAGCAAACATGTCGTAAAATCAAAATCCTCTATGCCTAACAATGACTTTGAAGTCACTTATGAAATTAGAGTGAAGGATCAAAACACACAGTTCATCAACAGTATCTCTGAAATAGATAAAGTGAAATCAGCAATAATGTTGAGTTATGACGGTAATTTCACTGCTTAAGGTAATCCAAAAAAGCGCTAATATCTCATCTTTAGAGAAATTAGCGCTTTCCATCTATTGTTTCATTCCAAGTAGTTCGTTAATAACATTTGCTACTTCATCAACATACTGATTACACTCTTCAATAGTAGGTGCTTCAACCATCACCCGAACTAATGGTTCTGTCCCCGATGGACGAACGAGAACACGACCTTGGTCTCCCATCTCTGTCTCAACCTTATCGATTACCTCTTGAATTCTAGGGTGAACCAACGCTTCATTCTTATCAATAACACGAATGTTTTTTAATACTTGAGGAAACTTTTCCATTTCTGCAGCTAATTCAGATAACGGTTTCCCTGTTTCTTTGACTACATTTACTAGTTGGAGTGCAGTGAGCATACCATCACCCGTTGTAATGTAATCTAAAAATATGATATGACCCGATTGTTCTCCACCAAGGTTATAGCCACCCTTACGCATTTCTTCCATAACGTAACGATCGCCTACAGATGTTTTGTCACTTTTCATACCATTACTTTCTAAAGCTTTATAAAATCCAATATTACTCATAATGGTTGATACAACCGTAGAATGACGTAATAATCCTTTACCGTTCAAATATTTGGCACAAATGAACATTATTTGATCACCGTCAATAATATTTCCTTTTTCATCCACAGCTATTAAACGGTCCCCATCGCCATCAAAGGCTAACCCGATGTCAGCTTTTTTTTCTAACACAAGAGCTTGTAATGTTTCTGGATGAGTGGAACCAACCCCATCATTTATATTCAAGCCATCTGGAGAAGAACCGATTGTAGAAATATCGGCTTCTAAATCAGCGAACAAATGGGGCGCTAATGATGATGCTGAACCATGTGCACAATCTAATGCGATGTGTAGACCATCAAATTCAGAATCAACCGATTGCTTGAGATATTGTATGTACTTCTGACCACCTTCAAAATAATCATTAATCTGGCCTATATGCTCTCCTACAGGACGAGGGAGTGTGTCCTCTTCTTGATCTATTAATGCTTCTATTTCATTTTCCTGAGCATCCGTTAACTTAAATCCATCTGGTCCAAAAAACTTAATTCCATTATCCTCGACTGGATTGTGTGATGCAGAAATCATTACACCTGCTTCTGCGCTCATTGCTTTAGTTAAAAAAGCAACACCTGGGGTAGAGATGACACCAAGACGCATCACCTCTGCACCAATGGACAATAAACCCGCTGCAAGTGCGCCTTCTAACATGCTACCAGATATACGCGTATCTCGACCAATTAATATTTTAGGTCTAACAGTTTCTTTTGTTAATACGTATCCTCCGAACCGACCCAGTTTGAATGCTAACTCAGGGGTTAAATCTTTATTTGCAATACCTCTGACGCCGTCCGTTCCGAAATATTTTCCCATGATGTACCTCTCCTTTTCTTTCCTAATAGAAAAAACTATCGGTTTTTAGCCATCCTTTATGACAATAAAAGCGCTATGACTTTAGTATTATTTCCACATTATTTACTATATGACTTAGTTAAATGTTAGGATTGATCAATTTGAACAGTGACCGTTTCTAATTCTAACTGTACTTCAATATTATCCGGCCCATCTATATCAACCGGTATTTGATGTTCTCCTTCTTCTAAGCCATCTAAATCAATAGATAATTGAAAGTCATTGTTCGTCAGCTGTGCCATCACATCTTCTAAACCAGTAGCTATGACATCCATTTGACTTTCTTCTGGGCTGATAAAAGTAACAGTTAAATCATTTACTAGATTATCCACTTCAATTGGAACATCTTCAAATGTCTGTTCAACAGTTTTGTCTACTTCGATTGTTACCGTTATTGTTTGAATATTCATTTTTCTGCTATCAGCTGGTGCAATTAATTCTACTTCTAGTGTAGTATCCTCTGTAATTTCAGATAGGTCAATTGCTTCTGTAGCTACAGACTCTAAATCTTGAAGAACCGAATCTGAAGCAAATACCTGAACTACTTCTGGTTCAGTTGTAATTGTATTGATGGTGATATCTTCTTGCGCTTCTCCCGTAGTCTCTACCTGAATTGGCACTGTTTTGTTAGGGTCATTAATATCGACTGATACATTCACGGTGGATGGTTCAATACGGACACTAAGTTCATTCCCTTGGCTATCGTAAACTTTAACAGGAACTTCTCTATTTTCAATTGGCTCGTCCGCATTACTTACATCAACGAACGCGTTGACAGACGCGATCGTATCTACCACACTCTTTGCACTTGTAATTGTAACTGTTGATGGTTGAACTGTTGCTTCACCTAACTCAAAACCAGTTGCAATATCATTCTCATTAGTATAACCAACAGTTACTTCAAATTCCTGTGTAGCTCTTTCTTCAATGGTAACTTCAATTTCCTCAGGCTCAATATACACCTGTAAACTATCTGGGATACCTGAAGACTCAATGGGAACCATGTGAGTTCCAGACTCAAGGCCTTCTAGGTTAACAAACAAATCGAAATTCATTTGTGTAGCAGTCGATGTGACAACTCCCGCAGATCCTTGTAAATCCACTGAAACCGTTTCTGGAACGCCGCTAACTGCAAATTTCTCCTGGTCTATTACTATATCAACAGGTACATTGTCAATGGTTTGCGTTTCTTCAGATCCACCGAAGAATGGCGGGTCTGTTCTTTCTGAACTACTTTCATCAAGGCTAACGGCTGTGAAAAGCAAAATCGCTAAGGCCAAGGACACTAGACGAATAACCCATGGCTTTTTTAACAATTCATCCATTCTTTTTCCCCCTCCAACTCCAGCTTTTTGACGTAGGGGCTTTATATTTAAATTCTAACTCTTTTCGTAATAATTCGATAAGTTTATCCTGGTCTAAATCTCTATGTAATTCACCATTCTTTGTACATGAAATTTGCCCTGTCTCTTCAGAAACAACAATCGTCAATGCATCTGTTACTTCACCAATCCCCATGGCTGCTCGGTGTCTAGTTCCTAACTCTTTAGAAATAAAAGGACTTTCTGAAAGAGGTAAGTAACATGCTGCTGCGACAATTTGATCTTGCTTAATTATTACTGCACCATCATGAAGGGGTGTATTGGGTATAAATATATTTGTTAGCAATTCATTAGTTAATTTACCATGAATAGGAATTCCCGTCTCGACGTAATCCCCCATTGCTGTTTCTCTTTCAATTGTAATTAATGCACCAATTCTTCGTTTAGCCATATAATTACACGATTTAACGATAGCTTCGATAGATTGATGAAGGCTTTCTTCTTCAGAATTACTGTTTCTTGAGAAAAAGCTACCTCTTCCTATTTGCTCTAACGCCCTTCTTAATTCAGGCTGGAAAAGAATAATAATACCAAGAAAACCCCACATTATTACTTGCCATATAATCATCTGTACCGTTCGTAATTCAAAAACAATACTGACTAGATATAATCCAAGTACTACAAATATTCCCCTTAATAACTGAAAGGCTTTCGTACCTCTTATTAACATGAGTAATTTATATAATACGTACCAGACAAGCGCTATATCTAGTCCTATACGTAATAGATTTAAGACATTTAGTTCCCCATCAAACATGGTGACACAACCTTCTATCCATTAGATTCCTCTTCCTATCAATAAAATAGTGACTTTATACATTATAGCATATATTCACATTAATCCGTAATGGTATCATTTGTATTGATATAACAATCTTTTTGGATGATATATTGTTCTTGTAGAAAACCATATGCTAAAAATATTAAAACCTTTGTTACATTAATCGGCAACAAAGGTTTTATTTATACTCTATTTATTGGTAAATGCAAAGAGATTTTTTGTTATGTCCTTAATATGGTACCACATCCATTCGAAAACCTGATTCACTTGTTCAATTTCTCCGCTAATTTCCCCTGCAGATGCCATAAGATGCTCCCCATTAATAATGACAACATTGCCATTGACTGATCCATCTATTTTCAAGTTACCATTTTTCACTACTAAATCTCCATCAACAGTCACACCTTCAGGAACAATAACTGTATCTTCTTGTATAATCAAATTCTTATCTTTAGAAACTGATAGTTGGCTATCTTGGTCCCATGCTGAGAAAACACTACTAAACATAAAGATAAAGAAAATTGCAGCAGCTGTAATAACAGGATGAGCTTTAAACCACCTCATATAACCAACTCTTTTCTTTTCTTTAGGAAGGCTAGCCATTACTTTTTCAGTGAAATTTGAAGATGGTTGCAATTCACTACTACTCTTAAGCAGGGTAGTGGTACGTTTCAATTCATGAAAATGTTTTTGGCATGACTGACATGAATGCAAATGGGAGCGCAATAGGTTCTCATCTGTTCTAGTTAATTCTCCATCCAGGTATTTATGCATTAGGTTAATAAACTGCTTATTACAACTCATTTGATTCACACTCCTTTATACACGACGAAGCCTTTTCCGAAGTGCTTCTCTCCCTCTGTGAATTCTAGTTTTAACTGTACCGACTGGTATGCTTAGAATCTCACTAATTTCTGCTAAAGAAAGTTCATCTACAAACCGCAAAGCAATCACACTTCGATATTTAGTGGGTAATTGCATAATCTCTTGCTGAATATAGGATTGTAGTTCAAGGCTCTCTACTTCTTCTTCTGGTAACAGTTGTTCAGCTGGAAGTTGAGAATACATGTCTAATCCATCGGTTCCTTTTACTTCGGCATCAAGAAAGTAGTCCGGTTTCTTTTTTCTAATTCGGTCAATTGAAATATTAGTTGCAATTCGATACAACCATGTTGAAAATTTCCTCTTATCATCAAAAGAATGAATATTAACATAAGCTCTAATAAAAGTTTCTTGTGCTAAATCTTCTGCTTCATGCGCATTGCCAATTACACGAAAACAAATTTGGTATACTTTATTTTGATAAAAGGTAACTACATCTTCAAATGCAGATTGATCGCCTTTTTTTACTTGTTTTATTATTTCTTTTATTTTCGTCTCCATATCTATATACCTCCGCTATAATTGCGGTCATCTCTTATACGAGTGACACTATCTTGAGGTTTCATTTTTTTTATGTTTTTTAACATAAAAAAAGAAAATGTTTAATTCATTGACCATTTGGGTATTTATATAAAGATATTATAACAGTTCAGGAGGTCCTCATGGATAAAAAACTCTATCTTTTACAGAAAATAGAAAATTGTCGTAATGAGATGATCGAATTAACAAGCGAAAAAGATTTAACATCAGAAGCAGTCATCAATGCTAGCATCCGTTTAGATGGTCTATTGAATGAGCTTGAAAAAATAACTAGTGATGAAATAGTTTATAGCTAGTAGAAACCATTAATAATTCGATTGACTATAAATTTATGATTTTTTATTAAAACAGTTTCTAGAAGCAACATATTTTTTGCTGTTCTTTCTCTAAAATCATAAACAGTAGCCTACCAAGACGTATATCTATTCCTTTTCCTTTGTTATTTTGTTAAATTTCTTAAAGTAAAACGAGTTAATATGCGTTATCACATGTAGTATATATCCTCACTATACAATCTATATAATACAAAAAAGGATTAAATAAGCATACTATGCATATTCAATCCTTTTATTTATGTTATGTATGGTGGAGCCTAGCGGGATCGAACCGCTGACCTCCTGCGTGCAAAGCAGGCGCTCTCCCAGCTGAGCTAAGGCCCCATAATTTTTAATAAGAGAGGGAAGACAAAATAGCTTCTGTGACTTCTATGTTGATAAGGTAATATTTTACACAGCTTTCCTTATGCAAATTTCTCTATTAAAAATATATTAAAATTCTGTCAGGATTTAAGTGATGTTTGATGAGCCATGAAGGACTTGAACCTTCGACCCTCTGATTAAAAGTCAGATGCTCTACCGACTGAGCTAATGGCTCATTATATGGCTGGGCCAGCTGGATTCGAACCAGCGCATGACGGTACCAAAAACCGTTGCCTTACCGCTTGGCTATGGCCCAATAAAAAATAGTGCGTAAAATCTGCACTGATTAATTGATGGGTTAATGGTGGAGGGAGTAGGACTCGAACCTACGAACCCGATGGGAGCGGATTTACAGTCCGCCGCGTTTGGCCAACTTCGCTATCCCTCCATATACAAGTGATAATCACCCATGTAATACATATGAAACTAATTACTGGTGCCGGCCAGAGGACTTGAACCCCCAACCTACTGATTACAAGTCAGTTGCTCTACCAATTGAGCTAGACCGGCAAATGGTGGAGGATGCAGGGCTCGAACCTGCGACCCCCTGCTTGTAAGGCAGGTGCTCTCCCAGCTGAGCTAATCCTCCATTTGCAGAAAATACGTTTAAGACTATTCATTTAAGTGGTGACCCGTACGGGATTCGAACCCGTGATACCGCCGTGAAAGGGCGGTGTCTTAACCACTTGACCAACGGGCCATATATTCATATTCACAGAGCTTCCAGCCGGACTTGAACCGGCGACCCCTTCCTTACCATGGAAGTGCTCTACCGAACTGAGCTATGGAAGCAAATGGCTCCACAGGTAGGATTCGAACCTACGACCGATCGGTTAACAGCCGATAGCTCTACCACTGAGCTACTGTGGAATAATATCAAACTAATAAAATAATTGTTAGTTTGCTTCACAAAGCTTCATGCTGTAAATAATGTTTCGGCCTAGCGGCGTCCTACTCTCGCAGGGGCAAAGCCCCAACTACCATGGGCGCTGGAGAGCTTAACTGCTGTGTTCGGCATGGGAACAGGTGTGGC
>NZ_JASTZU010000038.1 GCF_030282825.1 Aquibacillus rhizosphaerae
CCAATACACTTGGCGCATGAAGTGAAACCGGTCAGCAATAATTAATGGATTACCCAATGCCTTACGTACAGCTTGCTTGAAAGACTTTGACAAATCCATCACCACAATCTCCGTCTTACTGGTATCACAGGACTGTAAATAGGACTGTATTGTGTCTACTTTTCTATCGGATAACACATCCACAATTTCTTTATTCTCTACATCTGCGATGACGGTTTGAAACTTTTCCCCACCTGCATCACCCTTGAATTCGTCAATAGATATAGCTCGCGGAAGAACTTTTGTAGTTTCGATTTTATGTCGATTAAATAAGCGCAATAATCGATTTGTCGTCATCCCTGTTAACTGAGCTGCAGTAGTAAAAGAACCAACAGCCGTATAAGTTAACGCAGTCGTCTGCACCACATTTGTACACCGCTGATAGCGATCCACCATCTGTAGTTTTTCGTAAAAGGTATGGTTACAATTCACACAGAGGTATCGTCTTTTGCATAAGGAAATTTTCAAGGATCTATTAGACATAATTGATCCCTGGATTTTCTGGTTGCGATAACCATGAACACGTTTCGTTTTCGTACTACAAAACGGACACTTCTGTTTTTTGACTTTTGTCCGCAATTCCACCAACAAATAGTCGGATTGATCACTGAAATCCCATACATCAACATGCTTGTCTTTAATCCCTAACATTTCTATGATAAAATGATTTTGCACTCTTTCCCTCTCCTTTTTCCTTTTGTCTCAACAACTTTAGGTTAACAAAAGAGAGGGGAATGAGTGTATTTTTTTGTTTTTCTTTTGTCCCTTGATAGGACTGAGGACACCACCACATTCAGTATAGAGCCTTATTATTTTTTTCTGCTAACCTATATCATTAAGAAAAGCGTTAAGGGAACTGTTGTTGTTTCTGTACATTGTCTATTTCTAGCAAGTTTTATAATTTCCAGACAAGAACAAAAAAACAGATGAAATCATATAGATTCCATCTGCTTTTTACCTATTACTATTATCTTCTACGGTTTCTGTTACGAAGAAAAGTAGGTATGTCCAAAGTCTCTTCCTCTTGCTTTACCTTCTGTTGTGTAGGAGCAGCTTCACGCGTGCCTTCTTCGCGGCGTTTTTCGCCTGTTTGTTGCTTCGGTGTTGCAACAGGACGTTGTTTTGGTTGTGCTGCTGTGGCTTGTGTTTCATCAAAGCCAGTTGCAATTACTGTTACTACAATTTCATCTTTTAGATCCTCATTTATAACCGAACCAAAGATTACATTCACTTCTTGATCTGCAGCAGAAGTTACAATGTCAGCAGCTTCCTGAACTTCATAAAGGCTTAAGTTTGCACCACCAGTTATATTCATTAATACACCATGCGCTCCATCGATAGAGGTTTCCAATAAAGGTGAAGAAATAGCTTTTTTAGCAGCTTCTGTAGCTCTACTTTCACCAGTAGCAATACCTATACCCATTAATGCTGAACCTTTATCTGACATTATTGTCTTAACATCAGCAAAGTCAACATTAATTAGCCCTGGAACAGCAATTAAATCGGAAATACCTTGAACACCTTGTCGAAGTACATTATCTGCCTCACGGAATGCCTCAAGCATTGGCGTATTTTTATCAACAATTTCTAAAAGACGGTCGTTAGGAATAACGATTAAAGTATCTACACTACTTTTTAAACCATCGATACCACTTACAGCTTGAGTTGAACGTTTACGTCCTTCAAATGTAAATGGTCTTGTTACTACACCTACAGTTAAAGCACCAATCTCTTTAGCAACTTGTGCTATAACCGGAGCTGCACCAGTACCTGTTCCTCCACCCATACCGGCTGTAACAAATACCATATCTGCACCTTTTAACACTTCTTCCAACTGCTCTTTACTTTCTTCAGCAGCTTTGCGACCAACTTCAGGATTAGCACCTGCTCCTAAACCTCGTGTAAGTTTTGTGCCGATTTGCATTTTCACTTCAGCTTTTGAAAGGTTTAGTGCTTGTGCATCTGTATTTACAGCTATAAATTCGACACCCTGAACACCGTGCTCAATCATTCGGTTTACTGCGTTACTTCCACCACCACCAACACCGATTACTTTTATCGTTGCTAGCTGATCCATATTCGTATCAAACTCTAACATTGTATAGTTCCTCCTAATTCGCAAGTTTACAAGATTCATTGAAGTTATGTTTTTATCTGTTAGAGGTTGTCCAAAATTTACTAAGTACCTAAATTATAAGTTAACTTATATTTGCTTGTACACCATTGTAAGTTTTGAACACACACATCTTAGGAATGCTTTAATCAAAGAAATACTTGAATAAATTAGCGATTCCTGATTCCTTTTTCTTACCTGGTGTCACTTGCTTTTGTTTTGTTGTTCGTTTTTGTTTTGTTGGTTTCAGTACCTCATGTTCTGCTACAGTAACTGCTTCTAACATTTCTTTTCCTTGAATTTTAGCATTGCGATAAGCGAATTTCAGAATGCCTACACCTGAGGTGAATTGAGGCTCTCTTACACCTATGTAATCTGGTATAGCAATTCGGACATTCGTCTGGAATAAGTCCTGTGCAAGATCTAGTGCTCCAGGTAAACTCATACATCCACCTGTTAATACATAACCTCCAGCAAGTTCACTGTACCCCATTTTGTTTATTTCTCTTTCTGCATAGGCATAAATTTCCTCTAACCTAGCTTCAATCATATCAGAAATTTGTAATTGATTAAATGTTTGCCTTTTGTTACTTCCAATAATAGAAGCTTCGAAAGTTTCTTCTTCTCTTGCTTCTTCATAAAAAGCATGTCCATGATTCACCTTTAATCCTTCAGCGTCTTCAGAAGACGTCCGCAAACCAATAGATAAATCCTTCGTGATGTTATCGCCACCCAGGGGAATAATACTAGTTGAAATTAAGTGGTCATTCTCAAAAATAGAAATGGTTGTGCTTCCACCACCAACGTCAATCAACGCCACACCTAAATTCTTTTCATCTTTTGATAGTGCTATAGAACCTGAGGCCAAAGGCTGCAGACAAATATCTAACACTTCTAAATTTGCTCTTTCCACACACTTTAAAATGTTATGTAGCATTGTTCTTGAACTGGTAATAATGGTACCTTCCATCTCTAACCGAACACCTATCATGCCACGAGGATCATTAATCTCATCTAACCCATCAACAATAAATTGTTTTGGTATTACATCGATAATTTCTCGCTCAGGTGGGATGGAGACTACCTGTGCAGCATCAATTACTCTTTTAATGTCATCATTCCCAATTTCTCTATTCTCGCTTGATACAGCTACCACCCCATGACAAGGTTGTAATTGTACGTGATTACCATTAATCCCAACTATCACTCTATCAATTTGCATGTTAACCATTCTTTCTGCTTGCTCAACAGCAGTTTTAATAGATTGAACAGTTTCATCTATATCGACGATGGCACCTTTTTTCATTCCATTTGACTTAGCAGTGCCAACTCCTATAATATTCAAGGAATCGTTGAGAACTTCTCCAATAATCACTTTAATTTTTGATGTACCTATATCCAGGCTGACTAATATTTCATTGTTGTTCAAAGAGGCACCTCCTAATTTAAGGCATCTGAATAGTTCAAATATTATCGGATAATTGAAGGAATTACAATCAATTTAAAATAATATTTATCAATTTGTATAAATTACCAAAAATCTTCAGCCTATTTTTATTTTTTTATAAGTTTATGAATAACTAAATAACAATATTCTACACAAAACGACGAATTTCCTCTTATTTTCTTGATTTTTTTTCATTTTTCTTTTGATTAAATTTTTCTATTAATATTCTTCTAATAATTGCTATATTTTGAAATAATCTTACACCAAATGCAAAGACGGCCGCAAGGTATAAGTCTATCCCAAGTTGCACCCCTAGAAAAGCTAAAAGGGCAGCCAGGCTAATATTAAAGAAAAATCCAGTTATAAAGACTTTATCATCGAATTTACCATCTAAATGCGCTCTGATTCCACCGAATAATGTATCAAATGCAGCTAGTACAGCTATAGACAGATAATTGGAATATTGATCTGGAATTGTAATATTGGTTAGTAAGCCTAGTGTTAAACCAACTACCAAAAATAACGCTGGTAGCCACATTATTCTTCACCCGTTTCTTGTGATTCGTTTACTTCAAGGTTATCTAGATTAATATTCCCCTCATATTTTGGTAATAAAAGTTCATCACTTACCTCTGCGGTTAAATCCAGATTTTCAATTGCAAAATAGTCTCTTGATTGACTCACTTCTATGTGATCTAATAATCTTTCAGGGTTAGCTGCTAGTACTTTTATTTGCAATGGCAGACTAGGTAGCGCACGATTATTTACATACGTTTTTCCATTCACATAACGAATTGGTGTTATGTTAATCACACGTTCATTCTCAATCGCAATTTCTGTTGCTCCATAATTATTTAGTTCGTTAATTAATCGGTTCAATAACTCTGGAGAAATTTCAGGATATTCCTGTTCAGTGTCCATCTCTACATATATCGGATTAATATGAATTAAAATACCTTTTCCAGAAATATCTGTTAACCCTGCTTTTTGCTCTAATTCTTCAATCGAATCCACTAATGTATCAATTTGTTCTTGTTCTGACATTGCTTCATATTGATCCTTAATACTTTCCATTTCTGCAATTTGTTGATAAAGTTGTTGTTGCTTCTTTTGCTCTACTTGTAATTGTGATCTTATTTCCCAAAGGTCTCTTGTATCTCGTTCCGTTGGTTCTTGTGTCGATTGAAATTGTATGGCAATCATTAAACCTGTAAATGCACATACCAAGGATATAATAATTTTATTTCTAAGTTGCAATGGTATCACCTTTCCTAACTAATCCTTGCTTCCATCTCAATCGAATCTTTTTTCTCAACTTCAACCTCAATATTATCATTGACTAATGTGTCTATCACACCGTTGGTTAAATTCAAACTAACATCTAGTACATTCTTTTCACCAATAGCAGCAATAATAAATGGTGCTGGGTGCTGAATACCATCAACAGAAATGACCGGTCCAATACAAGTAACAAAACTATCCTTATAAATTCTTTGTCCATTAATAGAAATAGCCTTTGCTCCTGCACTATACAATTCATTGATAATTAACTGAACATGACGGTCATGAACAATATATTGATTTGCATTCTCTTCACTTGGGATGTATTCTGTATCTCTTAACTCTACCTGTAAGCCTTCCCCTTTAATTGGTAGTTCACCCGTAAGCATTTGGAGTTGCTGCTTTCTCTCAACATACTCACCTAACGTTACTTCTTGTTTACCAAGTTCTTCTTCTAACCTCTGTATATCCTGCCTATTTCCGTTTAATTCTTCGCGTAGTTCATGGTTTTTCCCTTCTAAATTTATTAGCTGTTGTCGATAATAGTAATCTTTCTCCCATTCCTGATCAGATAATTGAATTACTTGAGAATCGCTTTTTGTATGTTGATAGCTAAATGAGAGAAGAAATCCAAACACGAGCAAAACTAGGGAAAATATAACGTGTCTACCTTTCACCTTCATTTTGGCTCTCCTTTTCTATTTCTGTATTGATATCGTCACTATAAGGATTAAATACAGCTCCACCAACCCCAATATTAATAATTCCTTTACTTCCTTCTTCTAACTGAGAAGTGATAGATGGATATACCTTCATAGACTTAGAAAAATTACGGATAGAAGCTTCAACTTCAAAACCATCATTCATGAAAACTAACACTTTATAAGGATTACCTTCCGTCGGTTGCCAAGTAATCTCTGAGATCAAATCAACAATCGTATCTGGTAGTGCTAGTAGTTCTTTGGCTAATTCATTTAAATAGATTGGCTTAGTGAAATTTGTTAAAAAAGGTGCATCACCCGACATTGTTTCTAAAGGATGAGAATCTAGTTTATCACCATTTTCTAGCAAAGGAAAATAGATACCATCCTGCTTAATATATCCAACCCTTTCTAGTTCTTGTACACCTATATTAACCGTTGTTGGAAACGATCTGGAAACATCCGCACTTTTTATTTCCGGATGTTGAGATATATTAGATTGTATACTTTCTTTGTCTATACTCCAGAAGTTATCATCATTTGTTATTTCACTTAACTTTCTAATCTCTTCTTTAGATATGTAACTATTACCAACAACATTAATATGGTGTACATTGCTAAGGGAAGATTGCAAATAAACGACAATTGAAATTAACACAAAAAAAAGGGTTAAATAAAATACCAAACGCCGATTTGCTTTCTTTTTCCGAGCCTGCTTTAATTTAGGAATTCTATCCTCTATAGAAACAACTTTTTTCTTACTCATCTCCTAATTCTTCCCTTTTATAATATAGTATATATGCTACTCTACCTTTAAAACAACGACATATTTTGATTATATTAATAGATTCAAAATAAAAATAAGGAAACGGCACCTAATATGCCGTTTGAATTTTCATATATTAAAATTATATCATATTTCAGCAACTTACGTGCCTGATTTCTCCATTACTATAGGCCGAATTTTTCAACAAAAAAATAAGCAATTCTATTCATTTTATTTCAAATGGATAGAATTGCCATAACTGTCTATGGATAATAGGTCTTTAAAAATTCGTCATACGTAACCAGGTATTTATAATTTTGCATATCTACTGATATTTAATAATATCCCAATCGAACATAATGTTAACGTTAGCGATGACCCACCGTAACTCAGAAAAGGCAGTGTAATTCCTGTTACAGGTATTAAGCCAATTACTACACTTATATTTATCATTACTTGTAAGGATAGCATACTTACAATTCCAAGTCCCAATAAGCTACCAAACGTATCTGGTGCTGCTAGAGATACACGTATTCCCCGCCACATTAATAGCAAAAATAATAACAATACAAACGTACCACCGATAAATCCAAGCTCTTCAGCTAAAATTGCAAAAATGAAATCGTTATGTGGTTCTGGTAAGTAAAAGAATTTTTGTAATGACTGACCTAGTCCCATTCCCATTAAACCACCTGGTCCAATTGCATAGAGAGACTGGATAATTTGAAACCCATTCCCCAAAGGATCTTCCCAAGGATTTAAAAAGGCTGTAATACGATTAATTCGATAAGGCGCAGAGATTATTAAGCCAAGAAAACCAACTACACCTATTATTCCTAACCAAATAAAGTGTGAAATTTTAGCCCCTGCAACAAAGATCATAATAAGACACGTTAAAACGAGTACAACCCCTGTTCCTAAATCAGGTTGAAGCATGATTAATCCAAAAGCGACGAATACTAAAAGCAATGAAGGCATGAAACCTTTTTTTAAAGAAGTGATATACTTCTGATTTGCAGCTAGATATGTAGATAAAAAGATAATTAATCCTAGCTTCATAAATTCAGCAGGTTGGATACTAAAGGCTCCTACACCTATCCAGCTTCTCGCTCCACCTCGTACCAGACCTACACCAGGTATCAGTACTGCAATTAGTAAAACGAAACAAATAAACAAAATTGGTTTGGAATATGTGCGCCAAGTTAAATATGGAATATTCATTATAAAAATCATCGCGATAATTCCTATCACTGCAAATAACAATTGTCTCTTAGCAAAGTAAAAGGAATCATTAAACTTGTAGTCTGCCCATATCGCAGACGCACTATAAACCATGACAACACCAACTATAAGTAGTGCAAAAATGGTTAAAGTCAAAATTAAATCCGGTCCATTTTTCAATTTCCGATTGGATCTAAACAAAAAAACACCCCATTTCCCGAAGGTGGGGCTTAAGGAAAAACTCGACAACCACTTGTATAGCAAGCAATTGTCCAGAAGGTTTCCCATACTATATGATATAACAAACCAGTTATTTATTGGTTGTATATTAGATAGTATAAGTAAAACAAGCCCCTACTTTAATGTATGCACAGCATTGATAAACATGTCCCCTCTTTCTTCAAATGTGCGATATTGATCCCAACTTGCACAAGCAGGAGATAAGAGAATAACATCATTCTTGTTTGATAACTGGTATGCTTTTTGTGCGGCATGTTTTACATTATCGACTAATTCAACCTTTTCTATTCCTGATTTATAAGCAATATCTCGTAATTTCAATGCTGTTTCACCAAAGACTACCATTGCTTTAACATTTTTTAAATAAGGTAATAATTCATCAAAGTCATTTCCTCTATCCAATCCACCTGCTAAAAGGATCGTTGATTGATCAAAAGATTTTAGCGCCTTTGATGTTGCTAATATGTTCGTTGCTTTTGAATCGTTGTAAAAGAGTCTACCATTTATATTCTCAACAAACTGGAGCCGGTGTTTAACGCCAGTAAATGTTGTTAATACTTGGGAAATCCCTTTTTTGGTTGCCCCTTTTAATAGAGCAGCACTGATTGCAGCCATAACATTCTCGATATTATGTTTTCCAACAAGTGCAATTTCATTTAGAGCGATAATTTTTTCATTTTTGAAATAAACGAATTCCTGATCGCACCACGCACCAGCTTCTTGTTTCAACTCCGTGCTAAATGGAACTTTAGTAGCTCTTGCAAATTGAATCATTTCAACTACCTTTGGATCATCCGCATTATAAATTAAATACTCACTCTCTGTTTGATTCATAAAAATGTTAGCTTTTGCATTCTTGTAATTTTCAAACGTTTCATGATAGTCAAGATGAGCCTCAAACAAGTTTAGTATTACAGATACTTTCGGTTTAAACTTTTGAACACCTAACAATTGGAATGATGAAAGCTCAATTACCATTGTTTCTTCTTTTTGAAGAGATTCAGCCACCTCAGTTGCGACCTCACCTATATTGCCAGCAATCTTTACTTGTTGGTCACTATGCTTTAACATCTCAAAGATTAATGTAGTGGTCGTTGTCTTCCCATTGGATCCAGTTATTCCTATTAAAGAACTAGATACGAGTTGACCAGCAAGTTCTACTTCTGTAATTATTGGAATCCCGCGTTTTTGCGCTTCTTGGACAACAATATTATAGTAGGGAATTCCAGGATTTTTCACTAATATATCAATTCCATCTAAAACGGTTAATGGATGTTCACCTACGATTACTTCAATATCTTTTGTTTGCAAGTCTTTAACAATAGAATCTTCGCTCGTTGCTTTTAGGTCATTAACACGTACTCGTTTTCCACTACGCACTAATAGCTTTGCCGCGGCTGTTCCACTTTTAGCTAAGCCTAGCACTAACACATGTTGATAAGGAAAATTAGTTAACTGATTCAAAATATCCACACCTCAATATAAATACCTAATGCAGCAAAAATAAGTCCTACTATCCAGAACGTGCTAACTACGCGCCATTCTGACCATCCCATTAGTTCATAATGATGGTGTAAGGGACTCATTTTAAATACACGTTTACCGGTAGTTTTAAAGGAAATAACTTGTATAATAACAGATAACGTTTCAAGAACAAAGACCCCGCCAATAATAACTAATAGCACTTCTAATTTTGTTAATATTGCAACAGCAGCGATGGCGCCACCTAATGCTAGTGAACCGGTATCACCCATAAACACTTTTGCTGGATGTGCATTAAATACAAGGAAGCCTAACAATGCTCCTACAACTGCAAGCGAGAAAATAGTAATTTCATATTGAGGAATACCATACCAAGCTAGAATTCCGAAAGCACCGAATGCAATGGCGGCAGTTCCAGCTAATAAACCATCAAGTCCATCTGTTAGATTAACAGCATTTGAAGCCCCTACTAGCATCACAATGATTAATAATGCGTATCCCCATCCTAAATCCCATTGAAAACTTGTCCCTGGTATTTTAATATAGGTTGGAAAATCATTTTGACGTAATATGATATAAAAAATGACTGAAATAACTATTTGCCCTAACATTTTTTGTTTCGATGTTAATCCAAGATTCCTTTTTAATGCAACTTTTATAAAATCATCAAGAAAACCTAATGTTCCATATCCTAGTAAAACCAGTAATAACAAAATCATTTCGAAACTGATTGTTCCTTGATTGAATTTGTTTGTCATAATCAGAGAAGTAATCGTCACACTTAATAAAATCATAACTCCTCCCATTGTCGGAGTACCCATTTTTTTCATGTGTGATTTTGGACCTTCTTCTCTTATGCTCTGTCCAAACTTCAGCCTTCTTAAAAACGGTATAAAAATAGGTGATATAAGGACGGTAATTAAAAATGCTATTGCCATGGTAATTATTAATACATATTCATTCATTATTGTTTCCTCCTTTGCTACGATAAACCGTCCATTCGGTCTTTTTATTAAACCAATTGTTCTAGTAAAGCTTCAAATTTCATACCTCTTGAGGCCTTAAAAAGAATGATTGTTTCTTCATTTAAATAAGACTGTAAATTACGAATAATATCTTCTTTAGTATGATAATGTTGTACACGTACAGAGGGATTTAATCGTGCTACTTCAGAAGAAATTTCTTCTGAATCTTCCCCAAACGTAAGCACATGACTGATTTCATCAGTGATAACTTGTGCAACATTACGATGTAATCGCTTCGAATGCTCTCCCATTTCAAACATGTCACCGAGTACGAGTACTTTTCTATTATAAGCACTCATTTGTTTTACTATTTCAATGGAAGCCTTCATGGAAGTAGGCGATGCATTATAAGCATCATTGATGATTGTAACATCATTTTTCCCTTTTAAGATTTCAAAGCGCATCCCTGTTAACTCAATATTCAGTAATGATTTATTTATTTTTTCTTGTGGAAGATCCAGTTGTTTAGCAATTTCTATCGCAAAAGAAGCGTTTTTCACATTGTGTTTCCCTAACATATTTAAGCGAAAGTCACTGTCATTTAGCTGAAAAGTAGTATAACTCGCAGTCATATTATATTCACGAATAACTCGAGAATTATCATTTAAAAATCCAATCGTTATAACGTTATTTTTTTTATGGAAACTATCTAGTAGTGGTTCGTCTCCATCGATAAACAATAGTCCATCATTCGATAATCCGGCCACTATTTCGGCTTTTGCTATGGCAATCCCTGCCCTAGAACCTAAAAATTCAATATGTGATTCACCAATATTTGTGATTACCGCAAAGTCAGGCTTTGCTATTTTAGAAAGTAACTCAATTTCTCCAAAATGACTCATACCCATTTCCAATACAAGTACTTCCGTATCTATGGGCATAGAAAGAATTGTTAACGGTAGTCCAATATGATTATTAAAATTACCTTTTGTCCTATGTGTCCTATAAGTTGACTGTAAGACAGAACCAATTAAGTCTTTTGTTGTAGTTTTACCATTGGATCCGGTAACTCCAATTACAATCGGGTCAATTTTATTTCGATATTCATGTGCCAACTGCTGCAGGGCTTGTAACGTGTCTTCCACAAAAAAAACCGGAAAATCAGTAGGCAAAAAACTAGGTAATTTTTTGTCTTTGTTCCATAGTGTTGCAACTATACCATTATTAAAGGCGTCCTTAATAAATTCATGTCCATCAAAAGATTCTCCTTTTATTGGAATGAATAACGATTTATTCGAAGACTTCCTACTATCAGTGGTTACTTCTTTAATTGGAATCCCGTCGGCTACTACCCCTTTTGTCTCAGGAAATAGCTGGGCTAAAAAACTTGTAGTAAATAACATATTTATTCTCCTCATAGCCCTCTTTTTATTAATATGATTACTCATTAAACCAGTAAAGCGAATAATCAACTTAGATTATATTGGGTAATTGCTTCAACAGCTTCCTGCCTATCATCGAACTTGCCTATTTCTGTACCAATAATTTGGTATGTTTCATGTCCTTTACCGGCTATTAAAACAATATCATTATCTTTAGCTAACTTTATACTATAAGTAATGGCATCCTTCCTATTCAAAATAACTTGATAATTATTCTGACTTATACCGTTAGTCATATCATCAATAATTTTTTCAGGATCTTCTGACCTAGGATTATCTGATGTAAAGATAGCAACATCAGCCAATTTTACCGCAATATTAGCCATAAGTGGACGCTTCGATTTATCTCTATCTCCCCCACAACCCACAACGGCATATACCTTACCTTTAGCAAACGATTGAATTGTAGTTAGTACATTCTCCAGGGAATCAGGGGTATGTGCATAATCTACAATCACACCATAAGACTGCCCCGCCATAACTGGTTCAAATCGTCCATTGACTCCATTTGTTTCTTCTAAAGCCTCTTTAATTGTAGTAAGTGATACGCCAGCACATATAGCTGTTGTAGCGGCAGCTAGCATATTATAGATACTGAATTTGCCCATTAATTTACTCTTAATTAATATGTCACCTTTGTGGGTATGCATACAAAACTGAGAACCATTAGCATCAAGTACGATATTAGAAGCAGTTACATCAGCTTCTGTCTCTATGCCGTACGTTACAATCGGTTGTGCAGTACTTCTACAAAAGAATTTGCTATTTTGGTCATCGTTATTGATTACAGCATACTTTGGTTTTGTGGCGTTATATACATTTCCTAGTTGTGAGAAAAGTAAGCTTTTCGCATGTATATAGTCTTCCATATTTGAATGATAATCTAAGTGATCTTGACTAAGATTTGTAAACACAGCAATATCAAAATCACAACCATGTACTCTTCCAATATCTAAGGCATGGGAAGACACTTCCATCATTACCGTATCTACTTTTTCTTGTACCATCAAATCAAAATTTCTCTGTAAAAATAATGACTCGGGAGTTGTATTCTTGACATCATACTTTTTATCTCCAATTTTCATTTGAATGGTACCAATCAATCCCGTTTTTATATCATGTTTTTTAAAAATATCTTCTAACAAGTAAGTAACGGAGGTTTTACCATTTGTTCCTGTAACTCCTATAAGGTTTAACTTTTTTGTAGGATAGTTATAAAAATGATTGGCAATGAGTGCTAATGCTCTAGTAGAATCATTGACAATGATAACAGGAACAGAAACGTTGACGTTTTTTTCAGCAATAATTGCCACTGCACCTTTGGCTACAGCCTGTTTTGCATATGCATGACCATCGACTGTAAAACCATTTAAACAGATAAACAAATTGCCTTCTTGTACTTCTCTTGAATCCATTGTTATACCGGTTACTTCAATATTCTCAATTGCTATAGTTGCTTTATACAAATGTAAAATCTCAGTGATTTCACTAAGTTTCATTACTACACATCCTTACGTCAATTCATGTTCATCGATCTATAAATAAAAATTTCCTATCATCTCTTTAGCAGATAAAATGCACAGGACGGGCATTACTTTTTAAAAATGCCACTTAACACGCATCATCTATTATAACAGAACTTATTTTTATCGGCACCGGATTTTAGTTTTCATCTTCATTTTTTTCAGCAAAATATATTCTAATTTGCTCTCCCTGTTCTACCTTCACGCCAGCTTTGGGTTCCTGATCAATAATATAATCGCCTTCACCACTTGCCTCAATTGATAAATTGACTAAATATTGCTGTATGTCTGACCGAGTTAGCCCAATTAAATCTGGAACTTCAACACGAGGTTGATCGGGCCAGTTATACTCCTTTTCTAGACCATCATCACTAAGCTCCACACCAAGCGCTCTTAAGCTATCACCAATTATATTACCAACAATTGGAGCAGCAACTACTCCCCCAAATTGAACCGTATCTTTGGGATTATCTATTGCCAAATAGACTACAACTTCAGGATCATTTGCAGGCGCGAAACCTATAAAGGACACAATGTGGTTGTTACTCATATATTTACCATCATCGCCAACTTTTTGTGCTGTACCTGTTTTGCCGCCAATACGGTACCCATCCACATATGCACTTCTACCAGTACCTTTTGCAACTACACTTTCCAGGGCTTCTCTAATTTCTGCTGAGGTTTCTTGAGAAATGACCGTATCTTTTAGTGTTGGATCTGTTTGTTCTATAACTTCCCCAGTTACAGGATCAACCCAAGAGTCTGCTATATAGGGCTCATATAAGTACCCACCATTAACTGCTGCTGACACCGCCATTACTTGTTGGATAGGCGTTACAGAAACCCCTTGTCCGAAAGCAGTCGTCGCCAACTCAACAGGTCCAATTTGTTCAGGTTTAAATAAGATTCCATTCTCTTCTCCCTGTAAATCTATTCCTGTTTTCTCACCAAAGCCAAACTTATTAATATAAGAAAATAATTTTTCTTTACCTAACTTCTGTCCCAACGTTACAAATCCCGGATTACAAGAGTTTTGAACGACTTCTAAAAATGTTTGATGACCATGACCGCCACTTTTCCAGCAATGTAATGTAGAACCATCTACCTTTATTGCACCATCATCAGTAAATTCGTCCTCATATAAATCAACTACTTCTTCTTCTAATGCAGCTGCCAACGTTATAATTTTGAAAGTGGAACCTGGTTCAAACGTACTCCAAATCGGTAAATTCCGATTATAAATATCTGCATCAACACTTTGATATTCCTCTGGATCAAAATTAGGCCTTGAGGACATAGCTAAAACGCCACCAGTATCAGGATCAACTGCAATAGCTAACGCTCCATCCGGATTATATTTTGATACAGCTAGATCCAATTCACGTTCTATGATTGTTTGCACTCTCGAGTCAATTGTGAGTTGTAAGTTATTACCATCTTCTGGGGCATCATAAACATCCGCCATATCAGGCATCCGTTGACCTTTCGCATCTGAGAAAAAAGATAAACTTCCGGCTTCACCTCTTAGCTTTTCGTCGTAATATAGTTCTAGACCCGTTAATCCCTGATTGTCTATTCCGCTAAAACCAAGCACATGTGACAAATACTCTCCATTTGGATAGTGACGTTTAGAATCTTCAGCGATATAGACACCATTCATACTTAATGTTTGGATTAAGTCCGCTTTTTCCTCGGATATTTTTCTACCCTCTGGGTGAAGTCGAACAATACTAGCGTTTTTGGTTATTTCTTTATATGCATCTTTTACAGGCATATCTAATATTTTCGCTAAACTCTCAGCAACCTTTTGCGGTTCCTTTATTTGTCTAGGTACTATCATAACCGTTGGCGCAGATACATTTTCAGCTAGTACCTCACCGTTCTTGTCCAAAATTTTCCCTCGCTCAGGTTCAAAGGTAATATCTCGACTCCACGATGCTTTTGCACGTTCCATCAACACATCGCCTATTACAAATTGCACATAACCTAAACGCACAGTAATAATTGCAAAAATAAAAATTGCAAAAATAAAAACAGTGACTAATCGCCTTCTCATTGTTACATTGGATACACGTTTCATAGGACATCTCCTCACTTACAGGTATGCTTGTATCCAATATATGTATGAAAGAAAACGAATAGAACACTGCAAATCTTTTAACTATTCACTCACTGATTGTTCTTGAGTTGACTCACTAGTCTCATCGTCTTGTTTAGGTGCTGAAAACTCAACCTTAACGGATTGTTCTTGACCAATTTCTTCTCCAACTGAGACACTCTGGTTTACAGCATAACCACTTCCAACTACTTCAACTTCCAGAGACAATAAGTCACTTAACCTAAGTACATCTCTTAGAGACCAACCACTAATATCAGGCATCGTAATAGAAGAATCCGTCAATAGTAATATTCGTTCATTCGATAAGACTTCATCACCTTCACTCACACTTGAATTAGTAACTGTTTTCCCCTTACCAATAATGGTTACCTTAGAACCTAAGCTTTCAAGATCCTGTTTTACCGTATCAACGGATTGACCAACAATTTCAGGGATAGAAATTGTTTCAATCTTTTCTTGTTGTTCCTCTTTATCTGGTTCAATATTTAAATAATGCAAACCATTCTCCATTACATTTTTAAATATAAATGAAACTGGCGCCGACCCCGATTCATAGTTTTCTAAATCGAGATTTGGTTGTTTAACAGACACATAGATTATTAATTCCGGATCATCTTTTGGAGCCATACCTAAGAAGGAAAAAATATAGTTCTCCTCTCCCGTTAAATAACCACCACTTTCTGGATCCGGTATTTGAGCTGTACCCGTTTTACCAGCAACAGAATAATCATTTAAATTATAAACATTATGACCTGTGCCTTCTTCTGAGGAAATTACTGTTTCTAATGTATCTAGTACTTGCTTTGACGTTTCAGCAGAAATCGGGTTACCGACCACTTCTGTTTTATGCTCTTCTAGGATATCTCCGGTTTCTGAATCAATCACTTTTGAAACAACATACGGTTTTACCATATTTCCATTATTAGCCACAGCAGATGCTGCTTTAACGAGCTGCATTGGTGTAGTAGTAGTACCTTGTCCATAGGATGCAGTGAGTTTTTCGATTGGCCAATTATATAAGATTTTTCCTGCTTGTTCACTAGGTAAATCTATTTCTGTTTTTTGATCAAAATCAAACGCATTTAAATATTCAAGGAAAGTGTCAGTTCCCATCTTCTCCCAGACTAACTTAGAAGCACCGACATTAGAAGAACGTTGAATCCCTTCTTCATAAGATATGTTCCCCCATGTTTTTTTCCAGTCCTTAATAGGCCTAGTGATTTCATCTATTTTATAAGTACCGGACTTAAACTGTTCATTCGGGTTATAGACTCCTTCTTCAATGGCAGCTGCAAGTGTAAAAATTTTCATCGTAGATCCAGGTTCAAAAGGAGTTGAGATTACATCGTTGTACCAATTCTCCACTTTACCAATATCGTTAGGATTATAGCTTGGACGATTACTCATCGCTAGCACTTCACCGGTTTTCGGGTCCATTACAACTGCAGTTATTCTCTCTGGATCATATTGCTCTACTACTTGGTTCATCGAATCTTCTAGTAGTGTTTGAATTTTTTGATCAATAGTTAAATAGATATCTTTTCCATTTTCGGCCTGTTGAACAATTTCATCAGAGTCTAATAGCTTAACATTAAATTTGTCACGCTTATATGAAATAGATCCATTTGTTCCAACTAACTTTTCGTCAAATTGCTGTTCTATCCCAGTTTTACCTTCTACAATGGTTTCTATTATTTCTCCATCATCATTGGTAATATCTTTATTTTGAGCAAAGCCAATAATATGAGATGCAAATACACCATTAGGATAGAATCTTATTGACTCTTTTACAAAGTTAATCCCCGGTAATTTTAAAGCTTCTATTTCTTCTTTTTGTTCTTGACTAAGCTCTTTTCCCTTAGATCCAAATTCTACTTGAAATCTATCATTTTCAATTCCATTCTCTATCGTTGATTGAAGTTCATTTCCATCCATATCTAGAAGTGGAGCCAATTTTTCAGCTGTATTTTGCGGATTATCTACATGCTTCGGGTTATCTGGGTCAGTAGAGAAGGAATCATCTACAATTGCATACACACGATAAACAGAGCGGTCTTGAGCCAACGGCATTTTATTGCGGTCATAAATGGTACCCCGCTCTGCTTTTATTTCATGCGTATTTGTTCGTCTACTGTCTGCCCACTCTTGTAAAGAAACACCTGCTACTTCTCCCGTTCCTTGTATGTATAGAAAGCGACCAGATACAGTTAAAAACATTACCACAAAAAGAAGCATAATCACGGCTGACATAACATGTGTAGTTTTGTTTTTTTTCATCTCGTATCCCCGCTTTCACTTAATTAGAAAATGAGCTTGCTTGTTTAACTTGCGTATTTTGAACATTTAACCCATTTTCTTTTGCTATCCTTAAAATCCGATCAGGATTACTGTATTCTTTAACTTTGTATTGTAGATTATCGTTAATTGATTGTTGCTGTTGAACTTCATTTTCTAATTGTTGCACTTCTCTATTTAAGCTATCCGTTGTGGAACTAAAAGAAACTGTGAACAACAAAGTAGTTATGGTTACTAAACTAAAAAGCGTATAAATGAATTTTTCACCAGGTGTAATCCATCGCTTACTAACCTTTATTTTAACTTGTGGTTTACTTTCCGTCTGTCTATTAGGAGTAATCTCCTCTTCCCACGATTGTTGCCAGCTTCTTGCTTCACTTGAATTCATGATTTATTCCACCCTTCTTGATATGAAAATTCCCCATCCCAAGGTTTTATTTTTTCTACGATTCGTAATTTTGCAGATCGAGATCTGCGATTCACTTCTAGTTCTTCTTCATTTGGTAAAATCGGTTTTCTGTTAACCACTTTAAATGGTGGTTTACTTTGTTCAGGAATAATCGGTATGTTTTTAGGCAACGGTGGAATCGTGCTCCACTTTTTAAATGCTTGCTTACATAACCTATCTTCTAACGAGTGAAACGTAATAATTGATATACGACCACCAATATCAACAACTTCTGCAGCTTGATGTAATACATCAAAAAAAGCATTTAACTCATCATTTACTGCGATTCGAATTGCCTGAAAAACACGTTTTCCAGGGTGACCACCTTTTCTACGAGCTGGGGCTGGAATAGCTTCTTTTATAATATCTACAAGTTCAAAGGTTGTACGTATTTCTTTTTCAGCTCTAGTTTGTTCGATTTTTCGTGCTATTTGTTTTGAGAATTTTTCTTCACCGTATTTGAAGAAAATACCAACTAACTTTTCGTAAGGCCAACGGTTAACCACATCGAATGCTGTTACTTCTTGAGTTTGATCCATTCGCATATCTAAAGGAGCGTCGTTTTGATAACTAAACCCTCGTTCTGCTTGATCCAATTGTGGTGAAGAAACCCCCAAATCAAATAAAATACCATTAATCTTATCAATATTATTCTCGTTTAACTTTTCTTTTAAGAGACGAAAGTTTGCATGAATATATATGATACGATCACTATATTCACGAAGTCTTTCTTGTGCAGATTTAATTGCATTCATGTCCTGATCAAAAGCAACGAGTAATCCATGTTCACTTAATTGTTTTACAATCATTTCTGAATGCCCCCCACCTCCGAGGGTACAATCAATATATGTACCGTTTGGGTCTATATTTAATCCATCAACCGCTTCTTGCTTTAACACACTAAAATGTTCAAACATATCATCATCACCTACTCTTGCTATTTAGTCATTGTTGCATGTCTTTATATGTAGTTTAAATATCAAAACCGAGCATGTTTTCAGCGATTTCAGCAAAAGATTCTTCAGACTCTTCAAAGTAAGTTTCCCATTCACTATTTGCCCAGAATTCAATTCGGTTAGAAACACCAATAACCACGCATTCTTTTTCTAAGACAGCATATTTACGAAGTGGGGCTGGAATATTTATTCTACCCTGTTTGTCCACTTCACATTCTACTGCTCCAGAAAAGAAGAAACGCGTAAATGCTCTTGCATCTTTTTTTGTAAGTGGTAGCTTTTTTAATTTTTCCTCAAGAAGGCGCCATTCATTCATGGGATACGCAAACAAACATTGATCTAAACCTCTAGTGAGGACAAACATGTCGCCAAGGCCCTCACGAAACTTAGCAGGGACAATAATACGTCCTTTTGTATCAATATTGTGTTGGAATTCACCCATAAACATATAGTCCGCCCCCACTTTCTTTTTTCATCTTACCACAATCCCCCACCTTTCACCACTCATTTTTGATTATTTTAAGTAAAGGTCGTTACTTCTTACTTTAAAGCTTCTTTTCATCTAAAAAATTAAAATTCCACACAAAAAAACGCCCTGCTGAATTGCTTCAGACAGAGCGTTTTAGTCTAGCATTAACCGTAATCTACTAAAAAAGTGGTGAAAGGTGGAGGAATAATTAAAAAGGATTACAAATAAATAATATAATGGTCACTTTTATATTGGTACTCTTGATTCACCAAGTCACCAATTAAATCTAGTCCATAATTATTAATAAATGGAATGATATTCCAACACCTTTCCTGTAATCCACCCTCTGGTTGTAAGTTTATTTGGATTGTATTAAAATCCTGTAACACTTTATGATTTTTATCCTTTAAGGATTTGACTACTGATTCTTGCAAGAATTCAACATGTTCTTGTATGTAGAAAAGATTTTTTTCAGCCAAACCATTTAAATCTGGACTTATTGATCCTGCTAAATCTCTTAAAGGCTTATGAGCAAGCTTTATCGCAGTTTGGACTTGTTCTGTTAACTCATCAATAGCTGGATATGTTTGCTTCAGTAACCAATTCCCTTTCTCTAGATTAACTCCACTATTTACCGCTTTTGTGGCGTTTAATGATAGAAGCCTTAATTTCTTTTCAACCTTGCGATCAACTAATGTAAAAGACAACCTGGGCAGTACAGGAGGCATTTTAATTTGCATCGCATGAAAGACGGGTTTTAATAATGACCAATACCCTACCTCACCATGTCCACCCAAGAAAGCTAAGCTAGGAAACAACAACTCTTGCATAGCGGGGCGTGTAACCACATTGTTACTTAGTAATTCAGGTGAACTTTCTGCTATCTGTAACAGTTCCTCTGTACTAAAACTACATTGGTTTTGTTTACCTATCCACTGACCATCCTCTGTTCTAACTAGCAATACACGTTCACCATTCATATGATAAAATAGATGAGCATCATTTTCATCGACATCTACAGATATAGAATATCCATCTTGTCTTAGTTCCTGTAAAACTCTATGTACTCCTTCACTTATTTCTAGCTGTTTTTTAATTAAACTGCAAAAAAACTCACTTTCTGCTTTTCTAACCAAGGAATTATCAGAATCAATTAAAACGATACCCTCGTCTTTGAAAAGTTTTAGTACAATCCTCGCAAAAAAATCAACATAACTATCAGCTCGATCTAATTCTTCTTCCACCAATTTGTAGATTGAATTCGTGTATTCTGTTTCATTCAATCCTCTAAAAACTGAATGCAACCATTCTGAAGTAATTTCCTTATCTAACTTGACGGATGATACCGGCTTTTTTTCATTGATACGATGGTTGATTTTAACTTTTTCCATATTCTGTCCATTTTGCATCATAATGTGATTTATTTCAGCAAAATCATGGTCTTCACCAGCAATCCAGAATACTGGTATAACAGGTATATTTAATTGTTTCTCTTTCTCTTTTGCAAAGTGAATAATAGAGATAATCTTATGAATTGTATATAAGGGGCCAGTTAATAAACCAGCTTGTTGACCACCAATTACAACGACACTTTTTTCATCTTTTAAACGTTCTATATTATGTAGTGTTGTTTCTTTGGCACCCCAGCCTTCATTTAAAACTTTTAATAAAGAAGCTAATTCATCTCGTTCAAATGACCTCTCAGATAAATCAACAACCCGTTGACGATAAGAATCAGAGTCATATGGTAGATAATCAAATTTATTCATGATATTTTCACTAGCTGCATTATAATCTTTCATTAATTTACTTTTATTATGTAATGTGATTGGGTCGATCCACATGGATTACCTTCTCCTTTTATCTAGGCACTATTTATTCCACATTAGCAGAATACTACTCTGGATGCTTAAAGTTGTCATGTTGACATGCACACACTTTCAGGCACTCGGAATATTCGCGTAGCCTCGTTTAATTTAGGTACTAGTCATATTTTACATAATTGTCAGATTAATTTCACATATTATGTTTATATACATCTTACTATTATTGCTAGTCTTCTTTATAAATAAGACAAATAAATTAGAAGAATAAGGCGTTTCAATAAAATAGTTACTTTTTTCTATGTTTCATTTGAAAAATCTAGTATAAATTTAATCCTTTGTTAGTGCAACAACAGTTTCATACACAAAGTTTAAATAAGGTAGATCAACACTAGCATGATTTATCAAATAACCCACTATACCTTCAATTTCTGTTATTCTTCCGTTTTGGATATCTATTTTCATCGATGAATCATTGTCTTTTGTTTTTTTAATAACTGCAAATACATTATCCCATTCTTTGACTGGATTTAATCCCAAAACACCTGATGCTTCATCACATATTTTTTTGGCTATTCGTTTAAAATTTGGATTGGATAACAGTTGACCATTTTTCACTTGAAGTATCCCTGTTAACGGATTAACCACTGCATTAATTATTAGTTTTTTTGCTAGAATCGGATGCCATTCTTTTTCAAACACAACAGGAAAGTTCTTACCATTTAACGTAGAGCATAATGCTTCAACGTTATCGTTGTACCCTTTTAACATTGCAAGATTCACTTTCCCCTTGCCTGTATGAAGGACAGTATAATTGTTTTTTCTAATTGCACCATGTTCACAAGTACCAACAATTATGTCTTGTTCTAATTTACATGCAGCAATCATATCAAGATGGCCCATACCATTCTGTAAAAATACAATAGGTGATCGAATTTTTTTTATTAATGGTAATAACTCGTTTAAATGATATTGTTTTACACATACGAAAAATATGTCCGATTTCTCCCACTCACCTATTAATAAGGACTTCACTGGAGCAGAAAAATTTTCGCCTTGCAAAATCACTCCATGTTTATGGATTTCTTGTTTTTGTAATTTGCGCCTAACATAAATAGTAGTATCATGGCCAAGCAATGATACATGCGCACCAACTAACATTCCAATTGCTCCCCCACCTATGACACCTATTTTCATTTGTACCACCTCAACTTGACTTGAACACACTATTAATACAAATAATAAAACACGAGTAAAATTACTGTTTCAACTATACAAATAGCAATCACATTTTAACTGACCTGACTTTTATAGAGTAGAACTAAATCCCTTAAAAATCAATAAAGTTAACTCACAAAAATCATGTGATAAAGTTTACTTCCTATCTACTACCATTATTCTCCTTCAAGACATCGGACTAATATTATTAATATCCAGGAATCATTTTTACACAATCACATTAGAAATATTAAAGATTGTCTGCATACTCATATAAAATCTTTAAAAGCTAAAAAACAACCCTTGCCGACTCTACAACGCAGTCATCAAGGGTTATCTTGCTCTTATCATATTATTCCATTAATGTTTTATTCTTATCATCGTTTTCCATCAAACGCCACAATTGCCCCATCTCTCGCCATGCATCCTCGTATCGCTTAATTTGATTCTTTAACTCACTAATTTCTTCTTTTAACATGAGTAATTGTTCATTATCAGAATTATCCTTTTGCTCACTTGCGTAAGTAACTTTCATTTGTTCTAATAAAGAAATTGCAGCGTCAAGCGCTCCCTCTTCATGTTTATCATCTATTGCAAGGAATTGATTTAATGATGAATCCACTTGTTGTTTTTTATCTTTCTTAGCCATGTTAATGGCCTTTTGGTACTGCTTTCGAATGGAAGCATTCCACCTAAATCCGCAAGCCGCAGGTGTTCTCGATAATCGTTTTCCAACCTCTCGAAATGCTTCTAGTTGAGTTTTTCCTTCTCGAATATATCGTAATACTGTTTCAGCAAGCAAGACGTCTTCATCTTGCCCCCATGCATCTTGTCTCGTATTATTCATTACACCCCTCCTCTATAAATCGTTTGCTATCAATGTATGCAAACGATAGGAGTGATAGAATAAATCTTTTCTATATTTTCAAATATTTTTCCTTATTAGCATGACTATTACCCATCAGTAATAGCTCGAATCAAATAGAATGGAACTAACTTCTATTAACAATGTCCCCACAGCATTGATAGGATATAGATTACTCTTAATCACCCTAGGGTAATTAAGTACATCTATCCGGGGCTGGTTACCACAAAGATGTACGTCTCAAGACCTCAGGTGGGGGAGGAACTGGAGCTGAACGTAGCACAAGATAATATTCACTTACCCAAAGGATAACAAATATATAATTTCCTAGAATATCAAAAAGGTGACTGAGTAAACAGTCACCTTTTTGATATTCGTATATGTCATTGAGTCTGTCTAATAATTAGAATGATACATTGTAATTATCAACAGGTCTATTTAGACTTATTGTTCAACCACTTGTTTACCATCGTATTGTCCACAAGATTTGCAAACATGGTGTGGCTTTGTATATTCACCACAATTTGAACATTCAATCATACCTGGCACGTGTAACTTTTTATGCGTACGACGTTGGTTTTTTACTTTTTTAGAAGTTTTTCTTTTTGGTACTGCCATGTCTTACACCTCCTTCACACATGAACCGAAAATCTTTCCTTATCCTAATCCTGCAGATCAGTTCGACATTGCCAAAATCCATCTATAAAATAACTTTTATAGTTTTGCACTAAGTAATCTCAGGATGCAAAGTAATAATAATGGGTTATATAATTTACACCCAGTAGGACGTGGCATTCTCAGTCGAATATCTTTAAAAATAAGGTAACCGTGCAGTGTCTTCTACCACTTAACGTTAACGATTTTCTTCTTCATCGTTATCTTCTAATAATGATTGCAATTTTTGTAGGCGTGGGTCAATTTTGTTATCTGTATTATTACCTGAAGTTAATTCCCAGCCTTCTCCCTCTGTTAATGCATTTTCTTGAACTTCCTTATCCTCAGAAAACACTCTAAAAGGCACTTCCAATAAAACATTTTCCTTTATATAAGGAGTTAAGTCAAGCATTTCTCCATCTACAGGATGAATTTCTGATTCATCTTCTTCCGTGTAGTGGGAAGATGTAGAGAAAATTTCCATTGCATCAACATGAAAAGAGTAATTCACATCTACAAGTGTTCTTGCGCAAGGCAAGATCATTGTACCTTCTATAGAGAAATTAAATGTGATTTGATTACCTTGCATTGTTGCAGAGCCTTTCACTAAAACGGGGTCAATTTTTCTAATGTCATTATTCATATCTACTAATTCAGAAACGTCAACATAATCTTCAAAATCTAATGGTTCTGAACCAGCGATTATTAATTTTTGTACAGAAAATTTCATTTTTACCACCTCAAGGCACAAAGGTTATTTTAAAAGGAATTTAACTATTTGTCAATATTTTTTCTTTACAGACAGATATTTATCCATATAAAATAAATTTTATTTTATTCAATATGAATCTTAGCCTAACATATATAGCTAACTCAATCAATAATACTTGCATAAGATAGACCACTCTTGTTTTTTAGAAAAATTCGGTAATTACATACTTACTACTACATCCAATAACTATTGAAGTCATAGTATATATGCTTAATTAATGAAGATAACTGTGTTAAACTAACAAAAATACTAATAAGGGGTTGTTAACCATGAAAGCCTGTGGATTAATCGTTGAATATAACCCATATCATAATGGACATCAATATCATTTAGAACAATCCAAACAAATTACCGCAGCAGATTGCACGATTGCTGTCATGAGTGGCAACTTCCTACAACGGGGTGAACCTGCTATCATTGACAAATTTAGCAGAGCTAAGATTGCTATTGAGCAAGGAGTCGATCTTGTTGTAGAATTGCCTTTTGTTTACGCTGTTCAAAATAGTGATTTATTTTCACGTGGAGCTGTACTGACACTAGGTGCACTGAATGCTTCAACACTTTGTTTTGGTAGCGAACATGGTGAAATTCATACGTTTATAGAAGCTTTCGACCTTTACCAAAATAATCAGGAAGAGTATACTCGTGTGTTAAAAGACAACCTGTCTACCGGGCTTTCTTTTCCCGAAGCCAGTAAATATGCTTATGCTTCAATTGGATTAACGACAGGAAACGTAGATTTATCTCAACCAAATAATATACTTGGATTTAGTTATGTTAAGAGCATTTTTAGCACCAATCAATCCATTAAACCAATAACAATTAAAAGGCATAAAAATAGTTTCCATCAACAGGACATTACACATCCTATTGCGAGTGCAACAAGTATTCGTAAAGAGTTGTTAGCTTCTGATCAAATAAGTAAGTTAGCTGAATCCACATTGCCTGAAACAACAAAAAAAGAATTAACAAATTATTATAAACATACTGGTATCTGGCATCATTGGGAGCAATATTTTTCTATATTACAATATCGGGTACTGACAATGACCGATAAAGAACTAGGAAACATTCACGGAGTCGAAGAAGGGCTAGAAAATCGTTTAAAACGTACCGCTTCAAAAGTAACTAGTTTCGTATCATGGATGGAACAATTAAAAACAAAACGATACACATGGACAAGATTACAACGTGTATTTGTTCATATCTTAACCAACACTACTAAAGAAACTATTAAACATCTTTCCCAAAACACCCACCTCCCATATATTAGGTTGCTAGGAATGTCAGAACAAGGTCAAGCATACTTAAAAGAAATTAAAAGTAAAAGAGAAACCCCTATTATTACAGGATTCAAGAAAAACTTTCACCCCATGTTAGATGCCGATGAACGGGCTACAGATGCTTTCTATAGTGTACTCGAACCGGGACAAAGAATACGTTTAAGAAAACAAGAATTTGAACCACCAATCATCCATTTTTAACTAAGCATGGACATTTCCCGAAGCAAAGACTAATGACCTTTTCTAGTTTTCATCTACATCAATAGTATTTTAACCAAACAACTAAAAAGAGAACTCACCTGGACTCATGAGTTCTCTTTTTCTTTATCTTTGTTCTAAATTTTGTAGATAAGTTAATGCATCTTTAAATGTATTTACAGGTACTATTTTCATATCTGTACCGATTTCTTCTGCTGTATCTTTAGCTACTTGATAATTCGAGTTTTCTGCGCCATTTTCATTTGGGGCAAAGAAAATATCACAGCCCTCACTATCAGCAGCGATAACTTTTTTATCTATTCCTCCTATCCTACCAACTTGACCTTGATAGTTCAATTCACCAGTACCAGCTATTTGATAACCTCTTGTAATATCTTCTTCCGTTAATTGATCATATATCTCTAAGGAAAACATTAACCCAGCACTAGGCCCTCCGATATTCCCACTCGCAAATTCAACTTCTGGATCAACAGTTACATTACGATTTGTAACTATTTGAATTCCTACACCTACTTTTTCATCTCCAGGAAATGCTTCTAAAGCAATTTCTTCTGTTAACTCTTCTTCTTCTCTCTCAACTGTAACAGATATGGTTGTCCCTGGTTGTTTGGAAGAGACATAGTTGATAAGTTCGTCTGTTTGAATGATAGGCAAATCATCTATGGATAGAATCTTGTCTCCTGTTTCAAGGATGCCATATGCAGGCATGTTTTCTATTACAGAAACTACATATACTCCTTCATACTCTATATCTATATCTTTGTTAGCATTCTCATATGCTACTACTGTAGAAGCCTCTTGTGAGCTTTCCATCATTTGTAACTGTGCTTGGAAATATTCGTCCTGGCTAATACCCTCTGGAAAAACTTCATCCAATGGGAGAATTTCCTGATGTGGCATAATCGACGCTAAGACATATTGAAATGGAGTTGCCTGGCCACCCCTAACAGTCACTAGATGCATATCCCCTTCACTTTCAAACCCTCCGTTTACTTGTACAACGGGGTTAAGTGCATCTGCCCCTCCCGGTTTATATATATAATAAGGAAGCCGGTAACCTACAAAAAATGTAGTTAATACAATAATAATTAAAGTAATAATAAAGCCGCGACGATTAAACCTCATTTACTTTCTCCTTTCATTCTTGGTGCTATAAATTCTTTTGTAGTTACATCAATTTACCACACAACTACATTTATTTACACTTGAAAATCAACTTAAAACAGAATCAATGCTACTTCTGTTTCATCATACTCTGATTGCCTTTTTTATATAAGCAACCTATTTTTATCATATTATGGCATAAACAAACCATCTATAAGCGTATATTGATATAGGATCGCTTGTACAAAACGCAACTATCCACATTCTACTATTATCAAAATAATAAGTACAGAATTTAACAGTTATCACGGTGTAACCATCCATCCGTATTTATTTACGATATATCATACCGATTACACCAACGAAACATCAGTACGAGCAAATTGCTCTCTGATTTATGTTTTATTCTATGTTCTAGGGAGGCTCGCAAAATTGAAAGCAAAGTTTAAATCACTCAGTTTAGCAGGCATTGCGATTTTCATTGCTGTTGCACTTATAAATTTTCCAGGGGAAGTGCTTAAAGCTAGTGAACGGGGATTAGATATGTGGTGGGGAACGGTTTTTCCTTCATTACTCCCATTCTTTATAACTGCTGAATTGCTTATAGGTTTTGGAGTCGTTCGATTCATTGGTGTTCTTTTTGAACCGATCATGAAACCGCTTTTCAATGTACCAGGAGTTGGTGGATTTGTTTGGGCGATGGGAATGGCTAGTGGTTATCCATCAGGAGCAAAATTAACTACTCGATTAAGACAAGAAAAACAACTTACAAAAATAGAGGCTGAGAGGCTTGTTTCCTTTACCAATGCTTCAAACCCTCTATTTATCATAGGGGCTATTTCAGTGGGGTTTTTTCACGATGAAAGGTTAGGTATTCTACTTGCTGTATGTCACTATCTTGGGAATGCTTTAGTTGGAATCTGTATGAGGTTTTACGGAATGAATGTACGTGAAGTGCCGGAACGAAAAAGTAGCAGAATGTCTTTTTACAAAGCATTACAGGAACTTCATAGAACTCGACTAAAAGACAAACGTCCATTTGGAAAGATATTAGGGGATGCGGTTATAAACTCTGTTCAAACTTTACTTATGATTGGCGGATTCATCATTATGTTCTCCGTGTTCACCAAACTAATATACTTAATTGGTATTGCAAGTATTTTTGCAAGTGTGTTAGGAATAGGACTCCAATTCCTAGGTATTCCTACTGAGCTAGCTCTTCCAATGTTTTCTGGGTTATTTGAAATAACTCTAGGATCAAGCCTGATATCACAAGCGGGGATTACAAGCATGTTACCGCAAGCAGTTGTGATTAGTTTTATCCTTGCTTTTAATGGTTTTTCCGTACAAGCACAAGTTGCTAGTATCATTGCAGAAACAGATATTAGATTTGCTCCCTACTTCTTCGCAAGAATATTACATGGAATATTTGCAAGTATATTGACAATCATTTTCTTCAAGCCTTTATATCTCGATCACCAAGTAATTAATTTAAACTATGCACCTGTTTTCTCACGAGGGGAAAGCGGATTTTGGACCAATATTAGTCAAGGATTACATCTAGTTGGTCCAGTCATTACGTTATTCACATTAGCATTAGCTGCATTCATTTTAACGATTAGAATCACAAATAAAAAAAACTACTTATGAACATGATGTAACAAACACGATTCATGATTCATCAGTTTGCTTAAGGTAAAGTAAGACTTGCATAAATCAAAAAGTACAATGAACAGCTGAATATAATATTATTCAGCTGTTTTATTACTGAACTTTTTATTTAGTGCCTGCTCCACGACAGATGGAACTAGATCAGATACATTTGCTTGATACTTTGCAACTTCTTTTACCATACTAGAGCTTAAAAATGAATATTGATTATTTGTCATCATAAAAAATGTCTCTACCTCTTCATTTAATTTTCGATTCATGGAGGTGATTTGCATTTCATATTCAAAATCACTTACTGCTCGTAGCCCTCTTAATATAGTTTGGGCATTTCTTTGCTTTGCATAATCTACTAACAAACCACTACAAGCGTCGACAGTTACGTTGCCTAAATGTTTAGTAACCGCTTCCAGCATGGACACTCTTTCCTCCACGGAAAAAAGCGGAGATTTCGATTGATTATTAAAAACAGCAACAATAACTTCATCAAACACCTTAGCTCCTCGTTGGATTATATCCAAATGACCAAATGTTACTGGATCAAAACTACCTGGACAAATTGCAAGCCTTGTCATATTAGTCTTCCTCCATTTCATATAGCGTTATTGCTGTTGTACTGCCATAAATTTCTGAGCGAACTTTTTTTAGTTTGTTGAAAGAAGGAGGTAATACTTTCTTTGCATCATGTTCACAAACAATAACACCATCTTTATGTAATAAATTATTTGCAATAATCGCCTCTATTAAATCTTCATACGACACTTTTAAATAAGGGGGATCCAGGAAAATGATTGTAAACGTCAATTCTCTTTTGGCAGCCGCCTTTATCGAACGAAAAGCATCTGTTCGAAAAACTTCAGTCTGTTCTTCTAACTTCAATATCTTAAGATTAGTATGAATTGTTTGGATTGCCTTAGGCTGTATATCTACAAATATAGCCCTATCCATACCTCTACTTAGTGCTTCAATGCCTAGACCTCCACTGCCTGCAAATAAATCAAAGCAGTTCCCTCCCTCAAAAAATGGGCCTATCATCTGAAATAATGCTTCTTTTACTTTATCAGTAGTTGGCCTTGTTAATCGATTGGGTACAGGTTTAAGCGGATGGCCTTTAAATTTACCTGAAATCACTCTCATAAAACTACACCTCTTATCATTTGTTCGACATTAATCCTACCATAAATTTTCTGAATCTGGAAATTGAAACAAAAAAATAATCTATGTATATAATTAATCCCATTCGTCCATAATAGTTTATGAAGTAGCTAACAATCCTATTAGTTACTTCACGAACACGGAGAAGGCTTACGTTTCCCCATAAGTTCTTCCTCCGGTTTCTCCTCTCCCTTTGCCTTTTTGTTTTCTAATAGAAGACAAAAAGGGCCTGCAGATTATATAATCTGCAGGCTTTTTTTATCATTTTAAAAAAGATAACAATTTTAAATTAATCATTTTGCAAAAAAATTTGATTCAAGTATCTATTTGTAAGCTATAGTTACAAAATCCCCTGAAATTAATAAATCATTTGTCTTCTGTACTTTTTTTCAATCACTAAATCTCGGATTTCTATTTCTTTTTCTAAGATCTTTATAAAGGATTGGTCCAATTGTAAATCAATCGCCTTTTTATAAGATTCTATTAGCAAGTCGTTTGATAGGTCAGAAAACCTCATGTGCTCACCCCTAATATTAATTAGAATTGCATTAACTCGTAGATTCATTAACAACTTGGGTCATTAGAACTAAAATTAACACCCTAAAGTTGTTGATAATATAAAATTCGACAAATAAAACAATATTCCTTCTACTAATTTTTTAAAAAATAGATCTTTTGAATTAACTAAAATTAAGGACATTTGAACTCATTATTATAGTATTGCTAGTTATTTATATTAAATTTTAGTACATTGGATAGGAGAGAGGTGTAATTTATTATGGTTCAACGGTTTATTGAATTGGGTGAAGGATATTCTGATTTATATGAATTAATAGAATTGGCAAAGTCTATGCCGGAAAGAGTGGAGAATTTTATAATAATAAAGACGGCTAAAAGAGATGAAACACTTGCATCATTAGCTCTTGTTATGAAACCAACAGAAGAAGGTAACTTCCAGCAAATCTATATATGTCTTGAAGGCATTCCATTGGAAGATAGTAAACAAAGCAAAAGGTATCAATTGTTCGAACAACTTGCATTAAGCTTTAACAAAGAAGTAAAGTCTATTACGGTAAAACCATCAAGCTTTTTTCATGAAAAAACTTTATACTACCAGTATTTACTAGGTATCTTTCAAATGAACCGCTTGATAAGATCTAATTTTTAGAACCTAAGCTTGTGAGAAATAAATGCACAAAAAATCCTCTATCCATATGGAAATCGATAGAGGATTTTTCTATATACCCATTTTATAATCATACTCTTTTGCTTTATCCACCTTAGAATTTTCATAATCTGTTCTTATAAATGGTTTGTAGGATAAGTCTACTTTAGACACATAAGGCAGTTTGTTTAATTTATTTTGTTTATCCTCTATCTCATCTTGATGTACATAAAGCACAGCATACCGCAATTCTTTAGAAACATAAATTAAATGCCCGTATCTTTTAATTTGCTTTATATTTTTCATGTGTTGAAACCAGACAATTATTCCTTGACGTTTAGTTAGCATAATAAGTTCCTCACTAATTCGTTACTTTTCATCATTTTATCAGAATATTTTAACTGTATCAATCAAATTTCAATAAATAACTTTACTAAGGCCACAAAATAACATAAATACCAATTTTTTCTTTTAAAACAAATGCTTTATGTTACCTTGAACCTGGATCAGTTTTCGTCTTAAGACCTCAAATAAGTTGAAGCTAGATTTACTAATCTGTGTTAGCCACATCTAGAACTTTTTTCAAGCAATAAAAAAAAGGAGCTACAAGTTTGCATGCAGCTCCTTAGTATAATTCTATGATGCTTGACAACCGCAGCCTCCACTTCCAGAACCACAGCCACAACCGCCTTCTTTAAGTAGAGCTCCATCTCTTGGAACTTTAACCTGATGACTTACACTATGAGCGAATAACTCAGTAACATCATCAAGCAAATCCTGAAGATTTCTTTCTGCAATTTTGAAAGAAGCTACTTTCTCATTCATATCCATTTCCCTTTTTGTAGAACGAATATCCTTCATGATTTTATTATAATCAGGATGGTATCTACCAAAACGTTGGACCTCATCATATTGGTCTTTTATGTTTCGGAAATCAGATATGAGTTGTTGTGCCTCCTGGTCATCAGCTAACGTTTTCTTTGCTATATGATATTCAAACATAACGTCAGATTCAAGAATCATCTGACCTATCTGTTCAGATTTATCTAATAGATCAACAATTTCAATAGTAGCTAACAAATTGCTCACCTCCGTTTGTCTATCATACCAATAAATCAATACAAATAAAAGAGGGCAGCTTAATCTTTCATTGCACCTGCCATTTGCATTAGCATCGATACCATTTGTATGTGACTAGAAACCTTTTCAATCCGTTGTGGCATCGTTTTTCCATAAAAAACTTTTGCTTCCCTTTCTAAATCAGCAAGACTTTGAGGATCTCTTGTTAACTTTCGATACCAATGCGGATTCAACCGAATAAAATGAAGTAAACCAGATCGATGTTTTATACTATGATAAACATCTGGCTGCATAAGATTCCCTCCTAATCTCTATTTATATTAAATGGCGGTTTACCACCCTTCTTAGTAGTTGACGGAAATTGTTTTTTTACATCTTGGAATTGTCCGATGAGAGTCTGGATATTTGTGATAGCCCCATTTAATTGATTCATGTGACCATCCACTTTATTTAGGTCTACATTTTCAACCATTTTCATTAACTGGCTCATTATTTCTTGTTTATCCTTTTTAGTTTTTTTATTCTTTTTATCTTTTTTTTCATCATTTTCTTCCGATTTTTCACTCGCAGAAGTACTTACACTTTGGTATTTCTCCCAAGAAGAATCATCCTCACCAAGTAATATCCACTTTTCATAGTGAGTTTGCCAGTCACTATTACCACTTCTTACATCTTTAATAAGCCCAGGATGGTTTTTCACAAACTGCTTAAAATCTTTTATCGTAGGATGCAAATCTTTATTAGCCATACATTATTCACCTCAGTTCACTAAATTCTCTCTTGTATAATTTATGATTTATATATGGGCTTTGTGACTTGGCTAATAATATGAAAGGCTGTATTAGGAAAATTAATTTTCCTAATACAGCCTGAATTGACTTATATCCAATAAAATATATACCTTACTGCTCACTTAATATTCGAAGAAAGTTTTGCGTATAATAATATTGATAAACACCTACTCCTAAATGAGTATATTCATCTTTTAACATTGCATCTCTATGTTCTTCACTGTTCAACCAACCTTCAACAGCTGCTGGTCCATCTGTATATTGAGCTGCAATATTTTCACCGGCAGAATGATAAAAAATTTCACTATCATTTAATCTTTCTTTTAAGCCCTTGCCGTCTAATGAATAATGGGAAAAGTAATTATTTATAGCCATATCCTTACTATGTCCAAATGCAACTTGTGAAACTGGATCATCCCATGCTAACGAATCTTTTTCAAATCTTGAGCGAATAACATTTGTAATATCAAAGATTTGTTGTTCCATACCTTTCTCAATTTCTTTCCAGTCATCCTCTGATAAAATAGGTGTCTCGGGTAGCTTACCACGATAAAATATTTCGTAAGGCTTTTGAGCTAATAAAACGTCACCCGATAAAACGCGAATCGAAGACAATTTGTCTGTAAATGAATCAAAATAAAACTGAATAAATGTATTATCGTCTATTTGAGATAAAGGCCTTAACTTCACATCATCTTCAGTTAATTCAAATCGATAAGTAGAAAAAGATATTTCATTATTAAATTTAAAATGTCTATCTACTTCTTCATATGTTTGTCCAATGAGAACAGGTTCTGTTGACAGATTATTACCTGTAGCGAACACTGTTGAAATTAGATTATCATTACTTATTCCAAATTGAATATACTCATCTTCCATATTCGTATAGACCCACCATGTATACCCGTACGAACTCATATCTTTTCTAACAGGTTCCCCTAAAATCTCTATTAGTTTATTAGAATTTTTTCCAATCCAATTATAGATTTCACCTTCAATAATAGAATCGAATTGTTTTGGTGAAATTTTTGTTTCTATACTTACTTCTTTTGTTTTTAGTAATTTCTCAATATTAGATATTGCTTGTTCTGAACCAGTTTCCCCTGCAACTGCATAGAAGATTCCTGCTATTAACAATAGTAGTACAAAAACCCCTTGAATTCCCTTCATAACTATTTAGCTCCTTTGCTTTCTTCTATATTAATTATAGTAATAAAACAAAGGGATTATGATAATTTGTTAATGATTGTTTTACTACTTGTATATGTTCAAAGTCAAATCTATTTCATTATATTTTATCTTAGTAAATTAGAAAAGAGTAAATTTCCCATTAATTACTGGAAGGCGAAATTATGTTATGCTAATTCACCTAAGAAAAACTCAGAGCGCCTTCGAGATAAGTAAAAACCTCGTTCTGCGATGTCTTTCTATGTATCATTCCTCTCTATCCTTAGCCTAGGGAAATCATGACGAAAGTTTATGTTGGGCTCTTTTTCCACAAAGATGTTTGACAAAAGGCCTAAGACGGGGTAGGCGTTAGTCTTACCTTTTTAAAAAAAGTGTCCCTTGTACATCAAGGAACACTTTTAACAATTGTACTAATGAACTTCTGGTCTTTCAGAAATCTCTTCCAATGCATGACCTGCCGCTTCATTTGACTTTTCATCTAGTGCTAAATCACCTAGTGCAACAATTCCTACTAACTCTCCATTATCAACAATTGGTAGTCTGCGGATTTGATGTTCTGCCATAAGTTCACTAGCTTCTTGAACAGTTGCATCAGGTGAAACCGAGATTAGTTTATCACTCATTACCTCTTGAATTTTACTAGATCCTTCTTTTTGATTTGCATAACCTCTTATGACTAAATCGCGATCGGTGACCATTCCTAATAGTTCTCGATTCGAACCACATACTGGAATAGTTCCGACATTTTTGTCCTTCATCTTATTCGCAGCTTCATTGATTGTATCATCTGCGGTACAAAAAGTAAGATTTGTAGACATAATATCTTTTATACGTTTCATTTAATGCTACCTCCCTTAATGTAATATAAATAATGGAACTATCCATTCATTTTTTATTGTTACCTATAAATAAAATAACTTGCATGTTTTATGTAATTAACAAAAAAACCATTGTTTTTCAAAAGTGAGTAAGGTTTCCTTTTTATATTAATTGCAACTTGTTATAATAAATACTATGATAAGTTTAGTTAGAAACATTTTTGTGAGGTGGAAGTAATGAAAATAGAAAACACTGGTATTGAAGGTAAAATTGTCGATTTAAAACCATTAGATCATCTAATGGATAAGGTTCACTTTGTCCGAGCGGGTCAATGGGATTATGAAAGAGTAACATATGACTACAAAATTGGCTCTGCTGAAGAAAACATTACATATTATGTAAGAGTTCAAGGTTATGCTTTAGAAGGCGACGTCGATCGTGGTGATGCGGTTATTAAATTATTAACGCCTCTCATTGGGAAACATTATTACCCACATGGAGTGGAGTACGGGGAAAAAGAGGAGTTTCCAGATTCAATCATCGACAGGGCAACAACACTCTTAACAAATGCAAAAAATGAGATAGATAAATACAAAAAGTAATTTTATTAAAAAGGACTGTAGTATGAACAGTCCTTTTTATTTAGCAGTTTGTAAACTACTCCTAAAGGAGAAAGATATTTCCTCTTTCATTTATGTTACTTAATAACATGATGGTATTTAATTATTAATAAATATTTATGTTAAATTATAAATGTTTTGCTATTCAAAAATAAAACTTCATGCTATATTTTGATTATAGTTTTTCCTTAGAAGGGAGTTACATAACTAAATTGTTTCGTTATATTTCTAAAAAACAATGGATATTAATTTTTCTAACATTATTTTTGATTATCGCAGGTTATTTTATACTTCCTGTATCTGTTCCATTAATCTTAGCATTTTTTACAGCTTTATTTCTAAACCCTGCAATTCATTGGCTACAGTTTCGGTTTAAACTGAATAGAAAAATTTCAGTAACGATTATTTTTCTGTTTTTTTTAATCCTCATCGGTATTCTTGGGACATATTTTGTTACAAGTGCAGTAACTCACATTGTTAATTTTGCTGAAAAAGCTCCATCTTATGTTAATCAAATTAATGAGAAGCTACTAGAATGGGAATCTGATATAGACCATTTCACTCAAGATCTTCCAGAAGAATTTGTTAACCAAGTAACAGATGGTATTCAAGATAATTTACAGGGTTTAAGTGATACATTAAAAAACACTTTCAAATTGGAAAATATAGCAAGTGTAGTTAGCCTTGTTCCACAATATATTGTTAGTTTACTCGTTTATTTAATCGCTCTATTTTTGTTTATGCTTGAATTACCAAGATTAAAAACAAAATCATATAACTATCTTACAAATGAAACTGCTGAAAAAGTACGTTTCATGAATGCTCGTTTAGCATATGTTGTTTTAGGATTTTTAAAAGCACAATTTTTAGTAAGTATTGTTATCTTCATCGTTAGTCTATTGGGTCTACTATATATTGCACCCGAATATGCAATAATCATGGCTGTTATCATTTGGTTAATTGACTTTATTCCGATTATAGGGTCAATTGTAATTCTTGGCCCATGGTCGTTGTATATGTATATAACTGGGGATGCTGTTATGGGGTCAGAATTAGCTGTATTAGCTATTTTACTTTTAGCAATAAGAAGAATTGTCGAGCCGAAAGTAATGGGTAGACATATTGGTCTATCACCATTAGCAACATTAATTGCCATGTATATAGGACTACAGTTAATTGGTATTTTCGGGTTTATTCTTGGTCCACTGCTTGTTATAGCCTTTAATTCAGCTAAAGAAGCTGGTATCATTAAATGGAACTTTAAGATTTAATCTTGTAAAAGGAAGGGATGAAGTTCATCCCTTCCTTTATTCTTATAATTAGAACCATTCCATTTAAAAAAAATCTAACAGAGCAGGCTGTAACGGTTGTAAAAGTCTTTTAAATCCTTCTACATCCCCCTCTATCTTTATACGATTAAATGTAATCAATTGTTGTATATCTTCACTATTAAACAATAAAGCAGCTAACGATTGTATATCTAAACTTATCTTAGCATCGCTTTTTTTGTTAGAATTAAATAGTACTTGTTTAACACGATTGTCCTCAATTTCAACCATCCATTCACCGTTATTCCACTCTGCTATTTCATCATGAAGCTGTATAGTAATATTCATTTTTTCTGTACTAAAAAAAGGATATTTCCATATAAACGATTCAAAATCAACAATCCTAGTCATGAAGTAAGCCGATTTATTTAATTTTACTTTAGGATTGTTAAAATAAAATGCAATTTCATCTTTTGGTTGCACAATCATCTCTACTTGATTAGTCATGGAATCATGGTTGCCTACCCACCCTAATAAGCCCAAACAGGCATCACCATCACGATAAACAATTTCATCAACCTTTAATACTTGTTGATCCATCTTAGCAATTAAATAGCCTGTTGGTACTTTATTCTGATTAATATATAGAATAACCCGATGGTCAGTGGATATTACCCGATTGTTCCACCACCAATCCTCTCTCTTCATCATTAAACTGTAGCGAGTTGCCATTTCCTCGTATAAAGACCTTATTAAATTCCTACTGTCTTGGAAACTTACATCGACACAACAACCTTGTGTATTTTGCTTAGGTAAGTCACTCGGGCTAAAAGAATAAGTATATTTATATTGAGTTAACTCCCATCCATATTTCCTATAAAATCCGATAGAGAATGGATGAAGCATAGATAACGATAACGATTTTTGTTTCATTTCTGTCAGACTATGGCGAAGCAGTTTATCTACATGACCCTGTCTTCTGTACTCAGGCCATGTCGCAACACCTGCAATACCACCAAATTCAATTTTATCATTACCTAAGTATAATTCCATTGGTAATAAGTGAAGTTTAGCAGCTAGGTGCTTTTCTTTAAATGATCCATAAACTTGCTGTTGTTTCATGACCTTTTTTCGCTCTTCTCGGTCTTGCTCTGTTAACTTATAATTAAATGCATATTCTCCCAAGTCCATCACAGATTCATAGTATTTATCCGTTAGTTGTATAATTGAATTATTCATTATTATTTCCCTCTCTTTTCTTAAGGCTGTTTTTTTAAAATTTAGTTGCTTCGCGATCCCACGGGAAGTGGTGGGTGAATCACTAATACGAACTATACAGGAAATCAACATAGCTGTTAGTGCAGGCTTTATAGAAAGTTCGACGGCTGTAAAACAATAGTGTTTAGAAAGCTAGCCATTTTAAACATCAACGAAACTTCAAACAACTTAAAAATAAATCATGGATTAAGGTTACTACAGGTTTTCTTAAAAAATATTAAATCTGTTTTAACTGAAACAATCACAAAGTTATTTTTGATTAATACTTTTTGAGATGCTTTATTTTCCAAATCACAATATGCATTAAGCTCACGAACACCCTTTGTAAAAGCCCAATCACAAATAACAGAAACAGCTTCTGTCGCAAAACCTTGATTTCTAAATTCACTAATAATTTGATAACCTATATCCAATACAATCGTATCTTGACTCTCCATTCTTAACCCTATTTCTCCAATAATCATTCGATTTGTTTTATTTCTTAATATCCATGGGCCATATCCTAACATGGTCATATCATTTTCTAATAGTTCGATGTAAATCGGAAGAAATGCTCTTAAAGCATTTGACGGAAATTCGTTTTCATTATGTATGTATAGAGGGTTAGAATATTTCCCTGTTTCATTTAGAAGATTACTCGCCGTTGTAAGATCTATTGGCTCAAGTATTAACCGTAAGCTTTTTAGCGCATCCACTTCGTACCTCCTATTTATAAAATGATAATACGTGAGATATATTACAAGTATAGTAATTATATTGTTTCAAAAACATAACATAAAGGGACTTTCTCTACTACTGAGAAAGTCCCTTATGTCTAAAATCCTAAAATTGCCTTAATCATACTTGTTGTTTCTCCACCTTCATAGAAGACGTAAAGAAGCAAATAAACCGCCGTTCCTGTTATCGCAGTGAAAAACCAAATAACACTCGTAGTCGGCCCTAGTTTTCTATGTTTAGAAATATTACGCTTAAACGCAAGAGTCAATGTAACAATACCAAAAACTGCACCTGTTGTAGCAAGGATTATATGGAAAATTAAAAAAGACGTATAATAAATTTTCAAATCTTCTGGACCACCGAAACTAGTGTTTCCTACAAAAATAGTACGTGAAACGTAAATGATAAAGAATAATAGCGCACTAATAGCACCACTAATCATCGCTTTTTTATGAGCTGCATACTTCTTCTTAACAACGAAGAACCAACCTACAGCAACTAGTATGGCACTTAACAAAATAAAAAAGGTACTAATTGTTGGTAATAACGGTAAAGACATGATGGGGACGTATCCTTTCTAAACTAAAATAATTGCCTTTTAAGATTCTGTAGGCATCGGATCAACTTTATGGCTTTCTTTCCCAAACCAACCATAAAATACACGTGCTAAAACTATACCATAAACGACTTCTTGAGTGATTTTCATTAGTATTCCTCCCAATTGTTGATCTTCTACAATTGGTATTGGTGAAAACATTTCTGGACCACTTAATGATAAACCACTTAAAACATTACTTGGAACACATAACGCCAAAGCTTGCATCCAACCACCTGTATCACTATAGGTTGTATATAGAGAGTGTGTAGAGAAAATAATTAACCCACAAGCAGGTGTAATTAATACCCCATTAGCAAAAATATACCCTATTTTCAATAATGGTGACATCTTGTCCATCTCTTTTAAAGGTGTAAAAACCGGCCACCACATTAAAAATGCTGTAATTAAAATACCTGTAGTAATTACTGTATGTGCTAATTCATTTGCTTTAGCAAAATCAAAAATACTCGGAATATGGTATATAGAAAATAAACCATTAAATAACAATAAAGCAATTAAGGGTTTCGTAAGAACGTACAACATGTTTCTTAAAACTGGTAGAGAGAATACCTTTCTCCATATCCATGCAGGTATACCTTTTATCATCAAAATAGGAAAAACCAAATAGTATAAAGCCATTTGAACCATATGAGATGTAAACATGATGTGAGATACTAAATCAACCGGTGATCCTTTTACAATATAAAGCAATAGTAGCCCCACATAAAAATATACGTATTGAGCATTACTCGGAGGAGTATCTTCGTTAGTAAACTTATCCCGAAAAGTAACCGTTATTAAATAATAAGCAATACCTAATCCAACAATAAATATCATATAATAAGGACTCCACAATCCTCTAAATCCAAAAATTTGCAAATCAAGCCACATATTTATTCACTCCATCAACTTTCTTTCAACCTATATTATAACGTATTTTTATCAAAAAGGCGTATTTTGTTGAAAAATTATTTTGTTTTTTTGAAGAAGATAGAAACTACAAATCATAATAGTTCATAGTCGCATTAAAGAAAAGAGGCCGGGGAACATCCCTGACCTCTCTAAATATTACCACCAAACAAGTACTAACAGCGTTAATACAGTTAAAAATGCAACTGCAAAACCACCATACATCATAACTGCAGGTAATTCATGTCCTTTGTGACTCATATGCATAAAATAATAAAGTTGAAAAATCACTTGAACAATTGCCAATACGAGTAGTATTGGGATAATAAATAGTTTATCCAATCCAGATACAACCATGGTAAAAGCAATAATTGTGAAAGCAATCATTAAAGCAAAAGTAATTACCTGCTGCTTCATTTCTTCTTTTTTCTTCTTTTTATGATAATCCAACTCTGTATTTATTGAATTGGTGTTTTCAGCCATTGCTTAAATCACCCCCATTAGATATACAACTGTAAAGATGAATACCCAAACAACATCTATAAAGTGCCAATATAGACTTGCTATATAGAACTTCGGTGCATTATATAGGTTTAAGCCGCGTTTTGCATTTCTAGCCATCAAAGTAATAATCCATAGTAGACCAAATAGAACGTGACCACCATGAAATCCAACTAATGTGTAGAATGCAGATCCAAAAGCAGATGAACGGAATGTGAAACCGTCATGAACAATATATTCATAAAACTCATAAATCTCTAAACCTAAAAAGGTTAAACCTAATAAAACAGTAATTCCTAACCAAATTTGCATCTTTTTGAACTCATTATTTTTCATATGGTACATCGCATATACACTTGTTAAGGAACTCGTCAATAATAACATGGTCATAATGAAAACCAGTTCAAGTCCGAATAGCTCTTCTGACGTAGGTCCTCCATTATTCGAGTTTTTTAAAGCGAGATACGTACCAAATAAACTTGCAAATAGAACGGTTTCTCCTCCTAGAAAGAACCAGAAACCAAGAAATTTGTTTTTACCTTCAAGGGTTGCTTTTTCGGGCTCCTCTGGCATAACCTTCGGATTTAATATATCTTCGTGACTCATTATAACCCATCCCCCTTATCTAAATCTTCTTTGTGGATATGATGACCATGATCATCCTTCACAGAACGTACAAACATCGCACCTAAACAGATGCCCATTCCAATAAATACTGCACTTAACCAGCTTGCATCATCGACTTGGTAAATAAAACCGAAACCTGCTATAAACAGTCCAAATGACATGACAAACGGTAAAATGGTAGGGTTCGGCATATGAATGTCACCTACTGGTTCTGCCGGTGTCATTCCTTTTCTACCTTCCGTTTTTTCAATCCATAATGGATCAAGACCGCGTACAAGTGGTAACTGCTTAAAATTATAGTGCGGAGGTGGTGAAGGTATAGACCATTCTAACGTACGGCCATCCCAAGGGTCTCCCCCAACCTTTTCACCTTTAATGGACGTGATAATAACATTGTATAGAAATACAATGGCACCAATTGCCATAAAAAACGCACCTATGGTACTGATTAAGTTTCCAGTATTTAAACCTTGATCAGTCAAGTACACCCAGTATCTACGAGGCATCCCCATTAAACCAAGAAAATGTTGAATAAAGAATGTTAAATGGAAACCAATAAAGAATGTCCAGAATGTAATCTTCCCTAAAGTTTCATCTAATATTTTTCCAAACATTTTGGGCCACCAATAATGTAAACCCGCAAAGATACCAAATACAACTCCACCAACAATTACATAATGAAAGTGTGCTACAACGAAATAGGTATCATGAAACTGATAGTCAGCTGCAGCGGCAGCTAGCATTACACCAGTCATACCACCAATTGTAAATGATGGAATAAACGCTAATGACCATAGCATAGCAGAATTAATCTTAATATTACCGCCCCACAGGGTGAATAACCAGTTAAATATCTTTATCCCAGTAGGTACAGCGATGGCCATGGTTGCAACAGCAAAAATTGAATTGGCTGCAGGACCTAAACCAACAGTAAACATGTGGTGAGCCCAAACCATAAATCCTAGAAAACCAATTAATACCGTTGCAAATACCATTGCTGTATATCCAAATAAACGCTTTTTGGAGAAAGTCGAAAATACATCACTGAAAACACCGAATGCTGGTAGAATTAGTATGTAAACCTCTGGATGTCCAAAAATCCAAAATAGATGTTCCCAAATCACAGAGTTACCACCCATGTTTGCATCAAAAAACCCTGAACCAAAAAGTCTGTCAAACATCATTAGGAACAAACCTACTGTTAATGCAGGAAATGCAAATAAAATAAGTGCACTCGTAACAAATGCTGTCCATGTAAATAGAGGCATACGCATATAAGTCATACCAGGTGCTCTCATATTAACAATTGTAACTAGAAAGTTAATACCACCCATCAAGGTACCTGCCCCAGAAATCTGTAAACCGAGCACATAAAAATCAACACCATGCCCTGGTTGTGTAGTAGATAATGGTGCATAAGCTGTCCAACCAGCATCTGGCGCACCACCTAAAAACCAACTACAATTCAATAAGATTCCTCCGAATAAAAATAACCAAAATCCTAAAGAATTCAAAAATGGAAATGCCACATCTCGTGCCCCAATTTGCAATGGAACTACAGCATTTAATAGTGCAAATATAAGTGGCATTGCTGCTAAGAAAATCATGGTTGTACCATGCATCGTTAATAGTTCATTATAAAAACCAGCACTTACAAAATCATTTTCTGGCTTAATTAATTGTATACGAATAGCCATTGCTTCAAGGCCACCAAGTAGAAAGAAAAAACCACCGCCAATTAAGTATAAAATCGCAATTTTTTTATGGTCGACAGTCGTTAAATAATCCCACAACGTAGCGCCAAAGCCTTTGTTTTGCGCAATTGTAGTACTCACGCTTATAAACCTCCCTTAACCTCTTCCATCCCGTTTAATTAGTTGTTACTGCTAGCAGTTTCTGGCGTAACATCTGATGGTTTTAATTGTAATAAGTAATCCGCAATTTTTTCTGCTTCTTCCTCTGAAGGAACAGTGTAGTTACCAGTCATTTTATTACCTGGCTTCATTTTTTCAGGATTTAGAATCCAATTGACAACATTCTCATGTGTTAAATCTTCTACCCCTGCAAGTTTAGTTCGATCACCAAAATTTGTTAAGTTAGGACCTACAGCAGTTGGTGATGACCCAATCGCATGACAGCCTAAGCAACTATTTTCAAAAATTGCTTGACCTTCTTGTGCACTTGCTGTTTCAGGTGTAGCTTCTAAATCAACGTTCTGCATATCCTCTACCCATTGTTGGTACTCTTCAGGACTAACCGCAACAATCTTAAAATCCATCAAAGAGTGTGAAGGACCACATAATTCAGCACATTTACCCCAGTAAACCCCTTCTTCTAGAGCTTCAATGTACATGGTGTTTTCATTTTCAGGATTTGTATCCATCTTACCAGAAATAGAAGGAACCCAAAATGAATGAAGTACATCACTCGACATCATATTCAAGTAAACTTTTTCACCAACAGGGATGTACATATCTTGACTCGTTTGAATCTCTTCTTCACCATAATTAAAATGCCACCAATATTGATTACCTGTCACACTAATATTTAATGAGTCAGCCTTATCAGACTCATCCGCTAAGTCATATGTTGCTGCAATTGTAGGCACAGCAATAATAATTAGCAGTAAAATCGGTATAACAGTCCAAACAACCTCTAGTGCTTTATTACCCTCTGTTTGTTTTGGTACAAAATCTTCTTGCCCCTTTTTCTGACGGAATTTGACTAGTACGAACGTATAGATAATCATTACGACTATAAATACAAAAACCATAACAGCCAATGAAATAAAGATAATGTCTAATGATACCTGTGCTCCATAGCCTTTAGGTAAAAATGCGGACAAATTTTCTTTACCACAACCTGAAAGAACTATAGAAAGTATGCTTAACCAAAACAAAGCACGGACTTTTCCCATCCAACCTTTCATGAAAATACCTCTCTTTCTAAAGTGAATCTTTAATTATATTAACAATTAGAATACATTTATATTCTAATTTTAATTAAACAATAGACGGAATCGTAACGATAATCATCGCTAAGAAAAACAATGTTAAATAAAATAACGAATAAATAAACATAGCATTTGCCCATTTAATATCTTCTTTCACAAAAAAACCTCTGACACCAAGTAAAAGCCAACCTACATTTAGGACAGTTGCTATAACCATAAAAATTGTGCCTAGTGAGTATAGATAAAATGGTAATGGTAACAAACAAGTAATGTAAATAACCATTTGTCTTTTAGTAATCGCAAATCCATGTACTACTGGAAGCATCGGAATTCCAGCTGCTTTATACTCTTCACACTTTTTCATAGCCAAAGCTAGAAAATGCGGTGTCTGCCAAATAAATATAGTTAAGAACATTATAAATGCAACCATGTGAAGGTTAGGATCAACTGCTGCCCAACCAATTAGAGGTGGAACTGCTCCTGATAAACTGCCAATCGCTGTGTTTATCGTGTACCTTCTTTTTGACCATACTGTATATAATACAAAATATGAAAACCATCCTAAAGCTCCAAAAAAAGCAGCTTGTATTGTTGTTAACATTAATAGGATAACCCCAAGTACAGATAATGTTACACCTAGTAAAAAAATATAAAATAGTGGAATAGTTCCAGTGACAGTTGCACGTGATTTTGTTCTATTCATCAAAGGGTCAATATCCCGATCGTAGTAGTTATTAAGTACACAAGCACCTGCAATTACTAGTGCTGTACCTATCATTGTTATAAAAAAAGTATGCCAATGATCAGTAAATGAAGCACCGGTAAAATAAAGAGCTAACCAAAAGCCAGCAAATGCGGTCATAACGTTAGAATTTATAATTCCTACTTTCATTAGCGCTTTGAGGTCAGACCATAAGGTAGCACGATCTTTACTATCAGTATTGTTGATAATCTTAGTTGGAGTAGCTTCCACCTTATTCATCTCATTTTCCCCCCTTTCAAAGTCAGCCAGACAATCTTTCATTTCTAATAATGGTTTCCATTTAATGCTTTAACTAACCAATATAATTAAAATCTATCAACTTATCAGCAATATTGTATCATGGATTACAAATTCAATCTATTTAACAACTCCAAGTATAATAAATGTGACAATTTTGTGAAATCGGTTCCTAAAGTAAAATAAAAGGCCAGTTAGCCTTTATCATAGGTATACATATTCACATTATATACTGTTAAACACTGTACTAATAGCATATTTAAAGCCAAAGAGAAATTCCCCTTATTTATTTCTAGCAAACAAAGGTATACATTGCAAGCCTTTTTATACTTTTTAGTGAAAATAGTTAACAAACGTGGTAGTATAATTTTTGGTGTATATTTATTTTTAATCGACTTGCCGTTAGTAAATATAGTTTACGCTGTATATTTTTGCTATGCCGCCGACCATTTCATCCATGCACATGCACATAATTACTGTAGTAAACACAATTAATTAATAAAAATTACTCCAAGCAGCATGAATATTTGTATGATTCTCTTTTCTTACATTTTGGTTTTGATTGACTTGGATTTTGGGGTGACAATTTTGATTACTTTTCTAAAACGACTGTCTATTATCGCAACTATTTCCATGGTTTTAGTACTAATAGGTGGTGCTTTAGTTACTAAAACCGACTCTGGTATGGGCTGTGGCGCCAACTGGCCTATCTGTGAGGGTGAAATATCAGCACAACTTATTATTGAATTAAGCCACCGACTTGTATCTGGAATTGCTGGTATTGTAGTGTTATTACTTTCTGTATTCGCTTGGAAAAATATTGGCCATATTCGAGAAGCAAAGTTGCTGTCATTTATTTCAATATTTTTCTTAGTTTTACAAGCATTAATTGGAGCTGCTGCTGTTTTATGGTCCCAATCTGATTTTGTATTAGCACTACACTTCGGAATATCTCTCATTTCTTTTGCTGCAGTGTTTTTATTAACCCTACTTATATTTGAGGTTGATCAAAAGTTTGATGCTACATCATTAATTATAAATAAAAAGTTTCGGTATCATTTTTATTTCTTAACCATCTATATTTTAATTGTTGTTTACACTGGGGCACTAGTAAGACATATTGATTCAAGTCTAGCCTGTGGCAGTTGGCCATTTTGTGATAATACACAACCATTGTCCCTCACCTATCACTTCGGACAATGGGCTCAGATGGGACATAGGCTTCTGGCAGGAATTGCATTGTTATGGACAATATTTTTGTTTTTTAAAATTAAAAAGCACTATCGCCATAGCAGGGTAATGTTTTGGGGATGGGCAGTAGCAACAGCGCTAATTATATTACAAGTAATTTTAGGTGCCTTAATTATCATTACAGTCGGAAACCTTGTTGTCGCATTGTTACACGCACTCATTATTACAATTTATTTTGGTATCCTTTGTTACTTTTTACTACTTTCTAATAGAAGTGTTCACTATCAAAAACGTTAAAAGCAACTATCCCCCAATTTCAATATCGAAAATGGGGGATAGTTTTATTCAAAATCTATTAATAGGTGACCGACTGAAATTGGTTCACAATCATTTATATAGATTCCATTAATAATTCCTACATATATGGTTTGACGGTCATTTTCTTTATGTCCAGTCTTCACTTAATCTCCAAACTTATTACCCCACAAAGGTAATTTCCACTTGCTCACACCCACGAGCTAATTGAAACTTTGAGCAGACAAAAAGCTTTAACCATGACGTATTCCATGTACCCACTCGTTTAGCTAGTTCAATTATTACTTCAATATAGACTTCGATTGGTTGTTTACCTTCACCAATAAATACAGTATAGATACAGCTCGAATAGGCGCAGAACACCGAAAATTATAAAGTCACCGCGGGTCGCTAGTAGAAGATGTAATGGTTTTAATTAGACCATGATTTCCCTCTTTTAACATCCAGTTGACTTTTATATAAAGGTGAGTATTCCTTATCGTCAGATAGGTCTTTTGTTACTGTTTGATTTTGTTCTCTCACTTTTACTTTATATGCAATATTATTTAATATCCCTACAGAAATCATCAATACCAGTAAGGACGAACCACCATAACTAACAAAAGGTAACGGTACCCCTGTAATCGGAAGTAATCCACTTATAGCTCCCAAATTGATAAAGGTTTGTATGCCAATCATAGAAGATATTCCTAGTGCAAGTAATGAACCAAAGCTATCCTGACATTTTCTCGATATGTAGATTCCTCTTAAAACAATAGTTGCAAGCATACCAATCACGATTGTTACTCCAATAAACCCCAATTCCTCAGCTATAACAGCCATAATGAAATCATTATAAGCTTCCGTAAGATACCCTAGCTTCTGTACCCCCTGCCCTAGTCCCTGGCCAGTAAATCCACCTGTTCCAATAGCTAGATAAGACTGGATTAATTGATACCCTTCTTCTTCTGGTTGGCTAAAAGGTTGATATGCCCCAGTAAATCGAGAAAGTCTTTCATCAGTTATCATATTCGAAGCAGCTAGTGCAACTAAACCTATACCAGTTAAAATTAATAAAAATAGGTGCCGGAATCTAATGCCAGAACTAAAAATTACTGAGCAAGCTATTAAAAAGATAATTGCAGCAGTACCTATATCAGGTTGCATTACAATTAATCCTAACAATATACCCGTCATGATTAACGGCGGTAAAACGGCCTTATTAAAATCTTCAATATAATCCTGTTTTTTTGAATAAATAGAAGCAAGATACATGATCAAACCTAATTTAACAAACTCTGCAGGTTGCATGGTAAAACCACCGACATATAACCATGATCTAGCTCCCTTGACCGGTTCCCCAAATAGAACTGCTATTAAGAGTCCAATCAATAAAAATATAATCAATTTCATAAATTTTTGATAATGCCTGTAATTAAAGAAACAACAAAATACGAAGAAGAATGAACCAATCACAAACCATTGGAGTTGCTTAAACATAAAATGTGTAGGTTCTAATTCATTAACAACTGCAATAACCATACTTGCACTATAAATCATTACAATACCAAAACAGGCAAGGAGTAGTGGAGTGAATAACAGTGTAAAGTCATAGGATTTCCATTTCGATTTCATAAGATTACTCCTTACTATTATATTTTCTAATTAGGAGATTCATAGATTAATACATCGCTATCAATCAAAACATGAACTATATCCTGCATGATTACTATTTATGAAACAGCCTGTCCTGTTAAAAATGCTTAAGTAAACTTTTACGAGTAAGCAACCCGAACATAAATTCTGATAGTATAAAAAAACCTTGCCATTTTGGCAAAGGCTTTGGTCATTTGCAGATTAACCACAAAAATTATTATGAATTCTGAGCAGCTTCATGTAATACATTTAATTGTCTCTCAAGATTCTCAAGAAGCTTTTTCCCATCTTCTTCACTAACAAGATTTAATCGCACTGCAAAATCGATTTCTCTTGACAAACCAAACATTTGTGTATCTAAAACTTCTTCGTATAATGGACATTGAGGCATAGTTAGATTATCCATTTGAACTTTAATGAGTTTTAAAATTTTATTTGCATCAGCCTGTAGAAGGGCATAGGCTTTTTCGGGATTACTTACAGCCACTTCAGGTATCACTAAAAATCCCCTCCGTTAAAAACTAACTTCTTCTATTTATATTAGCGTTTATAGGCTAAAAAAGCAACAATTGAAAAGAATAAAATTGTAAATCAGCTAAAAAATTTAAGAAAATCTTTATAAGGGTACCTTTTCATTACAGTTATATATTTATAGGGCTATTTTATTTGGTAGAATTTTCTAAACTATATTCTTCTTACTTTGACCTAATTACTAAGAATTCTCAGGTCTCCACTAATGAAAAATATGAGTATGTCTGCTATTCTTAAAGAAGTAAAAATTCTAACATGGAGAGTGAAGAAATCGTGATTATTCAGTTAATGGGAAATGTTACATATCCAATCACTTTAGATCCTACAGTCTGGATCTTTGATGATAGAAAAATTACCTTTGACCAAGCATTTCAACCATATACACAACAAAAAGAACCAGAAAGCGATGAGTTGAAAAAGGCTTCGGAACGGTTTAATAAAGAAATTTACCAACATAAAATTAAACCTCCGGTCAACAAAAGTATAGCACGCTTTGAACGTGAGAAGATTTTAGTTAGTACATACGTTATGCCGATTATAGACTTTCTTCAAACTGCTGAAATAAAAAACAATGCGCAACAAGCTAGATTAGTTACACAAAATGGTGAAGAAATAATTACTTTAACTGAACTACGTAATTGTCTTCTGTTATTTGCCGAAGATGGAAAACCATTATCAGATTTTGGTCCTGTCCATTTATATTTTGGAGATGGATCTAATAAAGAAAAACCAATTAAAGGAATTAACAAAATAGTTATTGAATAAAATTCGTCTATTATTTGTAGAGGGCCCACTTATTTTTTTAGTGAGCCTTTTTTTTTATTGCATGTAACTTTAACAACGATATCACCAATCTTTATGTATAAACTTTTATAAACAACAAAAGATATTGCCATAACATAATTTTAATCCATGCACAGTTTTGGGCAATCTCCCTATCAAAATCATAAGGGTATTAGCTCGTTATTGCAGGATAAAAAGGAGGAGTCATATGATTAGGCAATATTTTTATTTATTTTTGGTTTTGCCAATCTTCCTATTTGGATGTGGCCAACAAGAGGAAAATAACATAGCTGAACAAGGTGAACAGAATCAAACATTGCAAGTGAAAAATTCTGATCCAATAGAGCGTGAAGATTTTTCTAATCAGCAAATTGCTCAACATCTAGCCAACCTAGCTAATGATGTACCTAGTGTAAATAATGCAACAGCTGTTGTCGCTGGTCCCTATGCAGCTGTTGGGATTGATGTAGATAAAGATTTAGACCGGTCTAGAGTAGGAACAATCAAATATGCAGTGACAGAAGCATTACAACACGATCCTTATGGAAAAACAGCTATAGTTGTCGCAGACGCTGATGGGGCTGAAAGAATAAGAGATATGGCAAACAAGGTTGAACAAGGCCATCCTGTTCAAGGTATAGTTGATGAATTAGCAGCCATAGTTGGACGCTATATGCCAGAATTCCCGATTAGTGACAATCAACCAGAAGAACAAGATGAAAATAAAAACGTAATTCCAAAAGAGGAAGAACAAGAATTAGAAAATGTTGAAGAAGAACAATCAAATCATCATAAAGATAATTAAACCTTATCTAAAAAACATCGGGATAACGCATTATTAGGCGCGCTTCCCGATGTTTTTACATTAATGTTTAACTTTATTATAAAAATCTACACCAAACTGTGAACCTTCATCAACCATTTTAGCATTTTCTTGATTATCTGCTTCTGGAATTCCAGCTTCCTTTATTGGTAAACTCTCGGATTTTGATTGCGTTTTATTAACAACCTCTTTATATTTCTGTTTTAAAGAATGTCTTTTATCTTTATCAGATAATATATAACCCATTGTACCCGCACCTACTGCACTTAATGTACTTATAATAATTTTTCTTTTCATCAAATCATCCTCCCACTATTGCTCTTATTTTTAGTTTACCCCTGCAATGAATGCTTAAACTATATATTTAATTAACTATGCTTATGAAATTATTAACTAGATATGATAAGATGAACGTGATAGCTTTTATAGAGAGGTGAAATAATGCGAGTCAAATGTGTACTTTGTGATTCAGTAGATAATATAAATAGTAACTCTCCGCAGGCTAAACGATTACGAAATAGAAGAATTCACATTTACATGTGTCCTACCTGTGATGAGCGTATTGGAGAAAAAACAAAACAACGTCATGCAACCGGTAAGTTCAGATTGCATAAAGAGAAGAAACAAGAAAATCATTTAATATAGCATTATTGATGAGAAAATAAAAACTACCCTATAAAAAGGGTAGTTTTTGACTATATAGTATTAGAATTTTTCAAATTCTGTTTCTATTAAATATTGGTTTTTTATTTAACATAATCAAATTCAGGATGAAATCATGAAGAAATATTACGCTTTTTTCTTTCTTGATGCAATCTAAGCCTATATATACCTAAAATAAGTGCAATCACGAACAAACTTTCTGCAACTGGTAAGTTTAACCCAAATATAAGTGTAATAAAAAAAGTACCTATTATTAAAACAACATAGACAACTGCAGATTTTAGAGGTGGAAGTTTTTTTGCAAACCCAAACTTATAGGCTAAAATTGTTAGAGCAACAATAGTTAGATATAAGAAGAAAAAACCTCTAATTAACATTGCCACATCATCTTCGTTATTAAAATTAACTTCATTTCCTAAACCTTTCATAAAGTAATTTGCTACTGGCCAAAGGTCATCTGGAACATTCATATTGTCTTGATTCCCCATTAGTCTCCCCCTTTTATCATAACAGAACAATCCTATACTATCATACTAAAACAAGACCTTTGTTGCTAGTTTAATCTCAGGTTTCATAGGTTAGGTCAATTTAGATAGCTATAATCATTTATATTTGAGAAAAAATTATACCCTACACACTTTACATTTTCGACTGAATCATAAATACTAGAATATGAGGTGAAACAATGAAATCTTCCATACAATACTCAAAACTATTATTAGCAACTCTAGTAATTGCATGTTTTGCATTCGTTGGCATTGCCATTGCTTATCGAAACTTTTGGTTAGCTTTTACCGCCCTATTTATAGGTTTCTTAGTTATGGGATATGGTTTGTCCTTAAAAAGAAAAAAACAGCACAAGCAAGAAACATTAAATTAAAGACATAACTAAAAATCATACAGGCAATATTCAAAAAACAGCATTCATGAATCTTTATCTATGAATGCTGTTTTTTGGTATTTAGTCCAAACTTGAATTGTAGATAATATAATTTTTCTAACAAAACTGGATCTTACTACTATTACTAAAGTTTCGGTCTAAAGATATCTTACATTAATTCAATAAAATCTTTTTTAATTCTCTCATTAATAACTGCATTGGAAGAAAAAACGGTAGTATTAGTTAATAAATTTATCGATTCACCATTCGCTTGAGTTGTCACGCCTCCAACTTCGTTTACTAATATAACTCCTGCAGCCAAATCCCAAGGTGATAACTGCATAGTAAGGTAGCCGTCAACAATTCCTTCTGCGATAAATGCGAATTCTAATGCTGCAGAACCATATGACCTAGTCCCTCGAACACTTTGAATTAACGCTTGTATTTTTTTATTATTAATTTTTCTATTTTCACAAGCCCAGATACTGTTTACAACAATAATCGATTCATCTAACGTTAATTTTTCATTTAATTGAGGAAGTTTCTTATCATTTTTGTAAGCCCCCTCCCCTTTCATTGCAGTGTATAATACATCTTCCATTACATTATAAATCAAGCCAATCTCACCAAGGCCTTCATGATAAATACCTATAGAAATAGCAAAATTTCTTTTTTGGTGGACAAAATTCATCGTTCCATCAATTGGATCAACAATCCAAATCGTGCCATCCAATGATTGAACATCATCACCAAATCCTTCTTCGCTAAGTAAACGATGATCAGGATATGTATGTTTAATTTTTTCAAGGAAATATTTCTCTGTGTTTCGGTCCATTTGTGTCACTAAATCATTTGGATTTGATTTTGTATCTATGTATAATGGTTCATCAATAACATCTCTTATGTGTTGACCCGCTTCATAAATCCATTCTTTTGCATGATTAAAGATTGACCGTCTCTTTTTTTCATCCATATGATAACCTCCATTTAATTCGTGAACTTTCATACATATTACCAAACTTTTTTATCAGATGCACACGGACTAACTTCTATAATATTATAAATATAGCCAAGTCCTTTATTACTTGTCTCAAAAACAAAATCATAGGTTACAGTTAATCTCCTAGTTTCTCCATAATGTCTATATCTATTAGATTTCCACACCATCATATCAATAACAAAATACTCGACTCGATACTATTACTTATAAGTAACGCCACGCTCCAAATCATTTGTTTTCGCTATTTACTATGATAAAATATGTTCATAGTTCAGGAAAGGGCTATTATTACTATCAATTCAAAAAGGATTATAACGGGTAGTATAATAAATCATTGTTTTATATATAGAAGGGTAGGAAACATAATGGAATTTAATGGATTTAGTGAAAAAGACTTTAAAACATTTGACATCGAAGGTCTTGATGAAAGAATGAAGGCCATACAAGAAAGAATTCAACCGAAATTCAAACTAATTGGTGAAGAATTAGTTGATTACCTTTCTGCATCTCTCGGAAACGAAATGTTTTTACATATCGCTAAGCATGCAAGAAGATCAGTTAATCCACCAAAAGATACATGGTTAGCTGTAGCAAATAATAAACGTGGATATAAAAAGCACCCACATTTTCAAGTTGGTTTATTTGATGATCACGTTTTTATCTGGCTCGCTTTAATTTATGAGTTACCAAATAAAGAAAAAATTGCTGAACACTTTTTAGAAAACTACAGACAACTCTCTCAATTGCCATCTGATTATGTAGTATCTTTAGATCACACAAAAAAAGAGTCCTTTCCTATATCTGAATTGTCTGAAGAAAACCTCGAGCGTTTTCGTGATGTAAAAAAAGCCGAATTCCTTATCGGTCGCCATGTTAAATCTTCAAGCAATTTATTAAATGATGGAGAAAAGTTTATAGCTTATACGAAACAAACAATCGATATGTTAATACCATTTTATAAAAAGGCATTATCGGTAAATTAATGGATTTTAGTTAAACCGAACAAATTCAAATAAATTTGTTCGGTTTTTTATAATTTCGAATTATTCACATCGTCACTTTTTTACCGTGATTTAGTTCCTTTGCTTTTTTAATGGTTTTATAACAAGAATATCCTGACTCTTTTTCAAACTGATTACACAGTTTTTTCTCTTCACTCTTCCCAGGCACGATTTGTTTGAATCTAGTATATGCAATTAATATGTCCTCTTGCTTTACACCCATTTCATAAGCATTTTCAATAATTGAAAAAAAATTCACAACATCGATTACCTCTTCTTTAGACCATGTTTCATCAATAGGATAACTATAACTCAATTTTCACGACTCCTTTCTAACATTTTTTAAAGGAAACATAAAACCAAACTACTTTAATTTTTTTCAACAAGTAGTAAACAATATACGTTAACTACCAAATATAATTACATTATCTTTAAATAGCTTATCATGAATGGTACAATTTTGGCTAAAGCTAGCCATATGTAAAATGTTTTGCTATAATTCTTATGTTTTCTAAATTTTCAGTAAGAGGTGCACCTATTTTATGTCTTCTCAAAACGAAACACCATTATTTACAGGTCTACTTAATCATGTACGCAAAAATCCAACTCAATTTCATATACCTGGTCATAAAAAAGGTGTAGGAATCGATCCAGATTTCAGGGAATTTATTGGAGATAACGCTCTCTCGATTGATTTAATTAATATCCAACCATTAGATGACCTTCATCACCCACAAGGGATGATTAAAGAAGCACAGGATTTAGCAGCTAAAGCCTTTGGAGCTGATTTTACTTTCTTTTCTGTACAAGGTACTAGCGGAGCTATTATGACAATGGTACTGAGTGTTTGTGGTCCTGGTGACAAGATTATCGTACCAAGAAATGTTCATAAATCGGTTACAACAGCCATCATTTTTTCCGGTGCAACTCCAATATTTATCCAACCGGAGTTAGATGAAAACTTGGGAATCTCTCATGGTATAACTCCTGGCGTTGTCGAAAAAGCTTTACAAGCTCACCCAGATGCAAAAGGAGTATTAGTTATTAACCCAACCTATTTCGGGATTGCTGCTGACTTAAAGAAAATAGTTGAAATCTCTCATGCTCACCATGTACCTGTTTTGGTAGATGAAGCTCATGGAGTACATATTCATTTTCATGATGAATTGCCGATTTCAGCTATGGAAGCTGGAGCAGATTTAGCAGCAACAAGCGTACATAAACTAGGGGGGTCTATGACACAAAGTTCAGTTCTAAATTTAAAAGAAGGTTTAGTATCTCATGAACGTGTTCAAAGTGTTTTATCCATGTTAACAACAACATCTACCTCTTATATTCTTTTAGCTTCACTTGATGTTGCAAGAAAACAATTGGCAATTAGAGGAAAAGAATTAATTAACAAAACGATTGAACTTGCACAACGGACACGACTAGAAATAAATGATATTCCGTATCTTTACTGTGTTGGACAAGAAATATTAGGAAGTGATGCTACATTTAATTTTGATCCTACTAAATTAATTATTTCAGTCAAAAAACTTGGTATGACAGGCTATGATGTTGAAGTGTGGCTGCGTAAAAACTATAACATTGAAGTTGAATTATCAGATATGTACAACATTCTATGCATAATTACACCCGGTGATACTGAAAAAGAAACTTCACTTTTGGTAAATGCTCTAGGAAAGCTAGCCAAAGATTCAGAAGTAACCGCTATTGAAAAGATTGTTAAGGTTACTATTCCAGATATTCCGTTGTTAGCCATAACACCTAGAGATGCCTTTTATGCCGAAATAGAGGTAATAAATTTAAATGATGCTGCAGGGAGAATTAGCGCGGAATCAATCATGATTTACCCTCCTGGGATCCCAATATTTATCCCTGGAGAAATTATAACTGAGGAAAATCTAAGTTACATTAACGAAAACATGGAAGCAGGCTTACCAGTACAAGGGTTAGAAGATGAAACATTACGAACAATCCATGTAATAAAAGAACATAAACCATTTCAATAAGACATACACAAGTATATATAAATAAAAGAGGCTTGTATCCAAGAATTATAGCTTTCGATACAAGCCTTATTAGGTTATTAAGGCGTCTTTATTAAATTAGGATCTAACATCTCATACCCTTTTTTTCTTAGCCCCTTAACAATATCCTCAAGTGCAGCCGCTGTCCACTCCCTATCATGCATCAATAGATTTGCTCCTGGTTTAAGTAAAGAATATGGGACATCAACTTCTGGTCCTTCTCCTGTAACCATGGCTGTTGTCAGTTTTTCGGCATCCATATAAGGTTTAAAGTAATCATAACCATATGTCCAATTCATTAACAACATACCTTCTTCTTTTACAAAGTTTGTCACAAAATCTGTGTTCACTCCATGTGGAGCTCTGAAAAACTTAGGCCTTTCCCCTATGATTTCTTCTATTCGATTACTTAAAGACAATATTTCTTCTTTTTGCTTATCTTCAGATACGTCATCAAGTTTTTGGTGTGTGTATGTATGATTCCCTATCGAAAAACCCATTTCATGGATTTGTTTAAGTATTTCTTTTTCCTCATCTGTTTCTAAGAAATGACCATTAACAAAAAATATTGCAGGTGCACCCAGTGATTTTAATGTTTTAGCCATTTCCAAAGTATATTGATCTGGTGCATCATCAATTGTAAGCAAAACAACCTGTTCATTCGCATCCGAAATTGGAGTTAGATTCCAATTTTCTGGTATTAATTCATACTGGGGCTCTTTCTGTTTTTCTACTTCAGTTACATCAGCTTCATCAACATTTTCTTCTTCAGTTTCTTCTACTGCAATATCAGCTTCTTGCTGACTATCAGTAGAGGGTTCTTCACTTTCATCCTCACTAGGCGTTTCTTTTTGTTCTGCAATCTTCTCACCTGTTTCCTCTGTACCCTCTTGTCCAGATTCATCATTGTTACAACCTGTAAGAACAAAAATAAATAATGTTACAAAAATAACTATTACCCGATTTTTCAACGAAAACCCTCCTGATGTTTAATATTTAATTTCTATTATAATGGATAAGTTAGACTAAATGCTGACTTTTTTGTATTTAATTTGGAATTTAATAATATCTTAATATCTTGAAAATCATAAAACAAGAATAACCTCATATTTCAAAGGTGACTACCTATGTATCATTCCTTTAAACCTCTCCCCTAGGGCAATTAAGGCAAGCCTCAGTGTGGTTTTCTTTGGGCACATATAGACTAAGACTAGGGCAATCTTTTCATGCCAATTATAAAATAAAAGCCTATGTTTGCAGTTGCAAACATAGGCTTTAACTATTTACTTAACAATATGAATTGGTGTACCCATTGCAACTTCTGCTGCTTCCATAGTAATTTCACCAAGTGTAGGGTGAGCATGAATAGTAAGCGCTAAGTCTTCAGCGGTCATACCAGATTCAATAGCTAATCCTAACTCAGCAACCATGTCACTAGCATTAGGTCCAACAATTTGAGCTCCAATTAATAAACCATCCTCTTTACGAGTGATTAGTTTTACGAAACCATCACTATCATTTAAAGATAGTGCACGCCCATTTGCAGCAAATGGGAATTTCGAAGCTGCTGCATCATAACCAGCATCTTTAGCGCCTTCTTCTGTATAACCAACAGATGCTAATTCTGGGTCTGAGAAAACTACAGCAGGAATACCATTATAATCTATTTCAGATTTCTCACCTGCTATAGATTCAGCAGCAATTTTACCTTCGTATGAAGCTTTGTGTGCTAGCGGAGGCCCTGCTACAATATCTCCAATTGCATAGATATTATCAATGTTAGTACGACATTGCTTATCAATCTTAACAAGCCCTCTATCATCTAAGTCAATTCCAACTTGTTCTAGGCCAATTTCAGATGTATTTGGACGACGACCAACAGTAACAAGTACATAATCAGCCTCAACAGTTTCTTCTTTTCCTTTAACTTCATAGGATACTTTAACACCGTCTTTTGTCTCTTCTACACCTTTAGCCATAGCTTCAGTTACAATTTTGACACCTTTTTTCTTCAATTTACGTTTCACGATTGAAGTCATTTGTTTTTCGAAACCACTAAGAATGTCTTTAGCACCTTCTAAAATAGTTACTTCTGTTCCGAAGTTAGCATATGCAGTACCAAGTTCCGTACCAACATACCCACCTCCAATAACAACTAGCTTTTTCGGAATTTCTTTCAAGTCCAACGCACCAGTTGAATCTAAAACACGCTCCGTATATTTGAATGTAGGCAATTCAATAGGTGTAGACCCAGTAGCTATAATACAATTTTTAAAAGTATATGTCTGAGAATTTTTATCATCCATAACTTTCACTGTATTTTTATCAACGAAATAGACTTCACCTTTAACTACTTCGGCTTTGTTACCTTTTAGAAGGCCTTCTACACCGCTAGTAAGTTTGTTAACTACACTACTTTTCCATTCTTGTACTTTTGAAAAGTCAACATTCACTTTATCAGAAGTAATCCCCATACTTTCTGATCCATGAGCATATTCATAACGGTGACCCGCTTGGATTAATGCCTTAGAAGGGATACACCCTACGTTAAGACAAACTCCACCTAGCGTTCCTTTATCGACAATTGTTACTTTTTGGCCTGTTTGTGCAGCACGAATGGCAGCAACATAACCACCAGGACCTGCCCCAACTACAAGTGTATCTAACTCAATTGGAAAATCTCCTACTACCATAATTTACGCCTCCATCATAATTAATTGTGGATCGTTCAACAATCTCTTCATCTGATTTAATGCTAATTGTGCTGTCGCACCATCAACAATACGGTGATCAAAGCTCAATGACAATGACAATACTGGCGCAATTACAATTTCGCCATCACGTACTACAGGCTTTTCACCAATACGTCCGATTCCTAAGATTGCCGCTTCTGGATAGTTTAACACAGGAGTAAACCATTGGCCGCCTGCAGATCCAATGTTAGATATAGTACTTGAAGCACCCTTCATCTCATCAGAACCAAGCTTACCATCTCTAGCTTTTCCAGCTAATTCATTAATTTCCTGAGAAATAGCAAAGATAGATTTAGCATCTGCATTTTTCACAACAGGAACTAATAAACCTTTTTCAGTATCTGCAGCAATACCAATATTATAGTAATGCTTCTGTACGATTTCATCCGTAGCATCATCAATTGATGCATTTAGGATTGGGTATTTTCTTAAAGCAGATACTAGTGCTTTAACCACATACGGTAAATAAGTTAATTTAATATCTTGTTCAGCAGCAACTGCTTTGAATTTCTTTCTATGAGCAACTAATTCAGTTACATCGATTTCATCATGTAATGTAACGTGAGGTGCTTTTGTTTTAGAATTAACCATTGCCTTAGCAATTGCTTTACGGATTCCACTCATCTTTTCACGAGTCTCTGGGAATTGTCCTTCAGGGACAGATTGCTTAGAAGCTTCTGGCGCTACATTGTCTTGTTGTTCTTGCGCTTCACCTTTTTCAGTTTCTGGTTGGTCACCATTTAAGAAAGCATCAATGTCAGCTTTGATAATACGACCATTTTTTCCAGACCCTTGAACATTACTAATATTAACATCATTTTCTCTTGCATATTTACGAACTGATGGCATAGCAATAACACGATCATTGCTATCAGATGTTTGTTCCTTAGCAGATGACGTTTTTTCTGCTGCAGCTGGTTTTTTCTCTTCTTCTGCAGGCTTTTCTTCTTTAGGAGCTTCTTCAGAAGGTTCTTCACTTCCACCTTCGTCTTCATATCCTTCTGCATCAATTGTAATAATTGTTTGTCCAACTGTTGCAACAGTTCCTTCATCAAAATGTACTTCTTTGACTGTTCCTTCTACTGGGGAAGGAATTTCTACAACTGCTTTATCATTTTGCACTTCGCAAAGTACATCATCTTCTTTTATTTCTTCACCAGCTTTTACAAACCATTTAACTATCTCACCCTCATGAATTCCTTCACCAATATCTGGTAGTTTAAATTCAAAAGCCATAATAATTACCTCCCATCTTAAGTTCTACTTAAAAATTAATTACCTGATTTACTCTTTCAATAATATCATTGTAGTTTGGTAACCAAACTTCTTCTGCTTGTGTAAATGCATATACAGTATCAGGTGCTGCAACTCTTAAAACAGGAGCTTCTAAATGAAGTATTGCTTTTTCTTGAATTTCAGCAATAATATGCGAAGCCATACCAGCTTGACGTTGCGCTTCCTGTACTACTACTACACGATTAGTTTTTTCTACAGATTTTAAAACTGTTTCGAAATCAATAGGCATTACAGTGCGTAAATCAATTACTTCCGCTTGAATACCATCTTTCTCTAGTTCTTCTGCAGCTTTAAGACATGAATGAACCATCGCTCCATATGCTACTAATGTAACGTCACTACCTTCACGTTTCACATCTGCTTTTCCTAATTCAATTGTGTACTCTTCTTCAGGTACTTCAGCACGGAAAGAACGGTACAATTTCATGTGTTCTAAAAATACAACCGGATCGTTGTCACGAATAGACGCTAGTAACAAACCTTTTGCATCATAAGGTGTTGATGGAATAACCACTTTCAGTCCTGGTTGTTGAGCCATCAAACCTTCTAGTGAGTCAGCGTGTAATTCAGGTGTGTGTACTCCACCACCGAAAGGCGAACGGATTGTAATTGGCGCATTTTGTGTTCCACCTGAACGGTACCTAATACGTGCAATCTGTCCACTAATTGCATCCATTGCTTCATATACGAAACCAAAGAATTGAATCTCAGGTACTGGGCGGAAACCTTGCATTGCAAGACCAAATGCTAGACCACCAATACCTGACTCGGCTAATGGTGTATCAAAAACGCGATCTTCACCAAATTGATCTTGTAATCCCTCTGTAGCACGGAATACTCCACCATTTTGACCAACATCTTCACCGAAGACCAATACATTTTCATCATTTTTTAATTCAATGCGCAGTGCATCAGTAATTGCTTGAATCATTGTCATTTGAGCCATGATTTACTTCGACTCCTTTGCTTTATATTCTTCCATTTGTTCTTGTAAGTGAGCTGGAAGTTCTTCGTACATATTTTCCATTAAATCAGTCACTTTTTGTTTTGGATATTCGTCTGCTTTCTTAATTGCAGCTTTTATTTCATCTTTAGCTTTATCAATAACTTTGTTTTCTTCATCTTCAGACCATAGTCCTTTGTTTTCCAAGAACTTACGGAAACGAACAAGTGGATCTTTCTTCTCCCATTCGCTATCTAAATCTTCAGTACGGTAACGAGTTGGATCATCTCCAGCCATCGTATGCGGGCCATAACGATAAGTTAGTGTTTCAATTAGTGTTGGACCTTCACCATTAACGGCACGCTCACGTGCATCTTTTGTCGCAGCGTACACAGCTAATACGTCCATACCATCTACTTGAATACCTTCAATACCAGCAGCTACTGCTTTTTGTGCTAGTGTCTTAGCTGCAGTTTGTTTCTCAACCGGTACAGAAATAGCGAAATGGTTATTTTGTACTACAAATATCGCTGGGGCTTTATATGCACCTGCAAAGTTCATTCCTTCATAGAAATCACCTTGTGAAGTACCACCATCACCAGTATAAGTTATAGCAACAGATTTTTGTCCACGCTTCTTCATGCCCAAAGCAACACCAGCTGTTTGAACATATTGCGCACCAATAATAATTTGCGGACTAAGTGCATTAACACCCTCCGGAAATTGGTTACCATGGTAATGACCGCGAGAGAAAAGGAAAGCTTGATACAATGGAAGACCGTGCCAAATTATCTGTGGTACATCACGATAAGCCGGAAGAATAAAATCTTCTTTCTCAAGTGCATATTGCGTTCCAAGTTGTGAAGCCTCTTGACCAGCAGTTGGAGCATAGAAACCTAATCTCCCTTGGCGATTTAGAGCGATAGAACGTTGATCTAAAATTCTCGTATATACCATTCTATGCATTAATTCTTTCAATTCATCATCTGATAAATCTGGCATTGCATCTTCATTAATAATTTTGCCATCTTCATTCAGAATTTGAAACGTTTCAAACTGATCTTCAATATTTTCAAGTGTACGTTTCAAAAGAATCACCTCTTCCTTTCTATTCCTCTTTTAATTTATCGATATATATCTTTCCCAAAAGTTGAAAAAATCTGTACCATTTCAATTATTTATACATTACCCCACTAGTTTGGTTTTTAATCTTTATATGTATTTCTTCAAACTGTTACATACAAAAAATTAAAATGACTGGTACAACTTTTATTCAGTTTATAGTTTAGCTTATTCAGTGGTGATGGTCAAACACTTTGACACTAATTATTATAAAATTATTATAAAATTGAATATAATAAGGGTAATCTGATGATGTTCATATTGTTATTTTCAACTATCTGTTTCACACTTGTTGTTGACCTGTACTAATATTTAAAAAAGGTTTTTAAATGGAACATAATTATTGTTCCCCAATTAATTGAAAAATAAGTTTTATAATTCATCTGAATAATTCACTTTATAATTGATATACCATCAATAAAAAAAGAAGCCTTCATAAAAATGAGGGCTTCCTCTTTTAAAAATTTGATTCTATTCATATTCTACATTTAATTCGGCTATTTCATAAAATTCTTCTTTTAATTTATTATATTCATCTGTTTTTTCGTTAAATAACTCATTGGCTTCTAAAACCTTATCATAATTCTCATTAACTGATGTAATATGATTTTTCAGAGTTTCTTCTTCTAACTCTTCGTCTTGAAGCATTTCATATAATTCTCTATCTTTTTCTAATGATGCATTATAAGATTCATGCAACGCTAAATAGGCATTGTATCTATCTTCCATGGCTTGATAAACTTGTTCTGCTTTTTCTTTAACGTCTTCTTCTTCTATTTCTTCAATCATAGGTTCTACCTTTTCAAATTCTTCTTTAGCAGCATCAATGCTTTCTTTTTCTACCTTGAGAATCTCTTGACGTTCTTCTATCTTTCCTAGAGCTTCTTGAGATAATTCTTTTACTTGATCTAATTCATCAAGACCTAAGTTTATAATTTCTTCGTATAATGCTTTTTCTTCTTCCTCTAAAGCTACGAGTGGTTCCTGTTGTTCTGCAAAAGTATCTTCTAAAGAAACAGCACTCTCCATATGCTCGTACATTTTTTGAGGTGTAGATTCACCACTACATGCTCCTAATAATAGGATTATACTTACAAATACAACTGTGGGGATTATCTTAATTTGCACTATTTTTCCTCCTATCATCTAGTTGAACTATTCTTGTTTATTTTTCTAACAAATAGTATAACATATGATTACTTTGATTTACTCTAACTTATTTTATGAAAATAAAATTCAATTAATGCTACTTACTCCTTTTTCGAGTTCCATTAAACAAGATGTCTATGTTAAACTATTATTCATTAATACAAGCAACTTGAGGAGTGAAATACATGATTACAATGGATGACATTGTACGTGAAGGTAACCCAATCTTAAACAAAGTAGCAACTATAGTACCGTTACCTCCTAGCCTAGAGGATAAACAAATACTTGAGGAAATGTTACAGTATTTAAAAAATAGTCAAGATGAAGAAATCGCCCAAGAATATCAGTTAAGACCAGGTGTTGGGTTAGCAGCACCTCAAATTGGCTTATCTAAGCGAATGATTGCCTTACATTTTGAAGATTTAGATGAAAAAATGTATTCTTATGGGTTGTTTAATCCAAAAATCATTAGTCATTCAGTAGAAAAGACTTATTTATCTACTGGTGAAGGTTGTCTCTCTGTTGATCGGGAAGTACCAGGTTATGTCCCTAGACATGCAAGAATTACCGTAAGTGCGACTGATTTAGATGGAAATAAAGTAAAGCTTCGCCTTAAAGGTTTTGCAGCAATTGTATTTCAACATGAAATTGACCATTTAAATGGCATCATGTTCTACGATCATATTAATAAAGATGATCCGTTTTATGAACCAGAAAATTCAAAACCTGTCGATCAGTGATTAAACCATCTAACTGTTTAACCTCTGATTGATTAGGTTACATAAAAATTAAGCGGATTATTAATTATCAGTTTACATTCAGGCAAGCATATGTATATGCTTGCTTGACTTAACATGGACATTTTCATATAAAATGATTAGTAAGTAAACTACCTAACAATCTCACACCGTGATTTTCCTTTATAAAAATGATTAGCCATTATTAATAACTGCATAAGATTAAGATTTAAACGAATCCTAAAGATACTTAAATCCGTTAATAACGAAAAGATAAATTAATTTATTATCGTATATTGATACGTTTCTATTTCAATATTTACCAAATTAAATTATACTAGTCTTAAGAGGGATTGGATCGGTTTAAACGTTTTGTCGCTTTTCTTTAGTATAAAGAAAGGAGCTGTTAGAAATAATGTTAAAACGTTTAAGGGAAAAGCTGAAAAAACGATGGAAAGAATTATTAGGACGAAATAAACGTGTTCCCAGCGCTTGTAAGGAAGATATCCATTAATAACCTACTAAATTACCAGGCAGAATTCTAATAAATTAAAATGCTATGTATGAAGAAATAAATCAATTTTCAACGAAGAATAAGGAGAGATTTATATGATATTCAAAGTGTTATATCAGGAAATTCCTAACGAAGTTCCTGTAAGAGAAAGAACTAAAAGCTTATATTATGAAGCTACAAACGAAAGACAAGTACGTACTCAACTAGCAGACCGCAAGCTGAACATTGAGTTTATCCAGCCTTTAAACGATGCACATTTACAATATGAACAAGAATCCGAAGACTTTGTAGTGGAGAATGCGTAACAGATGAAGTTTGTAAAAAACGATCAAACAGCCGTATTTGCACTTGGTGGTCTAGGTGAAATTGGTAAAAACACCTATGCAGTTCAATTCCAAGATGAAATTATCCTTATCGATGCGGGGATTAAATTTCCCGAAGATGAATTACTAGGAATTGATTATGTAATTCCAGACTATACCTATCTTGTACAAAATCAAGATAAAATTAAAGGTTTATTTGTAACACATGGGCACGAAGATCATATTGGTGGTATTCCTTATCTGCTTAGAGAGATTAATATCCCAATATATGCTGGAAAACTTGCGATCGGACTTATAAAGAATAAATTAGATGAACATGGTCTTTTACGAAATGCAAAACTTCATACTTTTCAAGAGGACGATGTCATTAAATTTCGTAAAACATCAGTAACATTTTTTAGAACTACACATAGCATCCCTGATTCATACGGAATTGTAGTAAAAACACCTCCTGGAAATATCGTTCACACTGGTGATTTTAAGTTTGACTTTACACCAGTAGGCGAGCCCGCCAATTTAGCTAAAATGGCTGAGATTGGTAAAGAGGGAGTTCTTTGTTTGTTATCAGACAGTACAAATAGTGAAGTGCCTGGCTTTACGATGTCTGAAAAAGTAGTAGGAGAAAGTATTAATGATGTCTTTACTAGGGTAGATGGTAGAATTATTTTTGCAACTTTCGCTTCTAATATTCACCGTCTCCAGCAAATGGTAGAAGGTGCCGTTAGGAATAATAGAAAAGTTGCAGTGTTTGGACGCAGTATGGAAGCATCTATCAATATAGGACTTGAATTAGGATATATTAAAGCGCCTAAAGAAACATTTATTGATGCACACCAAATTAATCGTCTACCTGCCAATGAAGTAGCAATTCTCTGTACGGGTTCTCAAGGTGAACCTATGGCTGCCCTTTCTAGAGTTGCAAATGGAACACACAGACAGATCCAAATAATACCTGGCGATACTGTTGTATTTTCTTCCTCCCCAATCCCTGGGAATACAGTTAGTGTTAGCAGAATAATAAATATGCTTTATCGCGCTGGTGCAGATGTAATTCATGGTCCTCTTAGTGACATCCATACCTCTGGTCATGGAGGACAACAAGAACAGAAATTAATGTTACGTTTAATTAATCCTAAGTTCTTCATGCCAATTCATGGTGAATATCGGATGCTTAAAGAGCATACGAAACTTGCCCAATTATGTGACGTTGATCCGAGCAATTGTTTTGTGATGGATAATGGAGATGTTTTAGCTCTTGGAAAAGAAAATGCTTCAATTGCTGGAAAAATCCCATCTGGATCCATTTACGTTGATGGAAGTGGAATTGGAGATATCGGTAATATTGTTTTAAGAGATCGTCGAATTCTATCTGAAGAAGGTCTTGTAATTGTAGTAGTAAGTATTAATATGAAAGAATTTAGAATTGCATCAGGTCCAGATATTATATCGAGAGGTTTCGTATATATGCGTGAATCTGAAGATTTAATTAACGAGGCACAAAAGCTTGTGTCCTCCCACTTAGACAAAGTGATGGAAAGAAAGACCACTCAATGGTCTGAAATCAAAAATGAAATAACTGACACGATTGCACCATTCTTATACGAAAAAACTAAACGTAAACCAATGATTTTACCGATTATTATGGAAGTACAATAAAAATAAACCTCCTTTTCTAAATGAAAAGGAGGTTTATTAATTTCGTCTAGACATTTATATGAAAGATTAAAAAATAAATTTCCTTGAAGACAACCATCTCATTATTGTGTATTAAGGATTACTCATCATCTACAACAAGATTTTTTTCAAATCGTGATATGTCTTTATCCGCTCCAATCACGATTAATATATCTCCTCGATTAATTGTTTCTGTAGCCATAGGTGAAACATTTATTTCTTTTGTATTGGCATGTTTAATTGCCACTACGTTACACCCATAATTCGCACGAATATCTAACTCAACTAAAGTCTTGCCACACATCCTTGATCCAGCTTTCACTTCTACAATACTATGGTCATCAGAGAGCTCCAGGTGATCTAAAATATTATTCGAAATAATACTATGGGCTATACGCTTTCCCATATCCCGTTCTGGATGGACAACTTGATTTGCGCCAATCTTATTTAAAATCTTTTCATGATAGTCGTTTTGTGCTTTTACTGTTATTTTTTTAACTCCTAATTCTGTTAGCATTAATGTAGTCAAAATACTAGCCTGGATATTATCACCAATTGCTACTATAACATGGTCTATGTTACGAATCCCTAATTCTTTTAAAACTTTTTCATCTGTAGCATCAGCAATAACTGCATGTGATGCTATATTTTTGAATTCATTAACTTTATCTTCTTCTGTGTCAATAGCTAAAACTTCCATACCTTCTTCGCTTAATTCACGACAAATACTTCCGCCAAATCGACCTAATCCAATTACAGCAAATTCTCTTTTCATGACAATTTCCTCCATATTAACTTCTACTTTTATCAGTCTATCATATTTTGCTTAGTAAGGGGAATGTACTTTTACCACACCACCGTATTTAATAATGTTTTAATATTATTATTTCTCAACTTCGTAGTTGATATAAAGTGCGCATTAACTTTATCGTAACCTCTTTACATTCTTTTTAAGATGAGTGGTTAATCTAGCGCTACGGAAAAATACTCCCTTTCCGGAGGGCAGCACCTTAGCCTCCTCGGTCACACACAACGTTTCCTTGAAAAACCCACATGTCCAACCAGACACCGCAATGGATGAAAATGGGTTTAGAGGGTTAATGATGAATTATCCTGTTAATCATAGTAACGCAGGTCTAAGGTCGTTTCTTTTTTGGTGGACATAAACCCCGACTTGAAAACCGATCTATTGTATTCATGAGTATCGCTGATTGTTGCCATAGAGCACGTGTATAAAAATACTCGCTCGAGAATACATGACCTAGCATATAAACAAGGATGGGTTAATTATGGATGCTATTTTGGAACGAGTTGCAGGACTTGATGTTCATCAAGAGACAGTTGTTGCGTGTGTATTATATGGTCATTTAGACTACAAACCCAAAAGAAAGACAAAAACATTTGGAACGACAACAAAAGAATTATTAAATCTACAGGACTGGCTTGCAGAACTTAAGGTAACAGATGTTGCAATGGAAAGTACTGGAGTCTATTGGAAACCAGTTTGGAACATTCTAGAGGGGAGTTTTACACTTGTGCTTGCCAATGCACAACGAATCAAGAATGTACCTGGTAGAAAAACTGATGTATCCGATGCTTATTGGATCGCAAAACTGTTACGTGCAGGACTCGTTGAATCTAGTTTCGTTCCACCTATAGAAATAAGAGACTTACGAGATTTAACACGATATCGTCGAAAGCTTTTAGGTCATACAACATCCGAAAAAAATAGAATCCATAAAATATTACAAGATGCCAATATCAAATTGAGTACCTACATCACAGATCTATTCGGTGTATCTGGACGTGCTTTATTAAAAGCGATTCTCAATGGAGAAGTAATAGAATCCGACCAAGTAATGGGAATGGTAAAAACAACACTCAAGAAAAAAGTGCCCCAAATCGTGGAAGCTTTAAACGGTCGAGTTCGCCTTCATCATCGAGAACTGATTACAATGCATTATGACCACCTCCTTTACATTGAGAAACAAGTCGAAGAATTAGAAAGTAAGATTGCTCAATTAGTAACCCCCTATCAGGAAGAGATTAACTTATTAATAACCATTCCGGGTATTAAAAAAGATGCAGCAGCGACCATCTTAGCGGAAATAGGTATTGATATGTCTAACTTTCCAACTGATAGACACCTATCATCATGGAGTGGACTTAGCCCTGGTAATAATGAAAGTGCCGGTAAAAAAAAAGGTTCCAAATCGAACAAAGGAAATAAAGGTTTAAAAGCAGTCCTATGCCAAGTAAGTTGGGCTGCAATGAAAAAGAGGGACAGTAGGTTAGCTTCCTTTTATTATCGTTTAGTAAAAACACGTGGACCAAGAAAAGCAAATATGGCACTAGCACATTTAATATTAAAAATTATTTACCAGATGTTAAAAACAAAAACTTCATATGAAGAATTAGGTTGGGACTACCTTCCAAAAAAAGAAAGGAAAAAAGATTACTTTATAAAAAAACTTCAACATATGGGCTATGAAGTAGATATTCAAGAAATCAAACCCGCATAAATATTTTAATAGCCAAATTTTTTAAAATGAATTTATTCATTTTAGGGAGAGTACTTTTTTGCGCCAAAATTATTGAAAACCTCCATTTTCGTATAAAA
>NZ_JASTZU010000039.1 GCF_030282825.1 Aquibacillus rhizosphaerae
CCAATACACTTGGCGCATGAAGTGAAACCGGTCAGCAATAATTAATGGATTACCCAATGCCTTACGTACAGCTTGCTTGAAAGACTTTGACAAATCCATCACCACAATCTCCGTCTTACTGGTATCACAGGACTGTAAATAGGACTGTATTGTGTCTACTTTTCTATCGGATAACACATCCACAATTTCTTTATTCTCTACATCTGCGATGACGGTTTGAAACTTTTCCCCACCTGCATCACCCTTGAATTCGTCAATAGATATAGCTCGCGGAAGAACTTTTGTAGTTTCGATTTTATGTCGATTAAATAAGCGCAATAATCGATTTGTCGTCATCCCTGTTAACTGAGCTGCAGTAGTAAAAGAACCAACAGCCGTATAAGTTAACGCAGTCGTCTGCACCACATTTGTACACCGCTGATAGCGATCCACCATCTGTAGTTTTTCGTAAAAGGTATGGTTACAATTCACACAGAGGTATCGTCTTTTGCATAAGGAAATTTTCAAGGATCTATTAGACATAATTGATCCCTGGATTTTCTGGTTGCGATAACCATGAACACGTTTCGTTTTCGTACTACAAAACGGACACTTCTGTTTTTTGACTTTTGTCCGCAATTCCACCAACAAATAGTCGGATTGATCACTGAAATCCCATACATCAACATGCTTGTCTTTAATCCCTAACATTTCTATGATAAAATGATTTTGCACTCTTTCCCTCTCCTTTTTCCTTTTGTCTCAACAACTTTAGGTTAACAAAAGAGAGGGGAATGAGTGTATTTTTTTGTTTTTCTTTTGTCCCTTGATAGGACTGAGGACACCACCACATTCAGTATAGAGCCAATTTAATTCTATTAAAAATCAAGGTCTGACTCGTATGAATTGAGAGCCAGACCTTTAATATTCAGTAAATATTATTGTGTATTAAGTAATTGATGCACCGATAACAAATGCAAGTCCAATTGAAACCGCCATGGAAATAATACCAACAGCGATATTATTATTTTTAATTTGTACTTCAACAGAGAACTTTCTAGTAAATGCTTCAAATAATAAGTAAGCTATCATTTGAAGTATAACACCATAGCCACCCCATATAAGTGTTTCCCATACTGATACACTGTGATAAATAGCAAAAGACAGGATAATACAAATACCTATAATTTTACCAGCAACAGATAAAGCTACCGCTTGGTTATTATTTTTAATTTCATCCCAATCTTTATATTTGTTTGTGATGAATTCAAAAATTACTAATCCTATTAAAACAACAACAATTGCAATAACAAAGTAAATAAATGTAGAAATAAAAGCGTTCATATTAAATCAACCTCCTAAATATTATTTTCCTGCACTTGGACCTCCACCACGTACGGTTGACATTCCTCGATTTGAAGTGACACCACCTTGGTTTTGAGATCTGTTTGTAGAATAACCACCATAACATGCACCGTTTGAACACTGATTCCTTCTATTTTGAGCCCAGTTATCAGCGGATAGCATTCTATTTATTAGAGCAAATGTAAAAAAGCTATTTAAATAGTTCGGTGAATAATTATTTCTAACAAAATTATCATTAGCGACTTCCATTAATATCGTACTACTATCCTCTTCACTTAGTTTAAACGTAACAAAATGATTTGGATAAATTAAGATTTGCTGGTTATCCTTCACTTCACTTTTTTCGTCCGGCGTTAGTGAATCCGATATTACTGATACTAACTCTTCCATTTCAAATTGCTTAGTAGCATACACATTGGCACTTTCATTATCGCCTGAAACGGTATCTAGTAGGTAAAAGTTGTTTGCAATGATTGGTTCAATAGAGTTTGAGTCAGAAGCTTCAATTTGACTTATCAACTCTTGCTTTGATGGTTCATCAGGTATATTATCAACAGAAACATCGGGTTGTTCATTGGTACCCAACCCAGAAAACTGTGATGAACCACAAGCAGTTAAGCCAATAAGTATTAATACCCCAAATAACACTTGGACTATAGAATTTTTCATTCGACCTATGTCCTCCTTTCTATTTCAAGTTATAACACTTACACATAATAAACCCTTGTATCCCTAAACGGTTAACAAGGGTTTACTTTTATAAGCTTAATACTAATTCAGGGGGAGTGATAACTTATTACTCTTTACCCATTTTTTTCTTTAATGCAGCGAGTTCATCATCAACGCCATCTTTCTCTAAATCTTCAAATTCATCATCTAATGTCCGACTAGCTTCTGATAAATCTTCACTTGTATCTGCTTCTGCTTCGAATTTATAAACCTTTTCTTCCATACGCTCAAAACCTTGTCTGGATTCATCATTACCAATAGATGACATAGTTCGATTCATTTTTGTTCTAGTTTTTGCAGATTCTGCTCTTGCTTTTAAAGAATCCTGTTTTAATTTCATACTTTGATATTCTTTTTTCATTTCATCTAATTTTTGTCTTAACTGGTCCGAATCACGTTTTGCTCTTTCCCACGATTCTTTTAATGAAGTAGCTTGTTGTTCTTGGTCCTTTTTATCTTCCAAAGCGCGACGTGCTAAATCCTCATTACCAGATTCAATTGCTTTCTCTGCTTGCGCCTGTCTTTTATCAACCAGTGCTTGTGCATCATCAAATTTACGTTTCAACATTTTCTCGTTAGCGATTTGTTTTGCCACTGAGCCTTCAACTTCCCTTATATCAGATGCCATATCTCTCATAAATTGATCAAGCATTTTCACCGGATCTTCCGCTTTATCTAACATAGAATTTAACTCTGAGCTCACAACGGTCTTTACTCTATTAAAAAATTTAAACATAATTTATTTCCTCCTTTAATTAATTAGATCCTGCAATAATTTTTAATTCATATGCATCAATGGGATAACCAAAACTTGCTTCTATTTCACTACCCCAATGTTCTAAACTGATAAAACCTTCTTCTTCATCATCACAATACTCTGCATATTCCAACGTTCTTCCATTTATATTTTTACTTCTGCCTTCTCCTACAACTCTTGCCTCACCTTCCTCATCTAGATAATACGTCTTACTTTCATAGGTCAATTGTTTTGGAAAAGAAGTAGAGATAGGTAAATTAATTGTTTTATATATCCCTAACTCTAACTCATCATCCATTTCAACAGCTAACCAAATAACATTATTACCTTCTAAAAGTTGATAACTTATCCATTCATAAGACCCTTGTCGATAAGTAATCTTCCCAACCACTTCATAATCAGTCAAATCATAGACAATAATATCACCAACTTCAATGGAGAGGGGAGTTCGTTCTTTTGTTTCTGGCGTAGTATCCTTTTTCGGAAATAGTTTAGAAAATAATCCCACAGGTTCACCTCTTCTTAAATATTCCTTGTAATATAATTACGATTAACTTAATTAAACGTTTCACTTTTTTAAAAAAAATTTTGATTTTTTAATGTTACCTATTTATCATAACAAATATAAGTGAAAATAGAAAAAATCTATACTTATCAATAAACTTTAATTTTCACTAAAAAACTATTTAAAAAGGGGGAAGATTATGGAACGAATAAGTAAGTTAACATTTGCAATGAAGGAAAGAGGCGTAGAATCTATTTTTATTACCTCACAAGCAAATGTTTATTATATTAGTAATTACTATACAGATCCTCACGAACGTTTAGTAGCCATCTATCTAGATCAAACTGGACGTGCTTTAATCATATTGCCAGAAATGGAAAAAGCAAATGCTATACAATCAGGTTGGACTCAAGATATTATCTCATATAATGATCAAGAAAATCCATGGGAGTTATTTAAAAAGTATTTACTAGCACTATATTCCCTTCCAGAATCAATGGCGATTGAAAAAAATCACATGACAGTTGACCGACAAGAATTATTGCAAACCATCTTACCTAAAACCACCACTCAAGATGCCACTAATTTGTTGTCTAGTTTAAGGGTCATTAAGGACAAACAAGAATATAAGTTGCTAAAGCAAGCAGCTTGCTTAGCAGATTATGGTGTGAAGATTGGGATTGATTCTATTCAAGAAGGAAAAAGTGAATTAGAAGTAGTTGCCGATATCGAATATGCACTAAAAAAACAAGGAATAAGAGAAATGTCATTTTCCACAATGGTTCTAGCTGGCAATAAAACTGCTTCACCTCACGGGAGTCCGAGTCTTGATAAGATAAAATATGGTGATTTAATATTATTTGACCTCGGGGTAGTTTTTGAAGGATATTGTTCAGATATTACACGCACCGTTGCTTTTCAAAGTATAACTCCTGAACAAAATAATATTTATCAAACCGTTTTAGCTGCACAAATGAAAGCAATTGAAACAGCAAAAATAAATACGCCTATCGGAGATTTAGATACAATTGCAAGGGAACACATAATAAATGAAGGCTATGGCGATTTTTTTACACATCGAATTGGTCATGGAATCGGTATTGATGTACATGAGTTTCCTTCTTTAACATCAAATAATACATTATTATTAAAAGAAGGAATGAGTTTTACATTAGAACCAGGTGTATACATACCGAATTTAGGCGGTGTTAGAATTGAGGATGATATCTACATGACAAATCAAGGTCCTGAAATATTAACTACCTATCCAAAAAAACTACAAATAATTGGATAACTCATTGTTATTAGTGACAGCAATAGTAAGAGTTGAAATAGCACATTACTAGCGTAATAATTACATGAATAACTCTTTTATGAATTTTCAGTGCCAACAACAATTCTTTTTAAAAATAGCCCCGGCAAATAATGAAGACCGTTTAGCTATATTGCCAAACGGTCTTCCAATATTGTAAATGGTAAATTTAATTAATCAATAAATCGTTCACATTCCTATAATCAAGATTATGCGCTTCAGCTACTGCTTTATATGTTACATAACCATTAAGGGTATTTATTCCCTTTAATAATGCCTCGTCATCCATACAAGCTTGTTTATACCCTTTATTAGCTATCTGGACCGCATATGGTATGGTTACATTTGTCAATCCAATAGTAGATGTCCTCGGTACAGCACCCGGCATGTTAGCAACAGCGTAGTGGAGTACGCCATGTTTACTATATGTTGGATTATCATGTGTTGTTATTCGATCAGTAGTTTCAAATATTCCCCCTTGATCGATAGCAACATCAACAATAACAGAACCTTCAGGCATAGTTTTAACCACTTCTTCTGATACTAATTTAGGTGCTTTAGCTCCAGGAATAAGAACCGCTCCTATAACAAGATCAGATTCCCTTAATTCTCTTGCTATATTAAGTGGGTTAGACATTAATGTATTAATAGATGAACCAAAAATATCATCTAGTTCCCGTAATCTTTCTGGATTCAGGTCTATGATTGTGACGTTTGCACCGAGACCAATAGCAATTTTAGCTGCATTTGTCCCTACAACCCCTCCACCAATTATCGTAACTTTACCTCTATTCACTCCAGGGATGGCCGATAATAAGATTCCTCTACCACCTTTAGGTTTTTCCAGAAATTGCGCACCAATTTGTGACGCCATACGACCCGCAACCTCACTCATTGGTGTAAGTAAAGGTAAAGAATTATTTGATAATTGAACTGTTTCATAAGCAATAGCGACGACTTTGCTCTTAATTAATGCTTTTGTTAATTCAGGCTCTGGAGCTAAGTGTAAATAAGTAAACAAAATTAGGTCTTCATGGAAATAGGTATATTCTTCAGGAAGAGGTTCTTTTACTTTCATTACCATATCTTGATTCCAAGCCTCAGTAGCTGTTTGAACAATTAACGCACCAGCTTCTTCATATTGCTCATTTGTGAAACTAGATTCTAGTCCTGCCATGGATTCAACATAAACTGTGTGACCAGCTTGGCTAAGTGTCATAACTCCAGCAGGTGTTATCGCCACGCGATTTTCATTATTTTTTATCTCTTTAGGTATGCCAATTCTCACTTTTATGTACCTCCCTTATCTCTTTATATTTTAAGTGAAAGATTATAAATGAACAATGACTTCTTAACGATGGCGATGAATCACGTCTAGTCCACCTGTTATATCTAAAATAGAACCTGTAATCATATCTGAATTAGTTTCACAAAGGAATAAAATGGCTCGTGCGATATCTTCTCCAGTACCTGAGCGTCCTATCGGTGTATTAGCGTCAAATATTTCTCGACTAGATACGATGGAAAGTTCCTTCATTTCTCCAGGAATATCACCCGGACAAATCATATTTGATGTAATACCATTCTCTGCTTCCTCAAATGCAATAGTCTTTGTTAATGAAACTAAACCTACCTTTGCTGCTGCGAACGCTGAGCGGTTTAACCAGCCTGCAGCTGTATTAGCACCTTGAAAGCCATAATTAATTATCCTTCCAAACTTTTGCTCTCTCATTCTTGGTATAGTTAGCTTTAAAAGATAGAAGACAGCATCCAAATTCCCTCTTATTAATGATTCCCATTCATCATCCGTATAATCCATTAATTTTTTTCTTTGGAAAATAAAGGGACCTGCATTGTTAATGAGGTAATCAATTGTTCCAAACTGATCAACAGCCTGGGCCACTAACTTTTCTAAGTCTTGTTTTTTCGTAACATCCACTTGGATTACTTGCAAGACATTATTTGGATATTCTTCAATTAACTCATTGGCACGTTTATCATCTTTATGATATGTAATCGTAACTTGGTGTCCCTCATTTATAAAAGCCTCTGTCACTTTTCTTCCTAATCCTTTTGTACCAGCTGTAATAACGGCGTGTCCCATCTTCTAACCTCCTACATATAATATCTTAAAATTATAATAATTTATAAATTTTTGTAATTACTAACATCCTTGATTATTCAATGTGTACAATAGATCTAGTTTTTTAATTATACTCCGCTGTATCTTATAATAATTAAATCTTACTAATAAGTAATGGTACAGTAATACATAAATTAATTCTATTAAAAAGACTAATAAACACAACGTTTATTAGTCTTTTTAAGCTTCATTAAATTAATGCTCTTTTCTTTTAAGTAGTACTTCTTCATCATGGTCAATAACTCCACTATGATAGCTATCTAATATCTGTTGACTCACAATTTGTTCGCCTTCATTTGCAACACTTGGTTCAAGATAAGTTTTACTTTTCATGCTATCACCTCCACTTTTAGTATGTACATACATTGTAATTTTCTCCTACGTATATTTTGCCAATTTTTTCGTTTCCTTCATGTTATAATATAAGTATAAAATGAAGGGAGAGTGAGACCGTGGAATTCGAATATAAACACATTGTTGTTGCAGTTGATGGATCAAAAGCTTCAGAAAGAGCATTTGAAAAAGCAGTAAATATAGCAAAACGTAATAATGCAAACATGCTACTAGCACATGTGGTTGATACTAGAACTTTTTCTACTGCAGAAGCTTATGATCAAACACTTGCAGACCGTTCGGAAGGATATGCAAATCAATTACTTGAAGGTTATAGTGAAAAAGCTACTGAAGCTGGACTGAATAATGTCGAAATTATTATCGAATATGGCTCCCCAAAAATAAAGATTCCAAAAGATGTTGCTAAAGAATATGGTGCAGATTTAATCATATGTGGTGCAACTGGTTTAAATGCTGTTGAGAGGTTTCTAATTGGAAGCGTTTCAGAAAGTATAACTCGATATGCAAGTTGTGATGTATTAGTTGTTCGAGGAGATGATAAATAGATACAAGAGTAAAAGAGCTAAGTGTTTTGAAAGTTAGCTCTTTTTCTCCTGAAATTGTTTAGGTTATTTAAATCGTACAGAGTGTGATTAATTTATTTGCTATACTCTGCTTGAGTAAGTCTAATTGTATCCCGTGCAATCATTACCTCTTCATTTGTAGGTATAATAATAACTTTAACCGGTGAATGTGGATAGTTTACAAAGGTTTCTTTACCTCTAATGTTGTTTAAAGAAGGATCCCAATATACACCCATAAATTCTAGCCCTTTTAATACTCTCTCTCTAATGGTTGTACTATTTTCACCAACACCTGCTGTGAAGATAATTGCATCTACACCGTGCATTCTAGCAGCATAAGAGCCAATATACTTATGAATTCTCTCTGCAAACACTTCTAGTGCTAGTTCAGCTCGATGGTCACCATTATTTGCCTTTTCTTCTATATCTCTTAAATCACTAGAAAAACCAGATAATGCTAACATTCCACTTTCTTTATTTAACACATTCATAACTTCACTAGCGGTCTTTCCAGTTTTATCCATGATATAAGGAATCAAAGCAGGATCGATATTCCCTGAACGCGTACCCATCGTAACACCAGCAAGTGGTGTGAATCCCATCGATGTATCTATTGATTCTCCATTTTCAATAGCCGCAATACTTGCGCCATTTCCAAGGTGACAGGACAAAAGTCTTAATTGATTTAATGGTAAACCCATAAGTTCTGAAGCACGTTCTGAAACATATTTATGAGAAGTACCGTGAAAACCATACTTTCTAATACCATACTTTTCGTAATATTCATATGGTAAGCTATATAAATATGATTGTTCAGGCATTGTTTGGTGAAAAGCTGTATCAAAGACTGCTACAGATGGCACTTCAGGTAAAATATCTTTAAAAGCACGAATACCTGTTAAGTTTGCAGGATTGTGTAGTGGTGCTAAATCTGATACGTCTTCTATCTCTTGTATCACTTCATCAGTAATTCGAACAGAGTCACTAAAACGTTCACCACCATGAACTACTCTATGGCCAATACCATCAATTTCATTTAACGATTTAATAACACCTGATTCAGTTAATTTACTTAGTAACATTTTTACTGCTTCTTCATGATCAGGAATGTCTTTAACCGTTTCATCTTTGTTTTCATTTACTTCGATAGTAAAAATGGAATCAGCGATACCAATCCTTTCAACTATTCCTTTTGCTAACACTTTTTCTTCCGGCATTTCGATTAATTGAAACTTTAATGAAGAACTACCGGCATTAATTGCTAATATATTACTCAAAGTTTTTCAACCCTTTCATAGTAGGTTTGAGATAAGTCCTACTCCATTCTAACCATCCGTATAATAAGTTTGCAATACCAAAGCTTAATGAGAACGCTTGCGTCACAAATTTGTTATTTTCTCACTTTTCAAATACCTTCTTCTTTAAACCAATTATTTATTTTAGCCAATATGTTGTTCATGGCGGGAGCATCTTTAAAGGAAGGAAGTTTGGCTAACAAAGTCTGTTTTGGTGCTTGTGTTCCAGGTCCTTTTTTCTGCAATAGTAAAATGCTTTTAGCACTTGACTCTGATTTAAAAATACTTTCAGGTAACTGAATTAATCCAACAATATGTGCGTGTTTGTGCAAATAGCCGTATAACTTATCGGCCTGATCACTTTCAAATAAAAAGTTTGGAACTACAAAAATCAAAAATCCAGATTCCTTTGTATAATTGATGCTTTGTTCAATAAAAAGGTGGTGAGAATAAGAATATCCTTCATCAGCTTTTAACTCAAACTGATCGGCCTGAACATCATTAGGATAATAACCTACTGGCAGGTCAGAAATTACAAGGTCAACTGGTTCTAAAAGAAAAGGACTTAAACTATCCTGATGAAAAAATTCCACTTCTGTTTTTTGTAAATTTGCATTCATTAAAGCTAATTGAATTAAAGTTGGATCTACATCACTTCCGTAAGAATCCACTTTTTGTGTAAGTTGATTTAACACTGCCGTCAAAAGGTTGGCTGATCCACAAGCAGGGTCAAATAAACGAATTGTTTTTTCTGGTTTGATCAGTTTTTGGACAATATAACCAATAAACATCGATACCGTATCCGGTGTGATTAAGTGTTGTTGCTGTGTCGCTCCTTGCATCCCCTTTAAGACAGTTAATTGGATTGCCTTTCTTATTTCTTCCTGCTCTAAGCTTTCTAACTGTATCGCTTTCGATTTTTTCTCCAGTGATTGAATTAACAAGTTATTATTATTTTCTAATATCTCTCCCGTAAATAGAAACTCTAATCCTTTTGTCAAGCTATCAATATAAGGGAGTTCCAGACGTTGCTCAATTAATTCAGCCATTTCATCTAGAGTTTTAAATGTATTTTCAATATTAGTTTGTTCCAAGATTGTTCCTCCATTCATACCTTTGTTTTTATTAGTTTTTTAGAGCCTTATGTATTCGATAGCGATTATACCATTACTTCCCATATAAAAACCGGCTATTTCATGCCGGTTGTTTCATTAACTATTAAAAGGCGCTATTTCATAATTTTATTATTGATTATTTAGTTCGAAGTTGATATAAAGATTGCACTAACTAACCGCTATGTTGATTTCCACTACGGGCAGTCAACAATCTAATGTGAGTAGTTGTGGTTTGATTTAATGACGTTATAAAAAGTACTTATCTATACTAGGCTAAAGAACTATACATTTGAACCACTCTCATGATTTAATAAAACTTACTTAGCGAAGGCAAAATGCGAGACTCCTCGAAAATAAAGAGTCATTTTCTTTGTGTGGGGTAAATTCAAGGATGTCATTTCAATGTCCTATGGGAAAGGAACAGTCCGAAGGCCCCACAGTGTACGGAAAGCTCCAGTGAAATAACATCACACGCAGAAAAAGGGTTGTTCTTTTTCAAGGAAGCGTTTTTTGGGACTGCGATTACTCGCGCTACCCTAAAACATTTGCTCATGAGGAGACTGAAGCGTTCCCCATGGAAAGCGAGTATTTTTCCGTAGCGTCGATTTAACACTGTACAGTATTGTAGAAAAGTTAAGAATACTTAGTGCAGACTTTATATTTATTTAGTCTAAAAATCGATTTAATAAAGAAAAACTGCCTTATCATATTATGAAGGCAGTTTTATGTATTGTCTAATACAATGTTTATTTTTCTTTTGAGGCATCACTGTCATCTTCTTGTTTTTTTCCATTCTTTAAAATTTCTTGTATTTTTTCAATAGCTTGTGGAGCTAGATCAATCATCTTCTCATATAAGTGTGTATTTTCATCAAGATGAATCATTTGTACACCTTTATCGTTTACAATTAAAAATGCTGTTGGTGTGATTGAAACCCCACCACCGCTACCTCCACCAAACGGTAACTGTTGAGATTGATCATCTTTTTGAGATTGTTTATCTCCTCCACCACTTTGCCCACCGTAAAATTCACTTCCTCCGGCAGCAAAACCAAAGCCTACCTTAGAAACAGTAATAATTACACTACCATCAGGAGACTCAATTGGCTCACCAATTATCGTATTTACATCTACCATATCTTTTAGATTTTCCATTGCGGTTGTCATTAAACCTTCGATGGGATGCTGTTCACTCATAGATATCCTCCTTACTATTATGCGGTCTCATTTGTCAAACTAGAGAAATCGCTTCTAAAATGTCTAGCCAATTGAATGATTGCATAAATAGCTTGCCCTAATCTTATTGAAGCAATACATTTTAATTCTGTGTAAGATTGTTTCTGTTGAAACAATGGGGTTACCATTATTTTAGGACTTGTGCGTACATTCATACAATTCACTATCAACCCTATAATATATCCTTTAACCGCCCACACAACACCTGAAAGTAACCCGGTTACACTTGCATCACCAGTTCCAAATGAAGTTCTCCATTCAATCTGGTGTATATTCACTTTCGAAAGATGTTTTAATAAAATCGGTTTCGATTCAATTGTTCTTCTTATAATATATTTATATTTATGGAGTGTAGTTATAAAATCATCAGAAGTAGTATCATTCGTTTCATTATGGTTGGTGTCATCTTGGAACTCATCTATTTCTAATAAAGGAATCTCTTTACTCATTATAGTTATCCCAATAATTTTAACTTTTATGTTTATTGTATTAATTACATTTAACTGATATTTATAATGGATATCTGTATGAATCTTTGTTAATAAGATTAAAATAAACAATAGAATAACGATTACTATGATAAATAGCCATATCATTACCCACACCCCCATAATAATCCATTATTTTCATTTAATTAGAATAATAAACATTTTTTCAATAATTTCTTTCAACTGGGAATCTTAACAAAATAATGATACCATTAGAATTGAATTTGCAGCTATTAGTAGACAGGAGGAACTATAATTGGATAATCGTAGAAATCTATACTTTTACTACCCTAAAGATGAAGAACTAGAGAAGAAATTAGTACCTTTATTTGATCTAGCAAAGAAAAATGGTTTTACAATTGTTGAAAAATTTCAAGAAGCCAACATTATTGTAAGTGTTGGCGGAGATGGTGCTTTCTTACAGGCAGTAAGACATACAGGTTTCCGTCAAGATTGCTTATATATAGGAATTGCACGCTCGAATGAAGCAGGGCTTTACTGTGACTTTAATTTAGATCGTTACGACGAAATGGTTAACTCTATGATGAATGAAGAACTTGAAGTACGCAGATTTCCTATAATTGATGTGCTCATTAACGGAGAAACCAAATTTCATTGTTTAAATGAGGCTGCAATACGTTCCGCTATAATTAAAACGATTGTTATAGATGTATTTATTGATGATAATTTCTTTGAACGCTTTAGAGGTGACGGATTAATAGTTGCAACACCGACTGGTAGTACTGGTTATAATAAATCGACACACGGTGCTGTAATTGATCCTAAAACCCCTTGTTTTCAAGTAACTGAGTTAGCTTCATTAAATAATAATCGATATCGAACACTAGGTTCATCGTTTATACTCGACAAAGAACGTACACTAAGATTAGAAGTTATTCAGGATGGTAATGATTACCCGATTATAGGCCTAGATAACGAAGCATACTCAATAAGAAATATTAAAGACTTAACAGTAACATTAAGTGATAAAAAAATTAAAACAGTCAAAATGAAAAATAACTCCTATTGGGATCGAGTAAAAAGAACATTTTTATAAAATGATCTGATACTCTGTAATAGATAGGCATGACCCATTCTGATTAGAGATACTTAGCTTGCTTAAAGTTAAGTACCATAATAATATAACTGATTGTTGAAAAAAAGCACCCCAAAAGTTAGAAAGGAAATTAACTTTTGGGGTGCTTTAGATTACGTTCATAAAAACAACAATTAGACTATTCTCTGTTATAAGCTATTTCTCCATCTACTACAGTCATTTCTACTTTTGCAGTTCTTATCTTTTCTGGTGGTATTTGAAATAAATCCACATCCAAAATAGTGAAATCTGCGAGAAAGCCTTTGTCTATCTGACCTCTGTTATGTTCGCGTCCAATAACATAGGCACTGCCTTTCGTGTATAAGGAAATTGCCTCATATACACTAAGTTGTTGCTTTTCATTATAAATATTTCCATCAATATTAGATCTACGCAACACAGCTGCTTCAATACCATGCAAAGGATTAACATCTTCTATTGGTGCATCTGATCCAGCTGCGCATGGGATACCATGTTGTAAATAAGTTTTCCAAGGATACGCATCTTGGACGCGTTTTTCTCCTAATCGGTCGATAATCCAAGGGAAATCGGATGCAACAAAAGTTGGCTGAATATCCAATACTACATCGATACTTTTAAGCAACTCTAATAATTGTTTATTCATCACTTGTGCATGGATAATCCGATCACGACGTCCGTTATTTAAAGGATACTTCTGAATCAATTTAGCAACTGTCCAAGCGGCTTGGTCACCAATAGCATGAACAGCAATAGGTAAACCGTGTAGTCTTGCCTTTTTCACTAAATCCTCTAAAACCTCTATACTATGGATTGGGATACCGTAGTTATCTCGGTCATCTTCATATGGTTCCGACAACCAGGCAGTTCTCCCGCCAAGGGCACCGTCAGAAAATATTTTCATTGCACCCAACTCTATATACTCATTTTGTTCGCTAAAACTAATCTCGCTTGCAATCATATCATCAACAACCTCGTGATGAACAAGAAGATGTGCTCTGAATCGTCTATTTTCTTTATTAATAGCATTATAAAAAGCAGCTAACGTCTTATTAAAACCACCATAATAGGCAAGGTCTTCACTATGTCCTCCAACTAAACCTAATTCTAATAGCTCATCAATTGAGGTTCCTACTAATTTTGTTAACTTATCGATAGAAATGTCAGGAACAACCTTTTTTATTATTTCTTGCGCAGTATCAAGAAAATAACCAGTCGCTTGCCCTTCCTCATTACGAACAATTTTACCACCCTGAGGATCCTTTGTTCGATCATTAACACCTGCTTTTTCCATTGCATGTGTGTTTGCTAAAATAGCATGTCTACATACACGTGTTAATAGCATTGGGTTATTTGGACATATGGAATCCAATTCATCTTTATGTAATATTCTAGGGTCTTCCCACTGATTCTCATTCCAGCCTTCTCCAATTAACCATTCACCTTCATGTAAATTGTCAACACGACTCCTTAAGGCTTCCGCAACTTGTTCAGGAGAAGTCATCAGCGATAAATCTAAATGAGCTATTTTTTCACCGTGACCAATTATATGTAAATGACTATCTACAAAACCTGGGAACATTGTTTTCCCATTTAAGTTTTTTATTTCCGAAATTTTATTTCCATAGTTCTGTTTTAATATGTGATAATCGCCCGTATCAACGATAATACCGTCCTCTATAAAAACAGAGTCAACAGTATTTCCTATTGACTTCATTGTATAAATGTTGCCACCATACCATAAAACTCCCATGTTAATTCCCCTTCATTTATATTTCACTTGTTTACAATAAGATACCAAAACAATAAAAAAAAGAAAAGGGTAGTGCAAGGCACTACCCTTTTTATGCCAAAATATATAATTATTTAGGTTGTTGTCCACCCATTTGTTGCTCAGCCATTTGAACAAGACGCTTAGTGATTTCACCACCAACAGATCCGTTGGCACGAGAAGTTGTATCAGCACCAAGGTTTACACCAAATTCTTGTGCGATTTCGTACTTCATTTGATCAAGTGCTTGATCTACACCAGGTACTAGTAATTGGTTTGAACTATTGTTATTTGCCATGATTTACTTCACCTCCTCTTTGCTACATTTCTAGAATGTGCAGGAAGAGGTTGAATCATTCATTAAATTACTTGGTACTTGTTTCATATATAACCAAAATTATAATAGGTCTATGAATTCATTCTCCATGTTGTTCTCTTGTGTAATCTCAACAGTTTCTTTATTTTTAATTGCTTCCTCTATTTCTTCTTGATAATCATAATTACTTTCAAAATAAACAACTTTATCAGTTTTAGGTTTTGTCTTAGGTGATGCTGGTACAAACACTGTACAACAGTCTTCATAAGGTCTTATAGAAATCTCATAAGCATTAATATTCTCGGAGATGTGCATGATTTCAGTCTTATCCATCGTAATTAAGGGTCTAATTATTGGATAATTTGTGACTTCATTTATAGCATGCATACTTTCCATTGTTTGACTTGCAACTTGACCAAGGCTTTCACCGGTCGTTAATGAAAGTATCCCCTCATTTCGGGCTATTTGCTCACTAATTTTCATCATCATACGACGCATAACCGTCATGGAATATCCGTAAGGAATGTCACGGTGTATTTTCTGTTGTAATTTAGTAAATGGCACTACGTGAATTTTTATCTTATCCCCGTAATTTGTTAATTTTTCAGCTAAGTCAAACACTTTTTGCTTTGCTCGATCGCTTGTATAAGGTGGTGAATGGAAGTGAATCGCTTCTATTTGCACTCCTCGTTTCATTGCTAAATAACCTGCAACAGGACTATCTATTCCTCCTGACAACAACAACAAAGTTTTACCAGAAGAGCCAACAGGTAGTCCTCCAGCTCCAAGGATCCGTTTAGAGGTTATATAAGTTGCTTCATTCCTTATCTCGATGTGCAATTCGATATCGGGGTTATGCACATCCACAGTGTACCCAGTTGTACTTGATAGTATATAACCACCAACCACATGATTAAACTCCTGCGATCCAATCGGAAAGTTCTTATCCACTCTTTTAGCAGTTATTTTAAATGTTTTAACCTTCTCCGCTTCTCTTAATGCAAATAGGGCGGATTCTTTAATTTTATCGGGATCATTTTCCACTTTTATTGCTACACTTAAGCTTTGGATACCAAATATCACTTTACACTTATCAATAATAGGATTCGGATCTTCCCCATTCAAAATGATATACATGCGATCTCTTGTTTTCTTTATTTTTATTTTTGCATGATCTTTTAATTTTCTCGCCACATTCTCATGTAATTTGTTCGTAAATATTTTTCTATTTCGACCTTTCAGTGCTAGTTCACCATAGCGCACAATAATATGATCATAATCCATCTTATCTACCCCATCACTTCGCTTAATTGTTTTATAACTGTATCTAAAGATGTACAAAATTTATCAATGTCATCTAAATTATTTTCAAAAGATAAACTAACTCTCAAAGCAGATTTGCTAACCTCATCTGATAAACCACAAGCTGCTAGGATTGTACTCTTATCTGGTTGTTTAGAGGAACAAGCAGATTTTGTTGAAATATATATACCTTTTTCTCCTAAAGCATGAATGATAACCTCTGGTTTATAACCAGGAATTGAAAAGTTCAAAATATGGTGCGCACCATTAGTTGGTGTATTTATAACGATACCTTTTATAGTTTCTAAGCATTTACGCAATTCTTTATTTAATTGAATTAACTTTTCACAATCAGAATTCTGTTTCTCGAGGTTCAGTCTAATCGCTTTTACTAACGAGACAATGCCAGCTAAATTTTCAGTTCCTGATCTATATCCTATCTCTTGATTGCCACCATGTAAAAGCGGAAAGAGCTTAGTCTTCTTTTTAATATATAACAATCCAGTCCCTTTTAAACCATTGATTTTATGTCCTGATACAGTACACATATCTATTCCACTATCTTGCAATTTCAATGGAATTTTACCAAACCCCTGTACATGATCGACATGAAAGAATAGTTTAGGGTGTTTTTTTGCAATACTACCAATTGCTTCGATTGGTTGGATACTTCCTAGTTCATTATTTACGTGCATGATGCTAATCAATATCGTTTCCTTAGTAATAGCCGCTTCAACATCCTCTACAGATACAACACCATGGGAATTAACGGGTAGATAGGTAACAATATACCCTATATTTTCTAAAGCTTTACAAGTTTCAAGCACAGAAGGATGCTCTATTTGTGAAGTTATAATGTGTTTCCCTCTATTTTGATGGGCGAAAGCTATCCCTTTAATTGCTGTATTGTTTCCTTCTGTCCCACCAGAAGTGAAAACAATTTCGTTTTCAGAAACTTCTAAGAGATTTGAAGCCTGCTGTTTAGCCTTTATCAACAACCGCTCAGCCTCATTACCAAAACGGTGTATGGATGATGGATTACCATAGAACTTTTCTGAAACTTGTTTAAAGGTATCTATAACTTCCGAATATGGTCTTGTTGTAGCACTATTATCTAGATAAATCATTGGAAGTCCCCTCACTTAACGATTTGCATTGCAATATATTAACATAGATCATACATTATTTAAAGCGTATATATAGTCTGAAGCGTTCCCCACGGAAAGCCAGTGTTTTTTCACAGCGCTAGACCAATACTCATTTTGTAAAGAGAAGAAAATCACACTAAAGTTAGTGCAAACTTTCTATCAAGTTTGACTGCTGTAAAGACATCATGTTTACCAAAAAGAGCCTATCAAAAAATAAAAATCCTTTGCTATGTAATTATAACAAAGGATTCCTTTTATCGTTACTATGTTAATTCTCGAATTGAATATCAAGGGCAGATAGTAAGTCATCAATGGATACTTCACTTTGATTAACTAACTCATTAAGTGCTTGTTGTGATTCTATAACTTCATTACTTTCTTGATTGTGTTCAGGTTCAGTACTTGTTTGTTTGGAACTACCCACAGACTCAGAAGAAACTATAGTTTGTTCATTGAATCTAACATATTCATACTCTGGTTTTAGTTCTATACTAATTTGGTTGATAGAGTGGCTTTCAGAGTATAGTTTATCCTCTTGTGCTAAAAACACCCATATTACGGCTAACCAAATAAGAATAGATGTTCCACCTAAAGCGATTATTAGCCATTTCTTCATTTTCATCAAATCCTAACTAGGTATCTTGGTGTAATCTTCTAGACGTTTTAATGCACCTGGTTCCACTTGTTCTAAAGCACTCGCAGCTTCTTCTAATGCATTTTCATACTGAAAATTTCTAAACATCGTTTCAGCTTCGTGTAATTTTGCAGCTAGTACTGCATATTTACTTCTATATCTATTGGCATATTGAATTACTGTTTCCACTAACTGAGCTTGATCTAGTAATAGTTCTGTTTGTTCAACCATCGCTTGTACAGCTTTATCAGCTTCTATTATAGAATGCTGAACTTTCCCCATATCAAGTGGTATTTTCTCTAGATTATTCACAACGGTTTCACTTTTTTCTGATGCTTCATTTAACAATTCCCAGATAAATGCTGGCACTCCTGGAATATTACTCTTTTGTAATTTACGGTTTGTATTATATAATAATTTGCGCATCTCAAGTACTTGTTCTTTTGCTTCAATTTCATCTTTTCTTAAAGCCCTGACCTGCTCTTTAAAATCATCATGTGATTCTTGTAATTCTAACAATTCCTTGTAGCCTGATTCGACTTGCTCTCTAATTTCTATGTTTGTAATTTTTTCTTCTTCAATATTACGCTCAAGTTGTTCAAACTGCTTTTGTAGTTGGGTTATCCATTTTTCCAGGTTCATATGCAATTCCATATCTGTTTGTTCTAAGTAGTATGAATCCTGTAAAAGTTCTACTTCATCCTTTGTATTAGAAAAATCCTTTGAAACCTCTTCGACCAAATTACGATAACTTGGCATTTGTTTTTGAACATAACTTTTTGCGACAGCTTCTTTTTCAAGCAGTTGATACATTTCTCCAATTCTTTCTTCAATTGGTTCAATGATATCAAATATATCAGTTACGTTGCCATTTTCTAGTTGAATAATGCAATCAAGAAGTCGCTCTTGGAACGTATGAAGTTCTTTTTCAAACCCAAGATGTTCAATCCTGTAGCCGTCTTCTTTCATGCTTTTTATTCCTGTTAATAAATCATCGATTTGCGCGGGAATTTCTTTCTTACACTTCTTGTAGATAACAGGAAATTCCTTTATTTTGCTCTCTAGATCCATCAGATTATCTTTAAGTTCATGAACCAATTGCTGTGCTTCGAAATAATTACCTAAATCAGTCAAACTGAAATATTTTTCTAACTTTCCTTCTAATTCATCAATTTCTACATCAAATCGGATTTCAGCTTTTCCGTATTGATGACGTTGTTGAATTAATATTTTCCTAAGACCTTTTATAATAGGTTGTATTTCTTCGACTTCTTTTCTACTGTTCTGCTCTGAGTCTAGTAATTGTTCCAATTCATTAAACATCTGGTCAATATTCGATTCAATTAAACGTAGCGTTTGATCAACTGTTTTCATTATCTTTTTGGAAGATGTTATTCGAAAACGATCAGCTGCTTCTTCAGCATCTAATAAATATTCTTCAATGTCAGGCAATTCCTTTGTTAAAATCTTATCCCAGCGCTCTTTCCAATTTTCAAACTTCTCCTGTGTTTCACCGGATAGGTTTAAACTCTTAACCTTTGCTAATTCTGAAGTAACATTTCTATTCATTATATTCATTTTCCAGCTTTCAAGACGATCAACATCATCATATACTCTTTTTCTTAAGATTAATCCTAAAATAATAAGTGCTATTACGACGAGAATACATCCTATGACAATAGCCATATTAATCCCCCTTACCGTTACAAATCTATGTAAATATATAATTTATCAATATTATAAATAATTAATACTATTATGATACCATGTTCAGCATAATTTTTGCTAAATTTTTTCAAATTTTTTAACAATATGACAGTTTTTTTAGAATTGAGTAATATGAGAATGGTTTATTCTGGAAAAGATATCTATATCGAGGTAGAAAAGGAGCTACTAAATTAAACATTGCATGTTTTATAGACTATTAACAATCTTTTTTCGGAACTCACACTTTTGCTACAAAATCTAACCAGTTATTGATAGACTTAGAATATTTTGATACAAACATTTCCAATGATTGTCCCCATACAATCTGATTTCTCCACTCATTTGGAGCCATGTAAGGAGTACTTATGAGACCTTTTAACTGTAAAAGAAAAAATTCACGATCCATATTACTATGAGATGTCCCTTCCAATGAAGCATTAAATAGCTTGCTAATAATATAATTTTCCTTGGCCAAGTAAGTTACCATCATTTCTCTGACAAAAATAGAATCAATTGTTAGCTCTCTTTGTATAAAACAAGTAAATTGATGTTGGTTTTGTTTATAATGTATAATTACTTCGATTAATTGTTTTAGGCGATCCATCGGTAACATTTGCTCTGTTTCTAAAAGGTTTTTTTCAATTTCTCTGATATATTCTTCATAATATGAAACAACAGCTGATTCTAGGAGGCCTTGTTTACTCGTGAAATAGTAATTTATTAAGGATACATTAACATTTGCTTTTTTCGCGATATCTCTTACCGATGCTCCGTGATAACCTTTAACATAAAATAAATGGCATGCAGCATCCATGACCTTTTGCTTGGTTTCATTCTTTTTCATTCGTTTCATCTCCCTTAGATTACTTTTTACGACATTGATGTATGGAGTCCTTCATTTTTCTATCGTCAAATATCGTGTTTTCTTTGTCGAAATCATTTGATTATATCATTTTTTTAAATTACAAGGAGGAGTTTTCATTGTTTCAACCAAAAGAATATCAAGATTCAAAAGAGAAAAATTATTCTCTTTTACTTAAGCAACTTGAGGCGTTATTAGAAGGGGAAAAAGATTTAATTGCAAACCTATCTAATGCATCAGCCCTATTAAATCAATTCCTAACAGAAATTAATTGGGTCGGTTTTTATTTATGGAAAGACAATGAATTAGTATTAGGACCATTTCAAGGACTGCCTGCCTGTGTAAGGATAAAAAAAGGTAAAGGTGTCTGTGGCACAGCTATACAAGAAGGAAAAACACAACGAATCGCTGATGTTCATAAATTTCCTGGACATATTGCCTGTGATGCTGCAAGTAAATCAGAAATTGTTATACCTTTTTATCAAGGTGGAGATTTGATAGGCGTATTAGATATTGACAGTCCTATCAATGACCGATTTGATGAAATGGATCAATACTACTTAGAGAAGTTTGTTATAATCCTTGAACAGAGTTTATAATGTAAACGAGTGACTTCATTAAAAATAAGACCCAGCTGGGTCTTATTTTTAATTTGCTTGAACTACACAATTCTTTCCGTTTCTCTTCGCATTATAAAGTGCTTTATCAGCTTTTTCAAAGAGAATATGAGCCAATTCTTTGTCTCGGGTACTATTTTTAACATCCCAATGAGATACTCCAATGGAGATGGTAACACATGGTTCCGTGCCTCTTTCAACAAGTTTTACTAACTTTTCAGCAATTTCTATTGCTTCATCTAATGTGGACTTCGGAAGATAAACAGCTAACTCTTCTCCCCCCCACCTCGCAGCAAAACCTAACTCATCAATATTATCTTTAATTATATTTGCTACTTGAACGATTAATTCATCTCCTAAATCATGTCCATATGTATCATTAATGTTTTTAAAGTCATCAATATCAATTAATAGAAAGGAACCTTGGTTATCCGTGTTAATGTGTTCCTGAAGTTTTTCATCCAAATACTTTCTCGAAAATAACTTGCTCAAATAATCCGTTATTACTAAATCCTCTAACTGCTCCCTTAATATCGAGTTAACAAATGCTAATGTCGAATGGTGAACGAGCGACTTAATTAGCTTGAAAGTTTCAAAAGAAAAGTAATAAGCAGATGGATGAAGAACAATAATCGCTCCTATCGCTTGTTGTGACTGTACCATTGGTATCGCTATTACAGACAAGTATTTAAATGAAGAATCCGAATATTTACTATTGTAGTCACCTACAAAAAGGGATTCTTTTTCTATTTTTAAAGTTGGAAAGATTTTCTCTAAAAATAAAGATGATTCAGATAATAAAAAATAGGATGAACTACCTTCTAGCACTTGATAGTTGTTATCCTTAAAAAGAACAAAACCTACTTCTTCTGGATTAAATGATGACCTTATTTGTTTATTCATAAAAAAGGTAGTCTCAGTTAACCTTAAATTTGAATTTAATATATGTGAAGTTTCGTTGATGAGTTGTAGATCTGAAATTAATTGTTGTGACTGTTGATATAAGTGTGCATTTTCCAAAGCATTACCTGCAGTTATGGCAAGCAATGTGATAAATTCAATATCTTTACTTGGAAACAACAATGTATTTGGGGCGGTTATTTGCAAGACTCCGTATACGCCTTGTTTACCTTTTAGTGGTGCAAATAATCGTGATTTTGTATTATTAGTATTATGTTCCATTTGAACCTTACCGGTCAAAAATGCTTGTACACTAGATTTATTTGCAAATTCCTCGTTGTAAATTAATTCTTTAATAGGTAACTCGCTATCATTTTGGTAATCCTGTGAAAGATATAAGTTATAATTAAATTGGGGATAAACATCTCTTAATGTTTTAATAACTTCCACAAGTACATCATGTGTATTTATTGATGAATGGAACTTCCTCGTAACGCGATACAGCAATTCATATTTATTTGCTTTTTCTTTTGTTTGTGAAAAATCACCTAGGCGATTTAGTAGTTTAAATGTTTCAGATGCTACTCCATCTAACTGTTGGTAAATCGCATCATTAGCCATACATGATTCAAATGTTACGAGTAAGAAACCTAATGGTTGTTTGCCGCTATTTAGTGGCATCAAATATGACAAGTCTTTAGTTGGCTCTTCAAACAAATCTTTACCTTCATAAACGGAAAAACACTGTGCAGTGTAATCATAGCTGAACTCGACAACTTCTGAATCTTCAAACAGACTTGGTTTTAGAGTGTTAGCTTCACAAGTAGATGTTGCAGATAAAACATAGTCATCTTTCCAGCTATTATATAAATAAATAGCTGTACAATTAGCTTTTATTAACTGTTTAATCAGCATCGCTACTTCGGAAATTGTATCGTCATTAAAAGAATTAGTATTATAGATGAACTTTTCCGAATATATAGCTTGTAATTCTTTTTGCCATGAACTGGCGTTAATCTCCATAGCTACCTCACCTATCATGATTATTAAATGCTCTACTATAATCAATTATATACGAAGTAAATGAACATTCCTATAAGAATAGTCTTTTTTTTCACTTTTCCGTTTTTTTTAATCTATTGACTTATACATTTAAAAAACATATAATGGAGTTTGTGTAAAAAAGGTAGCCTATGTGAACCTCCGACTGTTTCATTTTGTTCCTCAAATTGAGGTGTATCGTGTAACTCTCTGCTGCTGGAGCGATGGTACATGAAAACATAATGACTGGCGATTTGGGAACACACTGTCTTATTTTTATGCAAATCTTATATATAAAAGGAGTAGATGTACAATGGCTCGCTATACAGGTCCTGTATGGAAAAAGTCTCGTCGTCTCGGAATTTCTTTAACTGGTACAGGTAAGGAGTTAGACAAACGCCCTTACGCACCTGGACAACATGGTCCAAATCAACGTAGAAAACTTTCAGAATATGGTTTACAGCTTCAAGAGAAGCAAAAACTTCGTTTCATGTACGGAATTACTGAACGCCAATTCCGTAATCTATTTGATCAAGCTGGTAAGATTAAAGGTATTCATGGTGAGAATTTCATGATTTTACTTGAATCTCGTTTAGATAACCTTGTTTACCGTCTAGGTCTTGCTCGTACGCGCAGACAAGCACGTCAACTAGTAAACCACGGTCACATTACAGTAGATGGTTCAAGAGTAGATATCCCATCTTACCGTGTTGTACCTAGCCAAGTAATTGGTGTTCGTGAGAAATCGCAAAGTCTTAACATCATCAAAGAATCAGTTGAAGCAAATAACTTCGTACCTGAGTATGTGTCTTTTGATGCAGATAAATTAGAAGGTACTTATACTCGCTTACCTGAGCGTTCTGAGTTACCTGCTGAAATTAACGAACCACTTATCGTTGAGTTCTATTCTCGTTAATATGGTTAAAACACCGATTCCTTTTGGGGATTCGGTGTTTTTTAATTCAACAGTAATTAATACACTTTTTTCATCAGAGTTTGCGTCGCTTCTTTTGCTTTGCGACGCGTACTTTACGTTCTTATCAATTTTTGTGTCGCTTCTTTTGCTTTGCAACGCGTACTTTACGTTCTTATCAA
>NZ_JASTZU010000040.1 GCF_030282825.1 Aquibacillus rhizosphaerae
AGACGATGAGGTTGATAGGTTCGAGGTGGAAGCGTGGTGACACGTGTAGCTGACGAATACTAATAGATCGAGGACTTAACTAAATTTATAAAGCGAAAGCGACTGTTTAGAAGCTGTAGCTAGAATATTAACTGTTTGTTTGTCTTGTTTACTTCTTATCTAGTTTTGAAGGTATATTCCTTTAATTTTATATGGTTTGGTGGCAATAGCGGAGAGGTCACACCTGTTCCCATGCCGAACACAGTAGTTAAGCTCTCCAGCGCCCATGGTAGTTGGGGCTTTGCCCCTGCGAGAGTAGGACGCCGCCAAGCAATTAGAAACCTCTAAGTTAACCCTTAGAGGTTTTCTTCTATATATAAAGCCGCGGAAAATAACTACCATTGAACCCACAAATTTATATCCCTACACCTTAGATACAATACAACGTTTAGATTATTATAAAATAAATAAATTTACTAACTAAAAAACTGTAAAGATTTATTTAAAAGGGAGGTTAGAATTACATTTTACCTTTTAAAATATAAAAATCACTTATAATTATTAGCATATTTTAATATCTATTTAAGTATGGTAATAATTATAAGTTAAAAAAGAGGAGAGAGATTTATTGGATTTTATTAATACATATTTACTAGATGAACAATTTACAACCGCAGCTACAAGAATATTTATTGCGCTTATTTTATCCGGGATGATAGGTTTTGAAAGAGAGTTGAAAAATCATTCTGCTGGATTTAGAACCCATATATTAGTAGGTGTTGGTTCATGTTTAATGATGTTGTTGTCGTTGTATGGATTTGAAGAGTTTATAAATAATTATGATAATGTTAGGTTTGATCCGGCACGGATACCTTCCTATGTTATAAGCGGGATTGGCTTTTTGGGAGCCGGTACAATAATGGTTAATGGAATGACGATTCGCGGATTAACAACAGCAGCATCTATTTGGGCAGTAGCTGGTCTAGGTTTAGTTATTGGTGTCGGGATGTATAGCGAAGCAATTCTAACAACACTTGTTATCTTATTAAGCCTAGTGTTTCTTAATAATTTTGAAAAAAGATTTCGTAAGGGTAGAGGGAAATTGTCATTTCAAATCTTAGTAGGACCGCAATTAAACATAGGGGTATTGCTCGAGGTGCTAGACAAATTTGATACAAAGATACGTAAGTTAGAAGTTGAAAAAGATGCTGGACTGGACCGCAATGTACTTATCGAATTAGATAACGGCTTTCATATTGATGAAGTGAAATTATATGATTATATATCAAAGATAGAGCATGTAAAGCATGTAAATGAAGTACAATAAAACGGCTTTGGTAATAATTTATTGCATTCAATAAATGTAGGTTTGATTTTTTTAAAAAAGGCAAGAATATAGATGACATTTTATTTGCAACCATAAATGAGAGTAGTATAATGAGAATATAGTCAAAGATAGTCAAAGTCAGTAAGAGAGGAGGAAGGCAAAGTGAGTAATATTTCTGATGTTATTGAAGCATACCTAAAAAATATAATTCAGAGTAATAATAAAAATGCTATTGAAATAAAACGAAGTGAAATAGCAGATCGTTTTGAATGTGTTCCTTCTCAAATTAATTATGTAATAAATACTAGATTTACAATAGAACGAGGATACGTTGTTGAGAGCAAGCGTGGTGGTGGTGGCTATATTAGAATCATTAGAATTACAAATGAAGATAAAGCCAAGTTAATCGATGAGGTTATAGAAATGATCCAGCCAACTGTCTCACAACAAGCTGCTATAGATATATTGGAAAGAATGCTTGAAGAAGAGCTTATAACAAAACGAGAAGCTAAATTAATGGTAAGTGCCATTAGTAGGAATACACTTGCCTTCCATTTACCTGTACGTGATGAAATAAGAAGTAGAATCATGACTGCTATGTTAACTACTTTAAAGTACTGATTTGTCTGAGGAGGGAGAGTATGGAGTGCCAGGAATGTCATGAGCGGCCTGCTACATTACACTTTACAAAAGTAATTAACGGAGATAAGACGGAAATACATGTTTGCGAGCACTGTGCAAAGGAAAAAGGGTATGTATCGTATGAAGAAGAAGCATATTCTTTACATGACTTACTTTCAGGTTTATTCAACTTTGATTCTGTATCTTTGAATGAACAAAAGAAAAATAGTTTTGTAACAGATCAAGGTCTGAAGTGTGAAAAATGTGGTTTGACCTATCAAGAGTTTACCCATTTAGGTAAGTTTGGTTGTGCAGAATGTTATCATACTTTTTCGGAACGGTTAAATCCGATATTTAGAAGAGTGCACAGTGGAAATACAAGGCATGATGGAAAAATCCCAAAGCGAATCGGAACAGATATTCATCAAAGAAAAGAACTTCATATACTAAAAGATAAATTGCAACAACTTATAAAAGCAGAAGAGTTTGAACAAGCTGCCCAAATACGTGATCAGATTAAATCATTGGAGAGAAGCATTAACCAAACAGGAAAGGGTGAAGGTTAATGTCTTTACAACAATTTATGAATGAAGCAATAAGTCCTTGGATGAAAGAAGAAGGCCCGGATAGTGATATTGTTATGAGTAGTCGGATTCGTTTAGCTAGGAACTTTGAACAGGTTGCGTTTCCAATTATTGCTGAGCCAGATAACTTAGAAAATATTTTAACATTTATAGAAAAAGAATTTAATCATCAATCATTTAAATCTTATCAAGATTTGGAATTCCTAAAAATGGATGATATAAAACCTATTGAAAAACGAGTGCTTGTTGAAAAGCATCTAATAAGTCCCCACTTGGCTGAAAAATCAAAACAAGGTGGGGTACTGATTTCTAATAGTGAGCAAGTTTCTATTATGGTTAATGAAGAAGATCACATCCGAGTACAATTGTATTTTCCAGGCTTTCAATTAGATCAAGCGTTAGACCAGGCTTTTGAAATTGATGATTGGCTAGAAGAAAAAATAAATTTTGCATTTGATGAAGATAAGGGTTACTTAACTAGTTGTCCGACGAACGTTGGAACAGGTTTGCGTGCCTCTGTAATGATGCATTTACCAGCCTTAGCCTTAACTCAGAAAATTAGTAGAATGATACCAGCGATTAACCAGCTTGGTTTAGTGGTAAGAGGTATTTATGGGGAAGGTAGTGAAGCACTAGGTAATATCTTTCAAATATCTAATCAAGTTACACTAGGTAGATCTGAAAAAGATATTATCCAAGATTTAGAAAGTGTAGTTCAGAAGTTGGTTGAACAAGAAAGAAAAGCAAGGCAATTACTAAGTGAAGAAACAGCGCTCCAACTGGAAGATAGAATTTTTAGATCGTACGGAATACTAGAACACAGTCGTATTATAGAATCTAAAGAAACTGCAAAATGTCTCTCAGATGTTAGGTTGGGGATTGATATGGGATATATTAAGCATGTTTCGAAAACAATTTTAAATGAGCTAATGATATTAACCCAACCTGGTTTCTTGCAACAATATGCAAAGAAAGCATTATCACCACAAGACAGAGATGTTCTAAGAGCATCCCTTGTAAGAGAAAGATTAAATCTAGAAAATTAATGGTAGGAGGAACGCCTAATGATGTTTGGACGGTTTACTGAGAGGGCACAAAAAGTATTAGCACTTTCCCAAGAAGAGGCAGTAAGACTTGGTCATAATAATATTGGAACAGAACATATTTTATTAGGTTTAGTAAGTGAAGGAGAGGGCATAGCAGCAAAAGCGCTAAGCTCTTTAGGTTTAGAAACTGAGAAGATTCAACAAGAGGTAGAACAATTAATTGGAAAAGGGCAAAAAGTGTCACAGACAATCCACTATACACCACGAGCAAAAAAGGTAATTGAGTTATCTATGGATGAAGCTCGGAAATTGGGTCATTCCTACGTAGGCACAGAACATATTTTACTAGGGTTAATTCGTGAAGGAGAAGGTGTAGCTGCCCGTGTACTTAATAATTTAGGAGTAAGCTTAAATAAAGCACGTCAACAGGTGCTTCAATTGCTTGGTAGTAACGAATCTTCCGCTGGGCAACACGGTCGTGGAGGTCAAGCGGCTACAGCTAACACGCCAACATTAGATTCTTTAGCAAGAGACTTAACGGCTATTGCTAAAGAAGGGAATATCGATCCTGTTATTGGACGTGAGAAAGAAATCGAACGTGTCATTCAAGTGTTAAGTCGCCGAACTAAAAATAACCCAGTCTTAATTGGAGAACCAGGTGTTGGTAAGACAGCGGTGGCTGAAGGTTTAGCTCTGCAAATTATAAACAATGAAATTCCTGAGACGCTTCGTGATAAACGGGTAATGACATTAGATATGGGAACAGTCGTCGCAGGAACTAAGTATCGCGGTGAATTCGAAGACCGTCTAAAAAAAGTAATGGAAGAAATCCGTCAAGCTGGAAATATTATATTGTTTATTGATGAGTTGCATACATTAATAGGTGCTGGTGGAGCAGAGGGTGCAATAGATGCTTCCAATATACTAAAGCCATCACTAGCACGAGGCGAATTACAATGTATTGGTGCAACTACTTTAGATGAGTATCGTAAGTATATTGAGAAGGATGCAGCGTTAGAACGCAGGTTCCAACCAATTCAAGTTGATGAGCCAACGCTTGAGCAATCCATTCAAATTTTAAAAGGTTTGCGTGATCGATATGAGGCACACCATCGTGTGACAATAACGGATGAAGCAATTGACGCTGCAGCAAAGTTATCGGATCGGTATATTACAGATCGCTTTTTGCCTGATAAAGCAATTGACTTAATTGATGAAGCAGGATCAAAAGTTCGTTTGCGCTCTTACACAGTACCACCAAATTTAAAAGAGTTAGAGCAAAATTTAGAAGAAGTGAAAAAGGAAAAGGATGCTGCAGTACAAAGCCAAGAATTCGAAAAGGCAGCTTCATTGAGAGATAGCGAACAGCGTTTAAGAGAAGAATTAGAAGAAACAAAAGATGAATGGAAAGAGAAGCAGGGACAGGAAAGTTCAGAAGTTCTAGTAGAGGATATAGCAAGTGTTGTTTCTACTTGGACTGGGATTCCTGTATCTTCATTAACGAAGGATGAAAGTGAACGTCTATTGAATATGGAAGGTATTTTACATGACCGAGTGATTGGTCAAGATGAGGCCGTAAAATCAATTTCAAAAGCGATTCGTCGTGCTAGAGCGGGCTTGAAGGACCCTAAACGACCGATTGGTTCATTTATTTTCCTAGGACCTACAGGTGTAGGTAAAACAGAACTAGCACGTGCACTCGCTGAGTCCATGTTTGGTGATGAAGATTCCATGATTAGAATCGATATGTCAGAGTACATGGAGAAGCATTCCACATCACGTTTAGTAGGTTCTCCTCCGGGATATGTCGGTTATGAAGAAGGCGGTCAATTAACAGAGAAGGTAAGAAGAAAGCCATACTCTGTTGTGTTACTTGATGAGGTTGAAAAAGCCCATCCAGAAGTATTTAATATACTTCTTCAAGTATTAGAAGATGGTCGTTTGACAGACTCTAAGGGCCGAGTAGTGGATTTTAGAAATACTGTACTTATTATGACTTCAAATGTTGGTGCAAGTGAACTGAAACGCAATAAGTTTGTTGGGTTTAGTTTAGGAGATGAAGAAGAGAGTTATAAGGATATGAGGTCGAAAGTGATGGATGAGTTGAAAAAAGCCTTCAGACCTGAATTTCTAAATAGAATTGATGATACAATTGTATTCCACTCATTAGAGAAAAAACATATGAAAGATATTGTAAAGCTCATGGTAGAGCATTTACAGGAACGCCTTTCACAACAAGAAATTAACTTTGTCTTATCAGATAAAGCGATACAAAAAATTGCTGATGAAGGGTTCGATCCAGAATATGGTGCAAGGCCTTTACGAAGATCAATTCAAAAGAATGTTGAGGATCTTCTATCAGAAGAATTGTTAAAAGAAAAGATTAAAAAGGGTCAAAAAATAAAAGTTGATATTGATACTGAGGATAAGTTTACTGTAAAAGTACAGTAATATTTTGTCCTTATAAAGTAGTAAAGGTAAAAAAATCGAAAGGCCGTGCCTTTCGATTTTTTTCATAATTAAAGGAAGAAAATGAAATATACGAGATGGATTACATAGTTTTTCCACAATTAACTAAAAAAGTTAAAGAAATTGATAGAACAATGTAACTTGTCTGTTACTTAACTCGTATAACATGATAGATAGAGTAAGGAGCGATTGTATTGGCAAAAAGAAAAACAACTTTTGTTTGTCAGGAATGCGGATATGAATCTCCAAAGTGGATGGGAAAATGTCCTGCTTGTAATCAATGGAATACATTGGTAGAAGAACTAGTGGCATCACAGCGTAATTCTGGTCATATAATAGGAACAGGACAAACATTAAAAACAAAGCCTGAAAGCATCACTGCCATTGAGACCGAAGAGGAACCACGTGTGACAACAAAAATGGCTGAATTTAACCGTGTACTTGGAGGGGGAATAGTACCAGGTTCATTAGTACTTATTGGAGGAGACCCTGGAATTGGAAAGTCGACATTATTATTACAGGTATCTGACCAGTTAGCTAGCAAGAATTTGAGTGTTCTATATATTTCAGGAGAAGAATCAATACGTCAAACAAAGCTACGAGCTGATCGGTTAGGTGTAACTTCTAAGAACCTCTATGTATTAGCAGAAACAAACCTTTTGGACATCTCCAATCAAATTGAGAAATTAGAACCGTCTTTTGTGGTTATTGATTCTATACAAACCATCTTTCGTGAGGAGGTCACTAGTGCTCCCGGAAGTGTTTCTCAAGTTCGTGAGTGTACAAGTGAACTTATGCGGATAGCTAAAGGCAAAAACATCCCTATATTTATCGTAGGTCATGTTACCAAAGAAGGATCAATAGCTGGTCCGAGGTTACTTGAACATATGGTGGATGCCGTATTATATTTTGAGGGTGAGAGACACCATACGTTTCGAATTCTACGTGGTGTTAAAAATAGATTTGGAAGTACCAATGAAATGGGTATATTCGAAATGAAAGAAGAAGGTTTAAGAGAAGTATTAAATCCATCAGAGATATTCTTAGAAGAAAGATCTCAAGGAGCTGCTGGATCTACTGTGGTTGCATCGATGGAAGGTAGCCGTCCTGTTTTGGTAGAAATACAGTCCTTGATCTCACCGACAAGCTTTGGTAACCCTAGAAGAATGGCTACTGGAATTGACCATAACCGAGTTCCATTATTAATGGCAGTGCTTGAAAAAAGGGTAGGCTTAATGCTCCAAAACCAAGATGCTTATGTAAAGGTTGCTGGTGGTGTAAAGTTAGATGAGCCAGCTATTGACCTTGCTGTTGCCGTTAGTATTGCTTCAAGTTTTAGGGATGAACCATCGAAGCCTGATGATGTGCTTATAGGTGAGGTGGGTTTAACTGGAGAAATAAGAAGAGTTTCTCGTATTGATCAACGGGTACAGGAAGCTGCAAAATTAGGATTTAAGCGAGCCATTATACCTAATAAAAATTTAGAAGGGTGGACTCCACCATCAGAAATCGAAGTAATAGGTGTCAACACGGTACATGATGCTTTAAAGGCTACTTTAGGAGGAAGATAAATGGAATGGCAGGAAAGAGAATATACTGTCATTGGTGAGATGCTGAAATTCGTTGCACCAGGCACGCCAATTCGTGCAGGTATAGAAAATGTTCTAAGAGCAAATACAGGAGGACTAATTGTTGTAGGTTACAGTAATGAAATGAAGAGTATTGTGGATGGAGGTTTTGCAATCCACTCATCATTTTCCCCTGCTAGTTTATATGAGTTAGCTAAAATGGATGGAGCAATTATTTTAAATGATGACGGCTCTACTATTTTATTTTCAAATGTACAACTAATGCCAGAACCTGCTATCCCTTCAAAAGAGACTGGGATGCGACATCGTACAGCAGAACGAGTGGCTAAACAAACAGGAAATCTGGTTGTTGCTATTTCGGAAAGAAGAAACGTTATTACACTATATAAAGGTGATATCCGTTATGCGCTAAAAGAGATAGGGGTTATATTAACAAAAGCAAATCAAGCGATGCAAACGCTAGAAAAATATAAAATAGTTTTAGACCAAGGTATAACTAACTTAGGGGCATTAGAATTTGAAGATTTGGTTACTTTAACCGAAGTTGTTCAAGTAATTCACCGAATTGAAATGGTTCTAAGAATTAAAACAGAAATCTTGAATTATATAAATGAATTAGGAACAGAAGGTAGATTAATACAGCTTCAATTGACTGAACTCGTATCTAATATTGAGGAAGAAGCTATGCTATTAATTAAAGATTACTGCTTAGATGAAGGTGAAGATCCAAAAGAGATCTTAAGCAGTATTCAAGAAGCTTCTCGAACTGATCTTATGGATGATACGAAAATTATCAAACTACTAGGATATCCAATGAACGTTAAGATGGATAAAACAATTCTATCTAGAGGACATAGGATTCTTCATAAAATACCAAGGCTTCCGACTCTGATTATTGATTATATTATCCAAACTTTTGGGACATTAGAGGATGTTTCGAAGGCATCTTCAGTAGATCTGGTAAAGGTAAATGGTGTAGGTGAAGTTCGAGCTGAAAAAATAAAAGAAGGCCTAAACAGAATTCAAGAGCAGTTATTTATCGACAGACATATATAAAGTGTTACAATAATTGACTTTGGTTTAAAAATATGATAAAATTTTTAAATTTATTAATTTGACTGCAATTCCCAATTGTGTTAGTTTGAATTAATAGAATTTATAATAATAGGGTTATTTTTTATAAAAATGGAAATACTAGTTGTTAGGAGGTGACCGTGGTGCTAAAAAGAATCGTGCAGTTATTCATTATTATTGCAGGAGGTACCGCTGGATATTTATATATACCAGATTTAATAAAATTATTAAGTTTTACTAGTGGTAGTTGGTTAGATACTCGTTATGTTGCGCATTCAGTTGGTTTAGTTTTTGGTGCAATTATCTTATTTTTATTAACCTTTTGGCTAGTAGATTACATTGTGAACTTCTTTGCGTGGATTGAAGAGACGTTAGTAAAAGCACCTGTAGCAGACTTATTATTTGGTAGTTTAGGAATTATAATTGGTTTAGTGATTGCCTATTTTCTTAACACTGCAATACAAGATATTGGAATAAGTGTAATCTCACAAGTAGTGCCGATATTTTCAACTGTACTTTTAGGTTATATTGGTTTTCAAGTTGGTTTCAAACGTCGTGATGAATTTCTGAATTTACTGACGTTAGCAAAAAAAGAAAAGAAAAAGTCATCTGAAGATGATGATGAAACACAAGTAATGCCTAAGGTCAAAATATTAGATACTAGTGTGGTTATAGATGGTAGAATAGCTGATATATGTCAGACTAGTTTTTTAGAAGGTACTGTATTAATTCCGCAGTTTGTTTTAGAAGAACTACAACATATAGCGGATTCATCAGATGTATTGAAACGCAATAGGGGACGTAGAGGTCTTGATGTATTGAATCGTATGCAAAAAGACCTTCCGGTAAACGTTGAGATATACGAAGGAGATTTTGAAGAAATACAAGAAGTAGATAGCAAGCTAGTAAAATTAGCTAAAGTAATTAATGGCATTGTGGTTACAAATGACTTTAACTTAAACAAAGTATGTGAATTTCAAAATGTGCAAGTGCTAAATATTAACGATCTGGCTAATGCAGTAAAGCCGGTAGTCTTACCTGGTGAGGAATTAACTGTTCAAGTGATTAAAGATGGTAAAGAACAAAATCAAGGTGTAGCTTATCTTGATGATGGTACGATGATTGTTGTAGAAGAGGGTAAGGATTATATTGGTAAAACAATTGAGGTATTAATTACAAGTGTTTTGCAAACTTCCGCAGGGCGAATGATATTTGCAAAACCAAAATTACTTGAAAAAGCATTGTGAAAAGGGTATAACATATAGTGTGAACAAAAGTGATAACAACATGTTATCGCTTTTGTTATTGTCTAGGAAATTATATTTGATAACTAGCATTTGCAAGGATAAATCTAGTAAAGAGATTCATGTTTTTATACTGTTAACATTTGATTTTCAAAAGTGTACAAGCACGCCTCACTATATATTATTCATAGGGTGGATTAGATATGATTGATTATTTTGCTATAGTATTAGCGGCAGGCCAAGGTAAGCGAATGAATGCTGGTGAAAACAAGCAATTTATAACACTTGCTGATAAACCAGTAATTATACATACTTTAGAAGTATTCGCTAAAGATGAATGGTGTAAGTCGATTATATTGGTTGTTAATCCAAATGAGCAGCAAAGGATGAAACAGTTAGTAAATTGTTATTCATTTGGAAAAGAAATCAGACTTATTCAAGGTGGTTCTGAAAGACAAGAAAGTGTATATAAAGGGCTTTGTTCCATAGAAGATAAAACAAGTATCGTATTTATCCATGATGGAGCTAGACCTTTTGTGACACAGGAAAGTTTACATAAACTTGCCAAAGTAGCAAGTGCTGAAAAAGCCGCAATACTTGCTGTACCAGTAACGGATACGATTAAGCAACGAACTGACAATCAACTAACTACACTGGATCGATCTTTATTATGGGCTGCACAGACGCCACAGGCATTTCTTTTTGATCGTATCTACCAGGCTCATAAACAAGCGGAAGAAAACAACTTCTTAGGAACTGATGATGCATCTCTAGTTGAACGTTTGGGATACCCAGTTCAAATAGTAAGAGGAAGTTATAATAATATAAAATTAACAAATCCAGAAGATTTAAAACGTGCACAATCTTTTTTTAATGAAAATGGCTAGACTTTAACGTGGATTTAGATGAATAAATAATAATGAAACAAAGGAGATTCAAATATGTTTCGTATTGGTCAAGGTTTTGATGTTCATCAACTAAAAGAAGGTAGACCTTGTATCATTGGTGGGATTGAAATTCCGTATGAAAAAGGCTTACTCGGTCATTCGGATGCAGATGTCTTGTTACACACAATCGCAGATGCATGCTTAGGTGCTATAGGCGAGGGAGACATTGGAAAGCACTTTCCTGATACAGATCCGACATTTAAGGATGCCGATTCACAAAAGTTACTTCAACACGTTTGGGAGATTGTGAAGAAAAAAGGCTATCTATTAGGTAATATAGATTGTACAGTGATTGCCCAGCAACCTAAAATGGCCCCGTATATTGAACGTATTAAAGAGAACATAGCACGTATATTGCAAGTAGAGATAGAGCAGATTAATGTAAAAGCAACAACAACGGAACAATTAGGTTTTACCGGTAGAGAAGAAGGAATAGCTGCTCAGGCCGTAGTCTTGTTGCACAAGACTACCCAATGAAAAAGAAATAATGGTAGTATATAGTTAGAATTAGATGGAACGATGGAAGGGGTAGATTGACTATGACAAATGAAGTGCGTGTACGGTATGCACCAAGTCCTACAGGACATTTACATATAGGAAACGCTAGAACTGCATTATTTAATTACTTATATGCAAAACACTTAGGTGGAAAATTTATTATTCGAACTGAAGATACAGATGAAAAAAGAAATGTCGTTGGTGGTGAAGAAAGCCAATTAAGTTACCTTAAATGGTTAGGAATTGAGTGGGATGAAGGTGCGGATATTGGTGGAGACTTTGGTCCATACCGTCAGACAGAAAGACTTGAATTATATCAAAAGTATGTAGATGAATTATTAGAAAAAGGGTTAGCTTATAAGTGCTATATGACAGAAGAAGAATTAGATAAGGAACGAGAAGAGCAACGTGCAAATGGACAAGTTCCAAAATATTCAGGTGCTCATCGTGACCTAACGACTGAACAGGTTGAACAGTTAGTATCGGAAGGCAGAAAACCAAGTATTCGTTTCCGTGTTCCTGAAAATAAAACCTACAGATTTAATGATATTGTAAGAGACAATATCACGTTTGAATCTAGTGATTTTGGCGATTGGGTTATGGTGAAGAAAAATGGAATTCCAACATATAACTTTGCAGTTGCTATTGATGATCAATTAATGAAAATTTCCCATGTGTTAAGAGGCGAAGAGCATATTTCTAATACTCCAAAACAAATGATGATATTTGATGCATTTGGGTGGGAGCCTCCTAAATATGGTCATATGACATTAATTTTAAATGAGAATCGTAAAAAATTGAGTAAGCGTGATGAACATATCCTTCAGTTTATCGAACAATATAAAAACTTAGGTTACTTACCTGAAGCATTATTTAACTTCATAGCTTTACTCGGTTGGTCCCCTGTTGGAGAAGAGGAGATATTCACGAAGGAACAGTTTATTGAAATGTTTGATTCAGAACGTCTATCTACTTCTCCTGCAATATTTGATCCCGCTAAGTTAAAGTGGATGAATAACCAATATATAAAAGCTGCCGAGTTTGAACAGGTAGTAGAACTTACTCTTCCGCACTTGGTTAAAGCAAATAAATTACCCGAGAACATGGATGAAGTAACACATGCATGGGCTTTAGATTTAATTCGTTTATATAAAGAACAACTGAGTTACGGAGCTGAGATTGTCGAGTTAACAGAGCTGTTCTTTAAAGAAGAAATTGAATACTCTGACCAAGCAATGGAAGTACTTAATGAAGAACAGGTTCCAGAAGTATTACACGTGTTTTCTACCAAGTTAGCTGAACTAGAGGAGTTTTCTCCTGAAACAATCAAAGCACAAATAAAAGCTACTCAAAAAGAAACAAAACATAAAGGGAAAAAGCTTTTCATGCCAATCCGTGTTGCAACAACTGGACAAGTCCATGGACCAGAATTACCAGATGCAATTCATTTACTAGGTATTGACGTCGTGCAAGCGAGATTAACTGTTGTTCTTGATAAGATTAACTAAACGTAATTTTAGATTGAATTAATAATTTCACATTTTAGTTAAAATGTAATATAGTATTACTACAAAAAGTAATGATGAAATTAACGATAAGATATCATTTTATTGTAAATAATCGCTAAAAACGTTAAAGTACTATTAACCATATCTATAGATGAACGTTAATAAGGAGAAGTAAAAAGTATAGAGCTTACTTAGAGAGAATCACCTCGGGCTGAAAGTGATTTTAAGTTCTTACTTCTGAAATGCACCTTAGAGTCTTTTGTTGAAAACAGTAAGCAAGAGCGGTTTTCTCTACCGTTAATAAGAGACCTGAGTTGGGGAATCATTTTTCCTAAACAGAGTGGAACCGCGCGTAAAGCGTCTCTGTGTTTATATAACATAGAGGCGTTTTTTTATTGTCAAGGAAATTATAGATTTCTCTAGATCTCTAGATGTGGAAATCAGGCAGAAACAGCGACGTCCAGCTCTTGCACTTACCCCGCCAGAGGTCTTAAGTCAAACATCTATGTTGTAAAGAGCACGATAGATGGTCTTAATTGCCCTAGGGTAAGCAAGGCGCCCTGAGCTTTTCTTATATGTTTGTTGGATGCTTCATTAAAATTAGGTGGAATTTGCAAAGGGGGAGTATAATATGGGGATTTTTAAAGTGCTGAAGCAAGATATTGACGTTGTCTTTGACCAAGATCCTGCAGCTCGCACTTATGTGGAAGTGTTACTTACTTATTCTGGTCTTCATGCTATTTGGGCACATAGACTTGCCCATGGATTCTACAATAAGAAGTTTTTTTTCATGGCTCGTATCATTTCGCAAATCAGTCGTTTTTTAACAGGTATTGAAATCCATCCAGGCGCCCAAATAGGAAGTCGTTTTTTTATTGATCATGGTATGGGAGTTGTAATTGGTGAAACATGTGAAATTGGAAATAATGTCACCATATTTCAAGGCGTTACATTGGGCGGAACAGGAAAAGAAAAAGGAAAAAGGCACCCTACCATAAAAGATAACGCTCTTATTGCTACTGGAGCAAAAGTATTAGGTTCCATCACTATTGGAGAAAGTTCAAAAGTAGGAGCTGGGTCTGTTGTCTTGAATGATGTACCTGACCACTCAACTGTTGTAGGGATACCTGGTCGAGTTGTCATTCAAAATGGAGAAAAGGTCAGAAAAGATCTTGATCACCATAAATTACCTGATCCGGTTTCTGAATTGTTAAAAGAGATGCAAAGTGAAATAAAAGGGTTAAAAAAAGACCTAAATGATATAAAAGGAGTGAATTCCAGTGACCGTTAAGATTTATAATACATTAACGAGACGAAAAGAAGCGTTTAAACCGATTGAAGAAGGAAAAGTTAGGATGTATGTTTGTGGTCCAACTGTCTATAATTATATTCATATCGGTAATGCAAGACCAGCTATTGTATTTGATACAGTACGTAGGTATTTAGAATTTAAAAACTACGATGTTAACTATGTTTTAAACTTTACAGATGTAGATGACAAAATTATAAAAGCTGCAAAGGATTTAGAAGAAGACGTGCCAGCAGTAGCAGAGCGTTTTATTAATGCTTATATGGAGGATGTTGGTGCGCTTGGTGTGAAAAAGGCAGTACATCACCCTAGAGTAACCGAAACAATGGATGATATTATCTCTTTTATTGATACGTTAATTGATAAGGGGCACGCATACGAAGCGGAAGGTGACGTTTATTTTAAAACCCGTTCTTTTGAGGGGTATGGAAAGTTATCCCATCAACCTATAGATGAACTTAGATCGGGTGCTCGTATTCAAATCGGTGAAAAGAAAGAGGATCCGTTAGATTTTGCATTATGGAAACAAGCGAAGTCAGAAGAAATTGCTTGGGATTCTCCTTGGGGTAAAGGTCGTCCTGGTTGGCATATTGAATGCTCTGCAATGGCTAAGAAATATTTAGGAGATACTATTGATATTCATGCAGGTGGTCAAGATTTAACGTTCCCACACCATGAAAATGAGATTGCACAATCGGAAGCGGGAACAGGAAAAAACTTTGCAAATTATTGGATGCATAATGGATATATCAATATCGATAATGAAAAGATGTCGAAGTCACTGGGGAACTTTGTATTAGCTCATGATTTGGTGAAACAACATGATCCTCAAGTAGTGCGCTTTTTCATGCTAAGTGTACATTATCGTAACCCAATTAACTTTAGTGAGTCTTTACTTGAAAGTGCAAAAAATAGTCTTGATCGCATTAGAAATGCATATCAAAATCTTGAACACCGTAAAGAATCGAGCACCAATTTAACAGAAGACAATCAAGATTGGGTAAAAAGTTTAGAAAAATTTAACCAGCGATTTATTGCTGAGATGGATGATGATTTCAATACTGCCAATGCAATCGCTGTACTTTTTGATATTGCTAGAGAGGCAAATGTATATTTACAATCTGACCACACCTCAAAACAAGTGATTAATCATTTTATTGAATTGTTTGATTCGTTATTGCTTGTTTTGGGTATTGAGATTAGAACTGATAATCAAGAACTGTTAAATGAAGATATCGATGCTTTAATTCAACAACGTATTAAAGCTAGAAAAGATAGAGACTTTGCTTTAGCGGACAAAATAAGAGATGACTTAAAGGAAAAAAATATAATTTTAGAAGATACTCCTCAAGGTACTCGTTGGAAAAGAGGGTAAAGATGTCAACGAATGATGTAAAGCAAATGAAGAGTTTAGCTCTTGCGTATATCGGTGATGCTATTTATGAAATATATATTCGACATCATTTAGTCAACAAGGGACATCTCAATTTAAATAACTTGCATCAATCCGCAGTGAAGTTTGTGGCTGCAAAGTCTCAATCGAAAGTTATTTTACACTGGCTTGATGTGGAGATGTTAAGCGAAGAAGAAGCTAGTGTAGTACGTCGGGGCAGAAATGCTAAGGCTGGGTCTGTCCCGAAAAATACGGATGTACAAACGTATCGATATAGTACCGCATTTGAAGCGCTATTAGGTTTTCTATATTTAGATGAGCGTCAGGAAAGGTTAGATGAGTTAATTCAATTAGCCATAGAATTTGTTGAGAGAGGAGTTGAGAAATAATGAGTGAAGAATGGATTGTTGGAAAAAACCCAGTAATTGAAGCATTAAGTGCAGGTCGATCAATTAATAAACTGCTTGTATCTGATCAGTTACAAAATCAGTCTTATAACAAAATTCATAGTCTAGCAAAACAAAATGGAATCACAATCCAACGGGTACCGAAAAAAAAGTTAGACCAATTAGTAGACGACAATCATCAAGGAGTGGCTGCTGCGGTTGCAGCTTATCAATATAGCTCAGTAGAGGATTTATTCGAGCTAGCTGAACGGAGGGAAGAGGCACCGTTTTTTTTAATATTAGATGAGATAGAGGATCCACATAATCTTGGCTCAATCTTAAGAACAGCGGACGCAACAGGTGTTCATGGGGTGATAATACCAAAACGACGCTCTGTTGGTTTAACAGCAACTGTTGCAAAGACTTCAGCAGGCGCAATTGAATACATACCTGTAGCAAGAGTGACGAACATTGCTCAAACAATCGATGAACTTAAAGAACGCCATGTTTGGGTGGTTGGAACAGAAGCGGAAGGAACGGAAGACTATAGACAGCTCGATGGCACCACATCGCTTGCTTTAGTTATAGGAAATGAAGGTAAGGGTATGAGTCGCTTAGTTAAAGAAAAGTGTGATTGGACGGTTCGTTTAGCGATGAAAGGAAAGGTTTCTTCCCTAAATGCTTCTGTAGCATCTAGTTTGTTAATGTATGAAGTTTACCGTAAAAGGTATCCGATTGGTGATTAAATAATGATTGTATTAGTGGTTGATGGATATAATATTATTGGCGATTGGGAAGAGTTGAAGAAACTAAAAGACCATGATCTCGCGCAAGCAAGAAAAATATTAGTAGAAAAGATGGCGGAGTATCAAGCCTATCGAGGTCATCGTGTTATTGTAGTATTTGATGCATATTTTGTACAAGGTCTTGAAACGAAGCAAACTAATTATAGGGTTGAAGTCATTTACACGAAAGAAAATGAAACCGCAGATGAATGTATTGAGAGATTAGTTAAAGAATTAAAAAATGTAAAAAATCAAGTTTATGTAGCCACATCTGATTATACAGAGCAACGTACGATTTTTGCCCAAGGTGCTCTTAGAAAATCAGCAAGAGAGCTTTATCTTGAAATGAATAATATACAAAAAGAGATTGAAGAAGATATTAATAACCATAAACAAATACAGTCAAAGACAAAAATCCCAATAAAAAAAGATGTGTTAGCTGTATTTGAAAAATGGCGTCGTGGTGATAAGTAAGTCTTATACGCCTGATTGATACTTTCTTCAAAATCTGATCTAAGTATGACATAAATACATTTTATGTACCGAATACATAAAAACAGGTAATATGAACTATCTATATAAGTGCTAATGCCCTAAATCTACCGTATGTGTTGTTGACGATGATGAAGCGCTTCCTGTATAATGTTTCTATATATTCACGGCATAAAAGTCGGGGGGATTCCAAGGTGAGCACCGTGCACAAGGATATAGACGATCAAGATATAGATTTAGAGCTTCTTGAAGATGACCAGCTTATTAATATGGTACACCGTGGGCATAGCCAGGCGTTAGACTATTTAATTACTAAATATAGAAATTTTGTTCGTGCCAAAGCGAGAACCTATTTTTTAGTTGGGGCAGATCGAGAAGATATTGTGCAAGAAGGTATGATCGGGTTGTATAAAGCAATTCGTGACTATAAAGGTGACAAGCTTTCATCCTTTAAGGCTTTTGCAGAGCTGTGTGTTACGCGTCAAATAATTACAGCAATCAAGACAGCAACTAGACAAAAACATATACCATTAAACTCATACGTATCGTTGGACAAGCCAATTTATGATGAAGAATCTGACCGAACATTACTAGATGTAATAGCAGGTTCAAAAATAATTGATCCCCAAGAATTGATTGTTAATAGGGAAAAGTTTGGGGATATGGAGACGAAAATGTCTGAGCTGTTAAGTGACTTAGAAAGGCAAGTACTTTCTTTGTATTTAGACGGCCAAACATATCAAGAAATTTCAGTTGAATTGAAAAGACATGTTAAATCAATAGATAATGCATTACAACGGGTGAAGCGGAAGCTAGAACGGTATTTAGAGATAAGTGAAATCAGCTTATAACATAGCGTTGACAGGCTATTGTAACCGTGCTACATTAGTAGAAGTGAAATCCCTTTGTTTGGGGTGTAATAGATGGGAAAAAAAGTTGCGTTGGCTTGCACAGAATGCCTCAGCAGAAACTACAGCACGAATAAGAACACATCAGAAACAAAAAGGTTAGAAGTCCGGAAATTTTGTAAAAGATGTGGAATTTATACGTTACATCGTGAAACAAAGTAAGAAGCCGATTGGCAGAAGTTTGGGGGTACAACCTGTGAATATCTTTGCATTCTTTAAGAATGTTTCTAGAGAAATGAAAAAAGTCTCATGGCCCGGTGGTCGTGAACTAACTCGGTATACGATAACGGTAGTTGCTACAGTTGCTTTTGTTTCAGTGTTTTTTGGAGTAGTTGATCAAGGTATTACAGCAATTCTTAATTTATTATTTGAATAATTAGTGGGACTTTATGCTATAATGTTTAATAAATAGATCTCTTACCGAAAAACCCGTTATGCGGGTTTTTTAAATTGACTTAAAAACCTCATGTCCGTTTACTGCTAAGGTGATAGATTCTCAATTAATATAGTTGACATAATTTGATAAGGGAGGGAAGGGCAGTAATTGTCCTGAACTATGGAAAAACAATGGTTTGTAGTTCATACTTATTCTGGGTATGAGAACAAAGTTAAAGCGAACTTAGAAAAAAGGTTAGAGTCAATGGGTATGGAAGATAAAATTTTCCGTGTTTTAGTACCTGAAGACGAGGAAACAGAAATAAAAAATGGAAAGAAAAAGGTATCGAAAAAGAAAGTATTCCCAGGTTATGTATTAGCTGAAATGATAATGACAGACGATTCTTGGTATGTTGTGCGTAACACACCAGGAGTGACGGGATTTGTTGGTTCAAGCGGTTCAGGTTCTAAACCAACCCCTCTCTTAGAAGAAGAGGTTGAGGTTATCCTTAAACGAATGGGAATGGATGCACCAATAACAGAAGTGGACTTTGAAGTAAAGGAAAGTGTTCGTGTAACAGATGGTCCATTTAATGATTTCACGGGAACGATTGAGCATATTGATCTAGATAAACAAAAAGTGAAAGTGCATGTAAATATGTTTGGACGTGAAACTCCAGTAGAATTAGAATTTTCTCAGATAGAAAAAATTTAATTAATCAACCATTGGACAAGATATAAGATGATTTGTTGAACGTTTTATAAATGTTGCTTGCATTTTTTTCAAATAAATGCTAAAATTCTTATGTTCTTTATGCCTCGAGTATAAGGTTTAATTTGCATATGAAATGAGTGGGAGGGCAGAAGCCCTATTACCACATCACGGACTTAAGGAGGTGTGTCTCGTGGCTAAAAAAGTAATTAAGGTAGTTAAATTGCAGATCCCTGCAGGGAAAGCAAATCCAGCACCACCAGTTGGGCCGGCGCTAGGTCAAGCAGGTGTTAATATCATGGGATTTTGTAAGGAATTTAATGCACGTACCCAAGATCAAGCTGGTATGATTATTCCGGTTGAAATTACGGTTTTTGAAGACCGTTCATTTACATTTATTACAAAAACTCCGCCCGCTGCAGTTCTTTTAAAGAAAGCAGCTGGTATCGAAAGTGGTTCAGGTGAACCAAACAGCAAAAAAGTTGCGACATTAAAACGTGACAAAGTTAAAGAAATTGCTGAAACAAAAATGCCTGACCTAAACGCTGCTGACGTTGAAGCGGCTATGCGTATGGTTGAAGGAACTGCGCGTAGTATGGGAATTGTTATCGAAGACTAATCCCATGGTAGTGCTCTTTCCTAGGAGAAGGTTGCGATTTTGGAGTGTTTTGCCATGTCGCAACCTTTGTTATTGAAAGTTATAGCATAAATTGTGCTAGCAAGATGATCCGCTTATCAAGTGGGAGGTATAACCGTTAAAACCACACAAGGAGGAATTTAAAATGGCGAAAAAGACTAAAAAGCAACAAGAAGCTTTGAAGCTTATTGACCGTATGAAAACTTATGAAGTAAAAGAAGCGTTGGAATTAGTGAAAAAATCTGCTACAGCTAAATTTGATGAAACTGTTGAAGCTGCATTCCGTCTGGGTGTTGACCCTAAGAAAGCAGACCAACAAATTCGTGGTGCGCTTGTATTGCCTCATGGTACTGGTAAAACACAAACAGTTTTGGTATTTGCTAAAGGGGATAAAGCGAAAGAAGCTGAAGCTGCTGGCGCTGACTTCGTTGGTGAACAAGACCTTATAAACAAAATCAACCAAGGTTGGTTTGAATTTGATGTAATCGTAGCTACTCCAGATATGATGGCTGAAGTTGGTAAACTTGGTCGTGTATTAGGGCCAAAAGGCTTAATGCCAAACCCTAAAACAGGTACAGTTACCTTTGAAGTAGAAAAAGCTGTTAAGGAAATTAAAGCTGGTAAAGTGGAATACCGTGTAGATAGACAGTCTAATATACACGTTCCTATCGGTAAAGCATCTTTTGATATTGAAAAGTTAGTTGAAAACTTTGAAGCGTTGGCTGACACTTTAAATAAAGTGAAACCACAAGCTGCAAAAGGCATTTACATGAAAAATGCTGCTGTTACTTCAACAATGGGTCCTGGTGTCAAAGTTGACGTAACAACTTTAGGGAAAGTAAAAGCTTAAAAATCTGTTGACTTTATAGATTCAGTTAGCTATAATAAACAATGTTGTTAAAAAGTCGACACTCTGAATGGAGAGTTAGCTTTTTATAAATAATATGAATTTAATAAGTTATACCGTAGACAGTAGGTGCATACGTGCTTAATCTCCTACCGAGGTGTGTGAATATAGTTAGATATATCTGAACGTAAGATTATCTTGAGTATTTCAACAAACCTCCATGTCTACATGGGGGTTTTTTATGACACTATTCTCTATAGGTATGATGAAAAGTCAATAGGAGGTGGAACAATGTCAAAAATTATCGAGAGCAAAAAACAAATTGTAACTGAAATAGCAGACAAGTTCCGCGAAAGTAAATCTACTATCGTTGTAGACTATCGTGGCCTTGATGTTGCAGAAGTAACTGAACTTCGTAATCAGTTACGTGAAGCAGGCGTAGAGTTCAAAGTATATAAAAATACAATGACTCGCCGTGCAACTGAATCTGTAGAGCTTACAGATTTGCATGAAACGCTTGTAGGACCAACTGCAATTGCATTCAGTCCTGAAGATGTAGTTGCTCCTGCGAAAATTTTAAATAATTTCGCTAAAGATCATGAAGCGCTTGAAATTAAAGGTGGAGTAATCGAAGGTAAAGTTGCATCACTTGAACAAATTAAAGAACTTGCTTCTCTTCCAAATTACGAAGGTTTACTATCTATGCTACTCAGCGTTCTTCAAGCACCAGTTCGAAACTTTGCTTATGCGACAAAAGCTGTTGCGGAACAAAAAGAAGAACAAGGCGCTTAAAGCACTTATTTGTAGTAATAGAATGTGCTTAGGTTAATGGATAGAAAAAAAGGATTTATTCCTTTCAACGGATACAAAATAAAATACAAACAATAATTAGGAGGAAATTAAAATGTCTAAAGAGCAAATCATTGAACAAATTAAAGAAATGTCAGTTCTTGAACTAAACGATCTTGTAAAAGCAATTGAAGAAGAATTTGGTGTAACTGCAGCTGCACCAGTTGCAGCAGCTGGTACTGGTGGCGGAGAAGTTGCTGAAGAGCAAACTGAATTTGACGTAGTACTAGAAAGTGCTGGATCTGCAAAAATCAAAGTTGTTAAAGCAGTACGTGAAATCACTGGTCTTGGACTTAAAGATGCTAAGGATCTTGTAGATAACGCTCCAGGAGCTATCAAAGAAGGCGTTACTAAAGAAGAAGCAGAAGAAATGAAAGCTAAACTTGAAGAAGTTGGCGCATCTGTTGAAGTGAAGTAATTTAATGAAAGAGCAAAGCTCGCCTGATGAAGGCGAGCTTTGCTTATATAGTTAATTCTATGAATGATTAGTAACTAAATGATTATAATACTTGTAACTTATTAATTACTAATAAAGTAGGTGCAAATGTGTCAGAGCAATACTTTTCAAAGCAACCTCAATCAAAAAGTAATCCAAAAACATGGACATTTCCTTTAAAAGGTCTCAATTTCACATTTACTACCGATCAAGGGGTTTTTTCAAAAAGTGAAGTAGATTTTGGATCTAGAACATTGATTGAAACATTTACAGAACCAACAGTTGAGGGGGACATCCTTGATCTGGGTTGTGGATATGGACCTATTGGATTATCGTTAGCAAAATCATTCCCCAATCGAAAGATAGTGTTAGCTGATGTAAATGAAAGAGCACTTTACCTAGCAGAAAAAAACGCTATACAAAACGATATACACAATGTGGAGTTAAGAGTGAGCGATCGACTGCAATCCTTCCACAACAGAACATTCTCTGCAATATTAACTAATCCTCCTATACGAGCAGGGAAGAAAATAATCTATCAAATGTTTAATGAAAGTTTTGAGGTATTAGTACCTAAAGGTGAATTATGGGTAGTTATTCAAAAGAAGCAGGGTGCGCCATCTGCTTTAAAGGAAATTGAAGAGTTGTTTGGGAATGTAGAAGTTCTGACTAAGAATAAAGGTTATTACATTATTCGTGCTATTAAAGATAAATGATTTATTGCGTAGATATTCCATATTTTAAAAATATTGACTCTCAATTTTGTTTGTGGTAGTATTGAAAAATGCCAATAGGCCAATTCGGTTGTCAAGAGGGAATTTTTATTTTCGAGTTAAAGTGTATATTTTTACTTTATTTAGGAAATAATAGTAAAATCGAACAAATGGATTTCGGTGAATAAAATAAACGCTTAAATTGTTATCTGGATATATTATTCTATTTTATAGCAGAATTGATTCCGAGGTATTTTTCCCGTTTTTTGTTTAGCTTTTTAATAACATTCGCTTTTCTAGTGAATGCAATTATATAGGCTTGTGAACAATGAGTTTCGCAAGTTTGTTCGGTATGTGTACCGAACATGGCACTTATTAAATTATACATTGTCCTTTTTTAAAGTCAATAATAGATGATGAAAAAAACATGTATATGTGTAAGTGTTAGAGAGTTTACTAAAAGGATTTTTTAGTAAGGTTTTTTGTTTCTTTATTCTTGATTTGAGGGGTGAATCAGTTGACAGGTCAACTAGTTCAGTATGGACGACACCGCCAACGCAGAAGTTATGCACGCATTAGTGAAGTACTAGAATTACCGAATCTTATCGAGATTCAAACCGCTTCCTATGAATGGTTTTTAGAGGAAGGTTTGAGAGAAATGTTCCAGGATATTTCTCCAATTGAAGACTTTGCGGGTAATTTGTCACTTGAGTTTGTAGATTACAATCTTGGTGAGCCAAAATATCCTGTAGATGAGTCGAAAGAAAGAGATGTTACTTATAACGCTCCACTTCGTGTTAAAGTCCGTTTGTTAAATAATGAAACGGGAGAAGTGAAAGAGCAAGAAGTATTCATGGGTGATTTTCCACTGATGACTGATACGGGTACTTTTGTTATTAATGGCGCAGAACGTGTTATTGTATCTCAGTTAGTTAGGTCGCCGAGTGTTTATTTTAGTAAGAAGTACGATAAAAATGGAAAAAGAGGCTACACCGCTACGGTTATTCCAAATCGTGGTGCATGGCTAGAATTTGAAACAGATGCCAAAGATGTAGTTCATGTCCGTATAGATCGTACACGTAAACTACCAATCACTGTTCTCTTACGAGCGTTAGGTTTTAGTAATGATCAAGAAATTATTGATCTACTTGGTGAGAATGAATACTTAAAAAATACGCTTGAGAAAGATAATACTGAAACAAGTGAGAAAGCTTTACTTGAAATTTATGAGCGTCTCCGCCCTGGTGAACCACCAACAGTAGAGAATGCTAAAAGTTTACTTGTATCTCGCTTTTTCGATCCAAAGCGTTACGACCTTGCACATGTAGGTCGGTATAAAATGAACAAAAAACTACACATAAAAAACCGTTTATTTAATCAAGTTCTAGCTGAAACGCTTGCTGATCCTGAAACAGGTGAAGTGATTGCCCAAAAGGGTGATAAGCTAGATCGTCGTTTATTAGACAAAGTAGTTCCTTATTTAGAAGCCGAAGAAGATAAGTTTGGAGAGGCAATGATAGAGCCTCATGAAGGGGTTTTAAAAGAACCTATTAAAATCCAATCGATTAAAATAATTGATCCGACAGACCCAGAAGGGGAAAGAACTTTAAATGTTATAGGTAATGCTAATGTTGATACTGGAGTTAAAAACATTGCCCCATCAGATATATTAGCAGCAATTAGTTATTTCTTTAATATCTTACATCAGGTCGGTGATACAGACGATATTGATCATCTAGGTAACCGTCGTCTTCGTTCTGTTGGTGAACTATTACAGAACCAATTTAGAATAGGTTTATCTAGAATGGAGCGTGTTGTTCGTGAAAGAATGTCGATTCAGGACACATCTTCCATCACACCACAGCAGCTAATTAATATTCGTCCAGTAATAGCATCAATTAAAGAGTTTTTTGGAAGTTCACAATTATCACAGTTTATGGATCAAACCAATCCACTAGCTGAGTTAACGCATAAGCGTCGTTTATCTGCGCTTGGACCAGGTGGTTTAACGCGTGAACGAGCAGGTTTTGAAGTTCGTGACGTACACTATTCGCATTATGGTCGTATGTGTCCGATTGAAACACCAGAAGGACCAAACATTGGTTTGATAAACTCATTGTCATCCTATGCAAAGGTTAATAAGTTTGGGTTTATTGAAACACCTTACCGACGTGTTGACCCTGAAACTGGTAAAGTTACCGATCGCTATGATTATTTAACTGCTGATGAGGAAGATAATTACGTCGTAGCACAGGCTAATGCCCGTTTAGCAGAAGATGGTTCATTTGTTGATGATGAAGTTATTGCTCGTTTCCGCGGGGAAAACACTATTGTTAGCAGAGATCGTATTGATTACATGGATGTTTCGCCTAAACAGGTTGTCTCTGCTGCGACAGCTTGTATCCCATTCCTTGAGAACGATGACTCTAACCGTGCGCTTATGGGTGCGAACATGCAACGTCAAGCTGTACCGTTGTTGCAACCTAGATCACCAATTGTTGGTACCGGAATGGAGTACGTATCTGGTAAAGACTCTGGTGCGGCGGTTATTAATATGCATGACGGAATTATCGAACGAGTTGAATCGAAAGAAATCCATGTTCGTCGTGTTTCTGATGTTGATGGGAATGAAGTCAAAGGTGATTTAGATCGTTATCGCCTTCAGAAATTCATTCGTTCCAACCAAGGAACATGTTATAACCAAAAACCAATTGTAAGTCTAGGCGACAGGGTTGTTAAAGGCGAGATCCTTGCAGATGGACCATCAATGGAAGATGGTGAGCTAGCTCTTGGGCAAAATGTTCTTGTTGGCTTTATGACATGGGAAGGTTACAACTATGAAGATGCGATTATTATGAGTGAAAGACTTGTAAAAGACGATGTGTACACATCTATTCACATTGAAGAGTATGAGTCAGAAGCTCGTGATACAAAGTTAGGACCAGAAGAAATCACAAGAGATATCCCGAATGTAGGGGAAGACGCATTGCGTAATCTTGATGAACGTGGGATTATTCGAGTCGGTGCAGAAGTTAGTGATGGTGATTTACTAGTAGGTAAAGTAACACCTAAGGGTGTAACGGAACTTTCTGCTGAAGAACGCTTGCTCCATGCCATTTTTGGAGAGAAAGCAAGAGAAGTAAGAGATACTTCCTTGCGTGTACCGCATGGTGCTGGCGGAATCGTACTTGATGTAAAAATCTTTAATCGTGAAGATGGCGATGAATTACCACCGGGTGTTAACCAGCTAGTTCGTGCTTATATTGTTCAGAAGCGTAAAATTTCTGAAGGTGATAAAATGGCCGGACGTCACGGTAACAAAGGTGTAATATCTAAGATTTTACCTGAAGAGGATATGCCGTTTTTACCAGATGGAACACCAATTGACATTATGCTTAATCCGTTAGGTGTACCATCTCGTATGAATATCGGACAGGTGCTGGAGTTGCACTTAGGGATGGCAGCTAGACAATTAGGAATTCACGTTGCTTCACCAGTATTTGATGGAGCGCGAGAAGAAGATGTTTGGGAAACAATACAAGAAGCTGGTATGGCTAGAGATGCTAAAACTGTACTTTATGACGGGAGATCCGGAGAACCGTTTGATAACCGGGTATCTGTCGGAGTAATGTATATGATTAAACTTGCGCACATGGTAGACGATAAGCTTCACGCTCGTTCTACTGGACCGTACTCTTTAGTAACACAACAACCACTTGGTGGTAAGGCGCAGTTTGGTGGACAACGTTTTGGTGAGATGGAGGTATGGGCACTAGAAGCTTATGGTGCAGCTTATACCCTGCAAGAAATCTTAACGGTGAAGTCAGATGATGTTGTAGGTCGTGTGAAAACATATGAAGCAATTGTTAAAGGTGATAATGTACCAGAGCCTGGTATTCCTGAGTCATTTAAAGTATTAATTAAGGAATTACAGAGTTTAGGTATGGACGTGAAAATGCTTTCGAGTGATGAACAAGAAATTGAATTGCGTGACGTCGAAGAAGATGATACGCAATCTGCAGATAAATTCAACCTAGAAGTTGAAGAAAACAAAGTTTAAATAGTGTATTTAAAAAGGCCGATAATAAGGACCGGAAGTTCAAGGGCAGCTGTTGTTCGTATAATGGAGCGTATGATAATACGTAAATAAACGAAAGTAAGCTAACTAAAGAAATTCAACGCGTGCCCTTATTATCGGACTTTTGAACAAATGCTAAAATAATTGTTCGTGCTTAGGGTAAAACCTGGAGACTAAAAGGGAGGTAGGCCCCTTGTTAGATGTAAATAATTTTGAATTTATGAAAATAGGTTTGGCGTCACCGGATAAGATACGTTCTTGGTCTTTCGGTGAAGTGAAAAAGCCAGAAACAATTAACTATCGAACACTAAAGCCAGAAAAAGATGGACTGTTTTGTGAACGTATATTTGGCCCGCAAAAAGATTGGGAATGTCACTGTGGAAAATATAAGCGTGTTCGTTATAAGGGTGTAGTTTGTGATCGTTGTGGTGTAGAGGTAACGAAAGCTAAGGTTCGTCGTGAACGAATGGGACATATCGAATTAGCTGCACCAGTTTCTCATATTTGGTATTTTAAAGGTATCCCAAGTCGTATGGGCTTAGTGTTAGATATGTCACCAAGAGCCCTTGAGGAAGTTATTTATTTTGCTGCTTATATTGTCACGGATTCAGGTGATACAGCATTAGAAAAGAAACAATTACTTTCTGAAAAAGAGTATCGTGCTTATAGAGATAAGTATGGAAAATCTTTTCAGGCTGCGATGGGTGCCGAAGCAATTAAAAAAATACTACATGATATTGACTTAGATAAAGAAGTAGATTTATTAAGAGAAGAATTAAAGACAGCACAAGGACAGCGCAGAACACGTGCAATTAAACGTTTAGAAGTACTAGAAGCATTTCGTAACTCAGGAAATGCGCCTTCATGGATGATTTTGGATGTACTGCCGATTATCCCGCCAGAACTAAGACCGATGGTGCAATTAGATGGTGGACGTTTTGCAACTTCAGATTTAAACGATTTATATCGTCGTGTTATTAACCGCAATAATCGTTTGAAGCGTTTATTAGATCTTGGTGCTCCAAGTATTATTGTTCAAAACGAAAAACGTATGCTTCAAGAAGCTGTAGATGCATTGATTGATAACGGCCGTCGTGGTCGTCCAGTAACTGGACCGGGTAATCGTCCACTTAAATCTTTATCGCATATGCTTAAAGGTAAACAGGGGCGTTTCCGTCAAAACTTACTAGGAAAGCGTGTTGACTATTCAGGTCGTTCCGTAATTGTTGTAGGACCGCATTTAAAGATGTATCAATGTGGACTACCAAAAGAAATGGCTGTGGAATTATTTAAACCATTTATTATGAAAGAACTAGTAGAAAAAGGACTCGCACATAATATTAAGTCTGCCAAACGTAAGATTGAACGCTTACACCCAGAAGTGTGGGATGTTTTGGAAGAAGTGATAGAAGAGCACCCAGTTCTATTGAACCGCGCACCTACACTTCACAGGCTAGGTATTCAAGCGTTTGAGCCTACATTAGTAGAAGGGCGTGCAATTCGTTTGCATCCATTAGTTTGTACAGCGTATAACGCTGACTTTGATGGTGATCAAATGGCTGTTCACGTACCACTTTCTGCAGAAGCACAAGCAGAAGCACGTATATTAATGCTTGCTGCACAAAATATTTTAAACCCGAAAGATGGTAAACCTGTTGTTACTCCATCACAGGATATGGTTCTAGGTAACTACTATGTGACGATGGAACGTGCAGAAGCTGTCGGTGAAGGTATGGTATTTAAAGATTTGAGTGAAGCATTAATTGCTTATCAGAGTGGCTATGTTCACTTGCATACAAGAATTGCAGTGCAGGCTTCATCGCTAGGTAAACAAAACTTTACCGAAGAGCAGAGCCAACAATTACTGTTAACTACTGTAGGTAAATTGATATTTAATGATATGTTACCAACATCATTCCCTTATATGAATGAACCAACTCAATTCAATCTTGAAGTTCGTACTCCTGAAAAGTATTTTGTTGAAAAGGGAGCGAATATTAAAGAGGTTGTTAAAGAACGAGAGGTCATTTTACCTTTCAAAAAAGGTATACTAGGGGATATTATCGCAGAAGTATTTAAACGATTTAAAATAAGTGAAACGTCCAAGATGTTAGACCGTATGAAAGATTTAGGGTTCAAATATTCTACTAAAGCCGGAATCACAGTAGGTGTTTCTGACATCGTTGTATTAGCTGAAAAGCAAGAAATCTTGGAAGAAGCACAAGAAAAAGTAGATAAAGTCCTTAAACAATTCCGTAGAGGTCTAATAACTGATGAAGAAAGATATGATCGAGTCATTTCTATATGGTCTCAGGCTAAAGATGTCATTCAAGAAAAATTAATGAAGACATTAAACCCTAGAAACCCTATCTTTATGATGAGTGATTCTGGAGCGCGTGGTAATGCTTCCAACTTTACGCAACTTGCTGGTATGCGTGGATTGATGGCTAACCCGGCTGGACGTATTATCGAATTACCGATTAAATCCAGTTTCCGTGAAGGTTTAACCGTATTAGAGTACTTTATTTCTACTCACGGTGCTCGTAAAGGTCTAGCTGATACCGCACTTAAGACAGCTGACTCAGGTTACTTAACTCGTCGACTTGTTGATGTTGCTCAAGATGTTATTATTCGCGAAGAAGACTGCGGAACCGATAGAGGATTAACAGTTCAAGCTATTACTGAAGGTACAGAACTAATCGAACCGTTAATTGATCGATTAATTGGTAGAACAGCATTCCAAGTTGTACGTCATCCAGAATCGGATGAGGTCCTTGTAAGCAAAGATGAAGTGATTGCCGAAGATGTCGCTAAGCAAATTGTTGAAGCAGGTATTGAAAAAGTACTAATACGTACGGTCTTTACATGTAATACAAAACATGGTGCTTGTAAAAAGTGTTATGGTCGTAACTTAGCAACAGGTGAAGAAGTAGAAGTTGGCGAAGCAGTTGGTATTATTGCAGCACAATCAATTGGGGAGCCGGGTACACAGCTTACCATGCGTACTTTCCATACTGGTGGTGTGGCAGGTAGTGATATCACACAAGGTCTACCGCGTATTCAGGAGATCTTTGAGGCGCGTCATCCTAAAGGGCAAGCTGTTATTTCAGAACTACATGGTATAGTTCAAGATATAAATGAGGTTAAAGATAAGCAAGAAATCGTTGTTCAAGGTGAAGTAGAAACTAGGTCATACACTGCGCCTTACGGAGCGCGTGTTAAGGTGGTAATTGGAGATCAAGTAGTTGCAGGTCAAGCGTTGACTGAAGGGTCAATTGATCCTAAAGAACTACTTAAAATTCAAGGTATTGATGGTGTTCAATCATACTTGCTTAAAGAAGTACAAAAAGTTTACCGAATGCAAGGTGTTGAAATTGGTGATAAACACGTAGAGGTTATGGTAAGACAGATGCTCAGAAAAGTGCGTGTTGCAGATGCTGGAGATACGGAAGTATTGCCAGGTTCATTGCTTGAAATTCACCAATTTAAAGATGCAAACCAAAAAGTGTTGCATGATGGTAATCAACCTGCAGTTGGTAGACCGGTACTATTAGGTATTACAAAAGCATCACTTGAAACAGACTCATTCTTATCAGCAGCGTCATTCCAGGAAACGACGCGTGTCTTAACTGATGCCGCTATAAAAGGTAAACGTGATGAGTTATTAGGACTAAAAGAAAATGTTATTATCGGTAAGCTAGTACCAGCAGGTACAGGAATGCAAAAGTATCGGAAAATAACAGCAGAAACAGAAGAAGTTATTGAACCAGTAACAGAAGAACAAATTAGCGAAGAAGTCACACATTAATGATTTTTATGGAAAAAACAAGGTAGACGATAGGGAGCTTCCTTTAGTATAGTGTTTCCTTTATAAAGACTATAATTTATAGTTGACATTAAAATTATAGAGTGATACTATATTCAAGGTGCTTCCGTTATTCCTTGTTGCTTTGGAGGATATGATAATGTCTTATGAAAAAGTAGCACAGGTTAGAACCGGTTTGATTATCGGAACTAAACAGACGATAAAAGCCATAAAAAATGGTGAAGCTAATGAAGTTGTTATTGCTGATGATGCTGATCAACACATAACAAGCAAAGTGTCGCGTCTTGCAGAAGAATTAAATATCCCGTGTTATCGAGTTGATTCTATGAAAAAACTAGGTAAAGCATGTGGCATAGATGTAGGTACAGCGACGGTGGCGATAAAGCAATAAAGTTTTAGTTTTGGTGGGGTAAAAACCACGAAGGCTTTGTTTTTTGCTTAAATATGAACCACCTGGATATGTGGTATTACATTTCAATAGTTGAAAGGAGGAAAAAACATGCCTACAATTAATCAATTAGTACGTAAAGGCCGTGTGAGCAAAGGCAGAAAGTCTGACTCACCTGCACTTAATAAAGGATACAACAGCTTCAAAAAATCATTGACTAACCAATCATCTCCACAAAAACGTGGTGTTTGTACACGTGTTGGTACATTGACTCCGAAGAAACCAAACTCTGCATTACGTAAATATGCTCGTGTGCGTTTGACTAACGGAATTGAAGTTACAGCTTACATCCCAGGAATTGGACACAACCTTCAAGAGCACAGTGTTGTGTTAATCCGTGGTGGACGTGTAAAAGACTTACCAGGTGTGCGTTATCATATCGTGCGTGGAGCTCTTGATACGGCTGGTGTTGAAGGACGTGCGCAAGGACGTTCTAAATACGGAACTAAAAGACCTAAGAAATAAGTGAACTTTAGCTTATGAAAAATAAAACAACAAACAAGGAAGGAGGGGAGACATATGCCTCGTAAAGGACCAGTACCAAAGCGTGATGTCTTACCAGATCCGTTACACAATTCAAAATTAGTAACTCGCTTGATCAACCAAATTATGGTTGACGGCAAGAGAGGTACTGCACAAAAGATTCTTTATAGAGCTTTTGAACTAGTACAAGAGCGTAGTGGTCAAAATTCTATCGAAGTATTTGAACAAGCAATGAAAAACGTAATGCCTGTACTTGAAGTGCGTGCACGTCGTGTTGGTGGTTCAAACTACCAAGTACCAGTTGAAGTACGTCCAGAACGTCGTCAAGCATTAGGTCTTCGTTACATTGTTAACTACTCTCGCTTACGCGGAGAAAAAACAATGGAAGAGCGTCTTGCGAATGAAATTTTAGATGCGTCAAACAATACTGGAGCATCAGTTAAGAAAAGAGAAGAAATGCACAAAATGGCAGAAGCAAACAAAGCATTTGCTCATTACCGCTGGTAGAAACAAACTAATTTATTTATTAGGAAGGAGAAATATTCATGCCTAGAGAGTTCTCCTTGGAGAAGACACGTAATATCGGCATAATGGCTCACATTGATGCTGGTAAAACAACAGCAACCGAGCGTATTCTTTTCTACACAGGACGGATCCATAAAATTGGAGAAACACACGAAGGTGCTTCTCAAATGGACTGGATGGAGCAGGAACAAGAGCGTGGTATTACAATTACTTCAGCTGCAACAACTGCTCAATGGAAAGGTCACCGTATTAACATTATTGACACACCAGGGCACGTTGATTTCACAGTTGAGGTAGAACGTTCCCTACGTGTACTTGATGGTTCGGTAGCAGTACTTGATGCACAGTCAGGTGTGGAGCCGCAAACAGAAACTGTTTGGCGCCAAGCTACTACTTATGGTGTACCTCGGATTGTATTTGTTAACAAAATGGATAAAATCGGTGCAGATTTCTTGTATTCGGTTGGTACATTGGAAGACCGTTTAGGTGCCAATGCGCATCCAGTACAACTTCCAATTGGTGCTGAAGATGATTTTGAAGGTATCATCGACTTAATTAACATGGAAGCACACTACTATTTAGATGATCAAGGTACTCGAACTGAAGCTCGTCCGATTCCTGACGAATACAAAGAACAAGCTGAAGAATACCGTACTAAATTAGTAGAAGGTGTAGCCGAACTTGATGAAGATTTAATGATGAGATACCTAGAAGGGGAAGAAATTTCTAACGATGAACTAAGAGCAGCTGTTCGTGCAGCAACTCTAACTGTTGAATTCTACCCTGTGTTTTGTGGATCTGCTTTCAAAAATAAAGGTGTACAGTTATTAATTGATGGAGTTATAGATTACTTACCAGCTCCAACAGATGTACCACCAATTGAAGGTCACATTCCAGAAACTGAAGAAAAAGTTGTACGTAAACCGGACGACAGCGAGCCATTCTCAGCATTGGCATTTAAAGTTGCAACGGATCCTTTCGTAGGTAAACTTACCTTCTTCCGTGTGTATTCTGGAACACTTAACTCTGGATCTTATGTTAAAAACTCTACGAAAGATAAACGTGAACGTGTAGGTCGTATTCTACAAATGCACGCTAACTCTCGTGAAGAAATATCTGCTGTATATGCTGGTGATATTGCTGGTGCAGTAGGTTTAAAAGATACTAGTACAGGTGACACTCTTTGTGATGAGAAGAGCCTAGTAATTCTAGAATCTATGGAATTCCCAGAACCAGTAATTTCTGTAGCTATTGAACCTAAATCAAAAGCAGACCAAGATAAAATGTCTGTCGCTTTAGGTAAACTTGCTGAGGAAGATCCAACATTTAAAACAGAAACAAACACTGAAACTGGTCAGACAATTATCTCTGGTATGGGTGAACTTCACCTAGATATCATTGTAGATCGTATGAAGCGTGAATTTAAAGTGGAAGCGAATGTAGGTGCTCCTCAAGTATCTTATCGTGAAACTTTCCGTGGATCTGCTGAAGTTGAAGGTAAATTTGTCCGCCAATCAGGTGGTCGTGGACAGTTCGGACACGTTTGGGTTAAATTTGAACCAAATGAAGAAGGCGCTGGTTACGAGTTTGTAAATAAAATTGTTGGTGGTTCAGTACCACGTGAATACATTCCATCTGTTGAAGCTGGTATAAAAGAATCCATGCAAAATGGTGTAATCGCAGGGTATCCACTAATTGATGTGAAAGCCACATTATACGATGGAAGCTATCATGACGTTGACTCTAACGAAATGGCATTTAAAGTTGCAGCATCAATGGCACTTAAAGCTGCCAAAAACAAGTGTCAACCGGTTCTTCTAGAGCCAATGATGAAAGTGGAAGTTGTTATCCCAGAAGAATACATGGGAGACATTATGGGTGACGTAACATCTCGTCGTGGTCGCGTAGAAGGTATGGAAGCTCGTGGAACTGCTCAAGTTGTAAAAGCATTTGTACCACTAGCTGAAATGTTTGGATATGCAACTGCACTACGTTCTAACACACAAGGACGTGGAACTTATACAATGCACTTTGATCACTATGAAGAAACTCCAAAGAGCATTACAGAAGAAATTGTTAAGAAAAATGCTGGTGAATAATTGATTTTTTCGGATTCATCAGGTATAACTTGTATTGTAAGCTTAGAAACAACACATTCAGTTGTTTCTAAGTCACATACATTTAATATAAAATAAACACTTTTATTTACTTAAGGAGGAAATATAAATGGGTAAAGAGAAATTTGACCGGTCCAAAGACCACGTAAATATTGGTACAATTGGACACGTAGACCATGGTAAAACAACTTTAACTGCAGCTATCACTACTGTACTTTTCAATAAGTATGGCAGAGGTGAAGCACGTGCATATGATCAAATCGATGGTGCTCCAGAAGAAAGAGAACGTGGAATCACAATCTCTACAGCACACGTTGAGTATGAAACTGACAACCGTCACTATGCTCACGTTGACTGTCCAGGACACGCTGACTATGTTAAAAACATGATCACTGGTGCTGCACAAATGGACGGAGCTATTTTAGTAGTATCTGCTGCTGATGGCCCAATGCCACAAACTCGTGAGCACATTCTTCTTTCTCGTCAAGTAGGTGTACCTGCAATTGTTGTATTCTTAAACAAATGTGACATGGTAGATGACGAAGAACTTCTTGAACTTGTAGAAATGGAAGTTCGTGACCTTCTTTCTGAGTATGACTTCCCTGGGGATGACGTACCAGTAATTAAAGGTTCTGCTCTTAAAGCACTTGAAGGCGAAGAGCAATATGTTAATGCTATCTATGACCTAATGAATGCAGTTGACGAATATATTCCAAGACCTGACCGCGATACTGAAAAACCATTCATGATGCCAGTTGAGGATGTATTCTCAATCACTGGTCGTGGTACTGTTGCTACAGGACGTGTTGAGCGTGGTGTAGTTAAAGTTGGAGATGAGATTGATATTATCGGTCTTACTGAGGCTCCTAAGAAAACAGTTGTTACTGGTGTTGAAATGTTCCGTAAACTTCTTGACTATGCAGAAGCTGGGGATAACATTGGTGCATTACTACGTGGTGTATCTCGTGATGATATCACTCGTGGACAAGTGCTTGCTAAGCCAGGTACAATTACTCCACATACAAAGTTTAAAGCAGAAGTTTATGTGCTATCTAAAGAAGAAGGTGGACGTCATACTCCATTCTTCGGTAACTACCGTCCTCAGTTCTACTTCCGTACAACGGATGTAACTGGTGTAGTTAATCTTCCTGAAGGCGTAGAAATGGTAATGCCTGGTGATAACGTAGAAATGACAGTAGATCTTATTTCTCCAATCGCAATCGAAGATGGAACAAAGTTCTCTATTCGTGAAGGTGGACGTACAGTAGGCGCTGGCGTTGTTGCTACAATTACTGAATAATTATCATTAAAAAAACAGACAACGATTTTATCGTTGTCTGTTTTTATGTTTGAAGGGTTAACAGGGTGTCAATTTTTTGGCTAAGAAAAATAAAAGTTTTAAGATGTTTAGCTCAAGCGCTTTTTTTATTTAAAGTAGATGCCCTTGATACCTATACTACAATAAATAAATCGGATTAGTTTTGAATGGAGATAAATACACTTTTTTGTTCTCAAACTTATCATCAATTATAATAAAACATAGTGTTCAGTAAGGTTCGCATGAAAATGGTAAATTTTAAAAAAGAATAATAATGGCTTGAAATCATGGGTGTAGGTCATGTATAATACGAGAAGTGCAATAAAATAATTATACATTGTAATTAATGGTTGCAATACCGACAGAAATTCTATATAATGTTTAATGTTGGTCACAAAAGGCGATGATGCGGAAGGTTGTTGGCACACCCGGCCCCTTTGCCATGGCGGGGTGCTAAGGAATTTTCGCGGAGAATGTCTATTAATAAAATGGGCGAAAAGGAGGGAAAATAATGGCAAAAGAAAAGATTAGAATTCGTTTAAAAGCGTATGATCACCGTATTCTAGATCAATCAGCTGAGAAGATTGTAGACACAGCGAAACGTTCAGGTGCAAGTGTTTCTGGACCAATACCGTTGCCTACAGAAAAAGCTATATATACAGTTTTACGTGCGGTGCATAAATACAAGGATTCTCGTGAGCAATTCGAGATGCGCACACATAAACGTCTTATCGACATAGTTAGTCCAACACCACAAACAGTCGATTCACTAATGCGTCTTGACTTACCATCTGGTGTGGATATTGAAATTAAACTATAATATAAAAATTATTATTTTAGGAGGTGTGACGGATGACGAAAGGAATCTTAGGTCGCAAAGTCGGCATGACTCAACTCTTTTCAGAAGGTGGCGAGTTAATACCGGTAACAGTTATAGAAGCAGAACCTAACGTAGTTCTTCAAAAAAGAACAACTGAAAATGACGGTTATGAAGCCGTTCAACTAGGTTTTGCTGACAAAAAAGAATCTCGTACTAACAAGCCAGCTAAGGGCCATGCTGAAAAAGCAAACACTAACCCTAAGCGCTTCATTCGTGAATTCCGTAACGCGAAACTTGATGAATATGAAGTAGGTCAAGAAATAAGCGTAGAGGTTTTTCAAGCTGGAGACATGATTGATGTAACTGGTGTTTCTAAAGGTAAAGGTTTCCAAGGGTCAATCAAACGACACAACCAATCTCGTGGACCAATGTCTCACGGTTCTCGTTACCACAGAAGACCAGGTTCGATGGGTGTTATTGATCCAATGCGAGTATTTAAAGGTAAAAATCTTCCAGGACAAATGGGTGGAGAACAAGTAACGGTTCAAAACCTTGAAGTTATTAAAGTGGATGCTGAACGCAACATTCTATTAATAAAAGGTAATGTTCCTGGTGCAAAAAAATCATTCGTTAAAATTACGGGTGCAATAAAGGCTAACTAATCACAAGTTGAAGGGAGGATATGTCATGCCTAAAGTAGCACTATATAACCAAAGCGGATCGCAAGTTGGTGATGTTGAATTAAATGATGCTGTATTTGGAATTGAACCAAATGAGCATGTATTACACGATGCAGTTGTAATGCAACGCGCATCTTTACGTCAAGGTACGCACGCTGTAAAGAATCGTTCAGATGTACGTGGTGGCGGACGTAAACCATGGCGTCAAAAAGGTACTGGTCGTGCTCGTCAAGGTACAATTCGTGCACCACAATGGGTAGGCGGTGGAACAGTTTTCGGACCGACGCCACGTAGCTATAGCTACAAACTACCAAAGAAAGTTCGTAGATTAGCTCTTAAATCTGCTCTTTCTTCTAAAGTTATAGAAGAGAACATTGTAGTATTAGAAGGGTTAAAATTTGACGCTCCAAAAACAAAACAAGTTATAAGTCTATTGACTTCTTTAAATGTTGAGGAAAAAGCGTTAATAGTTACTGCGGATCAAGATGATGTAGTAGCACGTTCTGCTAACAATCTACCTAATGTTAAGTTTTTGACAGTAAGCGAAGTTAATGTTTTAGACTTGCTTACGCATGACAAGTTGATCTTAACAAAAGAGGCAGCTGAAAAAGCAGGGGAGGTGCTTGCATAATGAAAGATCCACGTGATATTATTAAGCGCCCTGTCATTACTGAAAACTCTGCTGACTTAATGGCTGAGAAAAAGTACACATTTGAAGTGAGTACAAAAGCTAACAAAACAGAAATTAAAGATGCTATCGAATTAATTTTTTCTGTTAAAGTAGAGCAAGTTAATACGATGAACTTAAAAGGTAAATTTAAGCGCATGGGTCGTCATGGTGGCTTTCGCCCGAATCGTAAAAAGGCAATCGTAAAGCTATCTGAAGACAGTAAAGAATTAGAATTCTTCGAAGGCGTATAAAACAAAAATAATATAAAAGGAGGGAAAACAGATGGCGATTAAGAAGTATAAACCAACCACAAATGGTCGACGTGGAATGTCAGGATCTGATTTTGCTGAAATCACAACTGATCAACCAGAAAAATCCCTACTTGCGCCACTAAGCAAACGCGGTGGACGTAATAACCAGGGTAAATTGACTGTTCGTCATCAAGGCGGTGGACACAAACGTAAATATCGTATCATCGATTTTAAACGCGATAAAGATGGAATACCAGGACGCGTTGCTACAATCGAATATGATCCAAACCGCACAGCGAATATTGCGCTAATTAACTATGCAGATGGAGAAAAGCGTTATATTCTAGCTCCAAAGGGGCTGCAAGTAGGTACTGAAATTATCTCTGGTGAAGGTGCGGATATCAAATTGGGTAATGCACTTCCACTGAAAAATATTCCAGTAGGTACTATAATTCATAACGTTGAATTAAAGCCTGGTCGCGGAGCACAGTTAGCTCGTTCAGCAGGTTCACAAGCACAAATTCTTGGTCGTGAAGATAAATATGTATTAGTTCGTTTAGCTTCAGGAGAAGTGAGATTAGTACTTGGTACTTGCCGCGCTTCGATCGGTCAAGTTGGAAACTTAGAACATGAATTAATTAACGTTGGTAAAGCAGGCCGTTCTCGTTGGAAAGGTAAACGCCCGACAGTTCGTGGTTCTGTAATGAACCCTAATGATCACCCACACGGTGGTGGTGAGGGACGCGCTCCAATCGGACGTAAATCACCAATGTCTCCATGGGGTAAACCAACACTTGGTTACAAAACACGTAAACGTAATAAAACAACTGATAAATTTATTGTACGTAAACGTAAAAAATAACGAGATTGAACGACGGGATAAGTTGCCCGTCCGCCAATCGCAAAAGGAGGTTTATGTATGGGTCGTAGCTTAAAAAAGGGACCTTTCGCAGATGATCATTTGATGAAGAAAGTTGAAAAGTTAAATGAAGATGACAAGAAACAAGTTGTTAAAACTTGGTCACGTCGTTCTACGATTTTCCCGAATTTCATAGGTCACACGATTGCAGTATATGATGGTCGTAAACATGTACCAGTCTATGTTACAGAAGATATGGTTGGACATAAGTTAGGTGAATTCGCTCCATCCCGCACGTATAGAGGGCATGCTGGCGATGACAAGAAAACAAAACGTTAAATGAGAGGAGGCACTCCTAATGCAAGCAAAAGCTGTTGCTAAAACTGTTCGTATTGCTCCTCGTAAAGTTCGGTTAGTTATAGATTTAATTCGAGGAAAGAGTGTTGGAGAAGCAATTGCAATCTTAAGACACACTCAACGTGGTGCATCACCAGTTGTAGAAAAAATATTAAATTCCGCTATTGCGAACGCAGAGCACAATTACGAAATGAATACAGATAATTTGTATGTTTCAGAAGCATTTGTAAACGAAGGCGTTACATTGAAACGTTTCCGTCCACGTGCTATGGGTCGTGCAAGCCAAATTAATAAAAGAACAAGCCACATTACAGTGGTTGTATCAGAAAAGAAGGAGGGATAATCTGTGGGTCAAAAAGTTAATCCTATAGGACTTCGTGTTGGCGTAATCCGTGATTGGGAATCAAAATGGTACGCTGGCAAAGACTATGCAGACTTACTGCATGAAGATATTAAAATTCGTGAATATCTAGAGCAACGTCTTAAAGATGCTGCTATATCAAGTATTCAAATAGAACGTGCAGCTAACCGTGTGAATATCTCTATCTCTACTGCTAAACCTGGTATGGTAATTGGTAAAGGCGGTTCAGAAGTTGAAGCTTTACGAAAGTCTCTTAATTCTTTAACTGGAAAAAGAGTTCACATTAACATCGTAGAAGTTAAAAAAGCAGATGTAGATGCGAAATTGGTTGCAGAAAATATTGCACGCCAATTAGAAAATCGTGTTTCATTCCGTCGTGCACAAAAGCAAACAATTCAAAGAGCTATGCGTGCAGGAGCTAAAGGTATTCGTACACAAGTATCAGGTCGTCTTGGTGGCGCTGATATCGCTCGTGCGGAACATTATAGTGAAGGAACTGTGCCACTACACACATTACGTGCTGATATCGATTATGGTACTGCAGAAGCAGATACTACTTATGGTAAACTAGGTGTAAAAGTGTGGATCTATCGTGGAGAGGTCCTTCCAACTAAAAACAAAAAGTAAGGAAGGGGGCAAGCATTATGTTAATGCCTAAACGTGTAAAACATCGTAAGCAACATCGTGGAAAAATGAATGGTAAAGCTAAAGGCGGTACTACAGTAGCATTTGGTGAATACGGTTTGCAAGCAGTTGATGCTTCTTGGATCACTAGTCGTCAAATTGAAGCAGCTCGTATTGCAATGACTCGTTACATGAAACGTGGCGGTAAAGTTTGGATCAAAATTTTCCCAGATAAACCATATACTGCTAAACCTCTAGAAGTTCGAATGGGTTCCGGTAAAGGTGCTCCTGAGGGATGGGTTGCAGTAGTGAAGCCAGGTAAAATAATGTTTGAAATCGCAGGTGTATCTGAAGAGGTAGCTCGTGAAGCATTGCGTCTTGCATCTCACAAACTACCGATTAAAACTAAATTTGTAAAACGCGAAGAAATTGGTGGTGAAATCAATGAAGGCTAATGAAATCAGAGAACTAACCACTGCCGAAATTGAACAAAAAGTTAAGTCATTAAAAGAAGAACTTTTCAACTTGCGTTTCCAGTTAGCTACAGGTCAATTGGAGAACACAGCACGTCTTCGTGAAGTTCGCAAATCAATTGCGCGTATGAAAACTGTTGTTCGCGAAAGAGAGCTAAGCGTAAATAACTGATAACGAGAGGAGGTTAACCTCAAATGAGTGAGCGTAATGATCGTAAGGTCTATACTGGTCGTGTAGTATCTGACAAAATGGATAAAACCATTACAGTATTAGTAGAGACGTATAAGTTCCATAAACTTTATGGAAAACGTGTAAAATACTCTAAGAAATTCAAAACTCATGATGAAAACAACCAAGCTAAAACAGGTGATGTTGTTCGTATCATGGAAACTCGTCCGCTATCAGCAACTAAGCGTTTCCGTCTAGTTGAAGTAGTAGAAGAAGCGGTAATTATTTAATAAAGTTCGCTCGGAAGCATTCCGAAGGGAGGTTACAACGGTATGATTCAACAGGAGTCTCGTTTAAAAGTTGCAGATAACTCTGGTGCACGTGAAGTGTTAACTATTAAAGTACTAGGTGGTTCTGGTCGTAAGACTGCAAATATTGGTGATGTAATTGTTTGTACGGTAAAACAAGCAACACCTGGAGGCGTTGTCAAAAAAGGTGAGGTCGTAAGAGCAGTAATCGTTCGCACGAAAAGCGGAGTTCGACGCAAAGACGGATCTTATATCAAATTCGACGAAAACGCAGCTGTAATTATACGTGATGATAAAAGCCCAAGAGGTACTCGTATCTTTGGACCGGTTGCACGTGAATTACGCGATGCTAAGTTTATGAAGATCGTATCTCTAGCTCCAGAAGTACTATAATTTTAAGGTGAAAAACGCATGAAAATAGTCAGGACGGCAGTGAGTTTCTACTTTTAAGTAGATTCGTCGACACTAGCACATGATGTGCATCGAAAGTTGATACCATAAAGGTAAAAGACGATAAATCGAGACGATTTTCTCCGCATTTTTCACACCTAGAAGCTCGTAATGAAAAGCCTTGTAAGGAGGTGCGTATAGCATGCATGTTAAAAAAGGTGATAAAGTTCAAGTGTTATCTGGTAAAGATAAAGGAAAGCAAGGAATAATTCTTGCTGCATATCCAAAGAAAGAAAAAGTTTTAGTTGAAGGAATTAATATTGTTAAGAAACACGCAAAACCTTCACAAGACAATCCACAAGGTGGAATTCTTAACCAAGAAGCACCTATCCATGTTTCTAATGTATTACCGATTGATCCGAAGTCCGGTGAACCAACTCGTGTTGGTAATGAAGTACGTGACGGAAAGAAAGTTCGTATCGCTAAAAAATCCGGTGAAGCGTTAGATAAATAAATTAGCGGCGAAAGGAGGGCTACTCGATGAACGAACTGAAAGAAAGATATAAAGGCGAAATTATACCAACTTTAGTAGAAAAATTCAATTATGATTCAGTAATGGAAGTACCTAAAGTTGAAAAAATAGTTATAAATATGGGTGTTGGTGATGCAGTTCAAAATTCTAAAGCACTAGATACTGCTGTAGAAGAACTTTCTTTAATCTCAGGTCAACAACCTATGGTAACAAAAGCAAAGAAATCAATTGCAGGATTCCGTTTGCGTGAAGGAATGCCAATAGGCGCAAAAGTAACCCTTCGCGGAGAGCGTATGTATGAGTTCCTTCAAAAACTTATCGATGTTTCACTTCCACGTGTTCGTGACTTCCGTGGAATTTCAAAGAAAGCTTTTGATGGTCGTGGTAACTATACGCTTGGTGTAAAAGAACAATTGATTTTCCCAGAAATAAATTATGACCAAGTCAATAAAGTTCGCGGTATGGATATTGTTATTGTAACAACAGCCAATACTGATGAAGAAGCACGCGAACTATTAACAAATCTTGGCATGCCTTTCCAAAAATAAGCGATAGAGCTAATAGAAGGAGGGAAAATTGTGGCTAAAAAATCAATGATTGCGAAACAAAAACGCACGCAAAAGTTTAAAGTTCAAGAATACACTCGTTGTGAACGTTGTGGACGTCCTCATTCTGTATTGCGTAAATTTAAGCTTTGCCGTATTTGTTTCCGTGAACTTGCCTATAAAGGTCAAATTCCTGGTGTCAAAAAAGCAAGCTGGTAAACCCCCATTAGGGAAGGAGGTAATGAATAATGGTTATGACTGATCCAATTGCAGATATGCTTACTCGTATTCGTAATGCAAACATGGTGCGCCATGAGAAGCTTGAACTTCCTGCATCAAAGTTAAAAAAAGAAGTTGCTGACATTTTAAAGCGCGAAGGTTTCGTGCGTGATTATGAATACATTGAAGATAACAAACAGGGTGTACTACGTATATTCTTGAAATATGGTGCAAATGAAGAGAGAGTAATTACTGGTTTGAAGCGTATCAGTAAACCGGGATTACGTGTTTATGCAAAAGCTGATGAAATTCCAAAAGTATTGAACGGTCTTGGTATTGCGATCGTATCGACTTCAAAAGGTGTATTTTCTGATAAAGAAGCACGTGAGCAGGCTATTGGCGGCGAAGTGCTAGCGTATATTTGGTAATATATTATTTACAAGATAGGAGGTGCTCTGAATGTCTCGTATAGGATTAAAAATCCTTGAAATCCCTGAAGGTGTTGACATCAAAATTGATGGTAACACAGTAACAGTTAAGGGTCCTAAAGGTGAACTTACTCGTGTTTTTCATGAGGATATGACTATAAAGATCGAAGATAACGTTCTTACTGTTGAGCGTCCAAGTGATAATAAAACTCACCGTGCTCTACACGGTACTACACGTAGCTTGATTGGTAACATGGTTGAAGGAGTACACGTTGGCTATGAAAAAACACTTGAAATTCAAGGTGTTGGTTACCGTGCGCAAAAGCAAGGTGATAAAGTAGTAATTAACGCTGGTTATTCACACCCAGTTGAAATTGAAAAACGTGAAGGCATTGAAATCGAAGTACCTGCAAATACAAAAGTAATTGTTAAGGGAATCGATAAAGAATTGGTTGGAGCAGTTGCTGCAAACATTAGAGCCATTCGCCCGCCTGAGCCTTACAAAGGAAAAGGTATTCGTTATGCAAATGAATATGTACGACGTAAAGAAGGTAAGACAGCTAAATAAAGCTGTTTAGTCAGGTAACAGAAAGGAGTGACCTAGATGATCACTAAGCCAGATAAAAACGAAGTGCGTAAAAAAAGACACAAACGTGTTCGTAAAAACCTTTTTGGTACAGCGGAACGTCCACGTATCAACGTATTCCGTTCCAATAAACACATCTATGCACAACTTATTGATGATACAAACAATAAAACATTAGCTAGTGCTTCAACTGTAGATAAAGAGTTTAATCTTGACTCTACTAGTAATGTTGAAGCAGCTCAAAAAGTTGGAGAATTACTTGCAACTCGCGCCCAAGCAAATGGCCATAAAAATGTGGTATTTGACCGTGGTGGCTATTTGTATCATGGACGTGTTAAAGCATTAGCAGATGCTGCCCGCGAGGCAGGTCTTGAATTTTAATCGTTAAAGGAGGGACATATATTGCGTACAAACATTGACCCGAATAAATTGGATCTAGAAGAACGTGTAGTTACAATCAACCGTGTAGCAAAAGTAGTAAAGGGTGGACGTCGTTTCCGCTTCGCTGCACTTGTTGTAGTCGGTGATAAAAATGGTCATGTTGGATTTGGTACAGGTAAAGCACAAGAGGTACCAGATGCAATCAAAAAAGCAATTGATGATGCAAAGAAAAATCTAATTACAGTACCTATCGTTGGTACGACAATTCCACATCAAATCACTGGTGGATTTGGTGCAGGTAGTATTTTCATGAAGCCAGCTTCAGAAGGTACAGGAGTTATTGCTGGTGGACCTGTACGTGCCGTACTTGAACTAGCTGGTGTTGGTGATATTCTTTCAAAATCACTAGGATCAAACACACCAATTAATATGGTACGTGCAACAATTAATGGACTAAATGAATTGAAACGTGCTGAAGATGTAGCAAAACTACGTGGTAAATCAGTTGAAGAACTGTTAGGATAAGGAGGGAAATCAAATGGCTAAAAAGTTAGAAATTACCCTCACGCGCAGTGTTATTGGTAGATCAGAAGGTCAAAAAGCTACAGTTAAAACACTAGGTTTAAATAAAATCCGCCAAACAGTAGTCCGTGAAGATAATCCTGCCGTAAGAGGTATGATTACTAAAGTATCACATTTAGTAGCGGTAAAAGAAGTTTAAAAAATAGTTAGCGTAAAGAGGAGGTGCTCGCATGAAACTTCATGAATTGAAGCCATCACAAGCTCGCAAAGAACGTAATCGTGTTGGTCGTGGAATGTCTTCAGGTAATGGAAAGACATCTGGGCGTGGACATAAAGGACAAAATTCACGTTCTGGTGGTGGAGTCCGTCCAGGATTCGAAGGTGGCCAAATGCCATTATTCCAACGTTTGCCTAAACGAGGATTTACAAACATTCACCGTAAAGAATTCGCGATCGTAAACTTAGATGCTCTAAACAAATTCGAAGAAGGTACAGAAATTACACCTGAGCTTTTACTTGAAACTGGTGTTGTAAGTAAAGTGAAAGCCGGAATTAAAGTTCTTGGAAATGGTTCTATTGAAAAGAAACTTACCGTAAAAGCTCACAAGTTCTCTGCTTCTGCTAAAGAAGCTATCGAGGCAGCGGGCGGTCAAACAGAGGTGATCTAATGTTCAGTACAATCTCCAATTTTATGCGCGTGGGTGATATTAGAAATAAAATAGTATTCACGTTGTTAATGCTAATAGTATTCCGATTAGGCACATTTATTCCAGTTCCTTTTTCTGATAAAGAAGCAATTAACTTCATGGATGAACAAAGTGTTTTTGGGTTCTTGAATACATTTGGAGGCGGAGCATTGCAAAACTTCTCCATTTTTGCAATGGGAATCATGCCTTACATTACAGCGTCCATCATCATGCAATTGTTGCAGATGGATGTTGTACAAAAGTTTTCAGAATGGAAAAAACAGGGGGAGATGGGCCGACGTAAGTTAGCTCAATTCACCCGTTATGCAACAATTGTCTTAGCCCTTATTCAGGCTAGTGCAATGTCTGTAGGTTTCAATGCAATGACTGGAGGTCAGTTAATTAAAGATCCTGGCGCTGGTAAATTCATTGTAATTGCAATTGTATTAACAAGTGGTACAGCATTTTTAATGTGGCTTGGTGAACAAATTACAGCTCATGGCGTTGGTAATGGAATTTCCATCTTAATCTTTGCTGGTATTGTTGCTGCAATACCAAATGGTGTTAACCAGTTATATGAACAATATTTTGGTGGTAATGTTGGAGATGATTTATTCATCAATATCGTTATCGTTGCCTTAATTATATTAGTTGTTCTTGCTGTTGTAGTTGGAGTAATCTTTATCCAGCAAGCACTACGTAAAATACCAATTCAATATGCGAAAAAAGTAGTTAATCGTTCTCCGGTTGGTGGACACTCTACACATTTGCCGTTAAAAGTAAATGCTGCTGGAGTTATCCCAGTAATCTTTGCAATATCATTTATTGTTGCTCCTAGAACAGTAGCTAGTTTCTTTGAAAATAGTAGCTTTGCTGGAACAATAGAAACAATCTTTGATTACACACAACCTATAGGAATGGTAATTTATGTAGCGCTTATTATTGCCTTCACCTATTTCTACACATTTGTTCAAGTAAACCCTGAGCAAATGGCAGAAAACTTGAAAAAGCAAGGTGGATATATCCCGGGGATACGGCCTGGTAAAAATACGGAGACGTATCTTACTCGTGTAATGTATCGTCTAACGTTCGTAGGGTCTATCTTTCTAGCTGCTGTTTCTGTGTTACCACTTATTTTAGGTGATCTTGCAGGCTTACCTCAATCTGTACAAATTGGTGGTACTAGTTTGTTGATTGTTGTTGGTGTGGCATTACAGACAATGAAACAGTTAGAAAGTCAACTAGTAAAACGTCACTATAAAGGTTTTATAAAATAAGAATTGATATAAGCTGATGTTGTACATGATGAAACGAAGCGAGGGGAAATTCGGTGAATTTAATCCTAATGGGGCTTCCTGGTGCTGGTAAAGGTACGCAGGCGGAAAAGATAGTAGAGAAATATCAAATCCCACATATCTCTACAGGAGATATGTTCCGTTTAGCAATTAAAGAAGGAACGGAGCTTGGAACTAGAGCAAAGGCGTTTATGGATCAAGGTGAGCTTGTACCAGATGAGGTTACAATTGGAATTGTTCGGGAAAGATTAAGTAAGGATGATTGTGAGAAGGGTTTCTTGTTAGATGGTTTTCCTAGAACGATTGCACAAGCAAAAGCACTAGAAGAATTACTAACAGATATGGAAAGATCATTGGACTATGTGCTTCATGTAGATGTTCCTAAAAATCAACTCATTGAAAGATTGACTGGACGTCGGATTTGTCCTACTTGTGGTGCAACATACCATGTAGTTTATAATCCTCCTAAACAAGAGGGTGTATGTGATAAAGACGGTGCAGCTTTAATTCAACGTAAAGACGATCAACCTGAGACCGTAACGAAGCGTCTTGAAGTTAATCTAGAGCAAACACAACCAATGTTAGACTTTTATCATGACAAAGGATACCTTGTCTCCATCAACGGTTCTCAACAAATTGATAAGGTTTTTCAAGATATCGATGGTAAACTTGGAGACGTAGCAAAATGATTCATTACAAAACACCACGAGAAATTGAAACCATGAAAATAGCAGGGGAGATAGTTGCTCTCACACATAAAGAACTTCAAAGATATATTGAACCTGGTATTACAACAAAAGAATTGGATAACATTGCTGATAAGTTTATTGTTAGCATGGGTGCATTTCCTTCGTTTAAAGGTTATAATGGTTTTCGTGGTAGCATTTGTGCTTCGGTTAATGAAGAGCTAGTCCATGGTATTCCTGGAAACCGAAAATTGAAAGATAGTGATATTATTAGTATTGATATAGGCGCCAGGTATAATGGTTATCATGGAGATTCAGCATGGACTTATGCTGTGGGTGCTGTTGACAGAGATACTGATAAATTGCTTGAAGTAACAGAGGCCGCACTTTTAATAGGTCTTAAGGAAGCAAAGCCAGGTGTACGCCTTACAAATATATCTCATGCCATTCAAAGCTTTGTTGAACCAAAAGGGTTCAGTATAGTTAGAGAATATGCGGGCCATGGAGTTGGTAAAGAACTTCATGAAGATCCGACAATTCCTCATTACGGCCCACCAAATAAAGGTCCACTGTTGAAGCCTGGTATGGTCTTAGCCATTGAACCAATGGTTAATGCAGGGAGTAGGTATGTTAAAACTCTTGCGGATAATTGGACGGTAGTCACCCTAGATGGTAAAAAGTGTGCTCATTACGAACATACTATTGCCATTACAGAAGAAGGTTTTCAGATATTAACAATAGCCTAAGTGAAGGTGATCGTGGTTGAATGATTCGGAGTCGAGTCCGCAAATAGGTCAAGTTGTTCAAATCTTACAAGGACGAGAAGCAGGTCAATATGCTATTGTCATAGATGTTGTGGATGATCGTTTTGTCTTGCTTGCTGATGGAGAAAAAAGGAAATATGATCGTCCTAAGAAAAAGAATAGACATCATATTGAGCCATTGGCTTATATTTCTCCGGAGGTCCAATACAGCCTTCTAGAAACTGGTCGCGTCACAAATGGTAAGCTGCGTTTTGCTATATCTAAATTTGTCAATGAAATAGTGACTGATTTAAAGAAGGGAGATCAACTCGATGGCGAAAGACGATGCAATTGAAGTAGAAGGTACTGTCACTGATACATTACCTAATGCTATGTTTAAAGTTGAATTAGAGAATGGTCATACCGTTTTAGCTCATGTATCTGGAAAGATTCGTATGCACTTTATTCGAATTTTACCAGGAGATAAGGTGACGGTTGAACTTTCTCCATATGATTTAACAAGAGGGCGTATTACGTACCGATACAAATAATTAAATGCTCCGATACAAGAGGAGGTATGGATGATGAAGGTAAGACCATCTGTAAAACCAATGTGTGAAAAATGCAAGGTCATTCGCCGTAAAGGAAAAGTTATGGTGATTTGTGAAAATCCTAAGCATAAACAAAAACAAGGTTAATAAATAAGGAGGTGCACGTCTTTAATGGCACGTATTTCAGGTATAGACATTCCTCGTGAAAAACGTGTGGTAATTTCTCTTACTTATGTTTACGGTATTGGAAAAGCTACTGCACAAGAAGTGTTAAAAGAAGCTGGAGTTTCTGAAGACACTCGTGTTCGCGATTTAACAGAAGATGAGTTAGCAAGAATTCGTACTGCAATTGAAAAGTACAATGTAGAGGGTGATCTTCGACGTGAAGTATCACTAAACATTAAACGCCTAATCGAAATTGGCTCATATCGTGGAATTCGTCACCGTAGAGGTTTACCAGTGCGAGGACAGCATACAAAGAACAACTCTCGTACACGTAAAGGCCCACGTAAAACTATGGCTAACAAGAAAAAATAAGCTAAGGGAGGTTAGTTAATTAATGGCACGTAGAACTAATACACGTAAAAAACGTGTGAAAAAGAATATTGATACTGGTATTGCACATATTCGTTCCACTTTCAATAATACAATCGTTACAATTACTGATGTGCAAGGAAACGTTGTAGCATGGAGTAGTGCTGGATCTCTTGGGTTTAAAGGGTCTCGTAAATCTACACCATTCGCTGCACAAATGGCAGCAGAAGCTGCAGCTAAATCTGCACAAGAACACGGTGTTAAAACTCTAGAAGTAACTGTTAAAGGACCAGGCGCCGGACGTGAAGCGGCAATCCGTTCACTACAAGCAGCAGGTATTGAAGTTACTGCCATTGTTGATGTAACACCAGTTCCTCACAATGGTTGTCGCCCACCAAAACGTCGTCGTGTTTAATTTATCCGTATATAATTTGTCAGCCTGTCTATAATGGGTTATGATAGCTAAAAGTATAGGGATCAAAACTGTTATAAGTGAATGAAGTTTTGTTACCCTTAAGTCAGCATCGCATTTGACAGAAGAATACGAAATTGAATAGTGCAGAAACGGGAACTGCCTACCTGAGGAATTTCGGTTAGACATCATAGTCTAGCCGAGGTTTCGACGTTTTGAAGGAGGGTTTTAACTAATGATCGAAATTGAAAAACCAAAGATTGAAACGGTAGAGGTCAGCGATGATGCTACATTTGGAAAATTCGTCGTGGAACCACTAGAACGCGGATATGGTACTACACTGGGTAACTCTTTGCGTCGTATCCTTTTATCCTCACTTCCTGGCGCTGCTGTTACATCTGTACAAATTGACGGAGCACTTCACGAATTTTCAACTATTGATGGAGTCGTAGAAGATGTTACAACGATAGTTTTAAATCTTAAGAAGCTTGCTCTCAAGATTTATTCTGAAGAAGAGAAAACATTAGAGATTGACGTGCAGGGAGAAGGAAAAGTTACAGCTGCTGATATTACTTATGATAGTGATGTTGAGATCTTAAATCCTGATCTTCATATTGCTACATTAGGAAAAAATGCTAATTTGCATATGAAGATTACAGCTGAACGTGGACGTGGGTACCGCCCAGCTGATGTAAACAACCATGATGATCAGCCGATTGGTGTTGTTCCTGTTGATTCTATCTTTACACCAGTTTCCCGAGTGACTTATCAAGTAGAGAATACCCGTGTAGGGCAAATAACTAACTTTGATAAGTTAACATTGGATGTATGGACAGATGGCAGTATAAGACCTGAAGAGGCAGTATCATTAGGAGCAAAAATATATACAGAGCATTTGAATATCTTCGTAGGTCTAACAGATGAAGCACAAAATGCAGAAATTATGATCGAAAAAGAAGAAGATCAAAAAGAAAAAGTTCTAGAGATGACGATTGAAGAACTTGATTTATCTGTACGTTCTTACAATTGTTTGAAACGTGCTGGAATTAACACAGTGCAAGAACTTGCTCACAAATCTGAAGAAGACATGATGAAAGTACGTAACTTAGGACGTAAATCTCTTGAGGAAGTAAAACATAAACTTGAGGATCTTGGTCTAGGTTTACGTAAAGACGATTGATAATATTTCATTAGACACCTTTAGATATTCCGAAAAAGGGAGGGATAATCCATGGCTAGAAAACTAGGTCGTACAACAGATCAACGTATGGCACTACTTCGTAACCTTGCCACAGACTTGATTATTCATGAACGACTTGAAACAACTGAAGCTAAAGCAAAAGAGCTTCGTTCTGTTGTTGAAAAAATGATTACTCTTGGTAAGCGCGGTGATCTTCATGCCCGTCGTCAAGCAGCAGCTTTTCTATATAATGCAGAAGCGAATGAAAATGAAGATGCAGTTCAAAAGTTATTCAGTGATATTGCTGCTCGTTATGACGAGCGTCAAGGCGGATATACACGTGTTCTTAAAGTTGGACCACGTCGCGGTGATGGAGCAGAAATGGCGATTATTGAACTAGTATAATAAAAATGTAAGTTTAGTGGCTATAAGGGCAGGACTGAATCTCTTCCAAGAGGTGAATCCAAGCCCTTTTTTATTTTGTTAAAAGTCAATTTCCTATATCACTAGTTTAAATCAACAAAACAACTATAATACAGCGCGCTAATCCCCATCAGAAATTCCCCGTGTTATGATAAAATGAATTTAGGCTATGTTTGCCACGAGTATATACTTGAATAAGTTGTAATTACTTACATGTTATTATTATAAGGTATGATAAATAATTATTTCCAGGGAAATAGAGTAGCCGATTTTGATTGTGGAGGTAATTTATGAAGAAAGTATTTATTGCGTTTCGTAATGTTTCATTTCGTTATGGTGAAGAATATCCTTGGGCACTGAAAAATATTAGTTTTGAAATTTTCTCTGATGAATGGATAGCAATTATCGGTCATAATGGATCGGGAAAGTCTACTATTGCTAAACTTATAAATGGTTTATTACTTCCTCAAGAAGGTGAGATTATAGTTGATGGTATGCCTGTTAATGAGGAAACAATTTGGGATATTAGAAAAAGCGTAGGGATGGTTTTTCAAAACCCTGATAATCAGTTTGTAGGTACAACAGTTAGAGATGATGTTGCATTTGGGCTTGAGAACCGAGGTATTGCTAGAGAAGAAATGATTCAGAGAATTAATGATAGTTTAGATGCCGTTGGGATGACTGACTATATACTGCATGAGCCGCATCGCTTATCGGGTGGTCAAAAGCAACGGGTGGCAATTGCAAGCATACTAGCAATTTCACCTGAAGTTATTATCTTAGATGAAGCTACCGCAATGCTAGACCCAAAAGGACGTCATGAAATAATGAATACAGTAAATGAAGTGAAAAATAAACATCATTTAGCATTAGTAGCAATTACACATGACCTCAACGAAATTACGCAGGCGGATCGTGTAATAGTTATGAGTGAGGGTGAAGTATGGTTAGAATCTAACCCACGAGATGTTTTCTCCCGCAAAGAGGAGTTGCAACAAATTGGTTTAGATATCCCGTTTATTGCTAAGTTAGCAGATGACCTATCTAGTATAGGTGTCCCAATAAAAAATCAACCACTAAATCATGAGGAGTTATTGATAGAATTATGGAAATATCATTCAAAAATGTAGATTATACATATCAACCAAATACTCCTTTTGAGCATAAAGCTATTCGTAACCTTTCATTTAAAGTAGCCTCAGGAACATTTGTAGCGATAGTCGGACATACGGGTTCAGGTAAATCTACGGTAATTCAACATCTAAATGGTTTGCTTACTCCAACATATGGAGAAGTGTCGATTGGTGATTATAAATTAACTCCAGAAAAAAAGATAAAAAATATAAAAGATCTTAGAAAACGTGTTGGTGTCGTCTTTCAATATCCTGAGCACCAATTATTTGAAGAAACTATTGAAAAAGATATAGCATTTGGTCCAAAAAATTTCGGTGCTAATGAAGAAGCTATTAAAGAGCGCATTATTGAAGTGATGCAATCTGTAAATTTACCAGAACAATTATTAACTAGGTCCCCATTCGATTTAAGTGGAGGACAAATGAGAAGGGCTGCTATTGCTGGAGTCTTGGCGGTCGATCCCGAGGTGTTAGTATTAGATGAGCCTACTGCAGGATTAGACCCCCGCGGACAAAGAGACATGATGGAGATGTTTTACCGATTACACCATAGTAAAAAGCTTACAACCTTTTTGGTTACCCATAGTATGGAAGATGCACTTGAATATGCAGACCACGTCATCGTTCTTGATAAAGGAACTAAATTTATGGAAGGTAAGCCAAGTGAAGTTTTTCTTAGGCAAAAAGAATTAAATGAAGTACAACTAGATATTCCCGAAGTTATTAAAATTCTGTTTAAAGTAAAAGAGAAACTTGGAATCTCTTTATCCTATAAAGGACAATCTACATATGATTTAGCATGTGAGTTGAAAGCTGCTCTTGGAGGTGGTAGTACCAATGAATAACGCCCTTATTATTGGTCAATATGTTCCTAGTAACTCTTTCATTCATAGACTGGACCCACGTACAAAAATTGTAATAATATTCTTTTTTGTCATTTTTGTTTTCTTTGCTAATTCTGTCGCTAGTTATGGTCTTTTAACATTGTTTTCAATAAGCAGTGCGTTAGCAACAAAAATTAAACTTTCTTTTATTATTAAAGGCTTAACACCAGTTTGGATACTTATCATATTTACGTTTATATTACATTTGATTGTAACAAAAGAAGGTGAAGTATTATTTGAAGTTTTCTCCTATCCAATTTTCTCTGGTGCGGTTATATTGGGTGCTGCGATAGCTTTGCGTTTCTTTCTGTTAATTTTGGTAACTTCTCTACTAACACTTACTACTACGCCGATAGAAATAACCGATGCAATTGAACACATACTGCAGCCACTAAATAGAATTAAATTCCCTGTTCATGAATTAGCATTGATGATGTCGATATCCTTACGTTTCATTCCTACATTAATGCAGGAGACAGAGAAAATATCTAAGGCTCAAGCATCACGAGGAGTGGACTTTAAAACAGGGCCTATGAAAGATAGAATTCAAGCGATTGTACCTTTATTAGTTCCATTGTTTATAAGTGCGTTTAAACGTGCAGAAGAGCTTGCTATGGCCATGGAAGCCCGAGGCTATCAAGGTGGAGATGGAAGAACGAAGCTTCGTGAGTTAAAAATAGAACGCCGTGATTGGCTAACGTTTTTTGGTTTTGCACTTGTTATTTTAAGTTTATTTCTTACAAGATCGTAAAGGGTGAAAAAGATTGTGAAAAGAATTAAGTGTATCATTAAATACGATGGAACTAATTTTTCAGGTTACCAGGTCCAACCTAAAGGGAGAACTGTTCAAGAAGAATTAGAAAAGGCTCTAAAAAAAATTCATAAAGGCGAAAAAAAGTCCGTTATCGCTTCTGGTAGAACTGATGCAAGAGTACATGCACTCGGACAGGTAATTCATTTTGATACACACCTTGATATTCCACCAGCTAATTGGAAAAGAGCATTTAATGCAGTTTTGCCTGAAGATATAATGGTAAAAAAAGCAGCTATTGTAAGTAGTAATTTTCACGCTCGATTTGATGTGGTAGAAAAGGAGTACCATTACTTTCTTTCTACTGAAAAAGAGAAAAATGTATTTATTAGAAATTATGCTTTTCATTTTACGCATCATCTTGATTTACAAGCAATAAATGCAGCGTGTAAGTTGTTGGAAGGAGAACATGATTTCAGCTCATTTTGTGCAGCTAAAGCAGGTGTAAAGGGGCTGAAGGTTCGAACTATCTATCATGCCTCCTGTTATAAAGATGAAGAGAAGCAGCAAATAGAGTTTGTTTTTAAAGGAAATGGTTTCTTATACAATATGGTTCGTATATTAGTAGGAACTTTAATCGAAGTTGGAAGAGGGAAACGACAACCGTCTGATATAATCGATATGATAGAAGCAAAGGATCGGTCGGTAGCTGGCAAAACGGCGCCAGCTCAAGGTTTGTTTTTATGGAATGTTGTCTATAATGATGACTGTGGATAGTTGTTGAAAAACAACGGCTCCAGGTGTAACATTCTATTGACTTTAAAACCTAGTTGTTATATGATGATTAATGGCATTTTAATTTCTACCCCACGATTAGCCCCGGAAAGTTAATTCGTGTAGAATATAGGTCAAACAGCAATGTGGAGCGATACAATCGCAAAGCTAGTACGATTAAAAAAATCAAAAATGAACTTTGAATTACAGGAGGTAAACTGATCATGGGCACAACTTTCATGGCAAATGAAAAAAATATTGAGCGTAAGTGGCTTGTTGTGGATGCTGAAGGTCAAACTCTAGGACGTTTGTCTAGTGAGATTGCTTCAATCCTTCGCGGGAAACATAAACCAACATATACACCACACGTTGACACTGGTGATCACGTAATCATCATTAACGCTGAAAAAATTGAACTTACTGGTAACAAATTAAATGACAAAATGTACTACCGTCATTCAAATCACCCAGGTGGTTTAAAATCACGTAATGCTTTAGAAATGCGTACGAAGTATCCTGAACAAATGATGGAGCTTACAGTAAAAGGTATGCTTCCAAAGGGAAGCCTTGGACGCCAAATGGCTAAGAAATTACATGTATTTAGAGGACCTGAACATACTCACCAAGCACAGAAACCAGAAGTTTACGAACTTCGCGGTTAATTAAAAGGAGGTAACGAATAGTGGCACAAGTACAATACTACGGTACCGGACGCCGTAAAAGTTCAACTGCTCGTGTACGTCTAGTTCCAGGCACTGGGCGTATCATTGTCAATAAACGTAATGGAGAAGATTACTTCCCATACGAAACACAAATTACAATCATTAAACAACCTTTAGCAACTACAGAAACAGAAGGAAGCTATGATGTATTGGTATCTGTTGAAGGTGGAGGATTCACTGGTCAAGCCGGTGCAATTCGTCACGGAGTTGCTCGTGCATTGTTAGAAGCGGATCCTGAATATCGTGCTGCATTGAAGCGCGCTGGATTCTTAACGCGTGACGCACGTATGAAAGAGCGTAAGAAATACGGTCTTAAAGGCGCTCGTCGTGCACCACAGTTCTCAAAACGTTAATTATATGAATAAGGCTCTCAACCGATTTCGGTTGGGAGCTTTTTAATTTGTCTTGGAAATTATAAATTCCTAAGAAATTGATAACATCCAAAATAACTCAGGGTAGCTCCCTTGCCCTACGTCACTGAGTGAAAGGCTTGATTAAGCTAACATGTATTCTATTTTCATTAGATTCTCTACACAATATAAGAGTTGCGTCGATAATAACATAGATAATAATTATACTAGTTTCGAGATATTTATATCTAAAAAGGAGAATTTATTTCAAATTAACACAAACGAAAGCAGTTTCCAGTAGTACTCAAGTATTAAATCAGGATGCACTATTAGCTGCGATAGAAGATTCATTAGCCATGATTGAGTTTGATACACAAGGAGTCGTCTTATGGGCGAATGAAAATTTTGCAAAAACAATGGGATACAATGTTTCAGAAATGCCAAATCTTTTACACCGGCAATTTTGTACAGATGAATTTGCAAAAAGTAGAAAGTGTGACTTGTTTTGGGACGATTTAAGAAAGGGCAAGAGCTTTCAGGAAAAAATTCAACGAGTTACTAAATCGGGACAAATGATTTGGTTAGAGGCTACATATACACCCGTTTTTGATGAAAATAATAAAGTTGAAGCTGTTGTTATAATTGCAACGGATATTACCCAAAGAGAAAACAGTAGTAAAGAGATTACTTTTCAGCTACAAGAGATGGCGGAAGACTTAAATAGAAGAGCTGAGCAAGGAATCATAAGAAGTGAGGAAATAGCAACATCAACCAAAGAAGTTGTTAATGAATCAAAAGAAAACTTGGACATGCTTGAATCACTAAAACACCAGGCAATTTCTATTGAAGGTATTGTCAAAACAATACGTGAAATAGCTGCGCAAACAAACCTTCTAGCATTAAATGCAGGAATTGAAGCCGCTCGTGCAGGAGAACATGGTAGGGGATTTAATGTTGTTGCAGGTGAAATCCGAAAACTTGCAACTAAAGTGCAAGAGTCCGTACAAGATGTAAATGCACATATAGAAGGAATTACTAGTGAAACAACTAAAATTAGTGATGCAACAGAACGCTCGCAGGAAGGGTTTGCGAAAAATCAAGAATTAATTGAACAAGCAATGGAGGAGTTTACGGGGATTGGAAATTCAGCAAGGGAACTTGATATACAAGCGAAAGTGTTTAAAGATATAGTCTAAATTAAAGAGCTTTAGATTAGGGTGTAATGCCGTTTATCTTTAAGCTCTTTATAATTGTGTTTTATCCTTATTTTTTTTTAAAAAAGCACTTTTGAAGTTTCTGATGAATGAATTACCGTTACATCGTATCTAAATGATTAAAACAGTAATAAAAGCACCCCTTGTCCCATATAGTGAAAGCAGGATTAAGTATGGGGGGAGACAAAAAATGAACCGATCAGTTAAGTTAGCATCTTGGATAATTGGTGCTATTCTTTTAGTTATTTTAGTTCAATATCCAATTCAAAAGTCAACAGATTCATGGGATTCATGGTCTTTACCCTTGTCTGGAAAAGTTATTGTTTTAGATCCTGGACATGGGGGAGTAGATGGTGGTGCGGTAGGTTCGGATGAGACTTTGGAAAAAGATATTGCGCTCGATGTTGCGAAGATACTTCGGGATTATTTGCAGCAATCGGGAGCACTTGTGTACCTTACTAGAGAAGAGGACAAAGACTTAGCTGATAAAAACACGAATGGATTAGCACGACGAAAAGCAGAAGACCTTAGAAATAGGGTTGCATTCATAAAAGAAAAAGAACCAGATTTATTTTTAAGTATTCACCTAAATGCGTTATCTTCCAAAGAATGGAGTGGTGCGCAGACGTTCTACTACCCCGCCATGGATGAAAGTGAAAGTTTTGCTAAAAAATTGCAAGCGGAGATAAAAAGGAATCTGGAAAATACGAACCGTGAAGCATTAGCTTTAAATGGAATGTATATACTAAAGCATGCTGGACTACCAGGTGCCCTTGTTGAAATTGGATTTTTATCAAATGCCCACGAACGAGAATTGCTAAAAACAAAACAATATCAGCGTAAAATGGCCGCTAGTTTATATGAAGGCGTATTACGTCATGAAACAGAAGAGTAGAGAGAGCACCCTTGGCCTATGATCCAAATCACTTAGTTTATAGAGAATTTATGTTATACTAAATATATATAATAAGAACCTCAATCAAGGGATGGTGACAAATTTGCTAACTAGAGAAAAAGTGCTGGAGTTATTAAATCCAATAAAAGATCCATTTTTACATAAAACATTTGAGGAAACAAACGGAATTGAAGAAATTACAATAAAAGAAGAAAAGAATCATGTTAGTGTAAAGTTGGCAATCGGAAAAACAAACACGGCCGAACAGATGCAACTACAGCAGGAATTAGTGAATAAATTAAAAGGTGAAGGGGCTGCAACTGTTGGATTAAGATTTAATCAATTGCCAGATGAAGTAATTGCTAAATTTCAACCAACAAGTGAAAAAGACACTTCTTTATTAGGCGGCGAAACGGATACAAAATTTATTGCTGTTGCTAGTGGTAAAGGTGGGGTTGGGAAATCAACTGTAACTGTTAATTTAGCAGTAGCACTGGCTCGTCTTGGAAAAAAAGTAGGTATTATAGATGCTGATATCTATGGTTTTAGTATCCCTGACATGATGGGAGTAGAGCAACGGCCCGCGTTAAAAGGAAACAGAATTATTCCTGTTGAGCGATTTGGTGTTAAACTGATTTCGATGGGATTCTTCGTGGAGGATAACTCTCCTGTAATTTGGCGGGGTCCTAGATTAGGTAAAATGTTGACAAGCTTCTTTAAAGAAGTAGAGTGGGGAGACCTTGACTATTTACTACTAGATCTTCCACCAGGTACAGGTGATATCGCTTTAGATGTTCATAACATGATACCATCATCTAAAGAAGTAATCGTTACAACACCACACCCGACTGCTGCTTTTGTTGCAGCACGTGCAGGACAAATGGCATTGACTACAGACCATGAAATATTAGGTGTTATAGAAAATATGGCTTACTTTGAAAGTCAACTAACAGGTGAAAAGGAATTTGTATTTGGACAAGGTGGCGGTGATAAACTAGCCGAAGCACTTAATTCAGAGGTGATTGGTCAGTTATCCTTACAACAACCTTATGAAGAAGAGGGAGTATTTGCTCCATCTGTTTACCAAGAAGATCATCCAAATGGTATAGAATATAGAAATATTGCTGCTAAAATAATTGAAAAATATGAGCAATGAAAAAAAGAGCTAATCCCAATTTTTACTGGATTAGCTCTTTTTGTTAGTAATTTTTATTGACCGCCACCGCCAGATTCACCGCCACCTTCTTCACCAGAGCCACCAGACTCACCACCAGATCCTTCAGAAGGCTTCATTTCTTCCGCAGCTTTAATAACGATATCAGTTATTTTTGCTTTATATAAAGGGGAGTCTAACGTTTCCTGAATTGTTTTTTCCAAATGTTCACGAAACTGTTGCCCTTTTAGTACAGTTAACATTTGATCTTCCATGTCTGGGTTAGAAAGAATTTCAATCATTTTCTTTTGGTATTCGGAATCACTCATTAGCCCTTTTATTACATCTTCTTGTTGAGCTTGCATTGATTTAGCAAAAGACTCAACAAACTTTGGATCTTCAAACATCTTCTTCCAATACTCTTTTCCCTCATCAGAGGTAAGTGTATCAGTAACAGCTTGTTCAACAACTTTTGATTCAATGACATATGTTTTTTGCATTTTCTCATCTGAAAGCACGTCAGTCATAGCTTGTTTTCCTTCGTCTGTTTTCAGTATATCAGTAACCATTTTTTTGGTTGTATCATAATCGCTTTTTTCCTCTCCACCTGTTGCGCCGCCACCTCCACCACATGAAGCTAGCATAAAAAAGGAGAAACAAATACATACATATGGTATTATCTTTTTCAATTTGAACTACTCCCTTTCAAGGTAATTCTTATTTTTAATATGAGAATTAGAAAGAGAAAATATGTATTAGAAAGGAAAAAAGCTAGGATTCATGATAAAATATCTTAAGGTAATAATTATCGGGTATAAGTCATAGGAGGATACATAGTGAAAAGTCGTGATATAGTTCGTTTATTTTTTTCAACGCTGTTACTAGGCGCTGTTGCAACTTTAATAACCAGTTTTTTTGTTAAAGCTGGGTCATATAAAGAGTTTTTACAACCACTTGATGTATTTGAAGTATTTGGACTATTGCTGTTTTTTACAGCTTTAGGTTTTGTATTTAGCTTGATAAGTCAAATGGGTTTCTTTGCATATCTAACAATTAATCAATTTGGGTTAAGTATGTTCAAGGGGTTTTGGAGTCCTATTCAGATTATACTAATTGCATTTACTTTATTTGATCTTGTTTACTTTAGGTTTAGAGCAGATGAAAGTGATACCTCCTTAATTACTTATATTATAGTAGCCCTAGCGATTTTTATTTATGGATGGATCGTCTCGGGAATAAAGGCAAAGGAAACAAACCGGAAAGCGTTTGTGCCTGCTTTATTTTTTATGGTTGTGGTTACTGCAATTGAATGGGTACCTGGAATACGGACAAGCGGCGGTGATTATGCTTGGTTAATGATAGTTCCTTTATTAATTTGTAATACGTATCAGTTATTAGTATTACATCGTTTAACAAATAAAACAGCAATTAGCGATAATAAAAAAAATAGCAAGTAGTAAAGCGACAGTTTCTATAATTATAGAACTGTCGCTTTATTTTATAGGAAATCATCTTATTCTACTTCTTCCGATTTAGACTCAGCTCTAGAAATCAATTCAGAGATACTTACAAATTCAAATCCTTTATTTTTCAGACCAGGTAAAATTGTCTCTAGAGCTTTGGGAGTTTGTTTAACTGAATCTGAAGCATGGAGTAAAATGATATCTCCGTTGGAGGTTTTTTCCATTACACGATCGATTATTATTTGTTCTCCTGGATTCTTCCAATCTTCAGGGTTAACATTCCATTGGATAACTTTATAATTTTGATTTTCAATTAATTCTAATATTTTTTTATTAAAGTGGCCACTTGGAGTGCGCATTAACTTTGTATCTTCATACCCTAATTTACTAAATATCTCTTGGGCATAAAGTAAATCCTTCTTAATTTGTTCTTGCTCTTGCTTTAAGTAACTCTTATAACGATAACCCATCATACCAATCTCATGTTCATCTTCTTCAATTTTTTTAAGTAGTGCAGGATGACGTTCTGCCCATTCCCCACTTACAAAAAAAGTAGCTTGTACATCATGTTTTTTCAATTGTTCTAAAATTGGTTCTACCATCTCATTCCCCCAACTAATATTAAATGTAAGTGAAATGTTAGGGTCGTCTTCACTTCCTTTACTTAAAGCGGCTGGGTTGTCTTTAGTAGAAAAGACGGAAAATGAACTTTCTGTCTCCACCCATAAAAAAATAGCGGTAAATAGTGCTGCGGCAAGGACTAAGCCCAACCGACTACGTTTTTTTACATTCAATACATAAAAGTGCTGCATCACTCTTCCTCCTTTAGGGACTTGCTATATTTTATGATTCGTATTTATCAATATGAATGACTAAATTGTTTTAGGACTAATAAAATTGTGGAATATGGAAAAGATAGAAGTGTATTTATTTATAGGAGTGATTGAATGTTGGGTATGCTTGTAAGTGATATGGAACAAAAGGAAATTGAATACTTAATAAAACGAGAGTTAGAGGAACTACTGTTAGATATGGAAGATAAACGTATTGATCAAATGGTCAAAAGAGCAATGGCTGAAAGGTATAAGTTGCTTTTTCAACTCTTTCGTAGAGTGGCAAGTGAAAAAGAGTGCATGAAATACATACCTAGGAAAATAGAAAATGAATAAAAAGTAGTATTATGGTAAGAAGGAAACAATATAACAGAGAAAATATACTATACCTAAAGAGTTTTTAAAAAAGGTATAGTATATTTTCTCTGTTTTTTTTAAAAAAACTATTGATATTAGAAAATTGATATGCTATATTAATTTCTGTTGTCAGTTCGAAACGAATGATTCCAAATAATTTTCAACAAAAAATATTTGATGAACTATTGACTTCGGATTTGACGCATGTTACTATATAAGATGTCGCCAAAAACGGCGCAGTGAAATATTGATCTTTGAAAACTGAACAAAACAATCAGTATGTTAAGTAAGAAAAAAGCTAGTTAAGTAATGAGCAACCAAGCTCGTATTTTATGGAGAGTTTGATCTTGGCTCAGGACGAACGCTGGCGGCGTGCCTAATACATGCAAGTCGAGCGCGTGAAGCAACTGGATCCCTTCGGG
>NZ_JASTZU010000041.1 GCF_030282825.1 Aquibacillus rhizosphaerae
AAAACCCACATGTCCAACCAGACACCGCAATGGATGAAAATGGGTTTAGAGGGTTAATGATGAATTATCCTGTTAATCATAGTAACGCAGGTCTAAGGTCGTTTCTTTTTTGGTGGACATAAACCCCGACTTGAAAACCGATCTATTGTATTCATGAGTATCGCTGATTGTTGCCATAGAGCACGTGTATAAAAATACTCGCTCGAGAATACATGACCTAGCATATAAACAAGGATGGGTTAATTATGGATGCTATTTTGGAACGAGTTGCAGGACTTGATGTTCATCAAGAGACAGTTGTTGCGTGTGTATTATATGGTCATTTAGACTACAAACCCAAAAGAAAGACAAAAACATTTGGAACGACAACAAAAGAATTATTAAATCTACAGGACTGGCTTGCAGAACTTAAGGTAACAGATGTTGCAATGGAAAGTACTGGAGTCTATTGGAAACCAGTTTGGAACATTCTAGAGGGGAGTTTTACACTTGTGCTTGCCAATGCACAACGAATCAAGAATGTACCTGGTAGAAAAACTGATGTATCCGATGCTTATTGGATCGCAAAACTGTTACGTGCAGGACTCGTTGAATCTAGTTTCGTTCCACCTATAGAAATAAGAGACTTACGAGATTTAACACGATATCGTCGAAAGCTTTTAGGTCATACAACATCCGAAAAAAATAGAATCCATAAAATATTACAAGATGCCAATATCAAATTGAGTACCTACATCACAGATCTATTCGGTGTATCTGGACGTGCTTTATTAAAAGCGATTCTCAATGGAGAAGTAATAGAATCCGACCAAGTAATGGGAATGGTAAAAACAACACTCAAGAAAAAAGTGCCCCAAATCGTGGAAGCTTTAAACGGTCGAGTTCGCCTTCATCATCGAGAACTGATTACAATGCATTATGACCACCTCCTTTACATTGAGAAACAAGTCGAAGAATTAGAAAGTAAGATTGCTCAATTAGTAACCCCCTATCAGGAAGAGATTAACTTATTAATAACCATTCCGGGTATTAAAAAAGATGCAGCAGCGACCATCTTAGCGGAAATAGGTATTGATATGTCTAACTTTCCAACTGATAGACACCTATCATCATGGAGTGGACTTAGCCCTGGTAATAATGAAAGTGCCGGTAAAAAAAAAGGTTCCAAATCGAACAAAGGAAATAAAGGTTTAAAAGCAGTCCTATGCCAAGTAAGTTGGGCTGCAATGAAAAAGAGGGACAGTAGGTTAGCTTCCTTTTATTATCGTTTAGTAAAAACACGTGGACCAAGAAAAGCAAATATGGCACTAGCACATTTAATATTAAAAATTATTTACCAGATGTTAAAAACAAAAACTTCATATGAAGAATTAGGTTGGGACTACCTTCCAAAAAAAGAAAGGAAAAAAGATTACTTTATAAAAAAACTTCAACATATGGGCTATGAAGTAGATATTCAAGAAATCAAACCCGCATAAATATTTTAATAGCCAAATTTTTTAAAATGAATTTATTCATTTTAGGGAGAGTACTTTTTTGCGCCAAAATTATTGAAAACCTCCATTTTCGTATAAAAAGAACAACACTTTTTCTGCGTGCGATGTCATTTCACTGGAGCTTTCCTTACTCTGTGGGGTCTTCAGGCTGTTCCTTTCCCACAGGACAGGGAGTGCTACAAAAGCAATACATCGCACGCAGAAAATTGATCTGTATTTTCAAGGAGTCTCGTATTTTTCCTTCGCTTAGAATAACTTTCTTTTCTAGAGAAGAAGTATACGAAGTCTTTTAGAAAATACAAAGATCCTTAGTGCTATGCAATCAAATACTGTCCTAAGGTAAAGGAAAAACGAAGACAATGAACCCACAAGTGAGCGTTCTTGCCTACCATTGAAAAGCTTAGTTTATTTTAATCTTAGTGCATCGTTTTACGAATACAATCTATTCCTACTTAATGATGGTTGATTTGGAGCCGTGCCCTATGGTGTGCGACTGCCCAGAGCGAAAATCAACATAGCAGTCAGCAGACTTTTTATTTTATCTGCCATAAACAAGAAACTTTTAGAAAATAGCCTTCATGTAAGAAGGAATAAACGATTACGTATGTGGGGGAAGGGGACAAGGTATGTCTGCTACCATAGCAATTATTATATTTGTTGTCAGTTACATCTTTATTATTTCTGAGAAAGTTAACCAAGCTTTAGTTGCTCTTTCTGGTGGTGTGTTACTATTATTAACTGGTGTTTATGAGTGGAATGATGCATTCACTAAACACATTGATTGGAATACAATTGCCTTGTTATTTTCCATGATGGTGCTTGTTTCGATAACAAAAAAGACTGGTTTATTCGAATATATTGCAATTACCTTTGCGCAAAAAGTAAAAGGTGCTCCTGTACCGCTGTTAATCGGGTGTTCTATATTAACAGCAATTGGTTCAGCATTATTAGATAATGTCACTACTGTTCTATTATTTGTACCGATTATTTTAACGTTAACCAAGCTCTTAAGGTTACCGTCTTTTCCTTATCTGCTTGCAATTATTTTTAGTTCTAACATAGGTGGAACAGCTACATTAATTGGAGATCCACCTAATATAATGATTGGGCAAGCTGTCGAGCATTTAACGTTTCTATCGTTTATAACTAATTTAGCACCATTAGTAATGATTATTTTTGTAGTGATGCTCGTCACGATTGTCTGGTTATTTCGCAAACAATTAATACAGCACGATGAGTTTTCAAATCATCTAATGAAAATGGATGGTTCAAAATATCTGAAAAAGACGCCTATGCTTTATCAATCGGTAACAGTCCTATCCCTGACAATTGTCGGATTCTTACTGCATCCTATTGTGCACGTAGACTTAACTACGGTTGCGGTATGTGGAGCCCTATTACTTTTATTAATAACGGAAAGAGAAATAAGTTCTGAAAAAATATTCCAAGAAGTTGAATGGGTTACCTTATTCTTTTTTATTGGGCTTTTTATGCTTGTAGGTGGATTAGAAGAAGTTGGTGCTATAGACGAGCTTGCCAGAGGAATTATGTGGCTAACAGAGGGCGATTTGCCTTACACTGCAATATTAATTCTTTGGACTTCTGGGATTTTCTCGCAAATTATTAATAATATCCCATTTGTTGCTGCGATGATTCCTGTGATTAACGAATTTCAAGCTTATGGTATGGCAAATTTAGATCCACTATGGTGGTCATTAGCCTTAGGAGCTTGTCTTGGTGGAAATGGAACATTAATAGGTGCGTCGGCTAATGTAGTTGTAGCGGGTTTAGCGGAAGGAGAAGGACAACGTATTCCTTTCATAAAGTTTTTAGTATATGGCATTCCTTTAGTGCTAATTTCTTTATTGATTTCATCTGTTTATGTATATCTTCGTTATCTATTGCCATTTCAACAACCTTTTTAAAAATGATAGAAGTAAGATCAGACAGGATAAACCATGGACAAACGGAAATAATAAATCGTACAAGTTTGTCTTAAGGAAGTGACCTGTTTGTCTTTAGAAGTAGGTACTATAATTTTTAGAACTATCTTGACTTATGTCGTAATTGTATTGATATTTCGAATGATGGGAAAAAGAGAAATTGGTGAGTTAAGTCTTCTTGATATTGTAGTTTTTATTATGGTTGCTGAAATGGCTGTCTTTTCAATCGAGGATCCTAAGGTCAACATTTTTCATGCGCTTATCCCCATGTTAATTCTGTTAATTATTCAACGGTTTACTGCATGGTTATCTTTAAAAATTCCAATGTTTAGGGATTGGTTTGAAGGAAAACCTTCTGTGATAATTTCCAGGGGGAAAATAGATGAAAAGGAAATGAAGAAGCAACGCTATAATTTTAATGATTTGATGCAACAACTGAGAGAAAATGGAACGAAAAGTGTACAAGATGTAGAATTTGCAATACTAGAGGCTTCAGGAAAGCTATCAGTTTTTGAAAAGGATAGCAGTCAAGAGGCAATTTCTCCCGATGGATACGTGGTTCCATTAATCATAGATGGATCCATTCAACAGCAATCATTGGAAAAAATAAATCAATCCGAAGCGTGGTTAAAGTCGGAATTAAAACAAAAGGGCTATGTGAATGTTGAAAACATTTCATTCTGTTCCTTAGATAGTAAAAATGAATGGTTTATCGATATAAAAAATGAAAAAAGATGAAGAAGGGACTAGGTTATTATTGAACTACTACCTCTAATATGGACAATGTAATAAAGGGACACTAAGCTGCCATCAGTAAATGATCCCGGTATTGAACCGGGGTCATTTTTTTCAATCCCCATTGATATCGCTGATTATTATACTCTTTAAAATACCGATTTACTACACGTTTTAATTCTCTTAAACTATTACATTCTTTATAATCTGCTTCATCTTTAAAATGGCCAAAGAATGATTCTATGGGGGCATTATCCCAACAGTTACCCCTTCGTGACATGGATTGTATCAGTTTCATCTGTTTAACCCTCTTTTGAAATTCGGGGTGAGTGTAGTGTACCCCTTGATCTGAATGCAACATTGCTTTTTCTGGAAATCCTTCAAGCATTGACCGTTTCATTATCTTTAATGTTTCATAAACAATATCCATTCCTAAACTTGTAGATATATAGTGTGCAATTATTTCTTTTGTACTTCCATCTTTCACGCAAGATAAATACGCCTTTTTTCCATTTCCATAATACAGATAAGTTATATCAGTTAATAATACTTTTCCAGCTTCGTTTTGATCAAACTCTCGTTGGAGAAGGTTTGGGCATGTACGGTGTTCAACAGTAGCTTTCATCATTTCTTTATACGGGTTCGCTCTTCTAACCTTCGCAAACAGTTCATATTTTCTCATTAACCTTCTGATTTTCTTGTGGTTCATTATAATGGAATAATCATTTTCTAAATCCATTTTGATTTGTAGATTTCCTGCTTTTTGTTTCTTGCGATAAAATATTTCTTTAATTATCTTAATATCCTTTTCATCCTGATCCTCACGAGCTTGGCGAATAGAGGCAGCCTTTATCCAAGCATAATAACCACTTTTACTTACACTCGCAAGCACACACAGATAGCTCAGAAGGTTCTTTATTTGATGGTGATGAACGGTATGATGAATTAAATTATATTTTTCTGAAGGTGTTAGAACCGTTTCTTTTTCAACGCCTGCCTCTCTAGTTCTTCTAACTTTTTTAGGAAATCATTTTCAGTTTCTAAAAATTTGATCCTAGCTTCAGCTCTTCTTAGTTTTTCTCTTCTGTAGATAAATCTTTCTTTAAAGACTTATCAACCTTCACTCTACCTCTAATATCTGTTTGTAATCCTAACTCTCCATATCTATCGTATATTTTGCGCCAATTATATATTCTTTTTCTCGGAAGATCTTTACCTATTACTTCAAGGTCAAAACCTCCATCAATGAAGATTATCGTAGGGGCTTTTCCGTTTAAATTGTCTTGTACTGCTTTGATTTTGAATTCTGGATGATAAGTAATGGAATGCTTAGAAACGCGCACTACATTTGAGTTCTTCTCAAGCGCTTTAATTTGTGTTTTAGAAAAGACTTTTTTGTTCATCTTCAGTTTCCTCCGCCCATAATAGTTAGTTTATTATAAACGGGTTTCCAAGTTAGGTATATAGAAAACCCGAATAATGAGTCCCTTTTTATAGGTGTCCATTATTCGGGTAGTAGTTCATTATAAACCTAGTCCCTGCGTTTTAGAAAAACTTTTTTATGAAAGGTATTTGCTCAAGTTCGTCTCTAGAGATGAATTTTAGTGTGAATAATAAAACAATATAAACGACAGTAAGACACGTTAATAACATCATAAAGATAGGAAGACTCGTTCCATAACCGACAAAAATATTTTTAAAGACAGCTCCAGTAATCCAGGTGAATCCCAACAATAAAACCATCTTAATAAAATCAATCCAAGGTATTTTAAAGGAAATGACCTTTATAAGAGTTGCTAAATGAAGAATCGTACCTAGCATAACTCCTACAGACATTGCTATTGCAGCACCCATAATTCCAAATTGTGGATTGGTTGCAAGTACAATCAATAACACAAATTTCACACAAGTACTTATTATACTATTCCACATTGCTGGTTTAGCATAATCGAGTGCTTGTAGGGCTGCATTTAATGGAAATTGTACATACAGGAATAAGAAAAATGGTGCCATCAGCACTAAGAATCGACTAGCATTACTTGTCCCATACATATAGGTTAAAATAGGAACCGCGAAGAGTGATAAAACAATTGTTGCGAGTGCCCCAGAGGCAAAAGAGATGCGAATTGCTTGATGGATTCTGTAATCAATGAGTCTTTTGTTACGTTTAGCATCTGCTTCACTAATGTTTGGCACAAGAGCTACAGCTAGAGAATGGGTAATAAAGGTCGGTAAAAACAAAAGTGGTAAGGCATAGCCTGTTAACTCCCCGTATTGTTTAGTAGCTACAACTGTTTTGAAACCAGCAATTGCAAGACTTTGAGACACTAAAATTGGTTCAAGGAAGTTCGAGATAGATCCCACAAGTCGACTACCTGTACTCGGCAATGCAATAGACATTAATTCATTAAGTGTGTCTTTTCCTGACTTAAGGTTTTGAAATATTTTACTTCTTAATTTTATTCTTTTCTTTATTTTAAACATGTGTAGCATAAATAAGAGAGAGCAAAATTCTCCAATTATTACAGAAATCATAGCTCCAGCTGCAGCAAATTCTACACCATAAGGTAAAAATAATTTAACTAGAAACGCCACACATGCAATTCGGACAATTTGTTCAATTACTTGTGCAATACTTTGTGGTTTCATGTTTTGTCGGCCTTGAAAGTATCCCCTGATAACGGAAGAAATAGCGCTAATTGGTACCATAGGACTGATGGCAAGTAAAGGCCATAATGTACGCTCATCTGTTAGGAAATTATTCGCAACAACTGGAGCAATAGCAATCATGCCAATAGTATAGAAGATACTCAGTGTTCCAGTAATGGTTAAAGAAATAATTAATATTCTTTTAATTTTGCGAGTATCTCCATATGCTTCAGCCTCAGCAACTCGCTTAGAGATAGCAATCGGTAACCCGAATTGGGATAACGTATAAATGAGGAAAAGTGTTGGAAGCGCCATATTATACAGCCCTATACCTTCTTCACCCATCAATCGGGCAACAACAATTCTATTTACGAATCCTAAGAAACGGGTGATCATACCAGCTAAGATTAGAATTAGTGTTCCTTGTAAAAATGTTTGTTTGGTCACATTGTCCGACCTGCCTTCTCAAAAAATTAAAATTACTATACAATGATATATATGCAAATGTATTGGCCAAGCATGACAAGCTTTCATAAATTAATAACGAATGAAGGAGCAATTTAATGATTATTACAAAGCGTGTTAGTCAATGGAAAGTTGAAATGGCATCTGTTTTGGAGAGTAAAGTAGATGAATTTAAATTAATGGGATATTCCCGCGCAACGGGAGTAGATGTCTGGAATTGCCTAACTGAAAAAGTATGGAAGGGTGATCCTGAAAAGCGGTTGCATGAAGTAGTGGAAGATATCTTTCATCTAAGTTCAAATAAGTACATGAGTTATTTAACTGTTCAAACTTATAAAGATGATACTGGTTTACTCGAATCTATTGCGGCAATTACGGGTTCACAAAAAGAATAATTTCATGAGTCTTTATTGACATAATCTTTTATTCGTTTCATAATACTTTTGAGTTTTATTTTTCTTATATAAATAATTACTCGATCTACAGAAAACCCTATGGATCTGGCTTTTTAGCAATAGACAAACAATATTCATTACATAAGTTCAGCCTATTTGTTTAATTTGCTAACTACATACCGTTGTATAAGTGGATAGAGTGAAGGAGGCAATTCAACATGGTGAAACGAGGCAGAATCGTTGCCTTTTTTCTAATCGTACTCGTGTTTGCAGCAACGATTGGAACAACGATTACAGGAATAACAAAAGATATAAAACTTGGACTAGATCTTCAAGGTGGATTCGAAATCCTTTATGAAGTAACTGCAGTGGATGAGGGTGCAGAAATCGACGCTAAAGACTTACAATCAACTGTCGAAGCTTTAAGACACCGTGTTGATGTGTTAGGAGTAAGTGAACCAAATTTTAACATTGAAGGTGATGATAGAATTAGGGTTCAACTTGCAGGGGTTGAAGACCAAACTGAAGCACGTGAATTATTAGCTACATCGGCACGTTTGTCTTTTCGAGACGTAAATGACAAGGAATATTTGGATGGTTCGGATATAAAACAGGGGAGTGCGAGGCAAGATTTTGACCCAACAACTCAGGAACCGATTGTAACAGTTGAGTTTGAGGATGCATCTAGCTTTGGCGATGTGACCCGTGAATTAATGGGTAAAGACATAGATAATCGAATTGTCATATGGCTAGATTATGAAGAGGGGGACAGCTTCGCTGAAGAATCCCAAAAAGCTGATCCTAAATATGTTTCTGCTCCAGGTTTTTCAGAGGTTTTAAATACCCCAAGTATACAAATTACAGGGGATTTTACTGTGGAATCGGCCCAACAATTAGCTGATATACTAAATGCAGGTTCATTAGATGTGAATCTTGAAGAAATGTACACAACATCTGTAGGTGCTCAGTTTGGGTTGCAAGCAATGGATAAGACCATTTTTGCAGGTGCTTTAGGTGTTGGACTTATCTTTATATTTATGATTGCTTATTACCGTTTTCCAGGTTTAATTGCTACGATTACGTTAAGTATTTATATTTATTTAATTCTATTAGTATTTGAACTAATGAATGGAGTTCTAACCTTACCAGGAATTGCTGCACTAATATTAGGTGTTGGTATGGCAGTTGACGCCAACATTATTACGTATGAACGAATGAAAGAAGAGCTAAAAGAAGGTAAAACAGTTACAGCTGCTTTTAAATCCGGTAATAGTAATTCGTTGTCTACGATTTTTGATGCAAACATTACAACCTTAATTGCTGCGACTGTCCTCTTTATTTTCGGGACAAGTTCTGTTAAAGGTTTTGCAACGTTATTAATTGTCAGCATCTTATTAAGCTTTGTAACGGCAGTCTTTGGTTCCAGACTATTTTTAGGACTATGGGTGAAAAGTAAGTTTCTTAATAAACGCCCAGGTTGGTTTGGCGTGAAAAAATCAGACATAAAAGATATTGCTAATCAAGAAGAAGTAGAGCCAACGGTATTTGGAAAACAATTTGATTTTGTAAGTAACCGGAAAAAATTCTTTACCATATCCATTGTGCTTGTATTAATTGGCGTCATTAGTTTAAGCATCTTTCGATTAAATCTAGGTATTGATTTTATTAGTGGTTCTCGTGTTGAAGTACTTTCAGAAAATCAATCACTTACTACAGAAGAAATCAGAAATGGGTATGAAGAACTCGAATTGGAGCCAGTAGGAAAAATTGTTTTATCAGGAGATAATAATAATATTGCTGTAACGCGTTTTGATGAAGAGCTAGGGCAAGATAAGGTAGCAGAAATTAGAGATTATTTCACTGAAAAGTATGGAAGTGCTCCTAATGTGAGTACGGTATCACCCGTTGTTGGTCAACAATTAGCTAAAAATGCAGCACTAGCTATTTTGTATGCATCAATCGGGATTATAATCTATGTTACGCTCCGATTTGAATTTTATTTCGCACTTACTGGAATACTTGCGTTACTTCATGATGCATTCTTTATCGTCGCATTGTTTAGTATTACGAGACTAGAATTTGATATTACCATTATAGCTGCAATTTTAACGATTGTTGGTTATTCGATTAACGATACAATTGTTACGTTTGACCGAATAAGGGAAAACCTCAAGAAAAAGAAACGAGTCAAATCGTTTGCTGAGCTCGCGTTAATTATAAATAGAAGTTTAATGCAAACTTTAGGCCGAAGTATTAACACTGTATTAACAGTAGTTTTTGCAGCCGTTATGTTACTTGTGTTTGGCGCATCATCGATTACTAATTTTGCGTTTGCATTAGTAGTAGGTTTAGCTGCTGGAACATATTCTTCACTATTTATTGCGACCCAAGTATGGCTTGTATGGCGTGGTAAAAACATAAAAGAAAATCCAATTGTTTATTTAGAGAAAAAGCGAAATGACGGACCTCAGGTGTAAGTTATATTTCCCCCCTCTTGTTCAGGTGAACAAGAGGGTTTTTATTTAACTTTTAAAGGGTAAATGATGAATATAATTATAATTGATGAGTTTTTTTAATGATATTTAGGCACACTATAAACAAGTGTAATCCTATAATCGACCTTAATATCGATGTCATTTATAGTTTATCATTGTAATCTAGAATAGGAGGGTAATAGTGAAAGGTCAAACTTATATTATTTTAGCACTCATATTTGCGGTAATTGTTGCCATTTTTGCAGTAATTAACGTTGATCCTGTAGAAGTAAACTTTTTATTCGGTACAGGTGATGCACCATTAATTTTAGTGATTTTAGTATCTGTTTTAATGGGGGGTATTATAACTGGTTCAGTTGGTATCGTTAGGTTAATACGGTTACAAAGAGAAATCAGAGGACTAAAGCAAGAGAATACACAATTAAAAGAAACAAATCAGCATGATGGAGTTGAAAATAGAGAAGAACAAGGTGAGCCTTTGTCTGCTAGCAAAATAGGACAAAGTTCGAATGAGTAACTAAATAAATAATCTGTTTGCTACCCCTGACACACTCTTGTATAATAAGTGAGTCAGGGGTGAACTTATGTTACAAAGTCAATCAAACTGGAAATTTACATATAAACAAAATATAGACGATCATGTCGAATTTCCGAACCTTTCGTTATCTCCTTTAACCGAACGTCTTTTGTCACAAAGAGGAATTACATCAACCGATGAAGCGAAATCGTTTTTAAACCCTGAAATTGATGATTTGTTAAGTCCTGCTCAATTAAGTGATATTGAAAAAGCTGCTGAGCGAGTGAAATTAGCAATTGACCAAGGGGAAAGTATTCTTGTTTTTGGAGATTATGATGCTGATGGTGTTAGCTCGACAACTGTAATGGTTGAAGCACTTAGAGAATTAGGAGCTATATGTGAATACTATATACCAAACCGATTTACGGAAGGTTATGGCCCGAATGAAGCTGCTTTTCGCCAAGCTCATGAGGAAGGATTTCAAATAATTATTACTGTTGATACTGGTATTGCAGCAGTTCAAGAAGCTGACATTGCTAAACAACTTGGAATAGATCTTATCATTACAGATCATCATGAAGTACAGGAGAAATTACCTGATGCTTTTGCAATCATCCACCCTAAATGTTCAGAGAATTATTCTTTTAAAGAACTAGCTGGTGTTGGGGTCGCCTTTAAATTTGCTGAATACTTGTTGGGTTATTTCCCAAATGATTTATTAGATTTGGTGGCGATTGGAACAATAGCTGATTTAGTACCATTAAAGGCAGAGAATAGAATATTAGCTTATCATGGTCTAAAAGCTATATCGAAATCCAAAAGACCCGGTATTCAAGCACTTAGAAAGCAGTGCAATATTGAGGGGGCATTTACCGAAGAAGATATTGGCTTTCTGGTTGGTCCTCGAATAAACGCTGTAGGTAGGTTGCAAGATGCTTATCCAGCTGTGGAGTTATTATTAACGAATGATGTGGAAGAAGCTGAGGAAATTGCACAGTTCATTCAACAATTAAACCAAGAACGACAGAAAATAGTAGCCGATATTACAAACGAAGCTGAGGCAATTGTTCAATCTGATCATTCAGGAAACAACGATTGTGTTATCGTCGTTGCAAAAGAAGGTTGGAATGAAGGAGTCTTAGGTATTGTAGCATCAAAACTAGTCAGGACTTATCAAAGACCGGCAATTGTACTTTCAATTAATAAAGATAAAGGTCATGCTAAAGGATCTGCTCGTAGTATTGATGCATTTGATTTGTTTTCTAATTGTATGCAAATTAAAGAAACCTTTATTCACTTTGGTGGTCATGCTCAAGCTGCCGGAATGTCATTAAATGAAGAAAATATTGAAATGTTACGCCAGAGGTTAAACCAGTTAGCTGGGGAACAATTAAGCGTTAATGATTATAAACAGTTATTAAATGTAGATTCATCTATTGATATAAGTGAGTTGAATGTAGATTTGGTAAAAGAGATAGCCAAACTTTCTCCTTTTGGAATGGGAAATCCAAAGCCACTTTTTCATATTAAGGCATCGCCTAAAGAATTAAGACAAATTGGTAGTCAACTAAACCATCTGAAAATTTCATTTCAATCAGATCAATCGCAATTGGATAGTATTGGTTTTGGGATGGGTACACTATTCTCCACTATAGCCCCGCAATCTGAAATTGATGCGGTGGGAGAGTTGCAAATTAATGAATGGAATGGCAAGAAAAAAGTGCAGCTCCTTCTTAAAGATTTAGCCATTGAAGAATGGCAGTTGTTTGATTACAGAGGTTCTAAACATTTGCAAAAACAGCTGGTCTCAGCATTTGATTATGAGACAAGCTTAGTAATCAACTCTCAATCAAATTCTGCTGAAAATGTATTATCTGAGATATACCATTCATCTTATCAGGAACTTTCTTTAGAAGGATTAAAAAACAAGCAAATTAAGGATCTAATATTATTAGATTTACCTACTGAATTAGATCAATTAAGCAATGTATTGTCTATTGTAAAACCGGAAAGAATCTATGCCTGTTATCATGTTAATGATGGACAGTATTTCAGTTCCTTACCAATAAGAGAAGACTTTAAATGGTTTTATGCGATGTTACTTAAGCGAAAGCAATTTGAGTTAAATAGAGATATACCTAAGTTAACAAGACATAAAGGTTGGAAGGAAGAAAAAATAAAATTTATCATTAAAGTGTTTTATGAATTAGAATTTGTTAAAATGGACAATGGTATAATAATACCTAATCCGAATCCTTCAAAAAAGGATTTAACTGAATCATTAACCTATCAAAATAAAATTAATCAATCAGAAATTGAAGCGAAACTATATTATTCTAATTATAATGAACTTAAAAATTGGATAAGTCATCAATTGGATAAGGATAGCTCGACCAAGGAGGAAGTAAGTTATGGATTATAAAAAATACATTACTGTCGTAGAAGATTGGCCAAAAGAAGGGGTAAGATTCAAAGATATAACCACGTTAATGGACAATGGTACGGCATATAAATCTGCAGTTGATGAAATAGTTACGTATGCAAAAAATAGAGATATTGACGTGATTGTAGGACCAGAAGCTAGAGGTTTTATCGTTGGATGCCCGGTTTCTTATGCCTTGGAAATAGGCTTTGCACCTGTTCGTAAAGAAGGTAAGTTACCAAGAGAAGTAATTAAAATTAACTATGGTTTAGAATATGGTTCGAATGTTTTAACAATTCATAAAGATGCAATCAGGCCTGGACAACGTGTGTTAATCACGGATGATTTACTTGCAACAGGAGGAACTATTGAAGCTACAATCAATTTGGTAGAGCAGCTAGGTGGAATCGTAGTTGGTTGTGCTTTTCTGATTGAACTTACTTATTTAAATGGTCGCGATAAACTTAAAGGTTATGATGTATTGACTTTAATGGAATATTAAATAGTACTAAGGAGTGCTCTTGATTTAAGAGTACTCCTTGTTTTCCTATATATTTTTTTACAAATATTAGTGGGTTTATGTGTAATTAATCATACCTTTTAATTTATAACAACTTTTACTTTACTTTTTGACTTGTTTTTTTGATACTATAAGAAAGCAATAAGCCATAATTCTATATTTTATTTATTATATATTGATTAGAAATTTTAACTATACGTTTTTGTACAACCATTAAGCTGTCCATTTCTAAATGAACAGTAGTAAAAAGGACAAAGGTGATAAGATGTCGAAGGATAATATTTTGACAGCAGAAGATGTTATAAAGCAGGCTTCTCAGTATCTTTCAAAAGAAGATGCTGATTTTATTAGTCGTGCGTATCAGTTTGCTGAACAAGCACATCATGGTCAATTCCGTAAATCTGGAGAACCTTATATCATACATCCTATCCAAGTTGCGGGTATTTTGGTTCATTTAGAATTAGACCCAGAAACAATAGCTGGGGGGTTCTTACATGATGTAGTAGAGGACACTGAGGTAACCGTCGAACAATTGGCAGAGGAATTTAATAGTGAAGTTGCTATGTTAGTAGATGGTGTATCTAAATTAGGTAAAATTAAATATAAATCGAAAGAAGCTCAACAAGCTGAAAATCATAGGAAAATGTTCGTGGCAATGGCTAAAGACATCCGTGTAATTTTAATCAAGTTAGCCGATCGGTTACACAACATGCGAACACTTAAACATTTACCATCTGAAAAACAACGAAGAATTTCTAATGAAACACTGGAAATCTTTGCACCACTTGCACACCGCTTAGGAATTTCTACTATAAAGTGGGAGTTAGAAGACACGGCCCTAAGGTATTTAAATCCACAACAATATTATCGAATTGTACATCTTATGAAACAAAAACGTGAAGAGCGTGAGCATTATATCGAAGAAGTAATGTCAGAAGTACAAAAACAACTAAAAGATGTAAAAATAGAAGCGGAATTTTCTGGAAGGCCAAAACATCTCTATAGTATTTATCGTAAAATGGTTTTACAAAATAAACAGTTTAATGAGATTTATGATTTACTTGCAGTTAGAATAATTGTTCATAGTATTAAGGATTGTTATGCAGTTCTTGGCATTATTCATACGTGTTGGAAACCGATGCCCGGGAGATTTAAAGATTATATTGCTATGCCAAAACCTAATCTATACCAGTCGTTACACACTACGGTAATTGGTCCAAAGGGTGCGCCTCTTGAAGTGCAAATTCGAACCAAGGATATGCACGAGATAGCTGAATTTGGTATTGCTGCTCACTGGGCTTATAAAGAAGGTAAAAACATTGACAAGAACAACTTGAATTCTGAAGAAAAACTAGCATGGTTTAGAGAAATTATTGAATGGCAGAATGAGACGCATGACGCTGAAGAATTTATGGAGTCTTTGAAGGTCGATTTATTTTCTGATATGGTTTATGTTTTTACACCTAAAGGAGATGTAATTGAATTACCTGCTGGCTCTGTTCCGCTTGACTTTGCATATAAAATTCATACTGAAGTTGGTAACCAGACCATTGGTTCTAGGATAAACGGTAAAATGGAACCATTAGACTATCAATTGAAAAATGGTGACATCGTTGAAGTAATGACATCAAAGCATTCTTACGGACCATCACAAGACTGGTTGAAGATAACCCAAACATCACAAGCAAAAAACAAGATAAAACAATTCTTTAAAAAACAGCGACGTGATGAAAATATTACAAAAGGGAAAGAGTTAATAGAAAAAGAAGTTAAAACAAACGGATACGAACCAAAAGATGTGTTCACTCCAGAAAACATAAAAAAGGTTGCTGAAAAGTTCAACTTTACAAATGACGAAGATATGTATGCAGCCGTTGGTTATCAGGGGATTACTGCAGCACAAATTGCAACGCGTCTAACTGAAAAAATCAGAAAAGAAAAAGAAATGGAAAAAGACCTTGAGCAGTCAATAGAAGGTGTGAAAAGTAGTGGTTTAAAGTCCACTGCACGACATAAAAGGGATTCAGGTGTCCGTGTAGAGGGTGTTGATAACCTTCTTGTCCGCTTATCAAAATGTTGTAATCCTGTTCCAGGTGATGATATCTCTGGTTATATTACAAAGGGACGTGGAGTATCTGTGCATCGATATGATTGTCCAAATATACAGACAGAAGAAGCTAAGGACCGTATCCTACACGTTCAATGGGAAAATACAGATACACAGACGAAGCAGTATCACGTTGATCTTGAAATTTCCGGATATGACAGACGCGGGTTACTTAATGATGTCCTACAAGCTGTTAATGAGACGAAAACTAATATAATAGCTGTAAATGGAAAATCTGATCGAAATAAAATGGCACTTATTCATATTACGATTTTAATTCATAATTTGAGCCATTTAAGAAAAATTGTAGATCGTTTAAAACAAATTAAAGATGTTTACACTGTTGAAAGAATGTTGCAATAGTTAACAAATGCTTGTAGACGAAGTGAAATCAAGGAGAGGTGTAATGATGAGAGCGGTTATTCAACGTGCTGAAAATGCCTCTGTTTCTGTTAGTGAAAATGTAGTTGGAGAAATAGAATTTGGTTTAGTAGTTTTATTAGGTGTTACACACGATGATACGTTAGAGGATGCAAAGTATCTCGCTAATAAAATTATAAACCTTCGAATATTTGAAGATGATTCCAGAAAAATGAATGTATCATTAAAAGATGTAGGAGGAAGTATCTTATCTATATCACAATTTACACTTTATGGTGATTGTAAAAAAGGTAGAAGACCTAATTTTATGAATGCAGCGAAACCAGAACCAGCTAATGAGTTGTACAAGCATTTTAACTCCCTGTTACAAGTCGAAGGAATTAATGTACAAACAGGTCAATTCGGTGAGATGATGGATGTAAAGTTAACAAATGTTGGGCCGATGACTTTGATATTAGATAGCTTCGAAAAATAGCATCCAATACTTTACTTTGACTAAAAGAAAGGCATAGAGTTCGCTCTATGCCTCTTTTTTGAATTTTTAAATGCCCATTGTTAGATAGGCAAACTTCATATTTAATTATTCGAATAAAATTTATTTAAGCCACTAATTATTCCCTTTGTTATATCTTCTTGGAAAGTACTACTCATTATATTTTGCTCCTCCATGTTGTTAGACAAAAAACCGAGTTCTAAAAGGATTGAAGGACGACGGTTCATTCTTATAACTTGGAAATCACCAAATTCTGTACCGTTATCTTCCATAGCTGTTGATGTAATAAGCTCTTTTTGAATTGTAGTGGCAAGGATGGCATCTCTTTCATAATAATAATAGGTATTAGCACCATTAATGTCAGGGTGTTGTGGTAGGCTATTATAATGAATACTAAGAAAAATGTCAGCATCAACTAAATTAGATAAGCTAGATCTTCCACCTAGTGACAGATAATTATCATTTGTTCTAGTTAATATTACATTAGCACCTAATAATTCTAGTTTTCTTTTTAAGTTGTAAGCTGTTGTTATTGTATAGTCTTTTTCGTATCTTCCGCTTGCCCCAATGGCACCAACATCTCTTCCGCCATGACCCGCATCAATTACGATTGTTTTGTTTTTTACGCCATATTCAGTATTGATTCTAGATGGCTGTTTACTACTTTCAACGAGCCAGCTAGGAATATAGCCTTGTTTGCCATCCCATTCAATTTCAACCCAATTGTTTACTTCACTTTTTGTTTGTAAAACTTCACCTTTATTGATTTGGCTTACTATTTTTCCATCTGTTGAGGCTTGATCGCGGATGTTCGTTCCATCATAAAGAATCCAGATTTTGCTCGTGTCGCTCTCAATTGTACTTTCCTCACGAATAGTAACAAACTCTTTAGTAATCCAACCTGTTGTTTGATCAATTTTTATTTCAATCCATTCATCTTGATTGTCAGTAATTTCAAAGGTTTCACCTTGATTGACTTGAGTAATCGTATCAAAGCTAGTCCCTGGCCCGCTTCTAACATTTAAATTATTGACATTAATCATTGCCTCATTTGCATAAACAACAAAAGAACTGGACAAAATTATTATAACAGTTGTAATAAATAGCAATGCATAACTTGTCTGCTTCAAAGTTAGTTTCCTCCAACAATTAAAATCTTTCTAGTAAAAAAGCTAATGTTATGAACATCTTATCAAATAGAAATAAAAAAGTAACTAATAAGCCATAAAATACTTAAATATAAGGATGATAAATTTGAGATTAAATAGTAAACAAGCAAATTCCCATGTAATTGATAACCTTTATGGAGCAAATTTCCACAGGTTTGTAGAAATGGATGGGAACGCACATAGTATCGAAATAGCTGTTGAATTAGGAATATCCTTAGGAGACGTTAAAAAACTAAAAGAAAAGTTAAATCGTTCTTGACAACTTATCTACCAAAGATTAATATTATAAGAAATTATTTGAATTTTGTAACCTTCTACTTTAAATTAAAATGATTAAAAAAATAGTATCATAACCAATGACGGAAAAAGTAGTCAGAACTCATTAGAATAGAGAGAGAACCCCGAGGCTGAAAGGGTTCTTACTAGAAGAACTGATGAAAGACATTCCTAAGGCTTTGTATTGAAAAAAAGAGTAAATACAAACGTAAGCAGGCGTTAACTGTTTGAGTGGGAGTTTTTATTTAGTATGAACTTCAACTAGGGTGGTAACACGGGTATAACTCTCGTCCCTTTTATAGGGATGGGAGTTTATTTTTTTTGTGGAATTTCAAAAATTTAACAGTATATATAGAAGAGGGAAATACAATAGTGTTATATCATTAATTCGTCTTACTACGAGAAATTATATGCTAGTATAAGAATATAATCTATATCTAAACCTAGCAATTTTATAGCTAGGATTAGATTAGAAACATTTTATTTATACATAAAATAGATTTAGGGGGTTGTACCATGAACATGAAGGCGCCTAGAGGTACACAAGATTTACTGCCAGGCACTACAGAAAAATGGCAATATGTAGAAGCAAAATTCAAGGATCTGTGTAACAGATTTAATTATAGTGAAATTCGAACACCAATCTTCGAACACACAGAGTTGTTTCAACGAGGTGTTGGTGATACAACTGATATTGTTCAGAAGGAAATGTACACTTTTACCGACCGCGGTGATAGAAGTTTAACATTGCGCCCTGAAGGTACTGCTTCTGTTGTCAGAGCTTTTGTAGAAAATAAACTATTTGGATTACCAAGTCAACCGACTAAATTGTTTTATTTTGGACCAATGTTTCGTTACGAACGCCCGCAACAAGGACGTATGCGGCAATTTGTTCAATTCGGCATCGAAGCTTTAGGTAGTGCAGACCCTGCAATAGATGCAGAAGTCATTTCATTAGCTATGAGCGGCTATCAAGAGTTAGGTTTACGTTCGCTTAAACTGGTCATTAATAGTTTAGGTGATTCGGAAAGTAGAACCAACCATAGAAACGCACTGATAAGTCATTTCGAACCACATAAAGAAGAGTTATGTGGAGATTGTCAACTAAGACTTGAGAAAAACCCACTTCGGATACTTGACTGCAAAAAAGATAGCAATCACCCTGCGATGGAAACAGCACCATCCATATTAGAATATTTGAATGATGAATCGAAATTATATTTTGAAGCAGTAAAAATTCACCTGGATCAAATGGGCATCGCTTATGTTGTAGATAAAAATTTAGTGCGTGGATTAGACTATTACAATCATACCGCTTTTGAAATCATGAGTGAGGCAGAGGGATTTGGTGCAATTACTACGTTGTCTGGTGGTGGAAGATATAATGGACTTGTAGAAGATCTAGGTGGACCGGAAACACCTGGGATTGGTTTTGCTCTTAGTGTCGAACGTCTACTAATGGCACTTGAAGCAGAAGGTATTGAGTTACCCCTTAATAATAAATTAGATTGCTATTTCGTTGCTTTAGGAGAGAAGGCAAGTAGTGAAGCTGTTCGTCTTACTTATGAATTAAGGAAAGCTGGTATTCAAGTAGATAAAGATTATCAAGACAAAAAATTCAAAGCGCAGTTTAAGTCTGCTGACCGACTAAATGCAAAGTATGTTCTTGTATTAGGTGATGACGAAATAGAGAATAAAATTGTAAATGTCAAGGATATGAATTCTGGGGAGCAAGAGGAAGTAGCGTTTGAACAACTAGTAAGTTATTTGCAGGAAGTATTGCGGGGAGGTAAATAAAATGAATATAGAACGTCATTTAGCTGGAAAGTTAAGAAAAGAAAATGTAGGTGAAAAGATAAGTTTAAAAGGTTGGGTACAAAAAAGACGAGATTTAGGTGGATTAATCTTTATTGACCTTAGAGATCGTTCTGGAATTGTACAAGTGGTTTTTAATCCGGAAGTATCAGAGCAAGCCTTACAAGTAGCAGATAAAGTCAGAAGTGAATTTGTCATTGAAGTAAGTGGGGAAGTTGTTAATCGCGATCAATCAACAATAAACCCTAAAGTAGCTACTGGCGAAATAGAAGTAGTTGTTAAGGAAATAAGTATATTAAATCATGCAAAAAATCCACCTTTTCAAATCCAAGATGAATCCGATGTTGCAGAGGATTTAAGATTAAAATATAGATATTTGGATCTACGACGTGAGTCGATGCAACAAACATTTAAATTACGTCACAGGACGACTCAGGTAATAAGAAACTTTTTAAATGAAGAAGAGTATTTAGACATGGAAACACCAATGTTAACGAAAAGTACACCAGAAGGTGCGAGAGATTATTTGGTTCCAAGTCGAGTTCACGAAGGTCATTTTTATGCTTTGCCTCAATCACCACAACTTTTTAAACAGTTGTTAATGGTTTCTGGGTTTGAACGCTACTATCAATTTGCCAGATGTTTTAGAGACGAAGATTTACGAGCAGATAGACAACCAGAGTTTACACAAATTGATATTGAAACTTCATTTATGACGAGTGACGAAATCATGGCAATGACAGAACGAATGATGAAAAAAGTTATGAAGGAAGTAAAAGGAATGGATGTTACAGTTCCATTTCCACAGATGCCGTATGATGAAGCGATGGAACGGTTTGGTTCAGACAAGCCTGACACAAGATTCGGCTTGGAACTAGTAACTCTTTCTGAAGCAGTAAAGGATTCAGGGTTTAAGGTGTTTAGTGGTGCTATCGAATCTGGTGGGAAAGTAAGTGCTATAAACGTTAAGGGTAATGCAGACAAATTTTCTCGGAAAGATATAGATCATCTTACTGATTTTGTTAAAATATACGGTGCCAAGGGACTAGCTTGGTTAAAGGCAGAAGATGGTGAGTTAAAAGGACCTATTTCTAAGTTTTTGTCAGAACAAGAGGTAGCAAAGTTCAATGAAGTATTAGACGTATCCAATGGAGATTTGTTGTTGTTTGTCGCAGATAAAACGAGTGTCGTTTACGACAGTTTAGGAGCATTAAGACAAAAGCTAGCAAAAGAACTGCAATTAATTGATGAATCACAATTTAATTTTCTATGGGTAACGGATTGGCCATTATTAGAATATGAAGAAGAGCAAGGACGATATTCTGCAGCTCACCATCCATTCACAATGCCTGCATATGAGGATATTAATAAATTAGAAACAAATCCAGGTGATGTTAAAGCACAAGCCTATGATTTAGTGTTAAATGGATATGAACTCGGTGGTGGATCGTTACGTATTTACCAAAGAGAATTGCAAAATAAGATGTTTAAAGTATTAGGATTTTCTGAGGAAGAAGCAAAAGAACAGTTTGGCTTCCTACTTGAAGCACTAGAATATGGAGCACCACCACATGGTGGGATAGCACTTGGATTTGACAGAATTATTATGTTATTGGCTGGTAAAAATAATTTAAGAGACACTATACTATTTCCAAAGACTGCATCAGCATCCTGCTTGTTAACTGAAGCGCCAGGATCAGTTAGTGAAAGTCAGTTAGACGAGCTATCTCTAGCAATAAAAAAGAAGAAATAAATAGCTTATAATAGAAAGGTAATAATTGGTATGAGATGACGTACTATCAGCTCTTGAAAACGTTATTTATATATGCTATTCTTTTATCATAAATAAAATTAATTTCTGTATTAATCCTGATGTGTTCGTCTTAATATTGACGTTTTGACCGAACATCAATATATACGGGAGCCTAACGTTTCTGTTATGGCGTGCATGCCTCGCTTTGGCTTTGAGGAAGCATAAAATATGGAACAAGGCACCCACCTGCTAGTAGCGGGATCAAAACTCATCAGAACGGACGGCACAATTGGGATTAATACCATACATATTAAAGAAGGGCCCTTACAAAGGGCCCTTCTTTAATATTTAGTAAATTATCTGATTTTTCTAGACAGAAATGCCGCTTCCAAATCTAACACCTATCCTGATGTGTTTAAATAATCCTTTATGCAGTAAAGAATGCTTTGGTTTTTCTTATGCTTAAGGCATCTAAGCTTTTTATTTAAAGTCTGCACTAACTACTATGTTGTTTCCGCTCCGGGCAGTCGCATACCTTAGGGCACGGCCTCAGCTAACTCAGAAGAAGACCACTTCTGAATGGATCTTCAGCTCGTGCTGTTCCCGCAGGAGTCGACTGCCCTACGCTCCCAATCAACCATCTTAAGTATGAATAGCTAAATATATGTAAAACGATGCACTATATAAACGGTAAAAGATGCCAGGCAAGAACGCTCACTTCTGGGTTCATTATCTTCGTTTTTCACTTAGGACAGTATTTGATTGTATAGCACTAAGAAAACAAAATACTTCGTATACTTATTCTCTAGAAAAGAGAGTTATTCTAAGCGAGTATTTTTCCATAGCGCTGGAATTAGCACTCATCTTAGATAGAATGCAAGGAAGTTACGATAAAGTTAGTACGGACTTTGTATCAAGTTTTACGACTGTAAAACAATAATGTTTATGATGGGAGCTTTTTTAGAGAAGATTTTCTACATCTTTCATAAGATGGATGCTAATCTAGCAAGGGATTTTCTCGATTTTTACAAGACTTACAATAATACAAAAAAAGCATGGCTCCCTTGGAATACACATGCTTTTAAAGTATTAGATTAAAGTTAGTTATCTAGCAACATGTTCAAGGTTACCGTTTTTTTCCATTCGGAACGCAGGTGTTGAGATGTTATTATCTTCATCAAACACAACCATTTTTCTTGCTCTATCCATAATCTGAATTAATACCTGGTAATCTTCTTGAACTGTCGTAACTTGTTTCTGTAACTTGACAACCTTATTTTCTAAATTTTGCTTTTCATTAAGTAGTGTTTCATTCTCTTGCTTTAGTTTTTCTAAACTACTTTTAGAACGTGTAGATTCATTAAAATCTTTCTTAATCGACTTCAAATAATCTATAACACTGTCTAAATTAATCATACTATCTAAACTTGTAGTGCTAATAGTATGATCGTTATTGGATTCTATTTCATTAGAAAATGAAAATTGTTCTTGTTCTATTATATTAGCATCTAATTCTGTTGGAGTTACAACAGGTGTTTGACGTAATGTGGATTTTTCTTGTCTAGCAATCGCACGTTTTTTCTCTTTTCGTTGTCGTTTTGCAATTGCAACAGCTTGATCGTAGCGTTGGCGAACTTCAGCATTCCATCTAAAACCACAAGCCGCGGATGTACGATTTAATTTGTCTCCTACTTCTTCAAATGCATTTAATTGTGTACTTCCTTCTCTGATATGACGCAGTACAGTCTCTGCTAGTAATAAATCATCTTCATGAGACCATGCATCTTGTCTAACTTTTACCACAATGCTCCACTCCTTCTATTTAGGTGTTATACCTATTACTTTAGTCTTATGACTTTAACGCGTCATTGAACTAGTTTGGTATTTTTGTTTCTAGTTTTACCTAAATAGAATAGTTTTATACACTATATTAATAAACTTATTTTTTAGTAATAAATAATTTTCTATATTATTATAGAAATAAGTGGTTTTTTATTAAGATATTACTATTTGCTTTTATCGATTATTTTTTCATATACTTGTTTTAAAGATTTTTCAAACTTGCCGGAATCTTTAGGCTGGTAGTATTTTTTATTCTTAATCTTGTCCGGTAAATACTGTTGTTTTACCCATCCACTCTCATAACTGTGCGGATACTTATAATCTATTCCTCTACCTAAATCCTTTGCGCCTTTATAATGAGAATCTTTCAGATGTGCAGGTATTTCGCCTGTATTCCCATTTCTTATGTCTGAAAGTGCATGGTCTAATGCTGAATAGGCGGTGTTTGATTTCGGTGACAAGCATAATTCTACGATTGCAACTGATAAAGGGATTCTTGCTTCTGGAAACCCTAATCGTTCAGCAGCTTCTACTGCTGCTAATGCCCTTGGACCTGCTTGTGGATTTGCAACTCCAATGTCTTCATAAGCTATAACAATCATACGTCGTCCAATACTATCTAGATCTCCAGCTTCTATTAATCGTCCTAAGTAATGTAAGGCAGCATTGACGTCACTACCTCTTATTGATTTTTGAAAAGCAGAAAGTACGTCATAATGCGCATCACCATTTTTATCATGAGAAAAACTTTTCTTTTGCATACATTGTTCAGCAACCTCGAGATCAATATGAATGGTATTATGCTCGTCTTTTGGAGTTGAGAAGGCTGCTAGTTCTAAACCGTTAAGTGCAGCGCGAAGGTCACCATTTGCAGCATTAGCGAAGTGACTAAGGCCACTATCAGTTATTTGAATATCCATATATCCAAGTCCATTTTTTTCATCACTAACAGCTCTAGTAATTGCTAGTTTTATGTGGTTACTCTCAAGTTTATATAGTTCAAAAAGATGGGATCTACTACGGATAGCTGGGTTGATAGAATGATAAGGATTACTAGTCGTACACCCAATTAAAGTAATCAAATTACTTTCTACATGTGGTAACAGAAAATCTTGTTTAGCTTTGTCTAAACGATGGACTTCATCAAGTATTACTACTAGTCGCCCAGACATCTTAGCTTCTTCTACTGCAATTTCCATATCTTTCTTTTTATCTACTACTGCATTTAACAGTTTAAAACGCAACCCTAAACTATTGGCCAACGCCATAGCCATAGAAGTTTTTCCAGTGCCTGGTGGACCGAAAAGGATCATGGATGCAAGACGATTTGCTTCTATCATTCTTTTAATCATTTTCCCTTCCCCTACTAGATGCTCTTGGCCAATAATTTCATCAATATGAGTTGGACGCATACGAAAGGCTAGTGGTTTGTGACTCATAAAAATTTCTCCTTTATATATAAAACAACCTGATTAAATTGAACTACTTTTGGTTTTTAAAAAGTTTATTATGATACCCTTGTTGCATAGTTAGTGATTTCATCTAGCTATGTAATCATAAGCGTACTTTTAACATCTGAAAAATGCAAGAATCATGTCGTTCATGCTATAATAACGATTGTCAAAAAAAAGTCATGCATTGGTGTTTAGAAAGAAGTTGAAGGGAATTTGTCAAAGCACACTATAATAAGCGCAAGAGAAAACATTATTCGTTGGTTATTTTTTAGTTTAGGATTAATTACATTAGCTCTAGGTATCACTTTAACGATAAAAGCAAAAAACTTAGGTATTGGTCCTTGGGACGTATTGCACTATGGATTATATTTGCAATTTGGGTTAACAATTGGAACATGGTCTATCATTGCAGGACTTGTGATTGTGTTGATAACTGCTTGTCTTACGAGAACTTTACCAAGGGTGGGTACATATTTAAATATGTTACTCCTTGGAATGTTTATTGATTTTTTTAATTGGTTTATACCAGATATAAATACGCTGTGGTTAGAAATTTTTGCTCTTGCTGTTGGGATACTTATTACATCTTTAGGTATTGGTTTATATGTAGCACCAAAGCTTGGTGCTGGACCTAGAGATAGTGTAATGCTCAACATTAGTAAACAATTTGGATGGAAAGTTTCTAAAGTACGAAACGGAATTGAAATGATAGTATTTTTGTTAGGTTGGTTACTAGGTGGACCAGTAGGTATTGGAACGATTATAATTGTATTATCACTAGGTACTGTAATAGGCTTTATTATACCACGAACGGAACAATTATTAGATTACACGATTAAGAGGGGTGAAAGTGATGAAAATCTCAACCAAAGGCCGTTATGGGCTAACCATTATGATTGAGTTGGCTAAAAAGGACGGTAATGGACCATTATCTTTAAAAACAATAGCAACAGCCAATGGGTTGTCTGAACATTATTTGGAACAATTAGTCGCTCCTTTAAGAAATGCTTCCTTAGTGAAAAGTGTTAGAGGTGCATATGGTGGCTATATTTTGGCAAAAGATCCAAAGGAAATAACTGCTGGAGATATAATTAGAATTCTAGAAGGCCCGATTACACCTGTTGAAGGTATAGAAGATGAAGAGCCTGCAAAGCAAGAATTATGGATGAGAATAAGAGATGCAGTAAAGAATGTATTAGATACTACCACACTAGATGACTTAAAAAACCATCGCGAAGATGATAGTCAAGAACCCCATATGTTTTATATTTAATGGAAGGAAGATTTTAAATGGAGCCAATATACCTTGATCACGCATCGACGACACCCGTCCATCCCGAAGTGGTCAAAGTGATGATACCACTATTAGAAGAGGTTTATGGTAATCCTTCTAGTATCCACCATTTTGGTAGGAAAGCGCGCCACATCCTTGATGAATCTAGAAAAGTTGCAGCTTTAAGTATAGGTGCTCAAGAGAAAAGCATTACATTTACAAGTGGTGGAACAGAAGCAGATAACTTAGCTTTAATAGGAATTGCTCAGGCTAATAAGCACCGAGGAAATCACATTATTACGACAACAATAGAACATCATGCAACACTTCATACTGCTGAATTTTTAGAAAAGCAAGGATTCCGAGTTACGTATTTGCCAGTATTAGAAAATGGACAAATAAACGTGTCTGACCTGAAAGCAGAGCTGACAGATGAAACGATTCTAGTTTCGGTGATGGCTGTTAATAACGAAACAGGAACCATTCAACCAATTGAGGAAATAGGTGCTATTTTAGCAGACCATCGAGCTTATTTTCATTCAGATGCAGTACAGGCCTATGGTTTGTTACCCTTGGATGTGGACGAACTCGGGGTTGATTTACTGACGGTTTCCTCACACAAAATAAATGGTCCAAAAGGTGTTGGATTTTTATATATAAGAGACAAAGTTGTTATTGATTCACTTCAATTTGGTGGACAACAAGAAAGAAAACGACGTCCAGGTACTGAAAATGTTGCCGGTATCGTTGGGTTTAAAAAGGCAATTGAATTAGTTGATAAAGAACGGGAACAAAGGGTAAACTCATATCAAAGTTACAAACAATTATTTATTGAGACACTTGAAAAAGATAAAGTTGATTTTAAAATAAATGGTGACATAACAAAGTCGGTTGCAGCAATTGTCAATATTAGTTTTCCGGGTACGAATGTGGAATCACTGTTAACAAATTTTGATTTATCGGGCATTGCAGCATCAAGTGGAAGTGCTTGTACAGCTGGATCTGTAGAACCTTCGCATGTACTTTCAGCTATGTATGGATCAGAAAATCCTCGTACGATAAATTCGATTCGGTTTAGCTTTGGGCTTGCAAATTCTGAGGATGATATAATAGATGCAGCTAAACGTGTGTCAATGATTGTAAAAAGACTGGTTAACCAGATAGATAAGTAGAAAGAAAAAATACTTTTAAATAGTTTTTTAAATATAGGGTGGTGACGACATGAAAGATAAAAAGGATACACGCGTGGTTGTTGGAATGAGTGGTGGTGTAGATTCATCCGTAACAGCACTTCTTTTAAAGCAACAAGGTTATGATGTGGTTGGTATTTTCATGAAAAATTGGGATGATACAGATGAAAATGGAGTATGCACTGCAACAGAAGATTTTGATGATGTTGTCCGTGTGTGCAATCAATTAGATATTCCATATTATGCGGTGAATTTTGAAAAGCAATATTGGGACAAAGTTTTTACTTACTTTCTAGATGAGTATAAAGCTGGAAGAACTCCTAATCCAGATGTTATGTGTAATAAAGAGATAAAATTTAAAGCATTCCTTGATCATGCTTTATCATTAGGCGCGGATTATTTAGCTACTGGTCACTATGCTCAAGTAAGAAAAGTGAATGATAAATACGAGATGCTTAGAGGTGTTGATGATAATAAGGACCAAACTTATTTTCTCAATCAGTTGTCGCAATCGGTATTATCAAAAGTAATGTTTCCACTGGGACATTTACCTAAAAAAGAAGTTAGAAAAATCGCATCAGAAAACAACCTAGCTACTGCAAATAAAAAAGATAGTACAGGAATTTGTTTTATTGGAGAACGTAATTTCAAAGAATTTCTTAGTGAATATTTACCTGCCCAACCAGGGAAGATGACGACGTTAACTGGAGTGGAGCAAGGTAAGCATGAAGGCCTAATGTATTACACGATTGGACAACGTCAAGGTCTTGGTATTGGTGGAGCTGGCGATCCTTGGTTTGTGGTAGGTAAAAACTTGAAAGAAAATGTATTATATGTTGAACAAAGTTTCCACAACGATCACCTCTATTCGGATGCATTAATTGCAACGGATTTGAACTGGATAAATGAGCCCTTAGAAAAGACTATAGATTGTACTGCAAAATTCAGGTACAGACAATCGGACAGTAAAGTTACGGTTACGCCAATTGAGGATGGTAAAGTAAAAGTAACATTTCATCAGGCAGAACGGGCAATTACACCAGGTCAAGCAGTTGTATTTTATCAAGGTGAGGTATGCTTAGGTGGAGGTACTATTGATGAAATTATTAAAAATGAAAAGCCGTTGGATTATGTAGGGTAAACTCTATTGACAAAGAATTATGGTGAGGGACAGACACAGGGAATTGAATCCTAGCTAGTCTGTCCCAATTTTTCTAAATTCATAATCTTAACAACCGGGAATTATTAACTATAAAAGAGGTGCAAATATGGAAGAAGTAAATAAAGGCGTTTCATTGATGAAAGAAGGAAAGTTAGAAGAAGCGGCTGAATTTTTCACGAAAATAGTAGAAGAAAATCCTGAGGATCCAATCGGATATATTAATTTCGGTAATCTATTATTACATATGAACGACTTAGAGCGAGCAGAACGCTTTTATAAAAAGGCTATAGAGCTAGATTCAAATGCTGGAACAGCGTTTTATGGTATTGGTAATCTGTATTTTGAGCAATCAAACTATAAAGATGCGCAAGTAAATTATCAAAAAGCAATTGATCTAGGATTAGATGAAGGTGACGTATACTTTATGTTAGGAATGGCTTTCCAGCATCAAGACCATCAAAAATTAGCATTGCCATATTTACAACGAGCGGTTGAACTTGTTCCTGAAGATGAAGCAATACTTTTCCAATATGGCCTTTCTCTAGCTCAAACAGACCAAATTGAGATTGCACAAGAAGTTTTCCAAAAGGTGCTTACGCTTGATTCTAAACATAGTGATGCTTTATACAACCTTGGTGTCACTTATTTGTTTAAAGAGCATGTAAAAGAAGCATTAGAGTATTTTAATAAAGCATTAGAAATAGAGCCCAACCACACACTAGCTTTAAATGGAAAAAAGCTAGTGGAAGAAATGAATAATGAACATTAAATGTGAAAGTTAGTAAAAGGAGATTGTTTAGCGATGGAAAATGTCAAAGCAATTGAAAGGAATAGCTTTATAAAAGGAGAACTGGTTCACACCATTTTTGAAAATGAAGCTGAACATTTTTCCATTGCTAAAATTAAAATATTGGATACAAATGAGGCTTTTGAGGAAAGCGAAATGGTTATTAAAGGCTACTTTACAAGACTTGATCCAAGTGAAATATATTTATTCTATGGTAGTGTTATCGAACATAAAAAGTTCGGGAAGCAATATCAAGTAGATCACTACCAAAGGTTTGTTCCAGATACGAAAGACGGATTAGTAGCCTATCTGTCTAGTGATTTATTCTATGGAATAGGAAAGAAAACCGCTGAAAAAATTGTAGATTATTTAGGAGAAACTGCAGTATCGAAAATTTTAAATGATTCAAGTGTATTAGATAAAGTTCCAGGCTTAACGAAAGATAGAGCAGCCCAGCTCAAACAAGGATTGAAGGAACATCAAGGGTTTGAACATGTTGTTGTTCATTTGTCCAAATATGGATTTGGTTTAAAAATGGCTCAAAAGATTTATCAAGCATATAAACAAGATGCTATAGAGATTTTACATAAAAACCCGTATCAATACGTATTTGATATTGAAGGTTTTGGCTTTCTTCGGGCTGATGAAGTAGCAAAACAGAATGATATTCCATTAAATCACCCGAGTAGAATACAAGCAGGGTGCATTTATGTATTGCATCATAGTTTACAAAACGGCCATGTTTTTTTACCTATAAAACAACATATTATAGAAGTAGATCAGTTAATTAACGGTCAAATGTATGATATTTCATTCGATGATATTTCCCGAGAAATATTGGAATTAAATGAACAAAAAAAAGTAATTGTTGTTGATTCAAATGTTTATTTACCTTCATTATATTTTGCAGAAAGCGGTTTTTGTTCTCAAATAAAAAGAATTGTTGAGAAAGAGCAAGAAACCCAGGTTTCGTCAGCTGAATTAATGAAAATTGTCGGTAGCATAGAAGAAGAGGAGTCACTTAGTTACGGAAGAGAACAATTTCAAGCGATTGAAAAAGCTCTTTCTTCTAAGTTAATGATTTTAACAGGTGGTCCTGGTACTGGAAAGACAACTGTAATAAAAGGAATAATTAAGTCCTATGGTGAAATTCATGATTTATCCTTAGATCAAAAAGATTATGATGAGAATAAAACCTACCCCTTTGTATTGGCAGCGCCAACAGGAAGAGCAGCCAAGCGAATTAATGAGTCTACTGGTCTTCCTGCAGTTACCATTCACCGTCTATTAGGATGGAATGGACATGAATCATTTGAAAAAGATGAAAACAATCCGCTATCTGGTCAATTACTTGTTATCGATGAATTTTCAATGGTTGACACATGGCTTGCCTACCAATTATTTAAGGCTATTCCAACAGACATGCAAGTACTAATCGTAGGCGATGAAGATCAATTACCTTCTGTTGGTCCTGGACAAGTATTGTCAGACCTTTTAACAAGTGGGCAAGTTCCATCCGTAAAGTTAGAAGAAGTCTACCGACAAAAAGAAGGTTCAAAGATTATTCAGCTAGCCCACGAAATTAAAAAAAATCAATGTACGATGGATTCAATAGTAAAAGAAGCCGATTTTAATTTTATTGCTTGCCGTGAACAACATGTTGTCGACGTTGTCATTCAAATTGTACAAAAAGCACATGAGAAAGGTGTCGATCTTAAAGACTTACAAGTCCTTGCACCAATGTATCGGTCACATGCAGGTATTCACAGAATAAATGAAGAAATTCAAAAAGTTGTAAACCCCAATAGTAAGCAAAAAAGAGAGATACGCACAAAAGACATGATATTTCGTACTGGGGATAAAGTAATTCAGTTAGTAAATCAGCCTGAAGATGGCGTGTTTAATGGCGATATTGGAGAAATTACTGCGATTTTTCAAGAAGATGAAAGTAGTGAACAAGTAGAGCAAGTAATCGTATTATTTGATGAAAAGGAAGTCGCTTATGAGAGAAAAGATCTGAATAACTTAATGCATGCCTATTGTACATCAATCCATAAGTCTCAAGGTAGTGAATTTCCCATCGTTGTTATACCTGTAGTACCGGGTTACAGGAGAATGTTGCGTAAAAACTTATTATATACTGCAATTACTCGTTCGAAAAAATCCTTAATTTTATGTGGTGATAAGCAAGCCTTTATCCAGGGAGTAAGGGAAGAAGACACTAATAAACGGTATTCAGCGTTATCGGACCAATTGATAAAGATGTTGAATATTTCAAAGGAATCTATTGAAACGGAAGAGGAGGAATTAAGTCCTTACGATTTTTTGTAGGTAAGAACCAAATTCCTTTATTCGAATGAATAAATATAAAACAGTATTTCTATTAGCGTAGATGTTTAAGACTATTTACTAGTTTTAAGCATCTTTTTTTACCTCTTTTCATAAACAACGCTGTTTCACAACAGTCGAACTTGATGTAAAGTTTGCACATAGTATTCTTAATTTTTATGAACTTCTTTTGAGTCTTGAATGGTAAAACTCCGTTCCGGTAGAATACTCCGCTGTCCACGGGCACGGCTTCAGCTAACTCAGAAGAAGATCATTTCTGAGTGGATCTTCAGCTCGCGCTGTTCCCGTAGGAGTCTTCGTATTCTGCCTCCACTAATTGTGATAATAAATTTTACATTCTTGATTTAAATGTTCTTATAGTTTTTTCTTTAAATCTAGATCATTAACCTTCATGAAAGGTATGATTGAATTCTATAAACAACCCTATACTAACGTAGTGTATTTCCGAAGTGATGGACAAACTAATATTCTAACGAACTATGCAGGATATCAACATAGCAGTTAGTGCAGTCTTTATATTTTATCTGTCATTAGCAACAAACTATCAGAAAAAAGCCTTTTTGTTAAATATAGGTATTTATGCAACAAATATGTATAAAGTCAAGATTATATGGGGATAATTGTTACTAAACTTACATGAGACGTCAAGGAGTTGCTTTGAATTATGCATTGTCCAAATTGTAAAGGAAATAATATTGGTAAAATTGGTAACCAACAGTTTTATTGTTGGAATTGTTTCATTGAGCTATCACTAATAGATGGGGTTTTAGATCTACATCAAGTAGAATCTGATGGATCATTAAGCTCTTTAAATGATCTATTTTCAGAAGATGAGAGACGCCTTCAACTTTAAGTAGTTTGAAAGAGATACCCTAAACCTACTATCGTTCCTTTTGTTTTTTAGCAAGAGGGTAACCCTTGTCAAGGAATTTATTGACAAGGGTTCTATTTTCTTAGTAGTTGGACGTTAGTAAGTTATGGTTTAGACTGAAAAAATAAAAGTACACCTAAAACATAGAATCTCTAAAAAATATGAAAGAGGAACTTTACATAAATGTTTAATAAAAATAAAAGAACACGTATTTTATATTGGATTTTAGTAGGTATATTATCACTTTTATTTATCTATTTATTAACTATTCTATTTCCATTTTATCGCTCATTGTTTTCCATAATAATAAAAGTATCTAGTCCATTTATTATTGCTGCTTTAATTGCCTATTTACTTCATCCATTAATTGAAAAGTTACATACTTATAATTTCCCACGTTGGTTTGCAATTATTGGCATTTATTTATTGTTCTTTGGAGGATTAGGATATGTATTATATAAGGCTTATCCAGTTTTGCTTCATCAATTAAAGGATTTAAACGAGAATTTGCCACATTTTATGAATATGTACCGTCAAACGATATATGGATTCTATGAAAGTACATCATTTTTACCTGAAACTATTCATGACAAAATGGATGAGTTTTTTGTGGATATAGAAATGAAGATTGGTAATATATTAACCAATAGTGTTAAACAAGTGACAAAAATTATGGATGTTATTATCATCATAGCTGTTATACCCGTTCTTGTTTTTTATATGTTGAAGGATTTTCGTTTAATTAAAACATCTATTTTGAAACTTACCCCTAATAAGTACCGAGAAAACGGAAAACAATTGTTCATTAAAATTGACAAAAGTCTAGGAGATTATATTAGAGGACAGTTACTTGTATGTTTTTTTGTTAGTTTAACAACTTACGGCATTTTGTGGTTTATTGATATGAAGTACCCTTTATTATTAGCAATAATTATGGGGATAACAAATATTATTCCATACTTTGGTCCAATTTTAGGCTCGGTTCCTGCTGTAATTATTGCATTCACAATTTCGATTGATATGGTTATTTATGTCATTATTGCTGTCTTTATTGTCCAAATAATAGAAGGGAATTTATTATCGCCATTTATTGTTGGTAAAAGTATTAACATACATCCGATTTTAATTATATTGGCATTGATTGTAGGAGGAGAATTCGGAGGAATAATCGGTATGATTATTGCGGTTCCGATTTTGTCTATACTAAAAGTTGTGATTATCCATACGAAGGCTTTTAGAGCTGAACGTTGACATATGGACAAATCTTTTTTATAATATCTGAGCATAGAAAGATACATAAACTAATTCGTCGAAGAACATGAGTACATAGCAGACCATTTAAAGAGAAGAATTTCCAACGGCTGAAAGAAATTCTAAATGAAGGGTTATGGAAGCTAGTTCTGAGTGCTGTTAAATTCCGCCGGTCACGCACCGTTATAGCGTCTAAGGTGATGGATAGTATAAAAACTTATCCATAATCAGGGTGGTACCGCGAATAAACTCTCGTCCCTGCTGTATAAGCAGAGATGAGGGTTTTTTATATTATCAAAATTTACAGGATTATCTGTAGACGGGATTCTTTTTCTCACCAAAGCACTAGTTTTGATGTTAGTAACATGAAAAAGCGAAAGAATAATATTAGGAGGCCAGTAATATGAAACGATTGACTTCAGCAGAAGTTCGACAGATGTATTTAGACTTTTTTAAAGAAAAAGGGCACAGAATAGAACCAAGTGCATCATTAGTTCCAAAAGAAGATCCAACTTTATTATGGATTAATAGTGGAGTAGCCACACTTAAGAAGTATTTTGACGGACGTGTAATTCCTGATAATCCTAGGATAGTTAATGCTCAAAAGTCCATACGAACGAATGATATTGAAAACGTTGGATATACTGCCCGGCACCATACTTTTTTTGAAATGTTAGGCAACTTTTCCATTGGTGATTATTTTAAAGAAGAAGCGATTGTATGGGCTTGGGAGTTTTTGACGAGTGATAAGTGGATTGGATTTGAAAAGGAGAAACTAGCTGTAACCGTGCATCCAGAAGATGAAGAAGCTTTTGAGCTATGGCGCGATAAAATCGGTTTGCCAGAGGAAAGAATTATTAGGCTTGAGGAGAACTTTTGGGATATTGGAGAAGGACCAAGTGGACCGAACACAGAAATATTTTATGACCGTGGTGAAAAATATGGTAATGATATAAATGATTCAGAGTTGTATCCAGGTGGAGAGAATGAACGATACTTAGAAATTTGGAATCTTGTATTTTCACAGTTTAATCATAATCCAGATGATACGTATTCACCATTACCAAAGAAGAACATTGATACTGGAATGGGACTTGAGAGGATGGTCTGCGTAATCCAGGATACCCCTACAAATTTTGAAACAGATTTATTTTTACCAATTATAAAAAAGACAGAAGAAATGGCAAATGTGAAGTATGGAAGTGAATATGATGTTGCTTTTAAAGTAATTGCTGATCATATTAGGACTGTTGCGTTTGCAATTAGTGACGGTGCATTACCTTCCAATGAAGGACGTGGCTATGTATTAAGAAGATTATTAAGAAGAGCTGTACGATATGCGAAACAAATTGGTATCAACAAACCCTTTATGTATCGATTAGTTCCTACTACTGGCGAAATTATGAAGGAGTTTTATCCTGAGGTAAGCAGTAAATTAGAATTTATCCAGAACGTAATTAAGACAGAAGAAGAACGTTTTCATGAGACGTTACATGATGGTTTAGCTATATTATCGGAAATAATTGAAAAAGAAAAGCAAAAAGGGAGTAATCTATTTCCTGGTAGTGAGATTTTTAGATTGTATGACACCTATGGTTTTCCAAAAGAATTAACAGAAGAATATATACAAGAAGCTGGATTTACAATGGATGAAGAGGGCTTTGAGAAGGAAATGGAGGAGCAACGAAGTCGTGCTCGTCAAGCACGTCAAAAAGTAGATTCGATGCAAATCCAGGACGGGGTGTTGAGTGAAGTAACTGTTGATAGTGTGTTTATAGGTTACGATAGATTAGACTCAAAAACTGTTATTAATGAGATGATTAAAGGTAAATCATTTTCTGATTCAGCTTCTGCAGAGGAGGAGGTCTACTTAATTTTGGAGGAAACTCCTTTCTATGCGGAAAGTGGTGGGCAAATTGCAGATGCTGGTTGGATTTATACGGACAATGCAACTGCTCAAGTAATAGATGTACAAAAAGCTCCTAAGGGACAAAACTTACATCGAGTTATGGTAACCGAAGGAACATTAAGAAAAGGGGATAGTGTCCGCGCAGTAGTTGACGAAACATCACGATCCTTTATTATAAAAAATCATACAGCTACTCATTTGTTACATCAAGCACTAAAAGATGTATTAGGTGATCATGTTAATCAAGCAGGTTCATTAGTAGCTACAGATCGATTAAGGTTTGATTTCTCGCACTTTGGTTCGATTACTGAGAGAGAACTAGAGCAAATTGAATCGATTGTTAATGAAAAAATATGGTCGACGATTCCTGTCTCTGTAAATAATCATAACTTGGAAGAAGCTAAACAAATGGGTGCAATGGCATTGTTTGGTGAGAAATATGGTGATATTGTAAGAGTTGTAAAGGTTGGAGATTATAGTATTGAACTATGTGGTGGGTGTCATGTGTTTAATACAGCAGAGATTGGTTTATTTAAGATCACTTCTGAATCAGGTATTGGTGCTGGCACACGTAGAATTGAAGCTACAACTGGTAAAGGGGCATATAAGTATTTAACGTCGAAACAACAAGTGTTAAGAGAAGCGGCTACCATTTTAAAAGTAGGTGAAGACAAAGTACCTAGCAGAATACATGGACTATTTGATGAGCTAAAAGAAGTTCAAAAGGAAAAAGAATCACTAAGTGCTAGAATATCAAATTTAGAAGCAGCTTCTATTTTAGATCATGTACAAAGTATAAATGGTGTCAACTTGCTTTCCAGACAAGTAGATGTACAGGATATGAATCAGTTGCGAAAAATGGTAGATGAATTAAAGCAAAAACTAGGTTCAGGTATAATTTTGCTTGGCTCAGTTAACAATGGCAAAGTACAACTTGCTGCAGGTGTATCGAAAGATTTAATTGAAAAAGGATACCATGCGGGCAACTTAATAAAAGAGACAGCACAACGTTGTGGTGGAGGCGGCGGTGGCCGACCTGATATGGCCCAAGCAGGTGGTAAAGATCCAGAGCAATTAGAGGATGCATTAAAGTATGCAGAAACTTACGTATTTGGAGATTCTTAATTGTCATTTTGATTCAGGAAACGATATAATAGAGTAAGAAGAAATAGTAGGTTTTGCCAAATGGTGATTCGGTAATTTAAAAAAGTGGGGTGTTTCCATGGGATCGATGGATAAAACGATGAAATTTAATTTTTCAGACGAACCCTTTGATGAGAACGTCAAAGAAGTATTGTTAACAGTACATGAAGCACTAAGAGAAAAAGGATATAATCCAATTAATCAAATTGTTGGTTACTTATTATCAGGTGATCCTGCATATATTCCACGTCATAAAGATGCAAGGAATCTTATGAGAAGGATTGAAAGAGATGAGCTAATCGAAGTATTAGTTAAATTTTATTTAGATCAGAATAAAGAGGCTTAATATGAAAAAAATAGGATTGGATGTTGGCTCCAAAACAATCGGTGTTGCTGTTAGTGATTCCCTCGGCTGGACTGCTCAAGGGTTGACCACGATAAAATGGGATGAAAAGAAAATCGATAGTGCACATGATGAGTTAGAAAAAATTATAAAAGAGTATGACATTCAAGAGGCTGTTGTAGGTTTGCCCAAGAACATGAATGGTACAATTGGAGAACGTGGTGAAGCATCACAACGTTTTGCGGATTATTTGCGTGAAGTGTTCAACTTAAAAGCGGTTCTATGGGATGAAAGATTAACTACAATGGCCGCAGAAAGAGTTTTGATAGAAGCTGATATGAGTAGAAAGAAAAGAAAAAAGGTTATTGATAAAATGGCTGCAGTTATGATTTTACAAGGATATCTTGATGCTAATCAATAGTTGGAGGTGAAGATGTGGCATTAGAAGAAAAAGAAAGAATTATTATCCCTGATGAAAATGGTGAAGAACATCTATTTGAGGTTTTATTTACATTTGATGTAGATCAGACAGGTCAAACTTATATTGCTGTTGTTCCAGTTGAGCAAAAAGACGACGAAGAAGTTGAGGTTTTTGCGTTCCGTTATGAGGATCAGGCAAATGAAGATGATTTATCACTATTCCAAATTGAGTCTGATGAGGAATGGGAAATGGTTGAAGAAATGTTAAATACATTAGCAGATGAAGAAGATAATTAAAAATCAAAAAAAAAATCAATCCTTTTTAAAAGGATTGATTTTTTTTGCGTGAAATTAATAAATTTGTATAATCTATAACATATAAAAATTAAAAATATTTATTAAAATGATAAAAAAATAGAAATCATGCCGAACTTTGTAGTATAATATATCGGATGAAAGGGGGATACTGTATGTCCACATCAGATTCTAATAAAAATGGTAAGGCTAAAGAAAAAAGAATAAAGAACAATCAAGAAAAGAAAAATATGTATCAATTATTCCAAGATCGTGCACAATTACGTGGTGAAGAAGCGCGGCTTGTTAGAAGAATTGTGGCTATATTACTAGCTGTCATTATTATTGTCGTTGTAGGTGGGGGTACTACTGGTTATTTATACATTAAGTCAGCGTTAGAACCAGTAAATCCAGATGATGATAGTACTAAAACAGTTGAAATACCTTTAGGGTCTTCATCATCACAAATCGCAAATATTTTAGAAGACAACGGTATTATAAAGAATAGTATGATATATCGGTTTTATATTAAATTTAACAATGCCTCAGATTTTCAAGCTGGTGAGTATGATCTTTCCCCTTCAATGACATTAAGTGAAGTGACTGATTCCATACAAACTGGTAAAATATTGCAAGAACCTGTATTCTCTGTCACGATTCCTGAGGGGAAAACGATAGATGAAATTGCACAATTGTATGAAGACAAGGCGAACATAGATAAAGACGAATTTATTGAAACTGTAGAAGATGAGGAATATATCCAAACACTAATGGAAAAATACCCTTTAATCTTGACTGAAAAGATATTAGATGAATCTATCCGAACACCTTTAGAAGGCTATTTATTTGCTGCTACATATCAGTTTTATGAAGAAAATCCAAGTATAGATACGATTATAAATTCTATGCTTCAAAAAACAGAAGATGTAGTCTTGCCTTATATGGATCAGATTAATGCACGTGAAGATTGGGGAGTTCACGAAGCGATTACGATGGCCTCATTAGTGGAGAGAGAAGCTAGAAATGAAGAAGAAAGAAAGCGAATTGCTGGTGTTTTCTACAACCGACTAGCTGAAAATATGATGTTACAAACAGACCCGACTGTTTTATATGCTTTAGGTGAGCATAAAGATAGAGTTTTATATAAAGACTTAGAAGTCGAGTCACCATATAACACATATCAAATTACTGGGTTACCGATTGGACCGATTTCTAATTTTGGGGAAAGTTCTTTAATTTCTATACTAGAGCCAGAAGATACCAACTATATGTATTTCGTTGCGGCAAATGATGGAGAAATTTACTTTGCAGAAACGTATGAAAAACATAAAGAATTAGTTAACCAATACCTAGATAGAGAATAGATTATCAATGGAGTAGGGAATGAGTAGTTTTATTCCCTACTTTTCTACGTATGAAAAATAATGATTTTCTCATAAACCATAATTTTAAGAGAGGGGTTTAAAATGGACCAGCAATTAGAAAAATATTTGACAGAGCAACTAGATATAAGTCCAGCTTGGGCAAAAGAATTAGAGGAGTATGCAAAAACTAATAAGGTTCCAATTATGGAACCCCTCAGTATTGACTTTCTTAAGCAAATTATCCGAATGAGAAAACCAATGAACATATTAGAAATAGGTACAGCAATTGGGTATTCTGCTTTATGTATGTCAGAAGCGAATCCGCAAGCTAAGATTGTAACGATTGAAAGAGACGATATACGCTATCAGGAAGCAGTAAAAAATATAAACAATTTAAACAAACAAGAGAAAATAAATGTTATGTTTGGTGACGCTTTGGAAATGACTAATAAGATCAAACAAAAAGGAGATTTTGACTTTTTGTTTATCGATGCAGCTAAAGCCCAATACAAACGTTTCTTTGAACTATACAGTGAGTGCCTAACAGAAGATGCTATTATAGTATCAGATAATGTCCTATTCAAAGGACTTGTGGCAAAAAACACGTATGGAAACGAACGATTAGAGAAAGTAGCGAAAAAAATAAAGTCGTATAATGAATGGCTAGTAAACCATCCAGCATACAAAACAACAATTCTGCCAATTGGTGATGGAATTGCTTTAAGTGTAAAAAGATGAACGAACTAAAGGGGTTTGAAAATATGGACAAAAATAAACCGGTAGTGATAGGGGTAGCTGGTGGATCTGGTTCTGGAAAGACATCAGTTACACGCTCAATATGTCAACGTTTTGCTGACAAAACTATACTTGTTATTGAACAAGATTATTATTATAAAGATCAATCTGATTTACCATTCGAAGAAAGATTAAATACAAACTATGATCATCCACTGGCTTTTGATAACGATTTGTTAATTAAGCATGTGAATGAATTGTTAAAACAAAATTCTATACAAAAACCTGTGTATGATTATAAATTACATACTCGATCTCAAGAGATAATTGAAGTTGAACCAAAAGAGGTTATTATTTTAGAAGGTATATTAATTTTAGAAGATCCACGATTATTAGATTTAATGGATATAAAAGTGTATGTTGATACAGATGCAGATGTTCGAATAATTCGGAGAATGCTACGAGATATAAAAGAAAGAGGACGGACAATTGATTCTGTAATCGATCAATATATAAATGTTGTAAGGCCGATGCATTTACAATTTGTAGAACCGACAAAAAGGTATGCTGACATTATAATACCTGAGGGTGGAGAAAACCTTGTAGCAATAGATTTAATGGCTACAAAAATTCAAACAATATTAAACAGGAAAACGTTTTAATTGGTTTAATTAGAAAAGTATTGAAAATTACTTAAAAATCTGCCATAGTATTTGTTATAGTTTTATTAAACCTTCGTGAACCATTATAATTAGTTGAATTTGTCTATAATGGTAAATACGGACTTATTATTGGAGCTAGATAGAAATATTGTTGGAGTCAAAAGGAGTGTTTGGAATGGCTGTTGAAAAGAGCTACTACATGACCCAAGAGGGAAAAGAAAAGCTTGAGAATGAGTTAGAGTATTTAAAAACTGAAAGACGTCAAGAGGTTGTAGAACGCATTAAAATAGCTCGTGGATTTGGTGATCTATCTGAGAACTCCGAATATGATGCAGCAAAGGACGAGCAAGCTTTTGTTGAATCAAGGATTGTTCAAGTTGAAAATATGATTCGTCATGCTGTAATCATAGAAAATGATAATCAAAATCCTAACGTTGTTTCTCTTGGTAAATCTGTTACTTTTAAAGAATTACCAGATGGCGATGAAGAAACATATACCATTGTAGGAAGTGCTGAAGCTGATCCGTTTGAAGGCAAGATATCAAATGATTCTCCAATCGCTAAAAGTCTCATAGGGCGCGAAATTGGAGAGAAAGTAACGGTACCTACTCCTGGTGGAGATTTGGATGTTAAGATTATAAAAGTAAACTAATTCAAAAATGCTTCATACCTTTTTGGTGTGAAGCATTTTTGAATTTTCTTGATGTATTGTAACTCGTGAAATATGATTTTTTGATACGATACCGAGTTTAAATTGTTTTAGGAATGTAGATACTTGAATCTGGAGGGGAAAAGTATGAATAAAACTCGAGTTCAAGTATGTATTGGAATTTTATTACTTTTTTTTGGATTCGCCATCTATAAATTAATCGATATTCAATTAGTATCTCCTGAAAGCTATGGACCAGAACAGGTGAATTTATTAGAAGAAAGTGTAAATCAGCGTACAAGCCAGATTACTTTATCGAGCGGGAGAGGAATCTTTGTTGATAGAGACAATCAACCGCTAAATACTTCTCTTAAAAAAGATATTATTATTTTTCCATTTGTTCAATCCATTGAATTAACTCCAACGATTGAAGATACGTTAAATTCTTTTGATGAAAATTGGGAAAATAAGTTAGGAAAAAAAGATGAAGCAGTATATCTTTCAGATTTAGTTGATCAAGAGATAACAGATTCGATTTACAATATAATTAATAAAGCATCCATTCCTGGTATTGTCGCTGTTGAAAGGAACGTCCCTGGAGAGTTGTTAATTGCTTCACATCTACTTGGGGTTATTAGAAGTAATGAAGAAGAATATCGGGTTAGGTATGAAGAAAATACCACTTCTAATCATGCGCAACCAATAGGTATATCAGGTTTGGAAAAAACATTTGACCCATTTTTAATATCAGAAAATGATCAAAAGCTCATGTATCATGTAGATGCAAAAGGTGATCCATTATTAGGACTTGATATAAGATTTCAAGGAAAGAATGATCCATTTTATCCTATTCAAGTTCAAACCACTATCGATACAGGGATTCAAAGCTTAACAGAAGAGATTCTAGACAAACACGGACTTATAAAAGGTGGAGTGGTGTTATTAGACGTCGATACCCAAGAAGTGCTTGCAATGGCTTCTAGACCTTCCATTGATCAAAGTGACCCTTTTAATAATAACTCTATTAACAATCAAATGCTTACAGCTCATTATCCTGGTTCCGTATTTAAAACAGTAGTTGCAGCTGCGGCTATGGAAAGTAATATAAATCTGCTTGATGAAAACTATAATTGTAGTTTAGATTTATATGGTGAAGGTACTGCGGAACGTGATTTAGGGGTTTTAAATTTTAGTCAGAGTTTTGCTCAAAGCTGTAATTATACATTTGGATTATTAGCAAATCAACTCATGACGGAAAATAGGTCTATTCTAGAAAGTTATGCAGACAAATTAGGATTACTCACTTCTGTCGGTTGGGAAGGTGATTTATATCATTTTGATAATTTTAAACAATTGCCTGAAGAAGAGGAAGGTAATGTTTGGGGAAATGAAGAAGATCGTTATGTTGAAAGGGCCATTGCACAGACAGCAATCGGTCAAAAGGAAGTTAAAGTAACACCTTTGGCTATCGCTAACATGATGGCAACAATAGCTAATAATGGTGTTAAAGGGGAAGTGAAGGTGGTTGACCAACTTCTATACAATAATGGAACAACAATGACGAAGTTTGCACCGCATGCTAATATTGATAATAGCATTAAAGGAGAAACAGCAAAACAGCTTCAGCAGTTATTAGCAGCTGTTGTTCAGAACGGAACAGGGCAGAGATTAAGTGGGCTACAAATAGCAGGGAAATCTGGTACGGCTCAAACAGGTAGGGAGGATCAATATCACCATTGGTTTGCTGGATTCTTTCCGGTAGAAAATCCTGAATATGCAATGGTTGTAGTTGACTTAGATCAATCCACTGAAAAAGCAAAAACGTATCAAGTATATAAAGAGATTACAACAAGTTTACTTGAAAGTTAAGATTAGGAGAGTCTCCGTTAGGACGGTTTGGAGACTCTTGAGTTATCTTCAATGTAAGGATAATTCGTAAGTAAATTTGTTTTTAGAAAGCTTTCTTTATCAATAGTAATTACAAATTGGAAGACTTCTTCATCATTAATATTAAAAAATTTAATTTCACTGCCATTATAAAAATAGATGACAAAAACTTTATTATTTTTATCATAACTTACCTTGTTAAATGTTTTTAAATCCCAAAGATTACGATTAAATGTCGTAATTTTCAAACCGAAACACACTCCTTCAATGGTCTTGTTAATCTCTTTATTAGATATCTATGTTCTATTTCCTTCACTTATGTCAAAACTAGAAGAAGTTCGACAAAAAAAGATTTTATTTTATTATTTGACAAGCTATCATTGGTTCGTATTCTGTAACATAGTATAATGGAAAAGGATATATGTTAAGGAGGGGACTAGGATGTCTGATGATTACAATTCAATTACTAGGGTTAACCGCTTTGAGAAAAGAAGAAAAAATACGAAAGCATTGACTATTTTTGGATCATTAGGAGGACTATTAATTGTATTCCTTATTGGATTGTTTATATTTGGTGGGAATAATGAAGATGACGAGGTAAAATCTGCTAATAATGACAACGGTATCGTTGAGAATAATTCAGATAGTAAAGAAAAAAATTCTAATAATGCTTCTTCAGAAAATGAAGTGGATTCAACTGAAAGGGAAGAAGTGGAGACGGAATCTGCATTGGACGGTCAGGATGATGCAGATCAGAGTAAGATTGAGTTAGAAACTGTAGAATCTAGCGATGAAAATGTTATCGAAGCTTTTACTGGCAATTGGCAACCAGTCGGTACTACTCAGTCGGGAGATTTCTCATTTAGTTGGGAAACGGATTCTGAAGATTGGAAGGAATTGATGGAAGCTGTTAGACTTGCTACTCGCTTGAATGAAGATGACATGACCGAATGGTGGGTTGGAAGAGATGGAGATCAAAAAGTTGTAGCAACCGTTTCAAATAATGCTGAAACTGAGATTTATCGTGTCTATGTTACTTGGGTTAATGATCAGGGATGGAAACCTACTAGAGTGGAAATTTTAAAAGAAAATGATCAAAAAGACCGATTTGAAAATAATAATAATGAATCCGAAACACCTGAAAATGAACAAGATGAAACGGAGACAGAATAGGGGGAACAAACGATGGTTATCGGCATAATTGGAGCAATGGATGAAGAAGTGGAGCTTCTGCAGAATAACATGAAGATTGAAAGCAAAGAAGAGGTTGCAGGATGCTATTTTACCAAAGGGATATTAAATGGAAAATCAGTAGTCCTTTTAAAATCAGGCATAGGTAAAGTGAACGCAGCAATGGCAACAACGATCCTACATGAGAAATATAAACCGAGCCTTGTTATAAATACAGGTTCTGCCGGTGGTTTTTCAACTGAATTAAAAGTTGGTGATATAGTTGTTTCAACGGAAGTTGCCCATCATGATGTTGATGTAACGGCTTTTAATTATGAATATGGTCAAGTGCCAGGTCAACCTCCTACATTTAAAGCAGATGAGGGTTTGATTTCTCATGCAATGGATGCTACAAATGAAATAAATGAAGTGAAGGCGATGAAAGGATTAATTGCAACAGGAGATTCTTTTATGCAGTCAGAAAATACGGTGGATTTTGTCAGAGGAAATTTCCCATCTATGATTGCAGCCGAAATGGAAGCTGCTGCAATTGCTCAAGTTTGTTATCAATATCATACTCCTTTTGTAGTAATTCGTGCGCTTTCTGATATAGCTGGTAAGGAGTCTTCTATATCTTTTGATGCATTCTTGAAGACGGCAGCAACAAATGCAGCAAACATAATTATGGAAATGGTGAAAAAGTTATAAAGTCTTTCCATCATTTACATCCCAAACTTTCTTTTTATGTATGATATGATGCATATATGGAAAAGGGAGAGGGGAAATAAGGATGGAGTTACAATCTGAAAAAATACAACAAAGAATAGAAGACTATAGTAGATTTTTAATAACTTTATTAATCCTTAGTATCTACTTTTATTTGGGAATGGTAATTAATATTTTTATTGAGCCAACAGATAAAAGTACACTTTTAATAGGATTAATGTTAGGTAGTTTAGCAGTAGCAGGCTTTTTTACTTACCTACTGTCTAAGTGGAGAAAACAATTAAATGAAATAATAGAAATAAAATAAAAACCTCTGACTTTTAAAATCAGAGGTTTTTATTAATAAATTTTAGGTTTGTTATCTACAATGCCAGGCTACTAGCATGTGCTACGTCGCTAAAGTATCGAGCTTTTCCTATTTTGATTTATCTTAAAGATAATTGTAGTAGTAATAGCTGCCACCTAATACTAGCAATAAGACGATTCCTACAATTAATAAACCGAATCCAATACCACTGCCTTTATTATAACCACTTCCATAGCCATAATTATAATAATTTCCATATCCGTAGTAATCACCATACCCTTCATAGGCTTGGTATGGGTAATAACTTGGATCGTAACCCCAATATGGCATAAAATTTCACCCGCCTTATAGGTTTTTACTATATAGTATGGAAAAGGCTTAACATTGAATGGGTGAATATCATCGTATTATTCATTTCTTCTTTCTTTTTTATAATATTCATGAAAAATTTTCATTAATGCTCTTTTTTCAATTCTTGAAACATAACTACGGGATATATTTAATTTCTTGGCAATTTCTCTTTGTGTTAAATCATCTTCATTTGCTAACCCATATCTACATATAATTACTTCTTTTTCTCGTTCATCTAGAATGTCTAAGTATTCTTTAATTTTAGCGACTTCCATATTTAACTGGATATATTCAATTACATCTTCATTTTCAGCTTGTAAAATATCAATTAAACTAATTTCATTTCCTTCCTTATCTTGCCCGATTGGATCTTGAAGAGAAACATCCTTTTTAGTCTTTTTTAATGCCCTTAGATGCATTAAAATTTCGTTTTCTATACAACGTGCAGCGTAGGTAGCTAGCTTAGTCCCTTTTCCGCTTGAAAAGCTTTCAATACCTTTGATTAAACCAATTGTACCAATTGAAATAAGATCTTCGGTGTCCTCACCAGTATTCTCAAACTTTTTAACAATATGGGCTACAAGTCTTAAATTGTGTTCAATTAACATATCTCTTGCATGATCGTCGCCATCTTGCATTTTCTGGATGTACTCTGCTTCTTCTTTCGGAGATAAAGGTTGAGGAAAGGCATGATTTTTTACATAAGATACAAAGAATAGCGCCTCTTTAATAATTAGAGCTAATGCGCTTAAAATAGTAGACAAACACATGCACCTCCTACGGTTTTTGGGCTTACGCCCATATAACACTTTATGTAGGAATAGGTGTAATAGTGTCTGTCCATATAAATTCGCTTCCAGAAATTATCTTATTTTTTAAAAAGGTGTATAATAGTTTGAGTTAGTTTTGTTTTATCTTAAAACAAAATAAAAACTCTTGAAGTATAACAACAAGAGTTCGACAATTTGTGGCAATAGGTTTTCAAAAGAATGTTAATTTGCAAAGTAGCTAATCTCATGTATTAACGATCTACGTTGAATTTCCTTCTCTATCAACCTAATAAATTCACGACTCAAATCCAATTCATTTGCTTTATAGTAGGATTCAATTAATAATTCATCTGACAAATGTTCCATAATAACCCCTCCTGTATTGGAGTCCCCTTCTTGTGAAACAGTAAGGGAATCAGTGTCTCGCGCTGAAGTTATTAATACTTTATCATGAATAGTATAGTCGGACAAGTTGGAAGTTATCTACAGGTGGCTGTATATAACTTGTTAGTAACATTCCGATTTGTGATCAAAAGATTGATTTAGCAAGCAGGTATTTGTGTATAAAGTTATCCACAAAAAAAGAATGTATGAATTTGTCGAAGAGTTTTTTTATAAAAATCGAAAAAATATGCATATTTATCGTTATTTCCCATACTTTTTCACTTTATTTTTGAAAGACTAAGGAAAATTGTATATTATGGGAAAGGAAGAAAAAAGTTGGGCAAACGTATATTGAGGTGATTAACCATTGATTAAGCAATTTTTACCAAATGAACACGTGAAGGATGTATTTGAGATACAGCCAGAAGAGCTAAAAAGTAAGGGGATTAAAGGTATTATTACTGACTTAGATAATACTTTGGTAGCATGGAATGTAAAAGATGCTACGCCAGAAATTATTAAATGGTTTAAATTAATGGAAGATAATGATATTAAAGTAACGATTATTTCCAATAATAAAGAAGAAAGAGTTAAACTATTTTCAGAACCTTTAAAAACACCGTTTGTTTATAGTGCACGAAAGCCACTTGGAAAAGCCTTCAAAAGAGCAGTAAAAAAAATGGAATTAAAAAAAGAAGAGGTAGTTGTAATCGGAGACCAGATTATGACCGACGTTTTGGGAGGAAATCGTGCGGGATTATACACTATACTTGTCGTTCCAATCGTTGAAACAGATGGGAAGATAACTCGAATTAATCGCCAAATTGAACGAAGAATATTAAGTTGGATGCGTAGGAAAGGTATGGTTACTTGGGAGGATTAAATATGGAAGATATAATTTGTCAAGGATGTGGAGTTCAAATTCAAACTGATGATCAAAGTCAGCCAGGGTTTTTACCAAGTTCTGCATTAAATAAAGAAGTCATTATTTGCAAAAGATGTTTTCGATTAAAGCATTATAATGAGGTTCAGGATGTGTCATATACTGACGATGACTTTTTAAAAATGATTAGCCAAATTAGAGATAACAAGGGCTTAATTATAAAAATAGTAGATATTTTTGATTTTAATGGTAGTTTTATAAAAAGTTTACAAAGACTAACTGGTAATAATCCTATTTTGCTTGTAGGCAATAAGGTTGATTTGTTACCAAAATCAACAAATATAAACAAGTTAAAGCAATGGATGAAAAAATCAGCAAGTGATTTAGGATTAACGGTGCAAGATGTCTTCTTAATCTCTGCTGCAAAAGGAAACGGAATGGATGAATTAGAATCTGCTATAGAGGATTATAGAAAAAGAAAAGATGTATATGTTGTAGGAAGTACAAACGTAGGCAAGTCTACGTTTATTAACCGGTTAATAGATAGATCGACAGGAGTAAGTGACGCGATAACGACATCTTATTTTCCAGGCACTACTTTGGGATTTATTGATATTCCTTTAGATGATAAAAGTTCATTGTATGATACACCGGGTGTGATTAATCGAAATCAAATATCTCACTATATTTCAGATTCTGATTTAAAAGTAATTACGCCAAACAAGGAGATTAAACCACGAGTTTATCAACTTAATGAGAAGCAAACACTTTATATTGGTGGTTTAGCTAGGTTTGATTTTGTGAAAGGTGAAAAACAATCATTTGTTTGTTATTTTGCTAATCAACTCTCTATTCATCGAACGAAATTAGAAAATGCCGATCAGTTATATGAAAATCATATTGGAGAATTATTATCTCCACCTAACCCTGAGACATTAAAACAATTACCATCTTTAAAAGCGCACACCATTCGAATTAAGGAAAAAAAGATAGATATTGTTTTTCCGGGATTAGGATGGATAACTATTCCTAATGGTGAGGTAACTATTACTGCACATAGTCCAGAAGGTGTTCCTACTTCCATCCGTACGTCGTTAATTTAATTTTAATCAAAAAATTCAATCTGTTGAATATGCTAATAGGGAGAGGGGAAAAATGAGACTTAAATTAGGACTAATCGGTTTTCCAATTAATCATTCATTATCTCCTTGGATTCATCATCAATTTTTGCGAAAAGCAGGGATTGCTGGAGATTATCGACTTTATGAAACGTCAGAAGCTAATCTAGAAAAGACAATTTTAAAATTAAAAGAAGATAACGTGAATGGATTTAATATAACTGTTCCATATAAACAAAAAATTATGCCTTTTTTAGATGAACTAGATTCTGATGCAGAAAAAATTGGAGCAGTTAATACGGTTGTTAATGATAAGGGAAAATGGAAAGGATATAATACAGATGGCTTCGGATATGTTCAGTCTGTGAAAACTGCCCACCCAGATGTATTTAAAGAAAACACAAAAGTTTTAATCCTGGGTGCTGGTGGCGCTGCTAGAGGAATATACCGGGCATTAGTACAAGAAAAGTTTCATACGGTGGACATAGCAAATCGGACAACAAATAAAGCCACCCAGTTATTAGAGTTAAAAGAAGTTCAAACAAACACGAATGTACTATCCTTTGAAGAAGCGGAACAGCAATTAATGAAATATAATTTTATTGTTCAAACTACTTCTGTAGGGATGAAGCCTAATATAGATGAGCAAGTAATATCTCTGAGAAATATAAGTCCTAATACGCTTGTTAGTGATATTGTTTATCAACCATTGATGACTACTTTGTTAAAAGAGGCAGCAGATTTTGGGGCGCTTATTCATCAAGGACATGCTATGTTATTGTATCAAGCGCAATTAGCGTTTGAAATATGGACAGGCGAACAGATAGCAGCAAAAGATATACTTAAACAACTTGACTCGAGATTGCGAGGGAATGAATAATATGTTAACCGGAAAACAAAAGAGAGTTTTAAGAGCACAGGCACACCACTTAAGTCCAATTTTCCAAGTGGGCAAAACAGGTGTTAATGAAAATATGGTTACTCAAATTGAAGAGGCACTTGAGAAAAGAGAGCTTATTAAAATAACTATTTTGCAAAATTGCATGGAAGATAAAACGGAAGTTGCACAGCAACTTTCAGAAGGTGCAGAGGCAGAATTAGTACAAATTATAGGTAATATCATCGTGTTATATAAAGAGTCTATAGAAAATAAGAAGATTGAACTACCATAGTTGTAAAAGTGTAGAAGGAGCCTTGTATGAAAAAAATCGGTATACTTGGTGGAACATTTGACCCACCACATTTGGGTCATTTATTAATTGCTGAGGAAGTAAATCATAAACTTAATCTTGATCAGGTTTGGTTTATTCCATCATATGAACCACCTCATAAAGAAAAGTCTAATACAAAGATAGAACAAAGAATAGCCATGATAGAAACAGCTATTAAGGATAATCACAATTTTTCTTTAAGTACGATAGAAGTTGATAGATTAGGAAAATCCTACACATTTGATACAATTAAGTTACTCAAAGAAAAGTTTCCTGAGACAATGTTTTACTTTATTATTGGAGCGGATATGGTTGAATATTTACCAAAGTGGTATAAAATTGATCAATTAACACAATTAGTCCAATTTGTAGGTGTAAAACGACCGGAGTACAAACTAAATACAAATTACCCTGTTATAGAAGTGGATATCCCAGTTATGGAAATTTCATCAACTATGATAAGGGAGAGGATTGCTAATAATCAATCAGTTAGATATTTAGTACCTTCGAATGTATTGGAACTTATAAAGGAGTATCACCTATATGATGGATCGTAAGCAAGCGTTAGCGATTGTACAACCGCATCTAAAACAATCACGCTTTGATCATACAAAGCGTGTAGTAGAAACAGCTGTAGATTTAGCGAAATTTTATAATGAGGATAAACAAAAAACAGAAATTGCTGCTGTTTTTCATGATTATGCAAAGTATCGTGACAAAGACGAGATGGAAAGATGGATTATTAGTGAATATTTACCGAAGGATTTGTTACATTATCACCATGAATTGTGGCACGGCCCAGTAGGAGCACTTTTAATCAAGCGTGAAGTGGGAATTAATGATCTTTCAATACTCAATGCTATTAGGTGGCATACTACGGGAAAAGCAGGTATGAACAAGCTTGAAAAAATTATCTTTCTCGCTGACTATATAGAACCTGGACGCGATTTTCCTGGAGTTGACAAGGTTAGAGAACAAGCAAAGGCAGATTTGGATTTAGGTTGTTGGTTGGCTGCTAAAAACACGATTCAATTTCTTATGAGTAAAAACCAACCCATATACCCAGATACATTTCATGCTTATAACGACTTATTAATAACGGTTAAAGATAAATGGAGGGAAGATATGAATGGAAAGTAAACAATTAGCAAATTTAGCAGCAAAAGCGTGTGACGATAAACGAGGCGAGGACATTGTAATGATGGATATGCAAGATGTATCTCTTGTGGCGGATTATTTCTTAATCTGTGAGGGTACAAATGAACGCCAAGTTCAAGCTATTGCAAGAGAAATTAAATCACAAGCAGAAGAAAATGAAATAATGGTTAAACGACTGGAAGGGTTTGACCAAGCAAGATGGATTTTGGTTGACCTTGGCGATGTAGTTTGTCATATATTCCACAAAGATGAACGGAATTATTATAACCTTGAACGCTTGTGGGGAGACGCACCACTTGTCGAACTAAGCTTAAATCAAGAGAGCTAATTACATGTCATACACAAAAATGGCTTTTGTTTATGATGTACTTATGGAGGATGCTCCTTATGAGAAATGGGAGCAGTTTGCAGATGCTATGTTTAAGAAATTTGGAAATAATATAACATCTGTAGCCGACTTAGGTTGTGGAACTGGTCAGGTTACGCGAAGATTAGCAAAAACCGGATATCAAGTGTTAGGTGTAGATTATTCCGAAGATATGCTAGCTTATGCGCAACAAGCAGCAGCAGAAGAGAATCTGTTAATCCAATGGTTTCATCAAGACTTGCGTGAATTAAATGGTTTTAAAAATTTAGATGCTGTTGTGAGTTTTTGTGATGTGATAAATTATATTACAGATCTCAATGAGTTAGAAGTTGTATTTAAAAATGTAAACCATATGTTAAACAGTGATGGATTATTTTTATTTGATGTTCATTCAATGGACCATATAGAGAATAACTTAAAGGAACAGACCTTTGCGGAAATATACGATGATTTATCATATGTTTGGTTGTGTCAAGCAGGTGAAAGCCTTGGAGAAGTTTATCATGACTTAACATTTTTTGTTCTTGATGAGGAACAATATGAAAGGTTTGACGAAACACATCATCAACGAACTTATCCTATTAATACGTACCGAGAGTTATTAAAAAAATCCGGGTTTATCATGAAAGGATTGTATGCTGATTTTTCGACAAAAGAAACCAGTTATTCTAGTGATGACCAGCGTCTATTCTTTGTATGTCAAAAAAATTCGAGGTAGCTGTCAAAGAGCACCTCGAATTTTTAATCTTTTTAAACTGTGATTTTTTCTTGTTATGGGAAAAAATAATTTATTAAATAAAGGATATTACAGATATTTGTCGAAGTTATTATTCATCCAATATCTGTTTACTTATTTTAGCAATGTCCTCATTGTACTTATCATGTGTTGCTGCTATTAAATAGGTGAATAATTCTCCAAGATTACTTTCCATTGCTTTTATACCCTCGCCAGTAACACCACCTTTTACACAAACTTTTTCAATTAATTCTGGTAATGTATAGTAGCCGTCCTCTAGTAATTTTCCAAAACCAATGAACATTTTCTCGGTTAATTTTGTCGCTACTTCTTTATTAATATGTGTCTCTTCAGATGCAGCAGTAATATATTGTTCTGCGAGAAATCCAAAAAATGCTGGTCCACAGGAAACGATATCAGAAGATATACGTGTAACATTATCCTCTATAATCTCAGGAGTGGAATAAATACGACTGCTCTGTAGTAAATAACCTCTCATTTCTTTTGAGATACTATTTCCAAAGGTAGCTAATGTAACTCCTGCTACTGCTCTATTTGTAATACTAGGAATCATTCTGGCAACTTGACACGGAACGAACTGTTCCAACCGCTCTACAGAGTATGGACTAGTAATGGAAACAATACATTGATCGCTTCTTAAGGAACTGTAAAGATTATTCAAAAGAGGATATATTTCAAGTGGCTTTACACAAATGTAGATAATATCAACACACTCTATCAGCTGTTCAAGCTCAGGACAAACATTCACACCTGGATATCTTTCCTGAATATCGTAAGCTTTACTTATTGTTCTGTTCGTAATGAATAATTCATCTTCCATAATAACTTGTGATGTCATCCATGAATCAATTAAAATTTCTCCCATGTTTCCAGTACCAATAACTCCCCATTTCATGGTGTTCCCTCCTATTAGTAAGCGTTCACTATTCCCAATTCATAAGAAGCAAATATAGGATTGAGAATTTACGCACGAATTATTCTATTCTTTAACCCATTGTATGTGAGAACTCCCCAACTTATGAAAAGGATGTGACATAATGCGTTGGCTTAAAAATAACTGGCTAATCGTCATCGTTATTGGATCATTAGGACTTTTTATCTTTATAAATCAAGTAACCTCAAATGTTTCAGATAAAAAAGACGAAGAGTTGTTTGAATTATTTTTGAATGAAAATGAAATAGAAGCGGATATGGCTGAAGGAGACGCTACTCTCGACACTATTGAATTAGAGCAATATGTAGATGTAAAAGGAGAGGTGAACGATCCAGGTGTGTACCAAATAACTGGTGATGAACGTGTGCAAGATGTTATTACTCAAGCTGGAGGATTGACTGAGGAAGCAGATATCCAGACTGTAAATCTTGCTCAAAAAGTATTTGATGAAATGATTATTTATGTTAGAAAAATAGGGGATCAAAAACCTGTAACTTTAGTAGAAACAGTTACCAATCAAAAAATAAAAATTAATAGTGCTACCAAAGAAGAGATTCTAGTCCTCCCAGGAATTGGGGAAGTGAAGGCAGAAGCTATTATTAGTTATAGAGAAGAAAATGGTCCTTTTAAAACTGTAGAAGAACTAAGTAATGTGATTGGAATTGGAGAAAAAACAGTTGAGAAGTTAAAAGAAGATATTCAAATTCCATAGGCTGTTGACTATCAAAGGTACGAGCGGTAAACTAAATGAAAAATGTCGAATTAAGGTGGGGAATGAAAATGGAGAGGATTTCTTGGAATCAATATTTTATGGCTCAAAGTCACTTATTGGCATTAAGAAGTACATGTGAACGATTAATGGTAGGTGCTACAATAGTGAGAGACAAGCGAATTATCGCTGGAGGGTATAATGGAAGTGTTTCTGGTGGTGTTCATTGTATTGATGAAGGGTGTTACGTCATTGAAGGTCATTGTGTTCGTACAGTTCATGCAGAGATAAATGCATTACTACAATGTGCGAAATTTGGTGTGGCAACAGCACATGCAGAAATGTACGTGACTCATTTTCCTTGTTTACAATGTTGTAAATCAATTATTCAAAGTGGAATTCGTACAGTGTATTATGCTAATGATTATAAAAACCATCCTTATTCCATTGAATTGTTTCAACAGGCTGGAGTCAAAACAGAAAAGGTAGAACTTGAAGAGGATTTTATAAATTTACAACCCAAATCTTAGAATTGCTGAATTGTAGATGGAAGAAGGTGTTAAGTAGTTGAAGGGATATTGGCATTTATTAATGTTAGCCATGGTCGTTGCTATCTTAGCAACTTCTTTTGATATTATATATTTCTGTTTTATCTACTTAATCTGGCTATACATATTATTTAGAAAAAAACGAATAAAGTTGCTACATGTAGTAGCATCAATGCTTTTTATTTTGATTGGATTACTGTATTTCTCCAATGTATCTAATTCAATAAATAATTTAGATGTAACACAACCTCATTCTTACTTCGGGAAAATAACCTCTGAAATTTCAAATACTTCTGCGAAAACAACATTTACTTTCCAAGATACGAAAAGTGACAATAACATATTGATAACTTTTTTCAAAGGTACTAACGGTGTTGATAATAAACTAACAAGTGCAAAAACCGGTGCAACATGTGTCATTAACGGAAAAGTAGAAATGCCTCCTCAAAGCAAAAATCCTGGACAATTTGATTATCACAATTATCTAATCAAACAAAATATAAATTATCAATTAAGTATTGAGAAACCAGAGGATGTTTTATGTACAGGAGAATCACCTCTACATTCCATCTATCAACTAAGAGAGAATACATTGGCTAGAACTGAAAAAACACTAAATTCATTTACAAATCAATGGCTACAAGCACTGTTGTTAGGTGAAACGAATAACTTTAGTGGAGAGATTAAGGAACTATTTCAACGCTGGAATTTATCACATTTGCTCGCCATTTCAGGCTTACATGTTGGTTTGTTGGTTAGTTGTTGTTATTTTTTATTCGTAAAGGCACAATTATTAACAAGAGAAAAAGCTCGTTTTTTATTATTAATCTTCTTATTAATTTATCCGTTATTAAGTGGTGGTGCCCCTTCAGTTTGGCGGGCATCTATGATGACTTTTCTAGGTTTTATTATACTTACACGCAATATAAAGTTACCCTTAACAGACATTATAAGTGTTGTTTTTTTAACATTTATAATTTTTAATAAGATGTACGTCTATCAATTAGGATTTCAATTTTCTTTTATAGTCACGATAGCAATTCTACTTTCAAAAAGAATTATAACTTTAGATGGTTCAAAAGCTTTATCCCTACTTAAAATCAGCTTTATTAGCCTTATGTCACTTTTACCTTTTCAAATTTACAATTTTTTCTTTTTTAATCCTCTCTCTATTGTCATTAATCTTTTCTTTGTTCCATACTTCACTTTATTTGTTATCCCTTATATGTTACTTTTAATGGTCATCATATTGGTTTTTCCTTTCCTATCACCGACCTTTGAATATGTCTTTGAGGTAATACATAGAACGGTCTTATCAATACTAGAAACTTTAGATAGTGTGGTATATTTTCCCTGGATAACTGGAAGGTTTCCATTGCAAATATTTATCCCTTATTATGTTATCTTGTTTATTTTTATGGGGTATTTAATTAAGAAAAAAAGCAAACAAGCTTTTACATACGGCTGTTTACTTGTTGTTTTACTACTATTCGTATCTATACAACCTTACTTAAATCCTAAAGGAACCGTAACAATGCTGGATGTTGGTCAGGGAGATAGTACAGTAATTGAACTTCCTTATCGTAGAGGTGTAATTATAATCGATGCGGCGGGGAGTGTAGAAAACGATTTCCAAACACCATCAGATAAGATATATAATCAAGTTATAAAACCTTACTTGTATTCAAGGGGTATTTCTACAATTGATGCCTTGGTTTTCTCACATGAGGATCACGATCATATTGGAAGTGCATCATTTTTATTAGATGATTTTAAAGTTAAACAGATCATCTCAAGTGAATACTTTGTATTTTCTAATGATTTAACACAAAAAATAAGCTCTAATAATATTGAAATTTTAAAAATGAAAAGTGGTAATAAGCTAACGGTTTCTGACCATGTGTTTCACGTAGTAAGTCCGGATAAAGTCTATGGGTCAACCAATGCGAATTCGTTGGTTTTATTAACTGAATTAGGTGGATTAACTTGGCTATACACGGGTGATATTGACAATGAAGTCGAGAAAAGTTTGATTGACCTTTATCCGAATATGAAATTTGACATATTAAAAGTTGCTCATCATGGTAGTAGTTCTTCTACTTCATCGGAGTTTTTGGAAGTTACTAATCCAAAAATTGCTTTAATTTCCGTTGGCGAAAATAACCGTTATGGTCATCCAAGTAAAGACGTATTGCATCGTCTGATTGAACACAATATAGATATATATAGAACTGATGGAAAAGGTGCCATTCAATATATTTTTTTAGATAAGAAAGGAACATTTCAGACCAAGTTACCATAAGATGATTATGTAAGTTGCTCTTGTGAAAAGACAAAAGGCAGGCACCTGGCACCCTAAGGCAATAAGGTAGCCTGGCAGTGGCATTTTTTCTCACATAGAGTTTGACAGAATTCAGGCAGGATAGGAGCTGGTAGTGGCTGTTCCTGCATGTTACTACATTTAGCGGAATTTTATAATTTCCTAGACAATAAAAAAAGAGACTGTAGGAAGAACAGTCTCTTTTCATACGTAAATATACTTAAGATCCAATAAAGTCTATGATAACACCAATGAAGAAAATAAGCATGAAGAAGACAAAGGAGAAAACAAAGCCTTTTCCGGAATCAAATATGTCGTGACTCTTGGATTGAACATCCTTTTCGAATTCATTCATTATGTACCCCTCCCAATTCATTATTAGTATAAGTCAAAAAAGATAAAAAATCCACTTAACTCTAAAAATTATTACAGTTATTTTAGTTACCTTTGTTAGCAAGAGTTTACACCTATATATTTTTAGTTTTGGGTCAATCTATAAGAGAAAGAAAATATCGCTTAGAAAGCAGTATCCTGGGCCTGGTTTTTAAGCGTTTATATAGATTGCAGAGGGGAGTAGTTGCAGCTACTTCCCTCTTTATACAATAAATTAAATATTTAAGAATTTCAACTAATGCTTGCGTCCAAGATAAATTCCTATTACGATTAAATCAGATTTAATCTAAAGCGAGGGCAAATAATGAATTATTTTGAAGTAATGAAGGCAATGAAGAAAAAACAATTTTCTTCTCTTTATTTTTTTCATGGAACAGAATCATACTTAGTACAAGATCTAAAACAACAAATACTTACATACGCTTTATCAGAAGAAGATAAAGATACAAATATATCGATTTATGATTTAGAAGAAACGGAAATTCAAGAAGTCATTGCTGATGCAGAAACCTATCCTTTTTTTGGAGAGCAAAAGGTAATTTTTGTTCATAATCCAATGTTTTTGAAGGCTAAACCAGATAAGGTTTCTGTTGAACATAACTTGGACATACTTCAATCTTATCTTCTCCATCCTGTGGACTATTCAATCATCGTTTTTATAGCTCCTTATGAAAAAGTAGATGAAAGAAAAAAGATCACTAAATTAATGAAGAAACAGTGTGAGACCGTAGCTTGTGACCCAATTAAAGAATGGGATCTCTCAAAATGGATAGAGAATATTGCTACAAGTTTTAATGTAACGATAGAAGAATCAGTTTTTGAATTAATCGTTCAAGAAGCAGGGGCAAACCTGCTCATGCTTCAAAATGAAATAGAAAAGATGGCAACGTTTGTAGGTGAAGGTGGGACAGTTAGTATGGAGGTAGCTGAGAAGTTGCTTTCACATAATTCAAATACTTCAGGTTTAAAGCTAGTCGATGCAGTTATAACAAGAGACTTAAAAAAAGCGATTACGATTTTTAAGGATTTAGAAAAAATGAATGAAGATGCTATTCCTCTGTTAGCCTTGCTTGCTTCACAATTCAGAACGATTTTCCATGTGAAGGTCCTGAAACAAAAAGGTTATAGTCAACAACAGATGGCACAACAATTGAAGGTTCACCCCTATGTAATCAAAATGTCGATAAGTAGGGAGAAAACTTTTTCATCGAACGAGTTAAAAGAAATTATCCATGTTTGTACAGAAACAGATACGAAAATAAAGCAAGGAAAGATGGATAAATCGTTAGCTTTTGAACTACTTTTATATCAATTAATTAATCGGAATTCATTAAATAAACAAGTTATAAGAGCATAGAGGAATTTTTAAATCCATGTGATATTGATTCACATGGATTTTTAATGTCCAGTGGATAACTGAACTATTAGCATGTGCAAATCCAAGTCCAGCTAAAGCCCGTCTGAGTCTTATGTTAAACATCTTTGTGGTAAAGAGTAAGACATAGTTGTTCGTATTAATTGCACTGTGAGAAAGGCGCTCTATCAAACTTATTCAAAGTAAAAACGACCCATGATTGGATCGTTTACTGTTGGTCATTTATAAGCAATTGTTTGTTAGGCACTTAGTTCGTTAACTTTTTTAGTTAAACGAGCTTTTTGACGGTTGCCTTTATTTTTATGGATAATGCCTTTTTGAACTGCTTTATCAATTTTTGTAACAGCTTTTTGTAGTGCTGCCTGTGCATTTGTTGTGTCTTTACCTTCAACTAGACTTTCTACACGCTTAATCTGAGAACGCATGTCTGTCTTGATTGAAATATTGTGTGCACGTTGGTCGTTGTTTGTACGAACACGTTTGATTGCTGATTTTATGTTAGCCATTTATATTCACCTCCATAGTAAAAAACGTTCAAATAACTAGTTTGGAACAAAAGTCATTGTACCAAAGCGCGGTCAAGTTTTCAAGTAGCAATCTTTTAAAACAACCGATATTTGTATGTTTTATTTAAAATAAGGCAACCCTAATTATAAAAAGGGAGGCTTTTAATTTTATGAAAAAAGACAATCAAGATAAGCAATTATTTCAAGTGCGGACAGATTTAGCAGTAGAAGCAAAAGATATGTATGTAGAAAATGAAAAAAAAGAAGATAGACAGATTAAAGGTGTTCAAGTTAAAGAAAGAAATGAAGGCGATATTAATGTTACTTATGTACAAATAGATGAAACTGGTGCTACTTCTTTAGATAAAAAAGCTGGAAATTATATTACGATTCATTCTGAAGGGGTAAAACGACAAGATACAAAGATGCAAGAACAAACTGCAAAAATACTAGCAAAAGAATTAATAGAGTTAATTCGTGAAAGTAATATTCCAAAAGATGCAACTTGTTTAGTCGTTGGACTCGGTAATTGGAACGTTACACCTGATGCCCTGGGCCCAATGGCTGCTGAAAAAGTTTTGGTCACTAGTCATTTATTCAAACTTCAACCTCAATATGTTGCTGAAGGTTATCGACCTGTATCTGCAATGACCCCTGGAGTAATGGGGATAACTGGAATAGAGACAAGCGATATTATATTTGGAGTTATTGAAAAGACTAAGCCAGACTTTGTTATTGCGATTGATGCATTAGCATCTCGTTCTGTGGAACGTGTGAATGCGACAATTCAATTATCCGATTCCGGTATTCATCCTGGTTCAGGTGTCGGAAATAAACGTAAAGAAATTAGTAAGGAAACTTTAGGAATACCCGTTATTGCACTTGGTGTTCCGACAGTGGTGGACGCAGTTACAATTACAAGTGATACGATTGATTTTGTCCTTAAGCACTTCGGGAGAGAATGGAATGAGCGAAATAAACCTTCAAAGGCGTTAACTCCAGGAGGAATGAATTTTGGTTCTCGAAAATTAACCGATGAAGATTTACCTCATCCTGAAAAGCGAAAAGCTGTTCTAGGGATGATAGGAGAGTTAACGGAGGAAGAAAAAAGGTCGTTAATCAAAGAAGTACTTACCCCATTGGGACACAATTTAATGGTTACACCAAAAGAAGTGGATGGGTTTATGAAGGATATGGCCCATGTCATTGCTGAAGGGGTAAATGCAGCACTTCATGAAAATGTAAATATTAAAAATTTTGGCTCCTATACAAGATAAATATTATCCTTAATATTTTTCTAGTAAATAAGATAGTTTACGTATCCGTTTTTTGACAGGTAGTTAGCATGAATGATAATGGAGGTGGTTATTCCTCTCGGATTTTATTGCGCATTATAGAAAAGTTTAAATTGATAAGTATAGCTGATTTTTTAAAAAAGAGATTCAACAATTTTGTAATACACGTTCTACTTTCTGAACCATCGTCATAGAGTCTACTAAAGATGATAGAAAGGTTCAGAAAGGATGGAACGATGAATAAACCAAATATAAACTCAGTCCGAGAAATAATTATAAGATCTAAACCTTGGAAGAAGTTAACAATATTAATTGCAAGTGTTTTAGCTTTATTTATTTTTATTGGATTATTAACCACAATACAACCAGCTTATAGACTTTACTCATCAACAATTAGTGAGTGGACAAGTCAGATTCAAGGTTCTTCTTTTCTATATTTATTACGAATGGAGAACAAATCATTTGATCAAGCTTTTCCTGAGGATAAAGAGTCTATTGATTTATCATATTTAGTTTTTGAAATGGCTACCAGTGTTAAACCAAATGATGCTAGAAGTTTACTAGGTCGAGAATTACCGGGATTTGAAGCCTACGACAGGCAAATATTAATCGCAGGGGAAGGAACAGACTATACTAATTTAACAGCAGAATCTACTCCTCCATTAGAAGTTGTTTTAGAAGATCGAGAAGCTGATATGCCAGATGACGATACGGATGGAACGACCGAGGAAGAAGATGTACCAAATGATAGTGCAGAGCAATCAACTGGAGAACGGGAAGTAGTTTTTATATATAGCACACATAATCGTGAATCTTTTTTGCCGCACCTTCCTAAGACTGACGAACCGGATAACGCTTTTCATCCAGAAGTTAATATAACAAAGGTGAGTGAACAGCTTGCAAAGGAATTGAAAAATCAAGGGATTGGGTCAGAAGTAGACACTACCGATTTTATGACTATCTTACTAGAAAACGATTGGAATTATACAACCCATTCTTATCAAGCTTCTAAACCTATCGTGGAAACTGCACTTGCTAATAATAAGGATTTGAACTTTGTGTTTGACCTACACAGAGATAGTACAAGAAGAGATGTGACAACCAAGTCAATTAACGGTGAAGATTATGCGAAGTTAATGTTTGTAATTGGAGGAGACAATGCTAATTACGAGCGGAATCTTAAACTAGCTTCAGAATTACATGAAAGGTTAGAACAACGTTATCCAGGTTTAAGTAGAGGGGTAGAAAAGTACGGAGGAGCAGGAAGAAATGGTGTTTATAATCAAGATGTTTCTAATAATGCTTTAACAATTGAATTTGGTGGCGTAGATAATAACATGGATGAATTATATAGGTCAGCGGAAGCTTTAGCGAAAGTATTTAGTGATTATTATTGGGATGCTGAGAAAGTCCAAGGAAATCCCTAAAATCGGAGGTGCCAAGATGACAAAAGTTCTAGTTTCTATGCTATTGATGGTTATTTTATTTATGGGTGGGGTTCTATTTGGGATCGATCAAGCAAATGAAGGAATAGCTAATACTAGGGGATACACAGCCACTAACTTTGAAGATGCCATTGATTCAGGAATAAATGAAGATGGTTCTTATGAAGTCAACGTAATGGGTGAAGATTTTGAACAGATAAACTTAGAGGATAAAGAGCTAGAATATGAAGAGGTTCAAACAAATCATTTCACCCAAAAGCTTGCTGGTAATTTGGAAAATAGTGTGAAGTGGTTCTATAATCAGGTCATCGATACTGCATACCAAATAGCACAAGTCTTTTTCTAGGAAATGAAAATAGTAATAGATTGAAAAAAGTTAATAAAATAGGTCGAAGTATTCTTAGTAGGGGCTTCTAAAGCATGTTAAGTGGACATGATTAAACAAGTGCGAATCGAATTATCAAACAAATTATGCTGTTCTAAACCAGACTGATTGAGGATTAACTTTATTTTTATTGAATCTAATTGCTTCGACTGCTATAATCAATCCTAGTATTGTTGCTCGAAAATAGGAGTGATCACCATTGACAAAAGGTAGAAATCAGAGTAGAGTACGAAATTTTTCAATTATTGCACATATTGATCACGGGAAGTCGACATTGGCTGACCGTATATTAGAAAAAACGAAAGCACTAACATCTAGAGAAATGAAAGAGCAGTTCTTAGATGGAATGGATTTAGAACGTGAACGCGGAATCACAATTAAACTTAATGCTGTTCAATTAAAGTATCAACAAGAAAATGGCGATGAATATTTGTTTCATCTTATTGATACCCCTGGTCACGTCGATTTTACATATGAAGTATCTAGAAGCCTTGCTGCTTGTGAAGGTGCTATTTTAGTAGTAGATGCTGCCCAGGGAATTGAAGCACAAACGCTTGCTAATGTTTATTTGGCTTTGGATAACGATTTGGAAATTATCCCAGTTATAAATAAAATTGACTTGCCAAGCGCTGATCCAGAAAGAGTAAAGCAAGAGATTACGGATGTAATCGGAATTGATGGCGAGGAAGCTATCTTGGCCAGTGCCAAATCAGGTATTGGAATCGAAGAGATTTTATCGCGTATTGTCGAAAAAATACCTGCACCTTCGGGTAATCCGGAGGAACCATTAAAAGCATTAATTTTTGATTCTTTATATGATTCTTATCGGGGTGTTGTTGCCTATGTATGTATTAAAGAAGGATCTGTAAAAGTAGGCGATAAGATTAAAATGATGGCTACGGGTAAAGAATTCGAAGTAAATGAAATTGGTGTGTTTACTCCGAAACCAGTTCCGCAAAATGAGTTATCGGTAGGAGATGTTGGTTACTTAACAGCATCGATCAAAAATGTTGGCGACACAAGGGTTGGTGATACAATCACTCTAAGCAATAACCCTGCAGAACAGGCGTTACCAGGTTATCGTCGCTTAAATCCTATGGTTTTTTGTGGGTTGTATCCAGTGGACTCTAATAATTATAATGATTTAAGAGAAGCTCTTGAAAGACTAGAATTAAATGATTCGTCTTTGCAATATGAGGCAGAAACATCTCAAGCATTAGGTTTTGGTTTCCGATGTGGTTTCTTAGGTCTTCTTCATATGGAGATTATCCAAGAAAGAATTGAAAGAGAATTTAACATTGATCTTATTACTACAGCACCAAGTGTTATTTATCAGGTGCAACTTACTGATGAGTCTGAATTGCAAATTGACAATCCGTCATTTATGCCAGATACACAAAAAGTAAAAGAAATCCGGGAACCATACGTAAAGGCAACAATTATGGTCCCAAATGATTTCGTAGGGGCAGTTATGGAACTTTGCCAGAAAAAACGTGGTGATTTTCTAGATATGCAATACATGGATGATAGTCGTGTCAATGTTGTCTATGAAATTCCATTATCTGAAATTGTTTATGATTTCTTTGATCAGTTAAAGTCTCAAACTAAAGGTTATGCATCATTTGATTACGAAATGATTGGATATAAGGAATCCACCTTAGTGAAAATGGATATATGGTTAAATGGTGAAACAATAGATGCACTGTCCTTTATTGTTCATAAAGACTTTTCGTTTGAAAGAGGAAAGCAGATAGTAGAGAAATTGAAAAAATTAATACCTAGACAACAGTTTGAAGTGCCAATTCAAGCAGCAGTAGGAAATAAAATTGTTGCGCGTTCAACGATAAAAGCAATGCGTAAAAACGTACTTTCAAAATGTTATGGTGGCGATATTTCAAGAAAAAGAAAATTGCTTGAAAAACAAAAAGAAGGTAAAAAACGCATGAAGATGGTAGGGTCAGTTGAGGTACCACAAGAAGCATTTATGGCCGTTCTTCGTATGGATGATGATTAATAGTAGCACCTTGGCCCTTGTCGATTAAGTTGACAAGGGTTTCGCACTTATAATAAAGGTATATAACTTTTATTGTTCTGTGTTTCTAAAATTTATAGAATTCTATGTAGCTACTATGTTGATTTGCGCTCCGTGAAACGCTTCAGCTTTCTCGGAAGAAAACCGTTCCCTGAAAAAGCCCCCCTTTTTATGCAGCGCAGATTGTAAAAAATGGCAGAAATCCAGGTCAAGCGGATTTTTGATCATTACGAAGGTTTAAAATCTTTCATAAAGCCCAAAATTAAAATCACTAAAAATAAGTGTTAACCAAAATACAAGGAGATGAAATTTATGGTTTCATCCGTTTATATCCATATACCATTTTGTGAAAAAATTTGTCATTACTGTGATTTCACAAAATTCTTTTATGAAGAAAAGATGGCCGATGATTACATTGAAGCATTAAGAAAAGAAGTATCAACATATATTAAAGAACCTAAGAAAAAAATGAAAACTATTTTTGTTGGTGGAGGAACACCAACTGCATTAAACAACCGACAACTTGAAAGCTTACTAAAGATTATCGATAGTCATTTTGATGTTGGACAATGTGAGGAATTTTCATTTGAAGCAAATCCTGGAGATTTGAACAGAGAAAAGATAAAGTTATTAAAAGATTATGGTGTAAATCGTATCTCGATGGGTGTTCAGGTATTTGATGATGTGATGCTAGAACAACTTGGTAGACTTCATCGGATTGAAGATGTGTATGCAAATGTCGATGCGCTTAAACAATATGGTATTAACAACATTAGTATTGACTTAATTTATAGTTTGCCAAACCAGACTTTAGACCATTTAGAACGAACATTGAACGAGGCACTATCATTCGATTTGCCACATTACTCTGCATATTCACTACAGATAGAACCTAAAACCGTATTTTATCAAAGGTATAAAACAGGAAAGTTAATAAAACCAAAAGAGGAAGTAGAGGCAAATATGTTTCAACTTCTAAGGGGAAAAATGCAGTCACATGGCAAAATGCAATATGAAATCAGTAACTTTTCGATACCTGGATATGAGAGTCAACATAATCTAACTTATTGGAATAATGATTATTATTTCGGTTTTGGAGCAGGGGCACATGGTTATTTACCAGGTAAGAGAATTGTTAATTTAAGACCATTCCCAGCATATGTTAAAAAAGCAAATGAAGACGGGTTACCCGTATTACACACAGAAGAAATTGGATTGAAAGAACAAATTGAAGAAGAAATGTTTTTAGGATTGCGTAAGTTACAGGGAGTTTCAAAGAATCAGTTCCTTAACAAGTTTGGGGTAGAGATGACGGACCTTTATAAACATGCAATCCATATCCTTTCGCAAAAAGGATGGGTACAGGAGAATGACGACTGCCTTCAATTGACAGAGGATGGTCTTTTGTTTGGAAATGAAGTTTTTCAAGAATTTTTGTTAGAACCAGATTCTTTGAAGCTTTCGAATTGACAATCGCACTAGCTTTTGATAATTTAATAATAGATTTAGCACTCGTTAGCTAAGAGTGCTAACAGAGGTGATCATCGATGTTATCAAATAGACAATTGTTAGTACTACAAGTTATTATTGATGAATTCATCCAAACGGCGCAACCGATTGGTTCACGTTCTATTTCTAAAAAGGATGAAGTGTCATTTAGTTCTGCTACAATTCGAAACGAAATGGCGGACTTAGAAGAGCTGGGTTTTATTGAAAAAACTCACTCTTCTTCGGGTAGAGTACCTTCAGAAAAAGGATACCGCTTTTATGTAGACCACCTATTATCTCCTTTTCATTTGTCAAATAATGATATGAGTATGATTACACACACGTTTGAAAAGGGTATGGTTGAATTTGAGCAAGTTGTTCAAAAGTCAGCTAAGGTGTTATCAGACTTAACTAATTACACTTCAATTATTTTAGGACCTGAAGTTTTTGAGACAAAGCTAAAGCAACTACAAATAATTAGCTTATCTCCACAAACTGCAGTAGCGATATTAGTTACAAATACAGGTCATGTAGAACATAGGTCGTTTAGCGTCCCTACAGAAATTCATCCAAGTGATTTAGAGAAGTTGGTTAATATCTTAAACGAAAGACTAGTTGATGTACCAATTATTCAACTACATGAGATGCTTTCAAAGGAAATTGCAATATTACTGAACACTTATACGGATGATTTTGACTTAGCATACCATTATTTAAGAGCTGCATTATTTGACGAACAACCAGTGAAACTTTATGTTGGTGGTAAGACGAATATAATGATGCAACCCGAATTTAAAGATGTAAACAAAATAAGGTCGCTTTATTCCATCATAGAACAAGAAGAGGAAATGGCTGATTTGCTTCGTTCTAGTAAGGATGGTATTAAAGTATCTATTGGCCAAGAAAACAAAATGGATGCTATGCAACATTGCAGTTTAATTACTGCGACGTATTCGCTTGGTGACCAACAAATGGGTACCATAGCTTTATTAGGACCAACTCGAATGGAATATTCACGTGTTATCTCACTAGTTAATGTGCTTTCTGCTCGATTAACTAAGACATTTCATTCTTGGTATTAATTTTCCTAATAAAGGGTATAGATGGAAGTGGTGGGGAGTTTTCCCATCCTTTATTTCTGTTTTGCTGGACATACTAGCTTTAAACTTTGTAGTCCAGCAATAATTTGTAAAACGAAATGATTTATTTACAGAGTCATTCGTGATATATTCAACAAGGCTATATTATAGGATGTTTTAGGAGGTGACAGTCGTGGAAAAAAAGGAAGAAGTGCATGAACAAAATAACACAGAAGAAGTGGTAGAAGAAGTAGATCAAGAACTTGTTGAAGAGGATACAAATGAAGAATCTAGTGATACTGAGGATTCAGAAATCGAAGTCCTACAACGAGAAAAAGATGATATCTATCAACGATTGTTAAGGGTGCAAGCTGAATATGATAATTTCCGCAAACGTACACAGAAAGAAAAAGAAGCGGATCGTAAATATAGATCGCAATCACTTATAACAGAATTATTGCCAGTAGTTGATAGCTTTGAAAGAGCATTACAGATAGAGATTAAAGATGAATCTGCTGGGGGTGTCGTAGAAGGCCTGAAAATGGTGTATCGACAATTAGCAGATGCCTTGCAAAAAGAAGGCGTTGAAGAAATTAAAACAACGGGTGAATCATTCGATCCACACTTACACCAAGCGGTCATGCAGGTGGAAGATGATCAATATGAATCCAATGTTGTCGTAGAGGAATTGCAAAAAGGATACAAACTAAAAGATCGGGTTATTCGCCCGGCAATGGTAAAAGTAAACCAATAAATTACATATGTAGTAAAGGAGGAAAAAGTCATGGGAAAAATTATCGGAATTGACTTAGGTACAACAAATTCTTGTGTCGCTGTAATGGAAGGTGGCGAATCAAAAGTAATCCCTAATCCAGAAGGGAATCGCACTACACCATCTGTAGTCGCATTTAAAAATGGTGAACGTCAAGTAGGTGAGGTTGCAAAACGCCAAGCCATCACGAATCCAAACACAATTCAATCAATAAAAAGACATATGGGAACAGACTATAAAGTGGAAATTGAGGGGAAAGAACATACTCCTCAAGAAATTTCAGCTATTATCCTTCAGCATATCAAATCTTATGCAGAAGACTATCTTGGAGAAACAGTTGATAAAGCTGTAATTACAGTACCTGCTTATTTTAATGATGCAGAGCGTCAAGCTACAAAAGATGCTGGTAAAATTGCAGGTCTTGAAGTAGAACGTATCATTAACGAACCTACAGCTGCAGCACTAGCTTATGGTATTGATAAAGGGGATCAAGATCAAACTATTCTAGTATATGACCTTGGTGGTGGTACGTTTGATGTATCTATCCTTGATATCGGTGATGGAGCATTTGAAGTGGTATCTACTGCAGGTGACAACCGTTTAGGTGGGGATGACTTTGATGAGTTAGTTATTGATCACTTAGTGGCTGAATTTAAAAAAGAACAAGGTATCGACTTATCTAAAGATAAAATGGCACTACAACGTCTAAAAGATGCAGCTGAAAAAGCTAAAAAAGATTTATCTGGTGTAGCTCAAACACAGATTTCTTTACCGTTTATTACAGCAGGGGAAGCTGGACCACTACACTTAGAAATGAACTTAACTCGTGCTAAATTTGATGAATTAACTTCTAGTCTTGTAGAACGTACGATGGCTCCAACACGTCAAGCTCTAAAAGACGCTAGTATGTCTGCAAGTGATATTGATAAAGTTCTTCTAGTTGGTGGTTCTACTCGTATCCCAGCTGTAGTAGAAGCGATTAAAAAAGAAATTGGAAAAGATCCTTCTAAAGGCGTAAACCCGGATGAAGTTGTTGCACTTGGTGCTGCAATTCAAGGTGGAGTTTTACAAGGAGATGTAAAAGACGTTGTTCTTTTAGATGTTACGCCACTTTCTTTAGGTATTGAAACAATGGGAAGCGTGACAACTAAATTAATTGAACGTAATACAACAATTCCAACTAGTCATTCACAAGTATTTTCAACTGCTGCCGACAATCAAACGGCTGTTGATATTCATGTCCTGCAAGGGGAACGTGAAATGGCTTCAGATAACAAAACACTAGGTCGTTTCCAGTTGACTGATATTCCACCAGCACCACGTGGAGTTCCTCAAATTGAAGTATCTTTTGATATTGATTCAAATGGTATTGTTAATGTTCGTGCTAAAGATTTAGGAACGAATAAAGAGCAATCAATTACCATCAAATCATCTTCAGGTCTTTCTGATGAGGAAGTAGAACAAATGGTGCGAGATGCTGAAGAAAATGCAGAAGAAGATAAAAAGCGTCGTGAAGAAATTGAACTTCGTAATGAAGCGGATCAAATGATCTTTACAACGGATAAAACAATAAAAGATCTTGGCGATAAAGTTTCGGAAGAAGAAAAACAACAAGCAGAAACAGCAAAAGAAGAGCTTCAAAAAGCAATAGAAGCTGATGATATCGAACAAATCAAAGAAAAGAAAGAAGCACTTCAAGAGCAAGTTCAAGCTCTTTCTGTTAAGCTATATGAACAAGCTGCTGCAGATGCGCAAGCACAAGCTGGTGCTGAAGGCGGAGAAGAACAAGGCGAAGATGTTGTAGACGCTGATTACGAAGAAGTAAATGATGATGAAGAGAAAAAGTAATACGTAAAACTTTAGGCGAGCAAACTTAGCTAGTAAACATGAAAAGTCAAAGTCAGGTTCTTCTTGACTTTGACTTTTTTCATAAATGTTCGCTACATAGTTATCTGTTTCATACCGCGGAAATATAGGAGAAAGTCATAGTTTTTATAAGATGAATACATTTGCTCTAAAAATAGATTCAATGTTATTATAAACTCTATGCAAAAGAAGAGTCGGGAGAGTGATCGTCAAGTGAGTAAACGAGACTATTATGAAATTTTAGGTGTTTCTAAAGATGCATCAAAGGAAGAAATGAAAAAAGCTTACCGTAAGTTAGCTCGAAAATATCACCCAGATGTTAACAAAGAGGAAAATGCTGCTGATAAGTTTAAAGAAGCAAAAGAAGCGTACGAAGTATTAGGCGATGAGCAAAAACGCGCACAATACGATCAATTTGGCCATTCAGGGCCACAGGGTCAAGGATTTGGTGGCGGATTTGGTGGTGCAGAAGATTTCGGTGGATTTGGCGATATTTTTGATATGTTTTTTGGTGGCGGTCGTCGCCGCGATCCAAACGCACCTAGACAAGGTGCTGATTTGCAATATACGATGACATTAGATTTTGAAGAGGCTATTTTTGGAAAAGAATCAGATGTTGAAATTCCGAAAGAAGAATCTTGTGATACATGTAATGGTTCAGGAGCTAAGCCTGGAACAAGTCCTAAAACGTGTACACATTGTAACGGTTCAGGGCAACTTAATATGGAACAAAACACACCGTTTGGCCGTGTAGTAAATAAAAGAGTGTGTCACCATTGTCAAGGATCAGGAAAGATTATTCCCGAAAAGTGTAATACATGTGGTGGAGCGGGAACAGTTAACAAACGTAAAAAGATTCACATTAGTATTCCAGCTGGAATTGATGAAGGACAACAAATAAGAGTTTCAGGTCAAGGTGAGCCGGGTGTTAATGGTGGACCATCTGGTGATTTATATGTTGTTATTCAAGTTAAACCACATGAATTTTATCAACGTGAAGGCGATCATATATTCTGTGAAATGCCAATTACATTTGCTCAAGCTGCACTCGGTGATGAAATACAGATTCCAACCGTACATGGAAAGGTGAAACTAAAAGTACCAGCAGGAACGCAAACAGGGAAAACTTTCCGTTTAAAAGGAAAGGGAGCACCAAATGTTCGTGGTTATGGACATGGAGATCAACATGTAAAAATTAGGGTCATTACACCGACTAATCTAAATGAACGCCAAAAAGAACTATTAAGAGAGTTAAATGATATTAGTGGAGATAAAGCGACAGATGAACATGAAGATTCGTTTTTTCAACGTGTAAAAAGAGCATTTAAAGGTGAATGATAAAGATTCAGTAAAAAAAGCTTGATAGCATATGGTTTTGCAATTTGATTTATCATTTAGATAAAAGTAATAAATGGCCCAACTGACCATGTTTTAATTTGGTCTAAATATAGACGAAATGAGTTGATCTTTTGAAGTGGTCTGAATTAAGCATCCATACTACAAATGAGGCAATTGAGCCAATCTCTAACATATTACATGAAGCAGGAGCGAGTGGGGTTGTCATCGAAGACCCAAGCGATTTGCTCCAAGAACGTGATACATCCTTTGGAGAGATTTATGAGTTGAATCCAGATGATTACCCAGAAGAAGGTGTCATGCTTAAAGCCTATTTACCTATGAATAGCTTCTTAGGTGAAACGGTCGATGAAATTAAGCAGGCTGTAAATAATTTACTGATTTATGATATCGATTTGGGTGTAAATCAAATTAGTTTAAGCGAAGTTAATGAAGAAGAATGGGCAACTGCGTGGAAAAAATACTATAAGCCTGTGAAAATATCAGAAAGAGTAACGATTACTCCTACTTGGGAGGATTATTCACCTGTTTCAAGTGATGAGCTCATCATAGAATTAGATCCGGGAATGGCTTTTGGAACAGGAACACATCCTACAACTGTATTAAGTATCCAAGCGTTAGAGCGATATATTAAAAATGGCTATCATGTAATAGATGTGGGTTCAGGTTCTGGAGTCTTAAGCATTGCTTCTATTTTATTAGGCGCAAAAAAAGTGGATGCCTATGATTTAGATGATATAGCTGTGAAAAGCACCAGACTTAACGCAAAGTTAAATAAAGTAGATAACAAAATCAGCTCAAAGCAAAATAATCTGTTAAACAATGTTAATCAGCAAGTGGATATTATTGTATCCAATATATTAGCTGAAATTATCATGCGCTTTGAGCAAGATGCGTTTGATTGTCTTAAGTCTGGTGGTTTTTTTATCACTTCAGGGATAATTCTAGCAAAAAAAGAACAGGTGAAAGAGGCTCTGATCTCTGCTGGATTTGAAATTATAGAAGTGAATCAAATGGAAGATTGGATTTCTATCATTGCAAAGAAACAGTAATAAAGGCAGGTGATCTTGTTGTGCAACGATATTTTATATCTTCCTCTAATTGGTCTGAGGATGGAAAAGTAGTTATTACGGGTGATGATGTTCATCATATCGTCCGTGTCATGCGAATGGATGTAGATGATGAAATTATATGTACTCATCCTAACGGTGAAGCGGCCATTTGTAAGATTATAGAAATATCATCTGATAAGGTATTTGTTAATATAGTTAATTGGAAAGAAGAACAAGTTGAATTACCTATCCATGTTACAATTGCACAAGGATTGCCAAAGGCTGACAAGCTAGAGTTGATTCTACAAAAAGGTACAGAACTCGGGGCAAACAAGTTTATACCATTCCAGGCTTCACGATCAATTGTGAAATGGGATCAAAAAAAAGCCGATAAAAAAATAGAACGTTTTAATAAGATCGTAAAAGAAGCAAGTGAACAGTCACATCGAACACGAATTCCTCATGTTAAATCAGTTTATAGCTTTCAAAAGCTATTAGAGGAAAGTAAGGATTATGATGTTAAGTTATTTGCGTTTGAAGAAGAAACACGTTCTAAACAATCTGAAAAGCTCAGTCATATTTTTGATGAAATAAAATTAGGCCAGTCTGTAATTGCTTGCATAGGTCCAGAAGGTGGCTTTGCTTTAGATGAGGTGACTCTTTTAAAGGAATACGGTTTTTCACCTGTAAGGTTAGGGCCAAGAATACTTAGAACTGAAACTGCTCCTTTGTATTTCTTATCAAGTATTTCCTATCATTTTGAAGAATTGAGGTGATGAAATTGCCTACAGTAGCATTTCATACATTAGGTTGTAAAGTTAATCATTATGAAACAGAAGGAATATGGCAAAAATTCAAGGCAGAAGGTTATGAAAGAGTGGATTTTGATCATTCCTCAGATGTATATGTGATTAATACTTGCACAGTAACCAATACTGGAGATAAAAAAAGTAGACAAATTATTCGTCGTGCCATTCGTAAAAATCCAGAGGGAGTAGTATGTGTTACCGGCTGTTATGCACAAACATCTCCGGGTGAGATTATGGAAATTCCAGGTGTAGATGTGGTCGTTGGTACACAGGACCGTGGTAAAATGATTGATTACATTGAAAATCACAAAATAAATCGTCAGCCTATAAACGGTGTGTCTAATATTATGAAAAACCGTGTTTTTGAGGAAATGGATGTTCCTGCATTTACAGATCGAACAAGAGCATCGCTGAAAATCCAGGAAGGCTGTAACAATTTTTGTACTTTTTGTATCATCCCTTGGTCGCGGGGTCTGTTGCGTTCCAGGGAACCAGAAAATGTCTTGAAACAAGCGCAACAACTAGTGGATGCAGGTTATAAAGAAGTAGTATTAACTGGCATACACACTGCTGGCTATGGTGAAGATATGAAAGACTATAACTTTGCAAAGTTACTACGCGAACTTGAAACGAAAGTGGACGGCTTAAAGCGGATAAGAATTTCATCAATTGAAGCAAGTCAAATTACAGATGAAGTAATCGAGGTACTGGACCAATCAAAAAAAATTGTTAGACACTTGCACATTCCACTTCAATCTGGATCCGATTCAGTCTTGGAAAGAATGAGAAGGAAGTATTCATCAACTTTTTATAAAGAAAAAGTTGATAGAATAAAACAAGCTTTACCAGGTCTTGCTATTACATCTGATGTTATTGTTGGTTTTCCTGGTGAAACCGAACTGGAGTTCATGGAAACATATCGGTTTATTCAAGAAATTGGTTATTCTGAGTTACATGTATTTCCTTTCTCTAAGCGAACTGGAACTCCTGCTGCCCGAATGGATGATCAGGTAGAAGATGATATTAAAAATGACCGTGTACACCAACTAATTGAATTATCAAATCAACAAGCCAAAGGATATGCATCGCTTTTTGAGGATGAAGTATTAGAAGTCATACCAGAAGAGAAATATGATAGTCAAGAAAGTGAAAACTTACTTGTCGGTTATTCCGATAATTATTTGAAAGTTAAATTCGAAGGAACCGAAGATATGATTGGCAAGATTGTGCGTGTCAAAATTAATAAGGCAGGATACCCTTATAACGAAGGAACCTTTGTGAAAATTATGGATGAACCAAATATAAAACAGAATATAGAAATGTCTTCATAAATGAAACCCGGTATTACTGGGTTTTTGTTTTGTAATAAATCTAGAATAAAAAACAAATAGTAAAGGTTAAGCTGTTTTTATTGTCTATGAAGATAATAAAATTTGCAGATTTTATATAAATTGGTATTTTTGTTGTAGAGATGCTATCATTTGACTGAATAATCGAAAAGGAAGGTAGAATAATGAATAATATAGCAAAGATGATCGACCATACACAATTGAAACCAGATACAGTGAAAGAAAAAATCAATCAGATTATTGAAGAAGCACGCGAACACGAATTTGCTTCCGTTTGTGTTAACCCCTATTGGGTCTCGTACTGTTATAGTAAACTTAAGGATACTGATGTAAAGGTATGTACTGTTATTGGATTTCCGCTTGGTGCTACTACATCAGAAACAAAGTCTTTTGAAACAGAACAAGCAATTAAGAACGGTGCTACAGAAGTAGATATGGTAATCAATATAGGTGCATTGAAAGATAAAGATTATGATACAGTAGAGAACGATATAAAAATGGTGGTAGATACTGCAAGAGGTAAAGCCCTAACAAAAGTTATTATTGAGACTTCTCTTCTAACTAACGAGGAAAAAGTAAAGGCTTGTGAATTAGCTAAAAAAGCAGGTGCTGATTTTGTGAAAACATCTACCGGTTTTTCAGGCGGTGGAGCAACGATAGAGGACATTACTCTAATGAGAAACACTGTTGGACAAGAGGTGGGTGTAAAAGCTTCTGGTGGTGTCCGTAACCGTCAAGATACGGAAGCGATGATTGAAGCAGGTGCTACGCGTATCGGGGCTAGTTCTGGTGTTCAAATTATTGCTGATGAGCAGGGCCAATCAGGTTATTAAGATGTTGTATAACACCTTTCGTATATACGAAAGGTGTTATTTTTAAAATTTGTCATAGAAATTTTTATTTTTTGAATTTGATAGAAAGTGTGAAGTGAAACTTAATTATGATTTTAGTGGTAAGGTAATACGTCGTTGCGGAAAACACTAGTTTTTCATAGGTGTGTTTTAGCCTACTCACGAGCAAATGTTATCGATAGGCCGAGTTACCGCAGGCCCAAAGAGCGTTTCCTTAAAAAAGAACAACACTCTTTTTTGTGTGAGATGTAATTTCACTGGAGATTTTGATTCTGTGGGGCTTTCAACTGTTGCTTTCCCATAATACCACTCAAGCATCATTGCAACGTAAAAGAATTATACAATAGTTAAGAATACTAGTGCAGACTTTATGAACAATAACTTCTTAAGAATATACAATCTATTTTTATTACCGATTTTGTTTAACTTAATTATTTACCATGAAATTTATAAATGAATTTTTCAAATAAACTAACAAAAGGTAAGAAAAATAAAACCGAAAAAACATTAAAAAGTACGGAAATATGAGCCAGCTGTTCTTTTACATCTGTCGCAAGCAATTGAGCTATATCTGTAAGCCAATCAAGGAACGGAATAAACATTAAAACACTGAGAACATTAAACCAGATATGCGCCATTGCAACTAACTTAGCCTCTTTCTTTGTTCCAATTACTGCTAATAAAGCAGTGACGCATGTCCCAATGTTAGACCCAAGAACTATAGCGATGGAAACAGCCAAGGTAATTAACCCTTCATTTAAAATGCTCATGGTAATTCCAATTGTCGCACTAGATGATTGAATGATTCCACTAACGAGTATGCCAATTAAAACGCCAAAGGAAGGGATGTTGTTAGCCCAATAAAGACTGTCGGTAAGAATAGGCATTTCTGTTAATAGTTGTGCCAATGATTCAAATCCATCCAGAGCTACAAAAATAGTCCCTAAACCTACTAAAATTGCTCCGATACTAAATATAGTTCGATTGTTAATAAATATTAATACAGAGCCAATAATAACAAAAGATGTCTCAGGAATGACGTTTGAAAATGCCATTAACTCTCCAGTAACAGTGGTGCCGATATTAGCACCAAATATAATACCGATAGACTGTCTAAAGGTTAAGAAACCTATGCTAACAAAGCTTATCGTTAATACCATAATCAATGAACTACTTTGTAAGATGGCAGTAGCAATAATACCAGTAAGTATGCCTAAATATGTATTTTTCGTAAAGTTAGCTAATAAATATTGCATCTTACTATAAGAAAGTTGATATAAACCTGTCCTTAATATTGTCATTCCTAAAAAAAACAACATAATAAATACAGCTGTTAAAGATACTAAATCTCCCACCGTCTTCACCTCTATATCATTGTATGGACAAGATTTATAAACATGAGAAAAATTTTTATAATGAGTCAATTTCATAATTACCTTATTCACTCATCTAAGAGCAATATATAGTTTGAAAATGGTTTTATCCAACTATATATTGTTGGAAGTGACGAGAAAATTGGTATTATGAAATTGATTAAATACATAAAAATTAAAATAATTCATGTATTATTCTAAAATAAGTTGACCAGGAAAAATCATTATATTATAATTGGCGATAGGCATATGTGGTAATACATATGTCGCTATAAATTTGTTGTATGCTTCGGAGGGAGGGAAATTAGCATGTCAAACACAACTCGCGTTCGTAAAAACGAGTCTCTTGAAGATGCTCTTCGTCGCTTTAAGCGCAGTGTATCAAAAAACGGTACATTGGCAGAATATCGTAAAAAAGAATTTTATGAAAAACCTAGTGTGCGTCGTAAGAAAAAGTCTGAGGCGGCTAGAAAGCGTAAGTAATTAAAGAGGGTGTAGAGAGCAAATGTCATTATTGGACCGTCTGAACCAGGATATGAAACAAGCAATGAGGAATAAAGATAAGCTATCATTAGGAGTTATCCGAATGGTTAAAGCTTCTTTACAAAATGATGCTATTAAACTGGGGAAGGACGCTTTATCTGAAGAAGAAGAATTATCTGTTTTGACTAGAGAGTTGAAACAGCGTAAAGATTCCCTCCATGAATTTAAAGAAGCTGGACGCGATGATCTTGTAGCGAAACTTAATGATGAAATAAAAGTTTTACAAGTATATATGCCAGAGCAGCTATCTCAAGAAGAGCTTGAAGAGATTATCGTACAAACCATTAATGAGGTAAATGCCACTTCTAAAAAGGAAATGGGTAAAGTGATGGGTGCTTTAATGCCTAAAGTTAAAGGTAAAGCAGATGGCGGACTAGTGAATCAACTAGTGATGAAACATTTATCATAATTTACCCACATACGATTATAGATTAGTAAGGCATTATTGTTTCTAAGAATATATCCCTTGTCACAAAGTGACAAGGGATTATTTATTAAATAAATAATACATATTTGTGAAACCTTATAATTAACGTTACCGTATACATTGTTATGTCGATAGAAAGGAGGATTGGGATGCGACTAACTAGATTTATACCCATTATACCGCTCCTTATTGCGATTAGCTGTATTTTAATGATGCCACTTCAAGAAAACACTGCTCTCGCAGATGGTGAAGGAAAGTTGGTTTATGTTATACCAATAGAAAAAGAAGTGGAACGTGGTCTAGAAGCATTTTTACAAAGAACTACAAATGAAGCGATTGAAGCTAATGCTGATCACATCATATTCGAAATAGATACACCAGGTGGTAGAGTAGATGCAGCTGAAAATATAGGAGAGATACTACAAAATGTTGAGATACCTACCTCTTCTTTTATAACAAGTCGAGCGTTATCTGCAGGGTCTTACATAGCGCTTAACACGGATAATATTTTTATGAAGCCTCAAGCTACGATAGGTGCGAGTGGAGTAATCAATTCAGATGGAACAGCTGCAGAAAAAAAAGCTCAATCTGCATGGATTGCTGCTATGACAGGGGCAGCAGAGTCTAAAAATAGAAATCCATTATATGCAAAAGCAATGGCTGATGCTGAGATTGATTTACCTGAGTATGGCGCTGGCAAAGGGGAGTTTTTAACACTGGATGCTAATTCAGCTGTTAAGGTTGAATACGCCGAAGCAATTGTAAATCACCGTACAGAATTGTTAAGTAATTTGAAATTAACTAATGCAACTGTGGTTGAAATGGAAGTTACAATCTCAGAAGAAATAGCTAGGTTTTTGACAAATCCAGTAGTAGTTCCTATATTGTTATCATTAGCTAGCATTGGGTTAATTGTTGAACTGTATTCTCCAGGGTTTGGTGTTCCAGGTTCCATCGGTTTATTATCCTTAGTTTTATTCTTTTATGGACATATTGTTGCTGGATTAGCTGGATATGAAGCGATAATATTGTTAGTATTAGGTATTGGACTAATAGTAGCAGAAATATTTGTTCCAGGTGGTATTTTAGGTATCATAGGTGTAGGGGCAGTCGTCGGCTCCTTATTATTATCAACGAATGATATTGGGTACATGGCAATGAGTATTGGAATTGCTCTATTAGTTACAATTATCGTTTCTGTGATAATGTTTAAGAGAATGGGACTAGAAAAAGGTATATTTAGACATATTATCCTAAAAGATGCGACGACAACGGAAAGTGGATATGTGTCTACAGTAAATCGTTTAGAGTTAATTGGTTTAGAAGGTAAAACGGTTACACCTCTTCATCCGAGCGGCACCGCTCTGTTTGATGATGAACGAATGGATGTTGTATCCGAAGGCGGCTTCATAAATAATGATTCTTCTGTAAAAATTGTAAAAGTGGAAGGATCTCGAATCGTCGTTCGTGAAACAAATAAATAGAAATAGAAATAGGAGGAAATAAATATGGAATTGAACGAACTGATGCCGATTATTTTAATCGGGATAATTATTATTGCTGTAGCAGTATTATTTACATTTATTCCAGTAATGCTTTGGATTAGTGCTTTAGCTGCTGGTGTTCATGTTAATATTTTTACACTTGTAGGGATGCGTTTAAGAAGAGTAGTTCCTGCTCGAGTAATTAATCCGTTAATCAAGGCACATAAAGCAGGACTTAATGTTAATACAAATCAATTAGAGAGTCATTACTTAGCAGGTGGTAATGTTGATAGAGTGGTAAATGCATTGATCGCTGCCCAACGTGCTAACATTGAGTTGATTTTCGAACGTGCAGCTGCTATTGATCTAGCAGGCCGTGATGTATTAGAAGCTGTACAGATGAGTGTAAATCCTAAAGTTATTGAAACACCATTTATTGCTGGTATTGCGATGGATGGTATTGAAGTAAAAGCAAAAGCAAGAATAACTGTACGTGCTAACATTGACCGTCTAGTCGGTGGTGCTGGTGAAGATACAGTTATAGCTCGTGTTGGTGAAGGTGTCGTAAGTACAATTGGTAGTTCTGAAACACATAAGAAAGTATTAGAAAACCCTGATTCGATTTCTAAAAACGTATTAAGTAGAGGTCTAGATGCAGGAACAGCATTTGAAATCTTATCGATTGATATTGCTGATGTCGATGTAGGGAAAAACATTGGTGCGATGTTACAAACAGACCAAGCTGAAGCAGACAAAAATATTGCACAGGCTAAAGCAGAAGAGCGTCGTGCGATGGCTGTTGCACAAGAACAAGAAATGCTTGCTCGTGTACAAGAAATGCGCGCGAAAGTTGTGGAAGCTGAAGCCGATGTACCATTAGCGTTAGCTGAAGCTTTACGTTCTGGGCACATGGGTGTTATGGATTATATGAACTATAAGAATATAAATGCGGATACAGACATGCGTGATTCTATAGGCAAGATTTCTAAAGATGAAGATGAAGAGTAAAAGGTAATCCTCGAAAGGAGGGTTTTTGATGGAAGATTTGTTTGGAATGATTATTCCATTACTAGCAGCGGCTGCTTGGTTGTTCGGTTCGTTTAAAAAGCAAGATGAAAAGAATAAACCAGCCGAAAAAAATCAGCATCCGAGACCAACTTCGACGCCATCCGGGAGAACTGACTACGAAGTAAGTTCGCCTGTAGATGATTATGATGACTCATCTACTAAAATGGGACCACAAAGATATTATGAAGAGAAGAAACAGCAATTAGATCAACTGAAAGATCATATGGAGATTGGTGGAAACATCACATCTGGTCAAAGAGAACAAAACAGCATGATAAATGAGGTTTCCAGAAAAGGAAAGAACAAGAAAACGAATAAATCTCCTAGTAGTAGAAAAAGTGAAACTTTTTCTATTGCTAAAAATATGTCTAAACGTGGATTAGCAGAAAGTATTGTTATGGCAGAGGTATTAGGACCACCAAAATCACAAAAGCCACATCGTAATATAATGCAGAATCGAAGAAGTTAGTAAAAAACTCTGTCACAAAAGTGACAGAGTTTTTTTATGGCCATTAGGGTTAAATGTAAAATTACGGGCAAGCAAAGACTTTTTCGTATTGACTTCTTATAAACGAGGGAGTCTGTTTGTTAGGTTTAAAAACTAATTTTAGGCAATTTGTGCTCATATTTAAAATAGACTCATTTCTTATAAATCTAAACATAAGTATAGCTTATACAGTACTACATTCACGACCTATGAAAACAGATAAGGGGTGGGCTTGCGGTAAAGCAGTCATTTCATAAGTTTTTCCTGTTCTTATACAATTCATAGTTTCATACATATGTATGTGAGGGGGGGCATCTTAGATGAAAAAATGGCAACAACGCATCGGTAGTTGGTTATCTGACCACCTCGAACTACCTTCCGATGTGGTCCTCGAACTACCAAGAATTACTATGATAGGACAATTACACGCATACATAGAAAATCATCGAGGATTATTATTATTTTCTGATAATGAACTTCGACTAAATATGGGAAACGGTTATTTAAAAATAACTGGAAGTAATTTTGTTTTAAAAATGATGTTACCGGAAGAAATTTTACTTGAAGGTACAATCAAAGAAATTATTTTTATAGACAATTAGTTTATGAAAGGATGGAAAGGTGGAAATTCTATGAGGCATACACAGGGTGTATTTTTTACAGGTTATGTAACAATAAAAGTAATGGGTTACCACCCTGAATTATTTTTTGATCTTTGTGCAAGAAATAACATAACAGTTTGGAATATTAAGAAACTAAGTGATACAGAATGTAAAGGGAACATTAAACTGAAAGACCTAAGTAGCGTAACCTCACTTCGTCGTAATACAATTTACAAAATCTCCTTCATAGAAAAAAATGGTCTTCCATTTTTAACGGCAAAAATCTTGTTTAAAAGACCATTAGTTATTGGTTTGTTATTAAGTATCTTATTTGTCTTTTTCTTATCTAATATTGTCTGGGATGTTAAAGTTAAAGGGGTTCACCCCGAATTAGAAAAAAGAATCATAACCGAATTAAATAAATATGGTATTCAACCAGGAGCACTGAAATTAAAAATTGGTTCTCCTGGAGAAATTCAACAGCAGCTATTAAATGATATTCCTGAATTACTTTGGGTAGGTGTAACAGAAAAAGGGACAACTTATCACTTAGAGGGTGTAGAGAAGACAGTTGTGGAAGAGAAGGAAGAACATGGCCCAAGAAATTTGGTAGCATCCAAAGAAGGCGTTATTGTGGATATGTTTGTTTCGAAAGGACAACCTTTAGTAAATGTAAATGATTTTGTTGAAAAAGGTGATATCTTAGTATCGGGTGTTTTAGGGAAAGAGAAAAACGATAAGGAAAACGATAAGGAAGAAGATGAGGAATCTGATGAGAACATGGTGGAAGCAGAAGCAGAAATTATTGCAAAAACTTGGTATGAAACAGAAGTAAATATACCAATAAAAGCGAATTATGAAGTGTTAACTGGAGAAAATAAAAAGAAATACTATTTAAGATTTGGAGACTTTCTCCTGCCAATCTGGGGATTTTTAAACCCTGAGTATGAAAACACCGAAGTCGAGTCAACGCAAAAAACTTTAAACTTTTTAAAATGGGAACTTCCAATTTCCTTTGTGAAACAAAAGATTCAAGAAAAAGAATTGGTGAATGAGACAAGAACAACGAAAGAGGCAAGAACAGAAGCAATTAAACAAGCAACCAAAGATTTACAGAAAGATCTTGGTCATGAAGCAGAAATATCTTTTGAAAATGTTTTGCACGAACGTATAGACAATGGTAAAGTAAAATTATCGTTATACTTTACTGTATTAGAAGACATAACAAAACCACAACCATTATCTCAAGGAGATTGATTATGCCTGAAGATTTAAAAACTATTGACTTACAATTAGACAACCCAAGTGAAGCTTTGAGCTTATTTGGAACTGAAGACAAACATTTAAAACAAATCGAAGAGCAATTAAATGTTTCGATTGTAACTAGAGGAGAACTAGTAAGGGTATCTGGATCTGAAGAAGATATTCAAATGATAGAGGATATTTTAATGGCTTTGTTGAAGATAATTAAAAAAGGTCTTACAATTGCTGAGAGAGATGTTGTTTATGCTGTTGAACTAGCTAAGAAAGGTAAAATTAATCAGTTCGAAACATTGTTTGAAGATGAGATAACAAAAAATGCAAAAGGAAAATCTATCCGCGTTAAAACGCTTGGACAACGTAATTATGTAAATGCGATAAAGTCAGATGATCTTGTTTTTGGAATAGGTCCTGCAGGCACGGGAAAAACGTATTTAGCTGTTGTAATGGCTGTGAATGCATTGAAAAAGGGATCGGTTAAAAGGATAATATTAACACGTCCTGCAGTAGAAGCTGGAGAAAGCCTCGGGTTCTTACCAGGAGATTTAAAAGAGAAAGTGGATCCATACTTACGTCCGCTTTATGATGCCCTCCATGATGTTTTAGGCAATGAGCATACACTTCGTTTAATTGAGCGTGGCACGATTGAGATTGCACCTTTAGCTTATATGCGTGGTAGAACGTTAGATGATGCATTTGTTATTTTAGATGAAGCTCAAAATACTACACATGCACAAATGAAAATGTTTTTAACTCGGTTAGGATTTGGTTCCAAAATGGTTATTACAGGTGATATTACCCAAGTTGATTTACCAAGAGGAGTTAATTCTGGATTGAAGGTTGTAGAAACAAAGTTGAATCCAATTAAAGGAATATCATTTATATATCTCAAACAATCAGATGTTGTGCGTCATCCTCTTGTGCAAAAGATTATCGATGCATATGAAAAGCCAGGAGAATAAGTGTGAGATTCAGGCTTATTTTAAGACCCATAAATTTGGGTCTTATTTCTGTATTATAAGGTGTGTGTTAAAAGGGGAATAGTGTATGAAGACTAAATGGGATAAATTGATTAGATTATCAAAAAATCAAAAAAAATGGATGAAAATTTGTTTACCTGTTCTCTTATTAGGATGTTTTTACTTTCTTTTGACTTTTTCGAATGTATTTACTGAGACATATGATATTGAAAGGTTTAGCAATGCAAAAGAGACTATTCGTTCCCCTATTACAATTGAAAATGAAAAAGAGACTGAAAGTAAGAGAAGAGAAGCTGTTCAATCTGTAGAGGATAGGTTTAATGTATCTTCAGAAATAACTCAGGAAAGAATAGGGTATGTCGAAGAGTTGTTTGAGGCAATTGAAATATTAGGTGAAGAGCATAAAACAAGTGAGAATGAGGAAGAAAGTATTCCTCTTACAAGTCAAGAAAAAATTCAACAATTACAACAATTATTAAGTCCAGATATTTCAGACTCACTTACTACTGAAGAACTCACAAAACTGGTTGAAGCAAGTTCTCATGAGAGAGCACTTGGAAAAGAATTGTTAACGACATCTTTATATGATGTGTTGAATGAAGGTGTTCGCTCCGAAAATGTACAAGCAGCAAAAAGTAGCGTAAATCAGAAACTGCGTTATTCAAGCTTGGATGAGACCTTTAAAGAGGCACTTTTAGCCATAGCTAGATTTGCTGTTGTAGAAAATTCTTTTTATGCCGCGGATAGAACAATGGAAGCTGAAAAACAAGCAATCAATAATGTGGATCCTGTTATGATTCGTGCTGGAGAAGTTATCGTAAGAGAGGGTCAAACAATTACCAATGAAGTTTATGAAGAATTAGCTTTAGTTGGTTTACTTAATGAAGACCGGAATATTTATCCTGTAATCGCTTTAAGTGTGCTCATTATATTATTAAGTGGGATAATGATATATGAAATCGGGGCATCTGCAAAAATTAGAGACTTAGATAATGGAAAATTAGCAACTATTTTCATTATATCTATTTTAACCGTTGTTATTATGAAGTTTGTTAGCATTTATACTACACCTGTAAATCAGTTGTACTTGTTAGTTCCTGCGGCAACTGGATCCATGTTATTGAAGATACTAGTGCATGAACGTTTAGCAATCGTTTTTTCGTTTATCTATGCGATTGTAGGGAGTATTATTTTCAATTCGGAAATTACTGGCTCTTTGAACATGGAAGCTTTTATCTATTTGTTATTCACACAAATAGCTGGTGTTATTTTTCTCATGAGTGTTAAAGATCGAACTGCGATTGTCAAAGCGGGTGCAGGGATTTTAGTGATAAATCTATTAACGATATTAATTTTTTTGTTATTATCATTTGAAAAATACACGGTTTATGATTCCTTATTACTTGGTGGATACGGGGTTGCGGCAGCTTTTCTGTCCTCAGTTTTAACTATTGGTATGTTACCGTTTTTTGAAGCTAGTTTCGGGATTCTTTCAGATACTAAATTGCTTGCTTTATCCAGTCCAAATCATCCTTTGTTAAGAAAGATACTAACAGAAGCACCTGGAACATATCATCATAGTGTCATGGTTGCAAATATTAGTGAAGCTTCTTGCGAGGCTATAGGTGCAAATGGTTTGCTAGCTAGGGTGGCTGCGTATTATCATGATTTAGGAAAGACATTAAGACCACATTACTTTATTGAAAACCAAATGGGGATTAAAAACCCACATGATTTTATTGAACCGATTCAAAGCGCTGAAATAATTATTAGTCATCCTTATGATGGTGCAGCAATGTTGAAAAAGCATAAGTTGCCAAAGGAAATTATTGATATTGCTGAACAACATCATGGCTCCACCTTATTGAAGTACTTTTATTTCAAGGCTAAAGAAACAACTAATGAAATAAATGAAGAGGATTTTCGTTATCCTGGACCAAAACCTCGTACAAAAGAAGCGGCAATTGTATCTATTTGTGATTCTGTTGAGGCCGCTGTTAGATCGTTGAAAGAACCAACAAAAGCTAAAATTGACGAGCTAATTAATTCAATTATTAATGATCGTCTTATGGATGGGCAACTAAATGATAGTTCTTTGACTTTTAGAGAGTTAGAAGTTATTCAGAAGTCAATTAGTGAAACATTAAATGGAATTTACCATTCTAGGATTCAATACCCTACCGAAAAGGAAATAAAGGAGGCAAAATAAATGCGTATTGATTTTCACGATGAAACGAATTCAATCAAAGAAGATTATGTAGACATGATTCAGCGCTTATTAACTTTTGCATGTAAAGAAGAAAATGTTACGCAGGAGGCTGAAATATCTATTAGTTTTGTTGATGACAAAGAAATACAAGAGATAAACCGAAATTATCGACAAATAAATAAACCTACAGATGTTATTTCATTTGCGCTTGAAGAAACCGGAGAGGGAGAAGTTAAAGTTATTGGGGAAGACCTTCCTATAGTTCTAGGAGATATCGTTATATCAGTTGAGAGGGCCAAAGAGCAGGCAACTGAGTATAATCATTCCTTTGATCGTGAGCTAGGTTTCTTAACATTGCATGGCCTCCTACATCTATTAGGATACGATCATATGAATGAGGTAGATGAAAAGCGAATGTTCCAAAGACAAGAGGAAATTCTCCATGCATTTGGACTCCCAAGACAATAAAAAGCGTAGAGTAGGCTTTAGTTGTGCGATTAATGGGATTAAATCAGCCATCAGCTCAGAAATAAATATAAAGATTCATCTTATAGCCACGATCATTGTTATTTTTGTAGGTTTTTTATTTCAGATTTCTTTGTTTGAATGGGCAATTCTCTTACTAACAATTGGCTCTGTATTGTCTTTTGAAATGATTAATACGGCTATGGAACGAGCAATGGATTACCTTGCACCAGAGTTTCACCCATTGGTTGGTTTAGTAAAAGACTTATCAGCTGGTGCAGTCTTTATTTCAGCATTAACGTCTATATTAGTTGGGAGTATTATTTTTTTACCGAAAATAATACAATTAATTTGGTAATGAATATGGCAAAATGTTAACCAAAACTCTTATTGCAGAATAGGCAATAAGAGTTTTTTTGCTTATACGATTATAATCAAACTTACCATTCATAATCGTTTTCGGACTTGGTAAGTCAACAGTGGGAAAGATTTACTATTTGCGGTTTTGTTCATGAAGATGATCTAAGTTCTGCAGGTACAGCAGGCTGAAGATCAACGAAGGAACCAAATAAAATGATGAAAAGCATTGAAGCAATAATATTTAATTACGGTTATAACATACCCTTTGCGAAATTTGTAGTTATATAAGAAGGAGTTATAATTTTAGCAGCAAAAATTTATGAACAAATCTTTGCTACTAGAACCTAAAAATATGAATGAGTTATAAATATTATGCCATCATTTTAATAGAGGTTTTGTCGAAAACATGAAAGAGTCTTCATTTTATAGTAAAATAAGGGTAATCATAATAAATGAATCGACATCACAATGGAGGAAACAACATGGATAATATACACAAGTCAGGTTTTATCACTATTATAGGCAGACCAAATGTGGGGAAATCAACTTTTTTAAATCACGTAGTAGGTCAAAAGATAGCAATAATGAGTGATAAACCTCAAACTACTAGAAACAAGATACAAGGTGTTTTAACAGAAGAAGACGTGCAATTCATATTTTTAGACACACCGGGTATCCATAAGCCAAAGCACAAACTAGGTGACTTTATGGTAAAAGTAGCAGAACATACTTTAAATGAAGTGGACGTTGTAATGTTTATGATCAATGCAGCTGAAGGTTACGGACGTGGAGATCAATTTATATTAGATCGTCTTCAAAATGTAAAAAAACCAGTTTTTTTAATAATAAATAAAATTGATCAGGTTCATCCTGATAAACTCTTGCCATTAATTAATCAGTACAAGGACAAGTATGATTTTGAAGAGATTATACCAATCTCTGCTTTGGAGGGAAATAATGTTCCTCATTTGCTTCAGGTACTTAAAAAACAGCTACCTGAAGGCCCGCAGTATTACCCTGAAGATCAAGTTACTGATCATCCAGAACGGTTTATAATCGGTGAACTTATTAGGGAAAAAGCCCTACAATTAACTAGAGAAGAAGTACCGCATTCGATTGCTGTTGTCATTGAAAATATAAAGCAAAAAGAAACTACCGAAAAGTTGCTCGTACAAGCGACTATAATTGTAGAAAGAAAGTCACAAAAGGGTATTATTATCGGTAAACAGGGTTCTATGCTAAAAGACATTGGAATGAAAGCCAGAAAAGATATTGAAGGGTTGCTAGGTACAAGAGTGTTTCTCGAATTGTGGGTAAAAGTACAAAAAGATTGGAGAAATAAGCAACATCAATTGAACGAATATGGTTTTCGAAGTGATGAATATTAAGAGCTCCTATACATGGAAAATATTTTAACACATGCAAATATGGCTACTTGGTAATTCTATTATTAGGCACGTAACTTAACTGATAGAAAGGTGGGGTTTCTTGTGATCGACATGTCATGGAAAATCTTTAGTCAGACAGGAAACATAGAAGCCTATTTATTATTAAAAGAATTAGAAACTGTCTATGATAAAGATTCGGGTGCACAAATGGATAAAGAAATAACTGAGATAGACTCACACTTGTAAATAGCGATAAGGGAAAGGTGAACTTTTTTGTTTGAAAAAGTGGAAGGAATTATCTTACGGACACAAGATTATGGGGAAACACACAAAATTGTTACGATTTTAACTAGAGAAAAAGGAAAAATAGGTGCAATTGCAAGAGGTGCAAAAAAACCGAAAAGTAGAATGGCTGCAATTACGCAGCCATTTATACATGGGTCATATTTAATTCAGATGGGTTCAAGCCTGGCTACTTTACAACAAGGTGAAGTATTAAGTTCTTTAAGGAAAATTCGTGAAGACATAATAAAAACTGCATATGCAACTTATATTGCTGAGTTAACAGATAAACTAATTGATCCAAAATTGCAGGATCCTTTTTTGTTTAAGCAATTATTTCAAACGTATCAATGGATTTCTGAAGGTAAGGATCCTGAAATTCTAACCATAATTTATGAGTTGAAAATGTATAAGTTAGCCGGTTTTGCACCTGTAGTTAATCGTTGTGTATCTTGTAATAAGAGAAATGAATCATATGCCTTTTCAGTTATGGAGGGCGGGCTAATATGTACTTCTTGTCAATGGAAAGATCAGGGTGCTACTAATTTGTCGAACAACATTATTAAGTTGTTATATGTTTTTTCTGAGATTGACGTTGAAAAAATTGGGAATATTTCAATTAAAGAAGAAAACAAGAAAATACTTCAACATCTAATGGAAATGTATTATGACCAATATGGCGGTTATTATCTTAAATCAAAGAAATTTTTAAAGCAGTTAGACTTATTGCGATAAATATATTATAGTTGACAAAGAATACTTTATTTACTAATATTTAAGACAAATTTGAAATTTTGCAATGATGGAGATTATAACTTACTGTATCTACTTTTGTAGCGAGTCTGGGATGGTGTGAGCTGGACAAAGGGACGTGAGGAAGGCACTCTTGAGCAAAGATTAAAAAAGTGGCTATTTTTTAAATAGCAAATAGGGTGGAACCGCGGAAATCCCGTCCCTATGTTTCCTTTTTGGAGACATAGGGACGGGATTTTTTTACAACATAGTATTGCCCTGTGGATAACTGACTATTAGTATGTGCTACGTCCACCTACAGCCCTATCCCGCCCTGAGTGTATAAGTCAATCCTCTATGTGGCAAAAAACGAAACGAAGAGGCTAGTCTTAACTATGTCGGAGATGAGCCAGGTGGCCCGCGCTTTTGTTGCACATAGAAAATTATTCAGTCGGTTTTAAATAAAGAACTAGGGATTTTAAAAACTTAATGGAGGTTGGTAAAGTGAATATTCAAGAAATGATTTTAACCTTACAAAAACATTGGTCAGATCAAAATTGTATTTTGATGCAAGCTTATGATGTAGAAAAAGGTGCTGGAACAATGTCCCCAATGACATTACTTAGAAGTTTGGGGCCAGAGCCATGGAACGTAGCGTATGTAGAACCTTCTAGAAGACCGGCAGATGGTAGATACGGGCAAAATCCAAATCGTTTGTACCAGCACCATCAATTTCAAGTAATTATGAAGCCATCACCTGATAATATACAGGACTTGTATTTAGATTCATTAAAATCATTAGGTATTGACCCTTTAAAACATGACATTCGATTTGTTGAAGATAATTGGGAAAATCCAACCTTAGGTGCTGCAGGATTAGGGTGGGAAGTTTGGTTAGATGGAATGGAAATCACACAGTTTACTTATTTCCAACAAATTGGTGGACTGGAAGCAAGTCCAGTCGCTGTTGAAATTACATATGGAATTGAGCGACTAGCTTCCTACATTCAAGATAAAGAAAATGTGTTTGATTTAGAATGGACGAATGGGGTAACCGTTGGTGATATATTTTATCAACCGGAATATGAACATTCAAAATATACATTTGAGGAATCGGATACAGATATGTTATTTAATCTCTTTTCAACATTTGAAAATGAAGCAAAACAAACAATGGATAAAGGCCTAGTCTTTCCGGCATATGATTACGTTCTGAAATGTTCACACACTTTTAATTTGCTTGACGCAAAAGGTGTTATATCTGTGACTGAACGAACCGGTTATATTGGAAGAGTAAGAAATTTAGCAAGGGAAATAGCAAAATTATACGTGGAAGAAAGAGAACGTTTAGGATACCCGATGTTGAAAAAGGAGGCAATCAACAATGACAGTAACTAATGTTTTGTTTGAAATTGGCTTGGAAGAAATGCCTGCGCGATTTCTAAATGATGCCAAAGAGCAATTAGAAAGTAAAACGGACGCGTGGCTAAAGGAATTAAGACTTCCTTATAAGGATTTAAAAGCGTATGTGACGCCTAGAAGACTTGCTATTGTAATAACCGAGATTGCTGATAAACAACCAGATATTGAGGAAGAAGTGAAAGGTCCTGCAAAAAAAATTGCTTTAGATAAAGAAGGTAATTGGTCGAAAGCGGCGATTGGTTTTTCAAAAGGACAGGGAAAGTCAGTAGACGATATTTACTTTAAAGAAATTAAGGGAATTGAATATGTTCATGTAAATAAATTTATTAAAGGTCAGCCTACGTCGGAATTATTACCAGCATTTAAGGATGTATTTTTAAGTTTAACTTTCCCTAAAAATATGCGATGGAGTAATTTGAATCTCCGTTTTATTAGACCAATACGTTGGATTGTGGCATTACAAGGGTCAGAGGTATTACCCATAGAAATTGCCGGAGTCCATTCTTCAAATACCACAAAAGGACATCGTTTTTTAGGACAGGATATTGTGTTAAATGATGCCTCAGAGTATCAAGAAAAGCTAAAAAGTCAATTTGTTATTGTAGATCCAAAACTACGTGAAGAAATGATTGTACAAGGAATTAAAAATATTGAACAAGAGAATTATTGGCAGATTTCTATTGATGCGGATTTACTAAATGAAGTAAAGCATTTAGTTGAGTATCCAACTGTATTTCATGGGTCATTTAGTGAAGAATTCTTAGTTGTTCCTGAGGAAGCTCTAATTACTTCAATGAAAGAGCATCAAAGATACTTTCCGGTTAAGTCTTCAACTGATAAATTATTGCCTCATTTTGTCGCAGTTCGTAATGGGGATGAAAATCATATCGATATGGTGGCAAAAGGAAATGAAAAGGTACTTAAGGCTAGATTATCAGACGCTAGATTTTTTTATGAAGAAGATCAGAAGCAAACAATTGATCAAAATATAGAAAAGTTAGGAAGAATGGTTTTTCAAGAAAGTCTTGGAACTATTGCAGATAAAGTAGCTAGAGTAGTCCGTATTACGAAGAATATTTCAGATTTAATAAACGTTGACAACCAAACGGCGAATAATGCGGTCCGTGCAGCTGAAATCAGTAAATTTGACTTAGTTACACATATGGTTAATGAATTTACAGAGCTTCAGGGAATTATGGGTGAAAGGTATGCTAGTTTATTTGGTGAAAACGAACGTGTAGCAACAGCAATCAACGAACATTACATGCCTAGACACTCTAAAGATAACTTGCCTTCAACAAGAGAGGGTGCAATCGTAAGTGTAGCGGACAAGTTAGATACAATTGTTGGTTGCTTATCAGTAGGTATTATTCCTAGTGGTTCCCAAGACCCTTATGCACTTCGTAGGCAGGCACTCGGTATTCTGCAAATCGTGAACGATCAGCGTTGGAATATAAATCTAGAATCATTATTCGAAATAACACAAGATATATATGAGTCACTGGATGTTAATACAATAAGTAGAGCAGAAATTAAAGCGAATCTAAATGAATTCTTTAAAGCAAGAGCAATATTCCTGATGAAAGAATTGAAAGTAGACCATGATGCAGTCGATGCAGTACTTACAGGTGGAATTGGAAATTACGCTTTTGCAATAGATAAGGCATTACTTCTTACTGAAAAACGATTAGATGAATCGTTTAAAAATGTACAAGAAGCACTTGTTAGGACGATAAACCTGTCTGAAAAGGGTACTGATAAAGGTGTAAATGAAGGTCTATTTGAGAACTTGCAAGAAGAAAAACTATACAAAAAGTATCAAGAGATTTCCGGTCCTTTTGAAGCTGCTCTTGAAAAACACAAGCACAAAGAAGCTATTGAAATTCTTAGTGAGTTGGCTAAACCAATTCATGACTTCTTTGATAATACGATGGTAATGACTGAAAATGAGCAAGTAAAAGCTAATCGACTGTCTTTGTTAAATAAAATAGCAACATTAATTTTTAAATTTGCAGATTTAACAAAAATACAGTGGAAACAGCAAAAGTAGGTTGGGAGGTTAAACGTATAAATGAAAAAACCAACCGTTTACGTTATCTCTGATTCAGTTGGTGAAACAGCGGAATTCGTAATGAAGGCTGCTTTAAGTCAATTCAAATACGATGGGGAATATGTAATGCACCGTCTACCTTATGTAACAAGTAAGAGTGTCTTGAAGGTCGCAGTGCAGCACGCCGAAGAAACAGGAGCGATAATTGGCTTTACACTTGTTAATCCTGAATTCAGAAGTTACTTAGAGAATGAGGCCATGAATAAAAAGGTTGAATGCATTGATATTATGGGTCCCATGATTTCTGCTATGCAACGATTATTTAAGCAAAAACCTAGACTGGAGCCAGGGCTAGTCCATCAACTTGATGAGGATTACTTTAAGAGAGTGGAAGCAATTGAATTTGCTGTCAGGTATGATGATGGGAGAGACCCAAGAGGGATATCTAAAGCTGATATTGTGTTGATTGGAGTATCAAGAACTTCAAAAACACCGTTATCACAATATCTTGCACATAAGCAATTGAAGGTAGCAAATGTACCGATTGTTCCCGAGGTAGAGCCACCTAATGAACTATTTTATGTTGATCCTAGAAAGTGTGTTGGCTTAAAAATAAGTCCGGTAAAACTAAATGATATTAGAAAAGAACGTTTGAAATCTCTAGGTCTTGGTGATCAAGCTAGTTATGCCAATATGGATAGAATACATCAAGAGCTATCTCATTTTGAAAACATAATTGAACGAATAAAGTGTCCAGTTATTGATGTTTCAAATAAAGCGGTGGAAGAAACAGCAAATATAATACTTAATATGATTAATAAAACTTATTGAGAAGCGGGTGAGCTTTTATTAAAGTAATTGTTATATTTTGAATTTACTTTAATAAGCTAGTTTTAACTAATAAATTTTTAAACCTACTTACCTAAAACTTAAAAGAACCCTTGTTAATGAATGAATTCATAAAGCAAGGGTTCTTCAAATGATGATCACTGATTTTATCATCTTTATTTAAAAAGATAAGAAAAAATCATAGCAATTTTATTTTTTTTGTATTATAATTAATTTTTGTGTAAAAATGATTCTAAGTATACCTATAAATGACTTAACTTCTTATAGTATTCTGAAAAGTAAAACTTTCATGCAAAAGGAAGGAATATACTAGTTATTGTAGAATAAGTAATATGGTTCATGTAATTAGCATGACTCATACGAAACAGAATCCTACATATGTATTATGCACTATCCCTTTTTTAGCTTTACATCCTTCGACAAGTCAAATTATTATAGACAACTTATCCATCTTGATTTTACTCTTTTTGCAACTTTAGTTTATTACCAACGATAAAAAGGTATATTGAGTAGTAACAATTTTCACAAAAAATTTTGGTCTTTTAAAAAAAATTGTCGAAACAAAAAGGATTTTCTTCATATTTTATAGAATAAAAGTAGACATGGTGATATGTATGCCTAAACAGATTCCAGAAGAAACGATTGAAGAAATTCGTAAATCCAATGATATTGTGGATGTTGTTGGAGAATATGTTCAGTTAAAAAAACAGGGTAGAAACTTTTTTGGGTTGTGCCCTTTTCATGGTGAAAGTACGCCATCTTTTTCTGTTACACAAGATAAGCAAATTTTTCATTGTTTTGGTTGTGGAAAAGGTGGGAATGTTGTCACATTCATAATGGAAATCGAGGGTTTCAATTTTTATCAAGCCATTGAGTTCCTAGCGAATAAAAGTGGTCATTCGCTTCCTGATCACATACCAAACCAAGATAAACATCAAAGTAAAGAGAACCAAGATGTTTTAAAAGCTTATGAATGGTTAACTAAATTATATCATCATTTATTGCGTCATACAAAAGAAGGTAAGGAAGGTTATCATTACCTTAAAGAACGAGGTTTTACTGATGATATTATTGATACTTTTCAGTTAGGTTTTTCTCCAAACTCTAAGGAGTTTACCGTTCAATTTTTGGAGAAAAAGGGTTATCACCGCCAAACAATGGTAAAAGCTGGGTTATTATCTGCAAATGAAGAAAATCAAGTAACTGATCGATTTCGCGGCAGAGTAATTTTTCCTATAAGAAACCATTTAGGCAAAACTGTGGGGTTCGGTGGACGTTCGATAGGAAATCAGGAGCCTAAGTATTTAAATAGTCCTGAATCAGAATTATTCCAAAAAGGGAAGTTATTATACAATTTTGATTTAGCTCGTACATCGATACGTAAGGAAGAGGAAGCGGTTCTTTTTGAAGGTTACATTGACGTTATCTCGGCCTATAAAGCTGGAGTAATCAATGGTATTGCAACATTAGGGACATCGATGACTGAGTCACAGGCGAAATTACTTAGACGTTATGTCGAAACTGTAGTCATTTGTTATGATGCTGATAAAGCAGGTTTTCAAGCCTCTTTTAAAGCCGCTAAACTATTAAAAAACGTGGGCTGTAAAGTAAAAGTCTCTTCGATGCCAATAGGATTAGATCCTGATGAATATATAAAGACATATGGTGCTGATCGTTTTAAAACTGAGGTTATAGAAGCTAGTGATACTTACATGTCATTCATGATGAAGTATATTAAAAAAGATTATAATCTAAATTTAGAAGGAGATCGCATACAATATGTTGAAAATGTAGTTGATGAGATTTCATTAATTGAACGGCCAATTGAAAGAGAGCATTACTTAAAAGAATTAGCAAATGAATTTGAATTATCAATCGATACGTTATCACAAGAAATCCAGTCGCGTAGGCAAAAGATAGGATTTAAGCAGGATAAGCCACGTCAATCTAGCCATACTAAGATAACAAAAGACTTTACTAAAACTAAAAAAAAACTAATGCCAGCATATTATAATGCGGAACGACATTTAATTGCTTATATGATTCAGGACACTTCTATAGCCGAGAAAGTTAAAGAAGAGTTAGGTGGTGCTTTTAATGTTGACGAACATAAAGTTATTGTTACTTACTTATATGGCTACTATGAAGAAGGATACACACCTAACGTAAGTCATTTTATTGAAAAACTTCCGGATTCAGATATTCAAGGTTTAGTGGTCCAGTTATCAATGGTTCCTGTTAATCAAGATATTAGTGATAAGGAAATTAATGATTACATTCGAACGATTCGTGCTGAAAAAAGTGAGAAAGAAACAATTAAATCCTTAAGAGTTGAACAAAAAAATGCAGAAAAACAAAATGATCATGTTAAAGCTGCACAGATTGGAATGCAAATTCTTGAGATTCAAAAACAAATTAAGAATTCAAATCATTGATATAGAAAGCAAGTTTGGAAGGAGGGGCACTCATGGCAAATAATAAGCCATCACGTTCAAAAGAAAATGAAAACGAACTTACTTTAGAACAAGCAAAAGAACAATTACTTGTACTTGGTAAGAAACGCGGTGTTCTTGCTTATGAGGAAGTCGCGGAGCGTTTATCCAATTTTGAATTGGAATCAGATCAAATGGACGAGTATTATGAGTTTTTAGGAGAACAAGGTATAGAAGTTATTGGTGATTCTGAAGAGGATCCAAGTATGCAACAACTTTCAAAGGAAGAAGAGTTTGATTTAAATGATTTAAGTGTTCCACTTGGAATAAAAATTAACGATCCAGTTAGAATGTATTTAAAAGAAATTGGTCGTGTTGATCTTCTTTCGGCAGCAGAGGAAATAAGCTTAGCAAAACGTATTGAAGAAGGAGAAGAAGAAGCAAAGCGTCGGTTAGCTGAAGCCAATTTAAGGCTTGTAGTAAGTATCGCTAAGCGATATGTTGGTCGCGGTATGCTATTCTTAGATCTTATTCAAGAGGGAAATATGGGCTTAATAAAAGCTGTTGAGAAATTTGATTATCGTAAAGGTTACAAATTCAGTACCTATGCAACTTGGTGGATACGTCAAGCGATAACAAGAGCAATTGCTGATCAAGCTCGTACGATTCGTATTCCAGTGCATATGGTAGAAACGATAAATAAATTAATTCGTGTACAAAGACAACTATTACAGGACTTAGGACGAGAGCCTATGCCTGAAGAAATTGCAAAAGAAATGGAACTTACTCCTGATAAGGTTCGTGAAATTTTGAAAATTGCACAAGAACCAGTTTCTTTAGAAACACCAATCGGGGAAGAAGATGATTCCCATTTAGGTGATTTTATTGAAGATCAAGAAGCTACTTCTCCTTCAGATCACGCAGCATATGAATTATTGAAGGAACAGTTAGAGGATGTTTTGGACACATTAACAGACCGTGAAGAAAATGTACTTCGTTTGCGTTTTGGTTTAGATGACGGCCGTACTAGAACACTTGAAGAAGTAGGCAAAGTTTTTGGTGTTACAAGGGAACGTATTAGACAAATTGAGGCCAAGGCATTAAGAAAACTTCGTCATCCTAGCAGAAGTAAACGACTTAAAGATTTCCTAGAATAATTTTTTTACAGCTCAGTCATTGTACGTAAATCGCAATGACTGTGCATTTTTATATCGCTCAATGTGGGGTTGTTGCAATGTCAGATGATAGAACAAAGATTATCATCAAGGAAATCAACTATTGGAAGCAATATAAAATGTTACCAACTGAGTATTGTGACTTTTTATTAGCACTATATACAGAAGGTGAGTCAGTTTCTGAGAAGCAAGAAGATGTAATTTCGATTAAGGAAAAACTTTTTCATATCTTTGTTTATTTTTCAAATTTCTTAATACTACCACTAATCTTTCTTATAATTTATTTTACTGAATTGAAGTTTATATTGCAAATGCTTCTAGTTTTTATTTTTATGACTATATCATTATATTATTATCGATTTTTCAAAAAAAAAGCTGAACTAAACGAAGTATTTTCTTTAGTTTTATTATTACTAAATTCATTTTTAGTATCAGTTCATATAATGAAAGTATTTTTCGATTCTTTTTGGATTACCAATATTATTGTAATTGTTAATTGCCTAATCTGGATTTGGATTGGTTATAGTATCAAAATAAAGTTTATGATTATATCTGGAATTATTGGTATGCTATTATTAATAATTTATTACTTTATTTAAAATTCTTATATATTTTCCCTTTTATATAGTGCAAATTTAAAGTAAAATATAACTAGTTTTGTTATATCTACTATTTATACTTTATAGATTAGATTATTCAAAATATGTAATGGGTGCTTGAACGAAAATCCTTTTTTAGGGGGATTACATAAGGAGGACAAATTGACATGAAAAGAAATCCAGTTATTCCTTTTGCAATCATTGCCGTATTAGGAATTCTAACGATGATCGTTTTATCAATTGTAGGATTAGATCAACAGGATGATATTGCTCAAGGTGATGATGAGTCGAGTGAAGAGGAAGTACTAACTGATCCACAAGAGATTGTACAAAGTTGTATAGGGTGTCATGGTAATGATTTACAAGGTGCAAATGGGCCAAGCTTGCAACAAGTTGGTAGTAAATATTCGGCAGAAGAAATTCTTAACATAATACAAAATGGTAAAGGTACAATGCCTCCAGGAGTTGTTGAAGGAGAAGAAGCTGAGATTTTATCAGAGTGGTTAGCAACAGAAAAAAAATAATGACTTTTGAAAGCTTTCTGAGATAAAATTCAGAAAGCTTTTCATTTATATAGAAGCAACATAAAGTATATAATAATTTATGAAAAAACTATTAAGACTTATGCTCTTTATGAAGGGAACAAGTAGAGAGTATTTAAATGTTTAATATTCAGTTGAATTTTGGAGGGCATCATCCCATGAATAAAAAGAACATATCTGAACGCTTACAATTGGTAGCCTCTTTTTTACCTAAAAGAGCTTTCTTTGCTGACATAGGATCAGATCATGCTTATTTGCCATGCTTTGTATGTATAAATGATAAATATGCAAAAGCAATTGCAGGTGAGATTAATGAAGGACCGTATCAAAGTGCAAAAAGAACAGTAGAGGAATTAAAATTACAGGAGCAAATAGAGGTTAGAAAAGGTAATGGTTTGGCTGTTATTAAGGAAACAGAAGTAAGTCACGTAGTTATTGCGGGCATGGGTGGGAGTTTAATATCGACCATTTTAGCCGAAGGGAAAGCTAACCTTAAAAAAGTAGAACGCATTATTGCTCAACCAAATGTAGATGCTGATACTGTTAGAAAATGGTTTTTTAACAATAACTACCATTTAGTTGATGAAAAAATTATCAAAGAGGATGGACGTATCTATGAAGTTTTAGTCGGTATAAGGGGGAATGCTGGTGAAAGTCCTTATACAAAAGAAAATCTAGATAGGGAACTCCTATTTGGACCCTTCCTATTACGTGAAAAAACAGAACCATTTAAAGAAAAATGGAGAAGTGAGTTAGAAAAAAAACTCCTTGCTCTCGAACAAATTAAAAAAGCAAAAATACTTGATGAAAATAAAATCAATCAATTCAAATCCGAAATAGCTGCTATCGAGGAGGTTTTATAGTATGAGCAAATCAATTCTTGCTAATGATCTAATTAGAAAGTTTGAACAGTGGGCACCAAAAAAATTAGCCTATAATTGGGATAACGTTGGTTTACAAGTTGGAACATTAAATAAACAAATAAGCAAAATTATGATTACATTAGATGTGTTAGAAAACGTTGTGGATGAAGCTATTGATAAAAGTATTGATTTGATAATAGCTCATCACCCATTATTATTTAACTCTATTAAAAAAATTGATATTGATAGCCCTTCAGGTAGAATTATTAATAAATTGATTAAGCACGATATTACTGTTTACGCAGCACACACAAACTTGGACATTGTTGATGGTGGGGTAAGTGACATGCTTGCTGATCAACTAGATATAAAAATTACAAATGTTTTACTTCCTTCAGATACAGATCAATTACAAAAGCTAATCGTTTATGTTCCGGAAAGTCATGCCGACTTTTTAATCGAAGCAATGGGTGCTGCTGGTGCTGGTTATATTGGTAATTATAGTCATTGTAGTTTTAAAACGACAGGAACAGGAGCGTTTAAACCAATGCAAGGAACCAATCCGTACATAGGAACAGAAGGTCAAACACAAGAAGTCCAAGAAGTGAAAATAGAAACAATAATTAAAAAATCTCAAATACCTGTACTAATTCCTCTTGTAGAAAAGGTGCATCCGTATGAAGAAGTTGCCTATGATTTAATTCCATTAGAGAATAAAGGAAGCGAGATAGGTGCGGGAAGGGTTGGAGATTTACAAGAAAGCATGACACTAAATGCTTTTTGTGAGTTTATAAAAGAAAGATTCGATGTACCGGTCCTTCGCGTTACAGGAGATTTAGAAGCTCATGTAAAGAAGGTAGCAATATTAGGTGGCAGTGGTAAAGGTTTTATTAGTGAAGCAAAACAACTAGGTGCAGATGTTTATGTGACAGGTGACATGACCTTCCATGAAGCGCAAGATGCAATGGGATTAGGGTTAAATGTTGTTGATCCTGGACACCATGTAGAGAAAGTGATGAAACAGGTTGTAAAAGCCTTTCTAGATAAACAAATTGTAGAAATGGATGCAGATGTAGAAGTAATTACTTCTACATCAAATACAGAACCATTTCAATTTTTATAGAATTATTTATAGTCATAAAAAGATGAGCTTGGTAGATACCAAACTCATCTTTCTTAAAAGCTAAGTAAGTATAAAAATTTGGAGATGTCTAGCTTCAGCGCCTAATCCGCCTGAGGTCTTAAGTAAAACATCTTTGTGATAAAGAGCCTAACATAGCTGTTCGTTTTAAGCTTGTCGGGATTAAGAAGGCGCCCTACTTTTCTTATTTTTTAGCTTTTATTTTAGGTAAGATTTTGTGTTTTTCTACCTTAGATTTTAAATCCCACGATAATTTACTATCCGTTTCATATCCCTCAATAAATCTAATTACCTCTTTTGTTATAGGCGTTGGTGTTGAAGCGCCAGCTGTAATAGCAACTTTGCTAACACCTTCTAACCACTCAAGTTTTATTTCTGATACATCAGCAATACGATAAGCTGTTGTTCCGGCATGTTCCTCGGATACTTGAGCTAATCGGTTAGAGTTATTACTCCTAGGATCACCAACTACTAGAGTTAAATCAGCATCTTTTGCCTGTTCTGAAACAGCCTCTTGTCGCACTTGAGTAGCCATACAAATTTCCTGAATTAATTCAGTTTGTGGATATTTTTCCTTTACACTTTGCATGACGTCATAAACGTCCCATTGACTCATGGTAGTTTGATTTGTAACAATGATTTTTTCAGATGTTAAATCAAGTTTATTTACATCTTCCTCGGTTTCAATTAGGTGGACATGACCAGGAGCTACACCAACTGCACCTTCAGGTTCAGGATGGCCCTTTTTTCCAATATAAACAACTTCATATTTTTCGGCTACCTTATCTCGAATAAGGTCATGTGTTCGAGTTACATCTGGACATGTCGCGTCTAGCACAGTTAAACCTTTGCCCTCCGCGCGTTTTTTGACTTCAGGTGACACACCATGAGCTGTAAAAATCACAGTCCCCTCATCAATACCTTCTAGTAATTCCGCTCGGTTTTTACCGTCCAACGTGATAACACCTTCATTTTCAAAAGCTTCCGTAACGTGTGCATTATGAACAATCATTCCGAGAATATATATAGGACGGGGTAGATTTGGATCTCTTACTGCATTTTGGGCAATCACCATTGCATCTACTACTCCGTAACAATAACCACGTGGAGCGATTTTGATTACTTCCATTCTTACTCCCCCTCTTTTAGTTATAATTTTTTAGCTTTTAGGGCATTAGTTTTATTATAAAGGTAAAACTAAAAGTTGACAAAGATAATCTAATTAAATATTGATAATTCTAGTCAAATTCAATAATACTTTAGAATGTAAATTATAAATCAGTGTGCAATTTTGTATTATCTAACCTATAATAGGAAAGGTAGTAACCAATGATTTGAAATAAAAGGAGTATTTTCATGAATAACCATCAATTTAAACAGTATTCTCTTCAACCAATTGTAAATGAAGTGATTGATAAATTAGGCTTTAATGAGCCAACACCAATCCAACAGAAAGTAATTCCTGCATTATTAAGAGGGGAAAGTGTTATTGGCCAGTCTCATACCGGTTCTGGTAAAACACATGCATTTTTATTGCCGCTAATCAGTCAATTAGATGAAGATAAGAAAGAAGTTCAATTTGTAATTACTTCTCCTACTCGAGAGTTAGCAACCCAAATATATGATGAAGTTAAGAAAATAATTACTTATGCTCAGAAAGAAAATCAGTGGACAGCAAAATTATTCATTGGTGGTACCGATAAGAAAAGAACGATTGAAAAGCTAAAGGATCAGCCTCAGATTGTTGTCGGAACCCCAGGAAGAATCTTTGACCTTATTGAAGAAGGGGCGTTAGACATTTATTCTGCCAAATCTTTTGTAATAGACGAAGCAGATTTAATGTTAGATTTAGGTTTTATTAAAGAAGTTGACCAAATATTGGTCCGCGCAAATGCTGATATACAACTTATGGTGTTTTCTGCAACAATACCGGAACGCTTACAACCATTTTTGAAAAAATATTTACAAAATCCTTCCTATTTTAATATGGAGGATCGCTTATCACCTGAAACGATGGAACATCGATTAGTACCACTTCGGCATGGACAAGTTTCCGAGTTAATTTATAAAATTTCAAAAACTATCCAGCCATATCTTGCAATCATATTTACAAATGGAAAAGAATTGGCAAATGATTTAGCTAAAGAATTAACGGAAAAAGGCTTGGAAGTAGGTTTAATTCATGGTGGTTTAACGCCTAGAGAAAGAAAAAGAGTATTAAAAGATATTCAAGGATTACGTTACCAATATATTGTGGCAACAGATCTCGCTGCCCGAGGAATAGATATTAAGGGTGTTAGTCATGTAATTAATGCTCAGATGCCTAAGGAAGAAGAATTCTATATTCACCGTGTTGGTAGAACTGCACGTGCAGGTTTAGAGGGTACAGCAATTAATATTTATACGGATAATGATATACAATTGGTGCAAAAGTTAGAAAAGAAAGGACTAACTTTTGAAAGTTACGATATAGTAAATGGTGAATGGAAAGAAACAAAAGCTTGGAATGAGCGCGCGAAGCGGAAGCAACAATCAAATGAACTAGATAAGCAAGCGTGGAGAAAAGTGAAAAAACCTAAAAAGGTTAAACCAGGTTACAAAAAGAAGATGAAATATCAACAAGAAAGAGCTAAAAATAAATTAAACAGAAACAATAGATCCAAAAAATAATATTTTGTGATAAAATCACTTTTAAAAGTTAGTAGATTATAAATACAAAGAGAGAGGTGCAAGTGTTGAAAATAGGATCACATGTGTCGATGAGTGGGAAAAAAATGTTGTTAGGATCAAGTGAAGAAGCAGCATCATATGGTGCTACAACGTTTATGATATACACAGGAGCGCCACAAAATACCAGAAGACGTCCAATAGAAGAATTAAATATTGAAGCTGGTACTGAACATATGAGAGCGAATAATATGCTTGATATTGTTGTACATGCTCCATATATAATTAACTTGGGAAATACAACTAAAAAAGAGACATTTGAATTAGGAGTCAATTTTTTACGCAATGAAATAGAGCGTACAGAAGCACTTGGCGCAAAACAAATTGTTCTTCATCCAGGCGCACATGTTGGTGAAGGTGCTGATAAAGGAATCGCAAAAATTACAGAAGGTTTGAATGAAGTGCTTTATTCTGGGCAAGATGTTCAAATTGCTTTAGAAACGATGGCTGGTAAAGGCACTGAAATAGGAAGGTCATTCGAGGAATTAGCAAGAATTATTGAAGGTGTTAAATATAATGAAAAACTTTCAATATGTTTAGACACATGTCATATTCATGATGCAGGATATGATCTTGTTAACGATTTTGATGGTGTATTAGAAGAATTCGATCGTGTGATTGGAATTGACAGATTAAAGGTTATTCATGTAAATGATAGTAAAAATGAACGAGGTGCTGGAAAGGATAGGCATGAAAATATTGGGTTTGGTCATATCGGTTATGATGCGTTACGCTATGTTGTACACCATCCCCAATTAAAAGATTTACCTAAGATTTTGGAAACGCCATATGTAGGTGAAGATAAGAAAAATAAAAAACCTCCATACAAATTTGAAATTGAGATGTTAAAAGAAACTGAATTTATTTCAAATCTTAAAGATAAAATTTCAGCCCAATAAAAATAGACTCATGAGCATTATTCTGCTTATGAGTTTTTTTGTTCGCCCAGCATGGGCGAACTCTAACGGGTGAAAGTCCCAAGTACGACCTAGTAGCGGTAAGTACATAGCTGAAAGCAAGGGTGTCCATGGTGACGTGGAATCTGAAGGAAGCTCGATGCAAACCTCTGGTCTGACGAACAGAAACCATATAGGAGGCAACGTATGAGGATAAGACTGCAAAAGAAGTTAAAGTCCTATAGCTACTTTATCATACGGTGTATATGTGGCAGATAGATGGAGGGAAAGAGTTCGCACCTTAACTGGGGAGGTCTCACTGGTCTGTGACAAAATCTTGTAGTGATACAAGACTGGATAGTGAGAAGTCAGCCGAAGCCGTAGTAGTGAAGATATCTCATGAAAGTGAGAAGGAGCAAAGGGCTGAACAATTTTATCGTTATAGAAAATCCAATTGGGAGAGGAAAAAGACCACTGGCATAAACGCGGAAAAGTGGATACCTACCTACGAGAAGGAAAGGAAATAACAAACATGTACGAAAGAAAACTAATCGACAAAATACTGGACAATGATAATCTTAACCAAGCATTCAAACAAGTGAAAAGAAATAAGGGTGCTGCCGGATTCGATGGAATGAGTATAGAAGATTTAGATGGACATCTATTGAAAAACAAGGATGAAATTATCCGTCAAATCCGACAAAGAAAATACCAACCTCAGCCGGTTTTAAGGGTGGAAATTCCTAAACCAAACGGCGGAACGCGACTTCTGGGAATCCCTACTGTAACGGATAGGTTAATTCAACAAGCGATTACCCAAGTTCTTACCCCTATGTTTGATAACCAATTCAGTGAAAACAGTTATGGATTCCGACCAAGGCGATATGCGGAAATGGCAATTCTGAAGGCACTTGATTTTATGAATGATGGTTACGATTGGATTGTGGATATTGACCTGGAACGTTTCTTTGATACGGTACATCACGATAGGCTTATGAACCTAGTATCAAGAACCGTGAATGATGGTGATGTCATCTCCCTCATTCGGAAGTTCTTAGAGAGTGGCGTACAGATTGATGAGGAATTTAAAGAAACAGTGATAGGTACGCCGCAAGGTGGGAACTTATCGCCGCTTCTTAGTAATATCATGCTTAACGAACTAGACAAGGAATTAGAGTCTCGTGGGCTTCACTTCGTAAGGTATGCAGATGATTGTATCATCATGGTTAAAAGTGAAATGTCAGCGAAACGAGTAATGAGGTCAGCCACAAAATTCATTGAAGAAAAACTAGGATTGATTGTCAATGCCAAGAAATCAAAAGTGATAAGACCCAATGACCCGGATATGAAATTTCTAGGGTTTGGCTTCTTTAAAGATTATCAAGCTGAACTATATAAAGCGAAACCGCACCAAAAATCAGTTGAAAATTTCAAGTATAAACTGAAACAACTGTCTAGAAAGAACTGGGGAGTTGATACGAAGTATCAAGTGGAGCGAATTAACCAGTTAATAAGAGGCTGGGTCAACTACTTCAGGATTGGCGATATGAAAACACTGCTTGGAAAAATAGACTCCCATACAAGATTTCGATTGAGAATGTGCGTTTGGAAAAAGTGGAAAACAGCTAAGAATCGTCGAAAGAATCTAATCAAACTGGGAATGAATAAATCCAATGCCTACAAATATAGTCACACAAGTAAAGGGGCTGCTCGCACGGCATACTCGTGGGTACTTACCACGACAATAACAAACAAGAGATTAGCCAAATTCGGGCTAATCTCTTGTAAACAACATTACAGTAAAGTACATGTTTAGTATAAAGTTGAACCGCCGTATACGGATCCGTACGTACGGTGGTGTGAGAGGTCGGATAATCAACTAATGATTATCCTCCTACTCGATGTTTCTTTTGTAAGTGTTGTTGATTTTTAATCGCACTTGATAGAAAGTTTGCACTAACTCTAACGTGATATATTTTCTTTTCAAGAGTTAGGCACTGCGGAAGTTCACTACGCTTTTCACGGGCTTGCACTGAGCCTCCTCAATCGCAAGAACGCTTCCTTGAAAAAGAACAACGCTTTTTCTGCGTGTACGGGAACAGCAAATGTTTTAGATGGATGTGGCAAGTAATCGCAGTCCCACTAGCTGAAGGTCCACTCAGAAGCGACCTTTCCTGAGTTAGCTGAAGCCGCGCCCGAGGAAAGCGAAGTATTCTGACAAAACGGAATACCACTTAAGCATGATTACATTGTAAAATAACTTTTGCGAAATTTTAAATAGTTAGTGCAAACTTTATATACATTTAGTCAGACACAGACATTTATTTAAACCAAGACTCAACACCATATTCTTTTATTAGCTTACTGAATAGGCGCTGTGTTTTTTGTGCGGTTTTAATATCTGTTAATTGTGCTAGTTTCTTAAACATTTGTAGTCGGTCTTTTTCTTCAAAAGGATCCAGCTGTGTTTTACCTAGATACGAAGTAATCTGCTGCGCTTGCTTTTTAGTAAGTGGAATCTCATATTGTTTACTATAATTAAGTAACTCATCCACACTAATCTTTTTTAATTTTTTTACAGCCATCTGTTGCATAAAGCTATTCATATTTAGCCAAACTCCTTATTTGTTTTTAAATTATACATATTAGGGTACATAGTGAGTAAACGAGAATTAAAAGTTGTTAATAGTGATATATTCTATGCATGAACAAAAGGAATGTTGACATTTTGGAGGAGTGTTTCATTTGCAATAATTTCTTTAGTTGGTTAGTATGTTTTGCTGAAGGTCGCATAGACATATGTAGTGCTTTTCAAAATAAGGAGTGGGTAATATGATTAGTATTCTAAAAAAAGGTACCATTGCTTTTTTATTAGTAAGTACAATTTATTTATATTATTGGTTTGATGAACATCAAACTGAAATAACGTCGTTAGAAAAGGAAAACAACCAATTAGAATCCGAAAACACACAGTTACTAGCACAAGCAACTTATATGGATTCTAAATCGGAGAATGATAATGAACAGTTAGAAAATGGCTATGACGTATGGCCAAAATTAGAAGAAACAGCTAACGGTATGGTGGAGGAAAGTGATGGAGCATTTAAAAAATCCTGGGCGCTATATCTTGTTAAAGAATCACAAAATTATGATATAGATCCGTTTATTGTTTATGAGTTACTAAAGGTTGAAACCGGGGCTAAATTTGATCCGGAATTAGTTGGACCTGAAACAGCATACGGACAAGCATATGGGATGGCTCAATTCATGAAAAACACCGCCCCTTGGATTGCAGATATGGCGGATCTTCCATATGAGGATGAATTATTGTTTGATCCGTATTATTCCATTCAGTTATCTCTTGTCTATTTAGATTTCTTGCATAACCAATATGATAATTGGGATGAGGCTCTAACAGCTTATCATCGAGGCATGCAAGGAATGGAGCAATATAAAGAGGATAATGGGCATGCTAAAAGTAATTATGCAATACGAATACAGACAAATGCGGAAGACCATCAGACTATTGCTCTTGCGAAATAGAAAGAATTTAAGGATTACAGGATTCATTACTGTAATCCTTTTTTATAAAATAGGAGATGTGTAGCCAACGCTTACCATGCCCGAGGTCTTAAACTTGTCGAGGGTAAGCAAAGCGCTTTTTCTTTTTACTAAGTTGCTTTTAAGTTAGTGCTAGTTCTTTTTAGAAAAAATATTTCCTTATTTAGTGAAAAGTTCCTCGTAATAAATTCGAGTAAGTCCATAGACTATAAAGGCACCTCGAGATAAGAAAGTGAGGGTTTATAAATGGACGAATCGAATCGTAACCGAGAGAACGAGGAAGTCGAACAAGCCCCGAAATTTGGGGAAGAAGAGCCTGATGTCATTAGTGCAAGGCAACAAGGGGCACAAGACCGCCCTCCTGTTGTAGAAGACGAAGAGCTTTATTCCCTAGACGAAGCATATAAGAGGGATGAGGAAATAGCGCAAGAGTTAACCGCAAATGAGTTTAACCGACCAATAAAATCAGCAGAAAAAGAAACGGAAATGAAATCGGAAGTAAAAACCGGTTTTGGATGGCTTGCTTTAGTTTTAGCAGCATTGTCATTTTTTGTGATGCCTATTGTATTAGGAGCTGCTGGGATTATTTTTGGTTTTATTGCAAAAGGTCGAGGTGCAGATACGCTGGGTAACACAGCTATTATTGCGGGTGCTATTTCAATAGTTATTACACTATTTATTGCTCCCTTCGTATAATGAAAAAAGCTGGCTCATATGAGCCAGCTTTTTTATAATTGTTCTTCTTTTTCTAATGCTTGCTTTGCCAAAAACTCTTCAGCAATTTTATCTACTTCTTTTTTTAATTCTTCTACCATGATATCTTCTGGCACTTTTCTAATTATCTCACCGTGTCGGAATAGTAAACCTTCACCTCGTGCACCCGCGATGCCAATATCAGCTTCTCTTGCTTCACCAGGTCCATTTACAGCACAACCTAGTACTGCAACTTTTATTGGAGCTTTTATCGTTGAGATATAATCTTCAACTTCGTTAGCAATCTTTATAAGATCAATTTCAATCCGACCACATGTTGGACAAGAAATTAATGTTGCGGCATTGGATGCTAAACCAAATGTTTTCAACAATTCTCTTGCAACTTTCACCTCTTCCACAGGGTCTGCACTTAAAGAAATACGCATCGTGTTTCCGATGCCTTTACTCAATATTGCGCCCATTCCAGCAGCACTCTTTATACTTCCAGCAAATTGGGTGCCTGATTCTGTAATGCCAAGATGTAATGGATAATCGATAACAGCAGCAGCTTTTTCATAAGCTTCAATTGCCAGATGAACATCAGAAGCCTTAAGAGAGACGATAATATCATAGAAGTCCAAATCTTCAAGTATTTTAATATGGTGAAGAGCACTTTCAATCATTCCATCTGAAGTTGGATAACCATATTTCTCTATAATATGTCTTTCCAATGATCCAGCATTTACGCCAATTCTAATTGGTATCCCTTTTTCTTTAGCGGCATTGACTACAGCTTCCACTTTATCTCTCTTACCTATATTACCAGGGTTGATTCTAATTTTATCAGCGCCGCCTTCAATAGCTTTAAGCGCTAATTTATAATTGAAATGTATGTCAACTACCAAAGGAATATTAATTTGTTTTTTAATTTCTGCAATAGCATCTGCTGCTCTCTCATCAGGACAGGCCACACGAACTATTTGACAACCTGCTTCCTCAAGTCTGAGTATTTCCTTAACGGTTGCTTCTACATCATGTGTCTTTGTTGTAGTCATGGACTGAATAATAACTTCATTTTTGCCACCGACCATAACGTTCCCAACTTTAACTGGGCGTGTATTTTTTCTGTGAGTTAAAGTCATAAATTTAAATCGCTCCTTTATTTGATTGCGTCGCGAATAGTATTGATAAGTATCATTGTCCATTATAATGGCATTACGCCAAAATGAGAAGTAGCAAACGCATAAAAATATATTAATTATTGTATATTGGGAACAGATAAGTTGTATTTGTTTCAATTTCATGGGGACTAATACCGGGATTTAATTGTTCAAAGTCAGTTATAATCTGTTCCATTTGTATTGAATCTTTCTCATTGTTTAATGATTCTACAATAGATAAGACTGTATCTCCTGGCATAGCTGTATAACTTTTAACTTTAAATCTAACTGTTTCATCTGGCTGGTTGTTATCATTTGATTTTACTTCCTCTGGTTTGGATTCTTTCTCCACGACCTCCTTAATTTCACTTTCTTCATGGTTGTTCGTATCTTGAATAATTGTCCCAACAGTTAGATCTTTAAATATACTTATTATTAGAAATAACATAGTTAATGTAAGGCATGTTTTTTTAAAAAATCCCATAAATATTTGCCTCCTTGTCTATACATACTTATTCTACATTTTTATTAAAATCCTTTTTTGAAACTTATATTGTTTTTAGTCGTATTTATATTATAGTGGAAGTAAGAGGAGTGATATGGATGGAGTCTATTTCAGCAGATTGGTTAAGTTTTGTAATCGTTGGATTAGGAACATTATTTTTAATTGGTGAATTATTAGTAAATATGAAGGGTTTCTTTGGTTTACTAGGTCTCGGGTTTATAACCGTTTATTTTTTATCTTATTTAGACCCAGGAATGTTTTTTGTCATGTTAGCTATCTACTTTTTAGGTTTAATATTAATTGTTATAGATGGTAAAATATTAAATGATGGTTCGCTTGCCACAATTGGAGCTGTCTGCATGATTATATCTGTAGGTTTAAGTTCCCCAAATTGGACGGCTGGTCTATATGCAGTAATAGGTGTAGTAATAGGTGGTGCTAGTTCTTTATTGTTTCTAAAAGTTTTTAAAAGAAGAAATATGTGGTCAAAGTTAACATTAATGGACCAATTAACAAGTGATAAAGGATATAATACAATGAATAATTCCTATACTACTCTTATAAATAAAGAGGGTATAACGGTTACTGACATGAGACCAGTTGGCACGATTAGAATTGATGAAGTAGATTATAGTGCTATTACAAACGGGCAGTGGATTGAGCATGGGACAATAATTAAAGTGGAGCATGTAGATGGAACAAGAATTCTTGTATCAAAACTGAAATCTGATGCAAAATAGAAATAAGTTAAAAAGTATTCTGTTAAAACGGAATACTTTTTTTGTTGAAGTTGGATCTTTTTAGATGGCGAATTTATAATTAAATATATAGAAAGTTTGTGAATAATTTTAAAAATATATTGTCATGATTAAAATTCAGAAGAATATGTCGTATTTTGGCGATTTTGTTAAAACAATTGTAAATTTAGTGTAAAGAAACGACGAAATTTCTTTACAAAATCTATACGAATAATTAATAATGTAAAAGGTGCTTATTATATAACTAATTTTTAAGGATGAAGGGATGAAAGTCCAGTGGATATCGATGTGCAAACGCTGATTTTTGAATTTGTTGGTGGACTAGGTATTTTCCTATTAGGATTAAAGTTCATGGGTGATGGTCTTCAAAAATCTGCTGGGGACAGACTAAGAGACATATTAGATCGATTTACAAGTAACCCTCTGATGGGTGTATTAGCCGGAATTATTGTAACTATATTAATTCAGAGTAGTTCAGGTACCACTGTACTTACAGTTGGATTGGTAAATGCCGGATTTATGACATTGAGGCAATCTATAGGTGTCATCATGGGAGCAAATATTGGTACTACTGTTACTGCTTTTATTATTGGTGTCGACCTAGGCGCTTATTCATTGCCTATTATGGCTGTGGGAGCATTTATGCTATTTTTCTTTAAAGCTAATAAAATTTCATTTTTAGGTCAAACAATCTTTGGTTTTGGGTCCTTATTTTATGGTTTAGAACTAATGAGTGGCGGAATGAAACCTTTACGTGATGTACAAGCGTTTCAAGATTTAACTGTAAGTATGAGTGATAACCCAATTCTCGGTGTAGTAATTGGTACATTATTTACATTTATTGTTCAAAGTTCTAGTGCAACAATTGGAATTCTACAAGGTTTATATGATCAAGGTGCTATTGAGTTATCCGCTGCGTTACCAGTGTTATTTGGTGACAATATCGGTACCACAGTCACAGCTATTTTAGCTTCTATCGGTGCTAGTATCGCTGCTAAACGTGCAGCTTTTACACATGTAATATTTAACCTAATAGGGACAGCGATATTTTTAATTGGATTAAAGTATTACACAATGTTTGTTGAACTTTTGAAAGTTGAGTTTAATTTAAATCCGGAAATGACGATTGCTTTTGCTCATGGTTCTTTTAATATTGCAAATACATTGATTCAGTTTCCTTTCATCGCAGCGTTGGCAATTTTAGTAACAAAATTAATTCCAGGTGAAGATGTCATCGTAGAATACAAACCTAAGCACTTAGATCCAATATTTATTCAACAATCACCTTCTGTAGCGCTAGATCAAGCGAAAGAAGAAGTAATTCGTATGGGTGAATACGCGTTTAAAGGTCTAGAAGAAGCAAAGAATTATTTAAATACTCATCATCAAAAACACGCAGACATGGCGATACAAATTGAAGGTGCTCTAAATAATCTTGATAGAGAAATTACAAATTATTTGGTAAGTCTATCTGGAACATCATTTTCTGAGTCTGATAGTACTAAACATTCCGCTTTACTTGACTCAGTTAGAGATATAGAAAGAATTGGTGACCATTTTGAAAATATTATTGAACTGGTTCAATATAAAATTTCAAATAAAGTAGTTATTACAGAACAAGCACAAGAAGATTTAAATGAGATGATTGATTTAACGCTTATTACTGTGAAGCAAGCTATTGAGTCATTGGGAGAAATGGATCGAGAGGCAGCGCTTGAAGTTGTTCAAAAAGAAAATCGGATTGATGATATGGAGCGAGCATTTCGTAAAAAGCATATTATAAGACTTAATGAAGGTGCATGTTCAGGAACAGCGGGCATTGTTTTTGTAGACATTCTTAGTAATTTAGAAAGAATAGGTGACCACGCTGTTAACATTGCAGAAGAAGTTCTAGGTGAAAAAGGCTAAAAGCCTATTTTAAAAGCTAAGAAAGTATAAAAAATTCTAGAGATGTCTAGCTTCAGCGCCTAACCCGCCTGAGGTCTTAAAACGAACATCTTTGTGGTAAAGAGCACCACATAGATATTCGTCTTAAGTTTGTCGGTGTTTAGCAAGGCGCCCCTAGCTTTTCTTATAATAGGGCATCATAATATTAATGGATGCCCTATTATTTTATCTAGTTATCTAATGAAATAAAATAAATAAAAAAAAAGTCTTGAATCGTTTCTCAGGACGTGCTATATTATTTTTGTTGCCAATTTTTAAAGTTTTAAAAAAGTTGTTGACACATTTCGAAAAAGATGTTATATTATATATCGTCGCTTGATTGAAAGAAAAAATAAATCAACAGACAACATAACTAATAAGTTAGTAGTACATTATTATTCCACAGTAGCTCAGTGGTAGAGCTATCGGCTGTTAACCGATCGGTCGTAGGTTCGAATCCTACCTGTGGAGCCAATTTGGCGGTGTAGCTCAGCTGGCGAGAGCGTACGGTTCATACCCGTGAGGTCGGGGGTTCGATCCCCTCCGCCGCTACCAAATTTTAAAATTGTATTATGGCGGTTGTGGCGAAGGGGTTAACGCACCGGATTGTGGTTCCGGCACTCATGGGTTCGATTCCCATCAGCCGCCCCATAAAGAATTTAAACAAGGACCCTTAGCTCAGTTGGTTAGAGCTATCGGCTCATAACCGATCGGTCGCAGGTTCGAGTCCTGCAGGGTCCACCATTTAATGAATTATACTTACTATAACCTATTGTTTAGCAAGTATAAGTATATCAATAGTGAAAAGTTTAAATAATTCGGAGGAGTACCCAAGTCCGGCTGAAGGGATCGGTCTTGAAAACCGACAGGGGCTTCACGGCCCGCGGGGGTTCGAATCCCTCCTCCTCCGCCATTAACATTATTGAGTTACATAGTTTGATTTTCAAATAAAATGGCTCGGTAGCTCAGTCGGTAGAGCAACGGACTGAAAATCCGTGTGTCGGCGGTTCGATTCCGTCCCGAGCCACCATTTTTAACAAGCGAATAGTAGCTTGTTTTTTTTGTTTTTTAAAATATGTAAATCAACTTTCCGATAGATAATAAGATAAAAGAGATTTGGGAAAATAATGCATAACAGTTGCATGATATCTGATGCTTTGATAATCTTGCTTTGAAAGGGAAAAACGTAACATTTTGTGAACGTTTCTCTTACATACTATAAAAGGAGGAATTAAAATGGCTAAATTTGAACTACCAGAATTACCTTATGCATATGATGCGCTTGAGCCTCATATTGACAAAGAAACAATGAATATTCACCACACGAAACACCATAACACTTATGTTACTAAATTAAATGGTGCGTTAGAAGGGCACTCTGATTTAGAAAATAAATCATTAGATGAACTTTTATCTGATCTAAACAGTATTCCAGAGTCAATTCGTACAGCGGTTCGAAACAACGGTGGTGGACATGCTAATCACAGTCTTTTCTGGACTTTACTTTCACCTAATGGTGGGGGAGAACCTACAGGAGAGTTAGCTAGTAAAATTAATGATAAATTTGGTAGCTTTGACAAATTCAAAGAAGAATTTGCTGCTGCAGGTGCTGGCCGTTTTGGTTCTGGTTGGGCATGGTTGATTGTTAATAATGGTGAACTTGAGATTATAAGCACACCGAACCAAGATACACCTGTTATGGAAGGAAAAGCACCAATCTTAGGACTAGATGTCTGGGAACATGCTTATTACCTTAAATATCAAAACAAACGTCCAGATTACATTGCTGCATTTTGGAATGTAGTTAATTGGGATGAAGTTTCAAAATTATATGAAGCTGCAAAATAAATATAGTTAACAATAAAAATAACCTTTAGCTTATAAGCTAAAGGTTATTTTTATTGTTAGACAATTTTAATATAAGAAAAATAAAAAAACATATATCTTGTATCCGCTCTTCTTCTGTATATCTCTTTGTTATTTGAAAATAATAAAAGCAGATATGTAAAGGAGACAGGAGCTATATGAAAAAAAGCTTAAACATGCTAGGAGATATTGAAATAGATCGTGACTTAAAACTTCTATTAACAATCGGGGGACTGTATGCACTAGCTACTTTTCTCTCCAATACATTTGTTAACATATATTTATGGAAGCAATCTGGTGACTATGTCAATATTGCTATGTATAATATTGCAGTTTATATCATGCAACCTCTAACTTTTATATTAGCAGGTAGATGGGCAAAAAAAGTCGATAGGGTAATCGTTTTGCGGCTTGGGGTAACTTTTTTATCTTTATTTTTCATGACTGTTTTAGTAGTAGGGGAAAGTGCAGCAAAATACAACGTACTACTAGGTGCATTACTTGGTATTGGCTATGGCTTTTATTGGTTAGCTTTTAACGTGCTTACTTTTGAAGTAACTGAACCAGAGACACGTGACTTCTTTAATGGATTTCTCGGTCTAATGCAATCTTTCGGGGGTATGATTGGACCAATTCTTGCAGGTTATATAATTTCTAGATTAGATAACTTTCAAGGGTACACCATTATATTTACCATTTCATTTATTCTCTTTGCTTTTGCTGTTGGTTGTACGATGTTTTTAAACAGAAGGTCCGCTAAAGGCAATTTTTCCTTTCGTCGTATTATTAGAGAAAGGAATAATAACAAAGATTGGAAAAGAATTCTTTACGCACATATTTTCCAAGGTTTAAGAGAAGGTACGTTTGTTTTTGTTATATCTGTATGGGTTTTTATTGCAACACAAAGTGAATTAGCTCTAGGTACGTTTAATTTAGTTTTCTCGGGATTCTCGTTTGTTTTTTACTTTTTTGCAACAAAGTTTATAAAACCACGAATGCGAAAGTGGGCGATCTTTGTTGGTGGCCTTTCTCTTTATCTGGCTGTATTTCTAATCTTAATTCATACAAGTTTTACAACCTTACTTATATATGGTGCAATAATAGGATTGTCTTACCCTATTTTTACAGTTCCTTATATTTCAATGACATTTGATGTGATTGGAAAAGCATGGAAAGCAGCGGAAATGAGAATAGAATATATCGTTGTTAGAGAACTATTTGTTAATTTAGGAAGAGTTATGTCAATAGGGATTTTTTTAATTGCAGTAAATGTATTTCCAGCAGAAAAGATAATCCCATATCTCTTGATGATTTTAGGTGTAGGACACTTTGTTATTTACTTTTTCATAAAAGATATTACGTTCCATGGAGTAGTTGAAAAGGAAAAAGTTCCTTTAAAAAGGGAAATAGCAGATCAAGAAAATAGATGAAAATAATGTATAGTGTCAATAAGACTAAGATGTTATACTATTAATTAAATGCTTTATAATTTCAGTTGAACAGGCCTTACACTTGTTCAACTTTCTATTTGTATAATAAAATTAAACTAAAATTAGAAATGGGGGAGGACAATGGGAAACGATAAAAAGAAAAAGACACATCTTCCCTTTCGATTAAATATATTATTTATTTTTGTATTTGCCTTATTTTCATTACTCATATTACAACTTGGTGTTGTTCAAATTTTAAATGGTGAAGAAGCTCAAAAAGAAATTGATAAAACAGAAAACACAAATTCAAAGCTTTCCGTGCCACGTGGGATTATGTATGATCGCTATGGTCGAATAGTCCTTGATAATGAACCAGTTCGATCCATCACGTACACTCCACCAAAAAGTGGTGATACAGCATCAGAGCGTCTTGACCTGGCGATAAAACTTTCTGAGATGATTGTCATGGAAGATGATTTAGAAGTACTCCAAGATAAAATCACTGAAAGAGATAAAAAAGAATATTGGTATATTGAGGATTCAAAAAATGCAGAAGATGCTAAGGAGCGGCTGACGACTGAAGAAATAGAAGAGCTTGATAATGGTGAGCAATACAACGAAATGCTAAACCGAATTACGGAAGAAGATTATAATGAGTATGATTGGGATAATAAAGATCTCTTAAATCTTGTGATGATAAAAAAAGAATTGGACCAGGCTTATGAATTATCACCACATGTAATAAAAAATGACAATGTAACAGAAAAAGAGTATGCAGTTGTTGCAGAACATTTATATGAGCTACCTGGGATTGATGCTTCGATTGATTGGAATCGAACAACGACTTTCGGTAGTACATTTCAGAACTTTATAGGTAGAATCTCCTCTTCCAATGAAGGTATCCCTGGTGATAATAGTAATTATTATTTAGCAAATGGATATAGTAGAAATGATCGTGTCGGCTTAAGTGGTCTAGAGCAGCAATATGAAAGTGAACTTCGAGGATTAAAAGAGGAAGTTCAATATACGATTGATAAATCAGGAGCAGTTGTTGGAATGGAAACTGTTGTTGATGGTCAAAGTGGAAATGACTTAGTGTTAACGATAGATATGGAATTGCAACAACAAGTTGATAAAATTGTACAAGAAGAACTTGAAGCAGCAATTAAAAGAGACCCTTATAAAAATAGATTCTTACAAGATGCTCTCGTTGCAATGATTGACCCTCAAACTGGTGAAATATTAGCACTTTCAGGTTCACGTTATAACCGAGAAGAAGGAACGTATTCTGATGAATCGTTTCGAGTTGTATATGATGCGCATGCACCTGGTTCAGCGGTCAAGGGCGCGACTCTATTAGCTGGATATGATTCAGGTGTAGTTAATATTGGAACAACTATTAATGATGCACCAATCAAAATTGCAGATGATGAACCCAAAAGTTCATGGACGGACTTAGGCCCAACTAATGATCGTAGAGCACTTGAACAATCTTCAAACGTATACATGTTCAAATTAGCAATAGAGATGGCTGGAGCAACATACCGCTATGGCGAACCCTTATACAACTTTAATTGGGATTCTTTTAGAACGATGCGAAATTATTTCAATCAATTTGGTTTAGGTGGAGAAACAGGTGTTGATTTACCATTTGAAAGTACTGGTGTTGTTGGACAAAATTCACAGGCTGGTAACTTATTGGATATTGCGATTGGTCAGTATGACACGTACACAACGTTACAGTTAGCGCAATATGTATCCACGATTGCTAATGATGGTTACCGTGTTCGACCACATTTAGTTAACGAGATTCGTAAATCTGAACCAGAAAAGACAAAGCAAGGACCGGTTATAAAGAGTTTCAATACCGATGTATTAAATAAAGTCTCTATGGATGACAAATATATTGAGCGCGTGCAACATGGTTTTATTGACGTGTATAGTAAAGGTACAGCTTCAACATATTGGGGTTCTAAAGCTAGTGAGTATAAAATGGCTGGTAAAACGGGTACAGCGGAAAATGATATATATGAAAATGGTGAATTTAAAGAAGCAACAGAGAATTTAACCTTAGTTGGTTACGCTCCATACGATGAACCTGAAGTAGCATTTGCAGTTGTTGTTCCTAGAAATGGTAAAGAAACTGGCAGTCCTCATCACAACATCGGTAAAAGAATTATGGATGCATACTATAATTTAAAAGAAGATAGAGCAAAAAACGGCGTGAACCAAGACCTAAATGAAGATGAAAAAGAAGAACAAGAAGAAGAATAAAGTGATTAAAAAGCCTTGATAACACCGTTATCAAGGCTTTTTTTGTCATTTAATTTAATAGTATACCCATTGTGACAAAATACTATACAAATTTACAATTTCTTTACGTTAGCTTAACTGTAAATTCACACTAAGAAGTTATGATGTACTTGTGGGTAGGTTAAGCCAAGCCCAAAAATTCAACATAATCTTTAGGGGGAAATTAGTAATGAAGAAAATGAAGTTAATATCATTTGCAGCGCTTTTAATGTTGCTTATTGGAATTCTTGCAGCATGTGGTGCAGCCGAAGAGACTGAGTCAGAAGAAAGCAATGGAAGTGATGACACAAATACAGAAGAAACAGATACTGAAACAGAAGCGGAAGAAGAGCCAGCTGAAGAAACAGCTCTTGAAGGCAGTGTAGTGATTGATGGTTCTGGTACTGTCTATCCTTTTATGGCTAAAATGGCTGAAAACTATATGCTTAATGAACAAGAAGGTGTATCTGTAGAAGTTGGACGTGCTGGTACTTCTGCAGGTTTTGAAAAGTTCTTAGTTGAAGATGGTGGAACTGACTTTAACGATGCATCTCGTACAATTAAAGATGAAGAAGCTGCGAAAGCTGAAGAATTAGGAATTGAGTACCACGAATTCCAAGTTGCTCTTGATGGTATCACAATCGTTATTAATCCAGAAAATGATTGGGCTACTGAGTTAACTGTAGATCAAGTCAAGGATATTTTCTTAGCAAGTTCTGGATACACAAAATGGAGTGATGTTGATCCTAGCTTCCCTGATGAAGAAATCGTTGCAATGGGACCTAACGAAAACCATGGTACTTATGAATTCTTCTATGAAACAATTCTTGAAGAACAAGAAATGGTTGAAGGAATTAACTTACAACAAGAATATTCAACTTTAGTTGAATTAGTATCTCAAGATGAAAATGCAATTGCGTTTTTCGGATATGGTTACTTTGACAATAATAAAGACAAAGTATCTGCTATAAATATTGATTTTGGTGATGGTCCAGTTGCTCCATCTTTAGAGACTATTGGATTAACTGAAGACTTTGGTTACATGCCATTTACTCGTCCAGTGTTTACTTATTTAAATGTTGGATTGGCAAATGAAAAGCCTCAAGTTCTAGATTATGCTATTTATACAATGGAAAATGCACAAGATGTGGCTGCTGAAACTGGATTTGCTCCATTGGCAGATGAAAAGATTCAGGAATCTCTTGATTTCCTTAATGGCTTAAAGTAATTATGTAATCCTAAAATAGAAGATGAGAAGTTCTGCTTCTCATCTTCTTAAATATTAAATATAAAAGATAGTAATTTGTCCTTATTAACAATAAGGATGAAAGGGGTAATTACGTTGGGACTTAAAAACAATAAAGAGAAAATAAATGTCCGTGATATGATTGAAAAAAATAAAAATTCATTTAATCTTAATAGTGTTACTGAAAAAGTTATCCCCTATATCTTATTAGGGATAGCAGCTGTTTCTATTATAACGACAATTGGTATTGTATTCACTCTTTTAAGTGAAACTATTTCGTTTTTTCAAGCAGTCCCTTTTTGGGATTTTTATACAGGAACTGAATTAAAACCTTTGGGTGATGATGCCAAATTTGGTATTTTGCCATTATTGACTGGAACTATTCTTTCAACTCTAATAGCTGTTGCTGTTGCCATCCCAATAGGTTTAATGACAGCAATCTTTTTAAGTGAATATGCTTCAGAACAGTTAAGGAAATTTTTAAAACCAATTTTAGAAATTCTTGCAGGAATTCCTACTATTGTTTATGGATTTTTTGCATTTACATTTGTTACACCTCTACTCAGATCTTTTATTCCCGCTCTGGACCCTACCAATATCCTTAGTCCAGGACTAGTAATGGGAATAATGATTATTCCTATGGTTGCATCACTTTCAGAGGATGCGATGAGCTCTGTGCCAAATTCCATGAGGGAAGGTGCTTTAGCCTTAGGCGCAACCAAACTTGAAGTGACTTTTAAGGTAATTCTACCGGCGGCTATTTCCGGAATAATCGCATCTTTTGTTCTTGCGATCTCACGTGCGATTGGAGAAACAATGATTGTAACTATTGCTAGTGGAAGTAACAAGGCCTTTTCATTTAATATTACTGAATCAATGCAGACGATGACAGCTTACATCGTTGAAGTAACTGGTGGAGAAGCGGCAGCTGGCACAACGCTTTACTATAGTCTATATGCTGTTGCTATGACACTATTTGTTTTCACTTTAGTTATGAATTTAATTGCCCAATATATTTCCCGTAAATTTAGGGAGGAATATTAGTATGAAATATATAGATGTAGAACAAGTAAATAAAAACATGTCACCACGTATATTTAAAAATAATTTAGCGAAGTCAATTTTTTTCGTTGCAGCGATTTTTGGACTACTTGTATTAATTACTTTAATTTATCGTGTCTTTTCAGATAGTATTGGCTGGATTGATATTAATTTTCTTATGAGCAAATTATCAACGGATGCTGAGCGGGCAGGGATATTTGGAGCGATTATGGGAACTGTCTGGTTGATGGTGGTTGTAGCTCCAGTAACAATATTTTTAGGAGTAGGAACTGCAATTTATCTCGAAGAATACGCAAAAAAAGGAAGAGTTCGAAACATCATACAAACTAATATTTCCAATTTAGCAGGTGTTCCTTCTGTTGTGTTCGGTATATTAGGTTTAACTGTATTTGTCAGAGCAATGGGGCTTGGAAATATTATCTTAGCTGGTGGTTTAACTATGGCTCTGCTTATTCTTCCAATCGTTGTTGTGGCAAGTCAAGAAGCGATTCGTGCGGTACCACAATTTTTGCGAGAAGCTTCTTATGGAATGGGAGCTACTAAGTGGCAAACGATAAAAAACATTGTTTTACCTGCAGCAATTCCAGGAATTTCAACTGGTGTTATTTTATCTCTTTCGCGTGCGATTGGAGAAACTGCACCATTAGTTGTAATTGGTATTCCAGCATTAATTATCCCAATTCCAGATAGTGTTTTTGATAAATTTACAATTATGCCGATGCAAATTTATTACTGGACAATTGATTCAGCACTTGTTGATGAGTATGCCAATTTAGCTGCTGCTACGATTGTAATTTTATTAATCATATTGTTTTTAATGAACTCTATTGCAATTATCATTCGAAATAAGTTTCAAAAGAGATTCTAAATTTTTATAGGGGTGAAAATAAATGAGTTTTGTTATGGATAAAGAAAGTAGTAGTTTAAATCAATACTCAAGTGCAAATGCTTTTAAAAATGCTGATACAGGCAATAACATTGTGTACGATACACAGGATTTGAATTTGTGGTATGGTCAGACACATGCATTAAAAAATATAATTTTACCTATCTATGAACAAGAAGTTACGGCCATTATAGGGCCCTCAGGTTGCGGGAAATCGACCTATTTAAAAACTTTAAATCGTATGGTGGAATTGGTACCAGGCGTCCGTACATCGGGAACGATCAAGTATAGAAATAAAGATATACTTGATAAATCGTTTAAAGTTGAGGAATTAAGAACAAAGGTAGGTATGGTTTTTCAAAAGCCTAATCCATTTCCAAAATCTATTTACGATAACATTGCATACGGTCCAAGGATTCATGGAATTCGCAATAAGAAAGTATTAGACCAGATTGTAGAGAAAAGCCTTCGCGGTGCATATATTTGGGATGAAGTTAAAGATAGATTGAAAGAAAACGCCTATTCACTTTCTGGTGGTCAACAGCAAAGAATATGTATCGCGCGCTGTTTAGCAATTGAGCCTGATGTTATTTTAATGGATGAACCAACATCTGCACTAGATCCAAAATCAACTTTAAAAGTAGAAGAATTAATCGAAAAATTAAAAAAAGATTACTCCATTATTATTGTTACACACAATATGCAACAAGCAGCACGTATCTCAGATAAAACAGCATTCTTTTTAAACGGTGAAGTAATAGAATATGCAGATACTAACTTCTTATTTTCAACACCAAAAGATAAAAGAACAGAAGATTACATCACGGGAAGATTCGGATAAGAGAGCGGGGATATGTAATGGTAGCTAGAGAACAATTTCAAATTGAGTTGGATAAAGTGAAAGCAATGATTATCGAACTAGCGCGAGGAACAGAAAGTCTCCTACGTGATGCTGTCAAGGCATTGTACACTGCTGACATCGAATTGGCTAAGCAAGTAATTGCTTACGATAAGGAATTAGATAAAAGAGACTTCGAAATTAATGAAGCAGCTGTTTTATTAATTGCTAAACAACAACCGGTAGCCTCAGACTTAAGGAGGCTAATTGTTGCGATTCGTATTTCTTCGGATTTAGAACGGATGGGGGATAATGCAAAAAACATTGCTAAATCAACCATTCATCTAGGAGAAAAGCATGGGATTCAGATTCATGGTGCTATAGAAGATATGAAGGACATTGCAATTAGGATGATTGATCTATCTGTTAAAGCATATGAAAATGAGGATATTACATTAGCAAGAAAGTTAGCTGAATTAGATGATTTAGTTGATGGGATGTATTCGACGGTTTTAAGAGAGCTACTAGAAGAAACTGCAACTAATCCCGAAAAAATCCAGCATATTATGCAAATGGCATTCAGTGGTAGATATATTGAACGATTCGGTGATCACGCTACAAATATTGGAGAAAACATCATGTATCTAGTGAAGGGTGAATCGTTTGATTTAAATGAATAACATAAAAGAGGGGGAAAGCATAAATTGCTTTCCCACTTAATATGGAAGACTTTTTTCAAAATATTTTTTAGACATACAACGCTATTTCTCTTTTAGGCCTAACCATCGAAAATCAACATAGCTGTTAGTGCAAACTTTATATAAAGTTTGAAGTTTGTAAAGCAACAATGTTTACGAAAATGCCTTGAGAAAAAACCGAGTTACTGGTTTGTAATCGTATTTGCTATTTCTTCCTTAGTCATAGAACTATTTATCGAAAATTCACCAATTTGAATTTTAGTACTATATTCGTTTTCTTCAAGATAAGTGATAAAATCATTTTGATTTTCTATCATTGTAGCTTCATATAGTAATTCTGAAATTTCATTAACATTCATTCCTGCCTCAATAGTAAGTGTGAATGTTGTTAGTTCTGATTCTTCTTCCTCTTCCTCTATTACTTCTTGTTCTGGAACTGTGTCAGGTTTATTGTTTTCTACTTCTTTCATTTTTTCTAGTTCCTGTTCCGTTAGAATAATATACCCTTCTTGTTGTAGTGAATTAATCATTTCATCGTTAGTTATCTCTGTTTCTTTATTCTTGTTATCAGAATTCCGATCGATAACAAGAGAGATAGTTAATATTAAAGTTGCACACAAAAGACCTAGTGCGAATGCTCTTATCGTTTGTTTCATATAAACGCCTCTATCTTTCTTTAGAAAGTTGATTAACAATAGAATGCACGTCGTACTCACTAAGTTTAGTTTCTATTGCGATTTCTTTTATTGTAGCTCCCTGTTTGTACAGGTGATTTATCTTGCGCATTAACGGTGACTGATTGTTTTCTGGTCTTCTGAATTCTGGCTCAGATAGATCCTCGGATAAAAGTTCTTCTTCTAATATTTTTATCTTTTTTTTCATTTGATAGGATTCTTGCAGTGTGGTGATGGAAATTTGTTCAACTTGTTCTTCCATTTGCTTGAATTTATCGTTCATAAAGAAGGATAAAATAATTAGTAGTAAACCAATTGTTGCTATACTTATTAGTGCTGAAATCACATGCGTCCCTCCATTTTTGTTTACAGTATTATTTATAACATAAGTAGATGTAGTAGAAAACAACAGATAAAAAATATTTATAGAAAACGGTTAACTTTTATTAAGTTAACTTGATATTTGGTAGGATTTTTGGTAATATTATTAAGTCTGAAAAAAGATATGAAATTCTAGTTAATGATAATGGTTTGGAGGGATAACAATGCGTGTAAACATTACACTTGCTTGCACCGAAACTGGTGACCGCAATTATATTACAACTAAAAATAAACGTAAACATCCAGAACGTTTAGAGCTTAAAAAATACAGCCCGCGATTGAAAAAAGTTACTCTACATCGCGAAACTAAATAATATACACATAGTATATTCGACAAACTCTTACCAGCAAAAGGTAAGAGTTTTTCATTTTCTTATTATAAGAGGTGTATCTTTATATGGATCTTAAAAAGGAACATAGAAACCGAGCGAAACAAATACTAAAAGAAATAGATATAGATACGAGAAATAATATTCAAAAAAAAATGCAGTACTACCTGGTCAATAGCTGGATTTGGGATAAAAACGATGTTATTGGCATCACAATTTCACAGAACTATGAATGGAACACACGTGAAATAATTAAGCTAGCTTGGTCACATGGGAAAAAGGTCTGTATTCCTAAATGCTATCCTACATACGGTAAATTAGTTTTTTTCGAACTACAGTCATTTGATGAACTAGAAGTTGGATTTTCAAATTTGCATGAACCAATACCAGACGATAATAGAAAAATTAACAAAGACAAAATAGATGTTATGATTGTTCCAGGATTAGTATTTGATAGAAAAGGATACCGTATTGGATATGGAGGTGGATATTATGATCGATACCTTAATAATTTCAAAGGTATTACACTTTCATTAGCCTGTAGTTTCCAAATTGTAGATACAGTACCAAGGGAACCTTTTGATATTCCAGTTAATTATCTAATTTCTGAATATGGCTTTCTCGATAATTAAATGTTTTTGATAGTCATATTTTTAACAAATACGAGCACACTATACATATTCACATTAAGGTAAAGAAAGGGTGTTATGATGAGGTCTTTCTTAGTAATATGTTCTGTTATAATTGGCTCAACTGTTGTATTTAAAAAAAGGTACAAAATTCTAAATATGTTACTAGCTGTTAATATAATAAGAAAGATTATTGTGAGTATTTCAATGAATATGCCTTATATACGTAAAAGAATACTACCGAGTATTCTGGGACGTTCAGCTGTCTAACAGCTGAACGTTTTTTTCGTATCATAAGATATTATAGATATAATGTCTTATGGAAAACTGACTATTAGCATGTACTACATCTAGCTCAAGTAAACCCGCATTTTCTTATTCTTTTCAATGGCATAAAACCATACATATCTTGATGTGAGAATCATTTTACTTAAACTAATTCTTAGGAACATGGTAATATGATGGAGAGAGGTGGGGGAACGCTTTGTTTTTAGAAGAGAAGTATCTATTAAATCGTTTAACTTACAACTTCATTCATGATTATGAATGTAATATTGTTCTTATAAATAATAGAAGTTCGGAAGTATGGTTAGAAAAGAAAATAAAAGGAAAATCTCACCTAATTCGAATTATTCAACGCAGTTTTGATTGGCAGAATCGTTTAAAGCAAGAGGTTGATTTAACGATTGAAAATGTGAAGAAATTAAAAAGATTAATAATCGGAAGAAGTGTTCATGTACATAATGTGTACATTGCTACGCATCCTCCTGTAGATGAGTGGGAATATTTAAAAAAACCAATATCTATAAAAGATAATAAATTTACTACGATGAATGTCTATTATTTGGATGAAGACAATAGAGAATACGAGGCTAAACGCTTACATGACAACATTGGAATAGATTACAAACCGGTCGAATTTCCAAATACAGAAATTGAGATGGAACAATTAACACATTACTTAAAAACATTAATAGATAGTGAATATCAAAAAAATATAAAAGAGACAGAAAAACTATTTCAGAATGGAAAACCAGTAATAACTTACTTACTTCTCATTGCTAATATTCTAATGTATATTGTTTTAGATATTAATGGAGGAAGTACTAATCCTGAAGTGCTAGTAAATTATGGAGCTAAGTACAATCCAGCAATAATTGATGGAGAATGGTGGAGAATAATTTCTTCCATGTTTCTTCATATTGGATCATTACATCTTTTCATGAATATGTTAGCTCTTTTTTATGTTGGGACTGCAGTTGAAAGAATGTATGGAAGTACTAGGTATAGCATTATTTATTTTCTAGCTGGTATTGTTGGAGGTCTTTCAAGCTTCGCTTTTAGTCCTCAAATTGCTGCTGGAGCATCAGGAGCTTTATTTGGATTGTTCGGTGCACTATTATTTTTTGGGATAAATTACAAAAGGGTATTTTTTCAAACAATGGGTTGGAATGTGATTTTTGTAATTATTCTTAATATCTTGTGTGGATTATTAGTCCCTTCTATAGACAATAGTGCTCATATGGGAGGATTATTAGGAGGATTTATTGCATCTTCTATTGTATTCTTCCCGAAGAAGAAGAAGTGGTTTGTTCAACTAATTTCTTTTATTGTTTATATAGGTATTATTTCTGGACTAATTTTATATGGACTATCAAACACTTCCGTTGAAATGGATGAAACATTACAACTTCAAAGAACTCAAGAGCTAATAGAAGCAGAAAAATTTGATGAAGTTGTAGAGATAACTAGTAAGGCAATTAAATATTCTAATGATACAATTAATTATTCTAGTGATTATGAAGCAGAACTGTTGTTTTATCGATCCTTTGCATTAATTCAGTTAGATGACTTAAACAAAGCTAAAAAGGATTTAGAAAAGGTAGTTATGATTAACCCGGATATGGCTGAAGCTCATTACAATCTTGCAATCTTGTTCTTAGATGAAGGAAATAGCGAAAAAGCAATTTCACATGCAAAGACTGCTCTTGAACTCCAACCAGATAATAGGAGTTTTGCTGATTTTCATCAACGATTGTTAAATGAAGGATAATTTTGTTTTAGCTTTTGCATTTTTTTATGTTGATCTTGAAACAAGACCAACAAATGTTCACCTTGTTTATCAAAAAGGATTAATGGTATAAAGCTATTAACGGGTTGTTCATCACGAGTAATGGTTAAAATGTAATTTTTATATAGTCCTTCCCATAACTGCCCAATTACTTGTTTTGTTTGATTTTTCGTAAGGGTTGGTATGGGATTATCCTCATAATGTTGTAAATCTGTTAATGGTACAAAAACATACCTATCTTGTGGAATCTTAAAATAGTTTATTAATTGTTTCCAATGATAACTAAGTTGCTGATTTGTCGCGTGATCCAAAGTTTTTTTCCATTCTGTTTGAGAATGATTTGTAGGTACTTCAAACGATTCTAGGGCAGTATGAGGGGAATCAATTACGTATAATTCATCATACGACATCCTATGGATACTTTTAATTTTGTCATCTGGATAATGAATCTCTCCATGGTGAAAAGAAATGGTTTGAAAATGGCTACTATCTTCACCATGAATCTTAGAATTTAATATGATGTCTTTTTCACTTTCCTTCCATTTGCTTAAAATTCCTTTTAAACGTCCATCTGTATATAGCAATGATACATCTTGGCGTAAGTAAATAGGTGTACGAAGCTTTGAAGATGAACTCCAGTTTATATCGTATTCATCCTGATCAGTTTCTGATATTAGGCTTATCTCTGTGTTATAAGAAGAGAAAGATATGGATTCATCTATAGGGAAAAACTTAATGACACTCGTATTGTCTTTATAAAATAATAATATAGACATGAAAAATGAACAGATGATGATTAATAAAAATACATTTTTTTTGTTTTTCATAGAACAAACTCCTCCTAATCTTATCCGAGCCTGTACACCTTACAATATATGTGACAGGTTCTTTATATATGAAAGTACTTTTTTGCAATTCGATAAAGTGTCTATTAGTCATAATAACTAGGGATGTATGGTAAACCGAAATAAGTGCAAGCTATAGAAGTAGAAAAGTACTTATAAAATATAGGGTGAGAATATGGAAAATCAAAAAAAGCCAATGTATCAACAGTTTAGTGAAAATGTATCGTATATGCGTGAAAGGTTAGGGGTAGATAAAAGCTTTGATGTGATCCAACTAGACCTCGAATATGCGAATCGTAAAATGGCGATGTTTATGGTTGATGGTTTCGTTAAAGACGATATCCTACACCTTTTAATGAAATTTCTTTCCAAGCTTCAACCAGAGCAACTTGAACCAGATCCATTAGACAAATTACTGAAGACGTATTTACCTTATGTGGAACTTGAAAAAGTTGATGATTTGGATGTAGCCACCGATACTGTTTTAGCTGGACCGACTGCCTTAGTAATTGAAGGTATAGACCAAATAATCATGATTGATGCTAGAACTTATCCTGTTCGTGGACCACAAGAGCCTGACTTAGAAAGGGTTGTACGTGGATCAAGAGATGGTTATGTAGAAACAATTGTATTTAATACTGCCTTAACGAGACGGAGGATAAGAGATCGTTCCTTACGAATGGAATATACGAGTATTGGAAGAAGATCGAAGACGGATATATGTGTTTGTTATATAGAAGACGTTGCAGATCCAGAGAAAGTGAAAACATTAAAAAACAATTTACAAAAGATAGATACTGATGGACTTCCTATGGCGGAAAAAACTGTTGAAGAATTCCTTGGAGGACGGCATTGGAATCCCTATCCTACAATTAGATATACGGAAAGGCCTGACACAGCTGCAGCTCATTTATATGAGGGACATATCATTTTAATCATTGATGGTTCACCTAGTGTTATGATAACACCTGCAACATATTGGCATCATTTGCAACATGCGGAGGAATATAGACAAAAACCTTTAGTAGGTGCCTATTTACGATTAGTGCGCTTTATTGCTGTAATTGCATCTATTTTTGTATTACCTTTATATTATTTATTTTCTGTTAACCCTAATTTGCTTCCAGGTGAATTAGAGTTTATTGGACCAAATGAATTTGGAGCTATACCTCTGTTATTGCAGTTTTTAATCGCAGAAATAGGAATAGATATGTTGAGGATGGCAGCTATCCATACACCTACAGCATTAGCTACTGCTTTGGGTCTAGTCGCAGCAATTCTTATAGGGCAAGTGGCTGTTGAGGTAGGTTTGTTTTCAAACGAAGTTGTTTTATATTTGGCAGTAGCTGCCATTGGTACTTTTGCTACGCCTAGTTATGAGTTAAGCTTAGCAAATCGTATTTTTCGAGTCGTTCTCTTAATTGTTACTGCAAGCTTCGGTGTATTAGGTTATGTAGCTGGTATTACGTTATGGATTATTTATTTACTTAGAATGAATTCTTTCAATACTGCTTATCTATGGCCGTTTATCCCATTTTCACCAAAAGCATTTACAGACGTACTAGTACGTACTCCAGTCCCATTAAAAAGGAGTAGACCGTCCTTTTTAAACCCACAGGATCCGGATCGTTAATTGCGATTTGGGTCTTTTTTGTTTCCAAATTAATCAATTTCATAATACCAATTTTGTCGTCATCTAAAGGCCATATATAGTTGGATAAAACCATTTCCAAACTATATATGGCCTTTAGATGACTGAATAAGGTAATTATGAAATTGACTCATATATATATGAAATTTCCTCTGTGACTAAGAAGTTAATGTCTCAAGAATAACATGGTCTTTAAAGTTAAAAATTAATTGTGAAGTATTTAATAAACTTATTTAATCTTATCAATAGAATTTGTTATAATAACAGAGGTGATAAAAAATGAAAACAATCTATGATGTTCAACAACTACTTAAAAAATTTGGAACAATAATTTATCTGGGTGACCAATTAGCAGATTTGGAATTAATGGAAGATGAAGTTAAAGAGTTATACCAATCCCAGTTTATAAAATCGGATGACTATCAAATGGCGACACTATTATTAAGACAAAGAGCTACTAAAATTCGTGAGGATAGGGGATATAAATAAAATGGAAGAGCAAATTTTTATCGGTGTAGATATAGGTGGAACGACAGTTAAAATTGCTTTTATTAGTTCAAAAGGAGCAATTATAGAAAAATGGGAAATACCAACTAGATTAGAAAATAGTGGAGTACACGTTCCTAAAGATATTTGGAACTCTATCGACGAGAGGATTGTGCGTCTGAAACTAAACAAGCAGAATATCAAGGGAATTGGTGCAGGGGCACCAGGGTTTGTGGATACACCAACTGGAGTAGTGTCTGTGGCTGTAAACATAGGCTGGAAAGACTTCGAATTAGGAGCACAGTTAGAAAGACTGTCAAATTTACCCGTTTACATTGATAATGATGCTAACATTGCTGCTATAGGTGAAAATTGGAAAGGGTCAGGCAATAAAGCCGATAATCTTATTGCAATTACCCTAGGTACTGGTGTAGGCGGTGGAATTATTTCAAATGGCCAGATAATAAATGGTGTTAATGGTACAGCTGGTGAGATTGGTCACCTCACTGTTGATCCTGAAGGAGCTGCATGTAATTGCGGTAGAAGAGGGTGTCTTGAGACAGTGGCATCAGCTACGGGAATTGTAAGACAAGCTACTGAATCAGCCCAATCCAATCAACACTCGTTACTCAGAAAGATACTGAATGCAAATGGTGAACTTACTTCAAAAGATGTTTTTCATGCTGCTTCACAAGGTGATCAAGAGTCGATAGAAATAATTGAGCGAGTCGCTAATGTATTAGGTTTAGCAATAGCTAATACTGCGACAATAATTAACCCTTCAAAAGTCGTAATAGGTGGTGGAGTATCAAAAGCTGGAAATGACTTGCTTTTACCATTGAAAGAAGCTTTCAACAAGTATGCTTTACCGCGAGTTAGCGATGCATGTGAACTTGTTATAGCAGAACTAGGAAATGACGCAGGTGTTTTTGGTGGAGCATATTTAGTTATAGAGGGTGAAAAATGATTAAGGTCTTTTTTCCATTTTAAAATAAAGATTGTAATATCCTTAAAATGTAAGTATAATGGTTGTTACTTGCTGTAAATATTCGTACTTACTTATATCTTGTTATACACCAACATAACAAGACTAAAATATTCCCTTTTGTAGGGTTTATTTTTTTGGTATCGTCAAGTAAAATAGTAATTATTAATTTTTTGTTAAAATAATTTTAAAAAAGTGAAACTTATTTCAGTTGCATAACGTCTAATGTATATGTAGTTTTAAATTGGTTACTAGTGGTATAGTTATAAAATGTTAATAAAACGTAAATTCAAATTAATAAATATAGATAGATTGTGTAAGGAGGAAATTTAATGCAGAAAAAGCAATTTTTCAATTTACCATTATATATAATAGCAAGTATATTGTTTGGTATTAAAACGTATATTGTTTATCGATTTTTGTTTAATATATCTTTAGAAAATATCATGCAGGAAGTAATCTTATTTATTAACCCTTTTGCATCGGCGTTTTTATTTTTTGCGATTAGTGTATGGTTTAAAGAAAAGGGACAAATGAGATTTTTGAGGTACGCCTCGTTAATTGGTACGCTCATTCTTTATTTTAATCTCGTCTTTTATCGTAATTTTACTGACTTCATTACTATACCTGTTTTATTTCAAGGGAGTAATGCAGCAGATTTAGGAACTAGTGCTTTGGCGTTAATGCACATCCCGGACCTATTACTATTTCTAGATGTTATTATTGTGTGGTACTTGAGTAAGAAATATACGGATGATTTTAAAGTTGATTATAAAAAGCGATCAAAGGTACTTGCATTAACCTTTTCTGTTGGTTTTTTATTGTTTAATTATTTGTTAGCAGAAGCAGAAAGACCACAGCTACTGCAAAGAACTTTTGATAGAGAGTATCTTGTTAAAAATATAGGCCTGTTTAACTATCATATTTATGATATTGCTTTACAATCTAAATCACAGGCACAACGTGTTTTTGCAGATGGTAATGAAATGCCTGAAATTGAAGATTATACTAAACAGCATAAAACTAGTGCTGAGAACTCGGAGCTTTTTGGGATAGCAGAGGATAAAAATGTTATTTTTATCTCCTTAGAGTCAATCCAAAGCTTCGTTATTAATAACACAGTTAATGGAGAGGAAGTAACTCCATTCCTAAATGATTTGATTGAGGATAGTTTTTATTTTGAAAATTTCTATCATCAAACAGAGCAAGGTAAAACGTCTGACTCTGAGTTTCTAATTGAAAATTCTTTATACCCGCTACCACGTGGAGCAGTGTACTTCACACATGGACAGAATGAATATAACGCTATGCCAGAAGTTTTAAATTCCAATGGATACAACTCGAATGTTTTCCATGCAAATAATAAAAGTTTTTGGAATCGTGATGTAATGTATGACAATATAGGTTATGACAATTTTTATGATGTTACTGCTTATGAAGTTGATCAAGAGAACTCAGTTGGCTGGGGATTAAAAGATAAAGAATTCTTTGAACAGTCGATAAAGTATCTACAATCGTTGCCAGAACCTTATTATAGTAAATTTATTACGCTAACGAACCATTATCCGTTTGAATTAAGTGAAGAAGATGCATCTATTGAACCGTATAATTCCAATTCTAAAACATTAAATCAATATTTCCCTACAGTTCGATATACGGATGAGGCAGTAGAGGCGTTCTTTGAGCAATTAAAAGAATCTGGCGAATATGAAAACTCAATTATTGTATTAATGGGTGATCATTATGGTATTAGTGATTTTCATGATAAGGCAATGAGCATGTATTTAGAAAAAGATGAGATTACTGCGTACGATCATATTCAATTACAACGTGTACCTTTCTTTATTCACATACCAGGTGTGGATGGAAAAGTAATTTCTGATATTGCTGGACAAATTGATGTAAAACCAACACTTTTACATTTACTCGGGATAGAAACTACTGAAGATATTATGTTTGGCCAAGATTTATTTGCTAGTGAATCGAAGAAGGATTTCGTTGCATTGAGAGACGGTAGCTTCATTACTGATGAATATGTTTATAGTAAAGATCAATGCTTTAATCGAGAAACTGGTGAATTGTTAGGTACGGAAGTAAACCAACTTGGTAATGAGGAAGCAGCAGGAGAGACAGCTTGTACACCAATCAAAGCTGATGTAGAGCAAGAGTTATCCTACTCAGATAAAGTGATTTATGGTGATCTCTTCCGGTTTTACAATTTTAATAATGAATAACAAAAAAGAGCGCAGTTATAAAAGGCGCTCTTTTTTGTTTTATATTTAAAAGTTTAGAAAGCATTATAAATTTCTTGTTTAGAAGGAGCTTGTGCTTTTCTTATAACAGTAATTAGGACAAATAAAAAACCCCTTGTTAATACCAAGGAGTTTGAAAGATGAACTAAAATAATGGTGACAACAGAGTTGCAATAGAGAAAAATCCAAAAACTAACGTGGAAATACCAGCAAAACCTACAGCGAAAAAGTTTTTTGTCTTAAGTTCTCTAAAGACTGCTATCGCACACAATATGGTTACTACTAAAAATAGAACGGCAAGTACCATACTTTCGACCTCCTTGTAATTCCAACACCATTTGCATATGGCTTGTTATTATAATAATATGTAATAGTTAATTATCTCTCATACATTTTAAAGGAAATTTTTTATTTTGTCGAGATAAAAATTAATATTTAATTTTAATTGAGAAGGAGAAATTTTATGAAATTAGAAAAAATCCCATTAGGTCCGTTGGGAACTAATTGTTATGTGGTGCATAATGATAAACAAGCTATTATTTTTGATCCAGGTGGGGAAAGCGGCAAATTAATTGACTTAATAAATGAAAAAAATTTAAAACCTATTGCTGTTTGCCTTACACATGCTCATTTTGATCATATCGGAGCTGTAGATGATATTAAAAATTATTATAACATTGAAGTGTATGTGCATAAAAATGAACAAGAGTGGTTAACAGATGCTAATTTAAATGGTTCAGCTTTGTTTATGGGTGGTGGAATCACAACAAGTGCTGCAGAACATTACTTAAAGAATGGACAGATGACACTAGGTTCTTTTAGATTTGAAGTTCGTCACGTGCCTGGACATTCACCTGGTGGAGTCATATTTATATTTCATGATGAAAACTTTGTTATTGGTGGAGATAGTTTGTTTCACAATGGGATAGGTAGAACAGATTTACCTGGTGGCAATATGGAGCAACTATTAAAAAGTATTAAAAAACAAATGTTCACATTGCGTAATGACTATATTGTACATCCAGGTCATGGAAAAGAAACAACTATAGAATACGAGAAAAAAAATAATACATTTTTAAAATAAAGTCTCCAGTAACAAAATAATCAATTTCTTTTATCTCTCACAAGTTGAGTGATGATATGCCGCTATGACAAAACACTCGCTTTCCATTGGGAACGCTACCTTGAAAAGAATAAGACTTTTTCTACGTGCGATTTCATTTCACTGGAGCTTTCCTTACTATTGTGGGGTCTTCACACTGTTCCTTTCCCACTGAGGACTCGCATTTTTTCTTCGATGAGTATAACTTACATGAGAAAGGTGAGTCAAAAGCGTAGCGCGTTTCTTTAGCCTGATAAAAAGTTTAAAAAAACCCATTCTTCGCTAGAATGGGTTTTTAAGGGGATGTGTGTTGCTTGTCGGTTAGGAATAAAGCAATATTATTTTAAATTAACTAGAATAACTTACTTGTCACAAGAGAATTATCTATATTTTAAAACTTACTAATTTAATGTCCGAAACCGGGAACTAGTATGAAGTTCGTATAATAAGTGAACCCAACCATAAACACGGTACAATAAGCACCAAATAAGTACATGTACATGCGTTCAGATAAATTTAGGAAACCGACCCCTAAGAAGAAAACAGTTTGTGCTAAAAATAAGAAAGCCATGCTATGCATATCCCCAACAAAAAACATAACAGTGAAAATCGCTGTCCAAAAAGAAAGCACCCGAAACATTCTGTCCATACTTTCCCCTCCTTTACATAGTTATGTATCATCGTTATTATATACGAGTTATAAGAGATTGTAAATCAATCTTAATATATCCATCGTTTTTTTGTATATACTATTTTATTAATTAATTTCAGTTAATATAAATAAAAATGCTCTTGGTGTACAAGAGCATTTTACATTATCAGGGTATACTGGGCTAGCTGGATTCGAACCAACGAATGACGGAATCAAAATCCGCTGCCTTACCGCTTGGCTATAGCCCAATGTCTTACAACAATAGCTTTGACATTTTTTATAATTCTATACATTTTTTTAGCTTATTTTAAAGATTCATTTCGATTTTTTCTATTCTGCCATAATTACCACCATTGTCGGATGTGGCATGGTACTCAATAATTAATTGGTTCCCACCTCTAATCTTATAATTAATTTTAACAAATCCGTATGGATATTCGTATGTTAGTTGTCCGTCTTCAGTAATATCCTCCATCACTAATTCTTTTGAGAATTGATAGTCACTCATTTGAAGTAAGGTTTCTAGTTTAATTTGTTCTAATTGCAGTTCTGTCATTTCGATATGGTTCTTATAGATGGAAAGACAGGATGTAAGCACCATTAATACAAGTACAGCTAGGAACATTATATAGGGGAAAATAAACCCATTACTATTATGCATTGTTTTAGTAAAAGCTGATTTTTTTTTCATACAATTCTCCCTGTAATGTTGTGATTTTAATATGGACTCCAAAAGATGTATCTTCAATAAGCATTTCTTTAATATCCCTTAGCAATATTTCATGACCAGTTCCTTTTAGTTGTCTTCGTATTAATTGGTTGTATTGTTCTATTGTTAATATGTCACCATTAGATTGTTGAAGGGATAAGGTGGAATTATTAACGGAATAGTTTGTGGCGTTATGAAGTTCATCTGTAACAAAGTGAAAGAATTGTCTAGTAGCAAGTTCATCATAAAAAGAAGTTTGGTCTGTTAAGCTGAATATAAATGGAATCAGAGGTAGCATAATAAATAATACTGTCAGTGCAAAAAGAACTGATATAAGAGAAAAACCTTTTTCACTTTTTTGTATAACCGTAAAGGCAGAGTTCTTCTTTAACTTGTTTTGCATTATTCCAACGTGCACACCCTTTCACTAATGAACTATCTTCCGTAAATGAGACCTCGACCTTTTGGTTGTCTATGTTGATATCTTTTTTAATAGGAGTTTTGAAGTCTGTAGCTAAGACAATTTGTAATTCATCATGGAGAACTGATTGTATGTTTCGTCGCTCTTTTAAGATATGTTCTTCTATTGTTAACTGATAAAAAATAGGTGTTACCGTAAGCATGATCGTTACAAAGACACTAAAAGATGCAACTACTTCTGTTATCAGAAAACCTCTAGAGTTCATTTTCAATAATATAGCTCCTTCCTTTACCAAATGGAAAGTAAATACTATACTTCCGTGTAGGCGTTTTTACATAAAACATACCTGGTTTTTTAATGGTGCCGTTAATTGTAAAAGAGATTGGTGCTGATAGAGTATTCAAATCAACCAACCAATTTTTTGGATATTCTCGTTTAACGAGAACTTCTCCAAGGCCACCTGTTTTAATTTCATAGCTATGTTCATTTGGCAATATTGTTAAGTAGGCATTGTCTCTACTGACCATTGAGATTTGTTGTAGATATAACACATCGCTTTGAAATAGCCGGAAAAACTGGTTTGCTTGATTTTGATATAAACTATGTGACTGAAATGACAAACCTATAACTAAAAATAAAGAAACAATACTTAAAACTATTAGAGTTTCAATTAATGTAAATCCTTGTTCTTGTCTCATTATTCAATTACTACGACTTCAATCGGTTTCGTTTTATCTTCTGTCAGTTGAATTTTTTTGGTGCCATTAGCACAAGTATCTTTTTTTAAATACCCTTCACTAATTAATATAGTAACTGACTGCGGGGCAGATCCGTTATCGATTTTATATGATTGTAGTTGATTTTCTGCCATTTGTACTAAGGCATCGCAACCTTTGTTTTGAACTTGTTCATTTTTATCTGCTAAATTTGGTATCAGTAAAATTAATAATGTACTAATAATTGTTAATACAATGAGCATTTCTATTAATGTAAAAGCTTTTTCGTTTTCCATTTGAGAATTCCTCTTTTCAAATATTTTGTATAAGTTGAAACATAGGTAGCATAAGTGATAAGTAAATAAAGATAATCAATGCAGCCATTACAATGAAAAAAATTGGTTGAATTAAAGAGATTATTTTTTTCATCTTTTCTTCCATATAATTCATTAAAAATTCAGCATACATGGTTAAATCGACAACTAAATCATCATTATTTGAATTTTTTTGAAAGATGGAGGATAACTCATTTTCTAGTAAATAACAGGATGGGAGTGCAGAAGTTAGAGGGTGGCCTTTTTGTAATTCATTAATTAAGAGATCCGAATAAAAAGAGATAATAGGGATGTTTGGGTTAGCTTTTAATATGTGTAAGCTTTGTTTAAGAGAAATTCCAGCATAAAGAAGAGAGCTTAAATGGATGGAAAATAAAAAGGTTGTGTTCAGTCTTTGGAAAGTTCGTATAATTGGTATTTTTTTATAAATATTAATTTGTTCTTCAGCATCCAGTTTATCCTTCTTAACCATCCAATATAGAAAGAAACCTATAACTATGATTGATCCAACAAAAATTCCGTTAAATAATATATCTATAATAGATATAGAAATTTTGTTAAACAACGATGATTGTCCTGTTGATGAGAATAACTGTATAAAAGAAGGATATACGGAGTTCTTAACGAAATAGAGTAAGATAATAAATAACAAGAACAATACAAGTGGATACCTAGTTGATTGTTTGAATTTCTTTATGAAATCTAACTGTTGTTGTAGCATCAAACAACATTGTTTTAAGGATGTTTTCAAATCACCATGTGCCATCGCAAAATACATAAAAGATACAATTTTTTCATCAAAGTTTGCTTGAAATAATGCTTGGTTTAGTGGTTTTCCTTGCTTTAAAGTATTAGAAATAGATGAAGCTTTCTCTACCCATCTATGGTCCCATTGGATTACTTCTAATGCGTTTGTTAAGGTGTAGCCATTTTCTAATAAACGATGTAGTTGTGATAAAAACTTATGTTGTTCTTGAATTGGTAATTTTGTTCTTTTATTTTGTAAATACTTCTTCGGTCGTAAAACCGTAGGCATATGCTTTCCTCCTTAATTGTTCAAAGGAAGTAAAGGCCTCTTTAGCGCTAATCTTATTATTTTGAATGGCCTGTTTAAGCTGGTTTTTATCTAGTAACTCTAAAATGGCAGCTCTTGAGGGTAGGTGAGAGTTTGTGGTGATTGGGAGTAGCTGTAGAGATGCGACTGCAATTAAACTTTGTTCTAGGTCGGTTTTTTTTATCCCCATTTCCAGTAAGCGGTGAATAGTACCGATAGCATTCTTAGCATGAAGTGTGCTTAACACTAGGTGACCAGTATAAGATGCATGAAAAGCGAAGTGTGCCGTTTCTCTATCTCTAATTTCACCGACCATAATAATATCTGGATCATGGCGCAATGCAGCTTTTAGTCCGACATTATAGCTAACACCCGACTTTTCATTTACTTGCACCTGAAGTATATTACTTATTTCTTTTTCGATTGGATCTTCTAAAGTTATTGTTTGGAAGGAATGTTCAGTAAGAAGTGATTGAAGTAGGGCGTAAAGTGTAGTAGTCTTACCGCTCCCTGTTGGTCCGGTGAATAAAATAATTCCTGAACGATGTGTAATCCATTGTTTTATTTTACTTAATTGGTTTGGGAATAAAAATAACTGCTCTAACTGAAGTAATTCTTGTTGAGGAAGCAAACGAATGGCTAAACTTTCTTGTGAATTGACAGGAAGTGTTGATAATCGTAAGGAAAAATTGTGTTGAATTGTCTTAAAGGAGATCGTCCCATGTTGAGGTTTTCTTGTTTCACCAATATCCATTCCTGATGTGAATTTATAATAGGTGAGAAGTGTTTCATATTGGTTTAATCCAATAGTGTGGTGGGATATTCGTTTACCATGTACTCGAAAATAAATGGCTGTTTCTTTTTCAGAAGGACAAAAGTGGATATCTGATGCGGTAGCTTGGATGGCTGATAGAAGTAATTTGTTGGAAAATACTGCTGCTGGATTCAATAAATAGTTCACCTCGCTTTTTCTAGATGATACAATATTCGACAGGAAAAAAATATATCCTTCTAAAAATATAAAATATTTTCAACAAAGGAGATTTTAAATGAAAAGTATATATTTAATTGGTTTTATGGGAAGTGGCAAGACTAGTGTAGCAAAACGCTTATCAGAGGTATTGCATGTATCTCTTATTGACACAGACGACTTGATTGAAGAAACTTACCAGACAACCATTGCTAATATCTTCGCTAAAAGTGGAGAAAAAACATTTCGTGATTATGAAACAGATATTTTAAGAAAAACTCCAATAAAAGATAGGATTATATCAACAGGTGGAGGTATTATCGAGCGCCAGGAAAATATTGATTGGTTGAAGAGTAATGGTATTGTAATTTATTTGCAGACAAGTTGGCAAGAAATTGTACATAGACTAAAAGATGATTCTGCACGTCCGATTTGGAATAATGAACAGAGAGATAAGAAAAAAATGTTAGAAAAAAGAGATATAAAGTATAAAGAAACAGCAGATTACATTATTATTACGGATGGCAAAACACCTGAGATGATTGTGAATGAACTTATTACACTTATAAAATAATCAATTAAGGATAAAATAGACATATAACATAAACTGAGGTGATATTAATGTCCGGTAATGATTATATGAAATTTATGACCCAAGAGATAGTGAAGTATATGGATATGCCTCAAGAAGAAAAAAAGAAAAGAAAACAGGAAAAACATTTTCGCAAAAAACAAGAAAGCATGTCTAGTCGGTGGTTTGGATTGTTACCGTTTGCCTTTAAACTATTAGTGAAAAAGAAAAAGTAGTAGGTTCCTTAGTGGATCCTACTACTTTTTTGATTATCTGAACTAGGGGAAAGCATTATTCTGTTAGAGGTCACTTGGGATAAATAAAACAAACCACCGTTTATTACTGATAGATGAATGGTTGGTTTAAAAAGACTTTCTATGTCTTTTACTTCCTGTTCAAATCGATTTTCATAGGCTTCATCATCTGTTGTGTTGTGATAAAAATGTTCAAGTAACTTTTTTTCTTCTTGTAGATGATTCCAAGACTCTTCTGCCCAGGAATGGTCTTTATGCTGTAAATAATCTTCAAAGTAATTTATGATTCGTTGATATCCACTTTTTAGCCGTATCATCGGTGTCATCGTGTAACTAAAATCTGCAATAGATGATTGTAATCTTACTTGTTCAAGGTGATTCATCATGTCTATTTTCATTGCACCATTTATTAATTGAAGTCCCATCGAAATAATTTCGTCTTTTTTGTGTTTGCCTGTATAGCTTATTTCCATATTTATGATAAGCCAAGGAACGAGAGCGGTTCTTTGTCCGGTCTCTATTTGTTCAAAAAGTCTAGCGAATTTACCTTGGGTCGTAAGTGTATAAAATATTTGATGTAATCGTGGACTTCCAAAGTGAATCCATTCGCCTTCTTCTTCACGTCTATCTGGATTAGTAATTAAGCTCATTTTCATTGGTTCACCTGGATAACCTAGCTTTTTAACATATTGCCAGTAGAAAGGACGGTTCATGAGGAGCTCATCCATTGTATCGTTTAGTTGTATTTGTAATTTTCCATTGTGATTTTCTATTACTTCACATTCGTTTGCTGTAAAATAATCCGTGAGAAAATCATGAAGATTCGCGAGTGTCATTGAAGTCCTCCTCAGAATAATTATTTTGTGCATAGGATATGACGGAAGAGAGATTCTCTAGTTTGATTTTTGCTTCGCCCTCCGTTGCAGATTCTTGAAAAATAGATTGTATTTCTTCTTCCACATCTCCTATTTCTAATTCAGCTAAAATAGCATCTAAGTTTCCTACAACACGTTCGAAAAGTTGTATTTTTTCATATAGAAGTTTTAACACATGTTCTTCCATTGTATTTTTAATGGCAAAATTATAGATGTTTACATCGTGTTCTTGACCAAAACGATGAATTCGTCCAATCCTTTGCTCTAAGCGCATAGGATTCCAAGGAAGATCATAGTTAATCATATTGTTACAAAACTGAAGATTAATACCCTCACCACCAGCTTCCGTAGCGATTAAAACTTGAGCTTTATTTTGGAATAATTGTCTCATCCAGTCTTTTTTACCTCTTTTGAAGCCTCCTCGAAAAGGAACCGAAGAGATGCCATGTTGTTGAAGGTACAATTGTAAATAAAATTGAGTCGCTCGATATTCCGTGAAAATAATAAACTTTTCATCTGTATCTTCAATTAATTCAATTACCTTTTCAGCTTTCGCGTGATGTGGCATCTCTTCAATTAGATTTAAGAAGTTTTCAAAATCGGTTCTATTGGCTATTCCTTTATCCTGATTAAGCATTTTTTTTAGCGAAAGATAACATGCTTCCCTTGATGAACATAATTCCCGTGTATAAGTAATCGATGAAAAATTGGCGGCTTCACTAGTAATTCTTTTTAGCTCATTATATGCTTCTTGTTCTTTTTCTGAAAAATCAATGTAGATCGTTTCAACTTTCCTTTTTGTCCAATCAATTCCCGTGTCTTCCCTTCGGTTTCTAACCATTACTTTTTGAATTAATTGTTTTAAATGCGCATCATTAAATAAGTTTTTTCTGTCTCTACCAAATTGCTTCGTGAACTCTTCATAATTCCCAAGGTAACCTGGCTTAAGAATCGACACCAAATTAAAAATGTCCGATAATTTATTTTGAACAGGTGTTGCCGTTAATAATAGGCAATACTTCTTCTTCAACTTTCGTACAAATTCATAATTTTTTGTTTTATGGTTTTTTAATTTATGTGCTTCATCTATTAAAACGAAATCATATTCTTGTTCTAGAATAATGTCTCTATGAGGTTGTCTTTTTGCTGTATCAATAGAAGTAATCACTATATTGTTTTGGTCCCAAACAGGACGCTTTCTTTGTGAAATAGCTGGAATATAGAATTTTTGACTTAATTCATTAGCCCATTGATTAACCAAGGATGCTGGCACTAGAATTAAAGCTTTTTTCACTAAGCCACGAATCATGTATTCTTTTAAAATAAGACCTGCTTCGATAGTCTTACCTAAACCAACCTCATCTGCTAAAATTCCACGTCCATTCATTTCTTCAACAACTTGTTGAGCGCATTCTAGTTGGTGATTTAAGAAATTCATTTGTGGAAGACGCTTAGGTGCAGTTAATCCTTTAAAATCTTTTGTTACTGTAGCCAGGGAAGATTGATAAGACATTTTAAATATGTCCCAAGTGCTAAATGGACCATCATGATCGAGTTTAGTTTCTAGTTGGTCAATAAAGTCATAGTCACGATTAAGTTCTATATTCATATAATAATCCACCTCTTTTAAGCTGTTTTCTAAAAATTCTTAACACAAACATGTTTTGCTATGATATAATACTTTTAATTTCTTGTATGAAAAGTAGTTGTAATAGTAGTTTGGAAGTATAATCATAATTATTAGTATGTCCAGGTTTTAATAATTTAAAATAAGCGAATGATTACAAGAGGAGAGACTACTTTTGTGGCGCCGAAGGAGCAAGCAACTAATTGCGAATCTCTCAGGCAAAAAGACTTTTGTATGACGCAACTCTGGAGAATGTTTACATCACTTGTAAACTACCCAAGAAGCAAGCCTATAAGACTAGGCCAAACTTTCTGGTTCAAGGACAGGGATTTCACTAAATATTGGTGAAATCCCTGTTTTTTTATGTTAAAAATCTATTTTTGGGGTGGGAAAATGACGAATTTAAAACGTACACCTTTGTTTCCAGAGTATGAGAAACATGGAGCAAAGACGATTGATTTTGGTGGGTGGGATATGCCTGTTCATTTTGTCGGTATTAAAAAGGAACATGAAGCGACGAGAACAGCAGCAGGATTATTTGATGTATCACATATGGGAGAGATTTTTGTAGAAGGCAAAGATAGCGAACGATTTTTACAAAAAATGTTAACAAATGATGTTTCTAAGTTAACACCAAACAAGGCACAGTACACAATGATGTGCTATGAAGACGGTGGTACAATTGATGATTTGATTGTTTATAAACTTGCAGAGAATAATTTTCTTTTAGTAGTAAATGCAGCAAACACCACAAAAGACTTTGATTGGCTAGTAAAGGATAAGTATGGGGATGTTCAGATATCCGATCGTACAGCTGAGTATGTACAAATTGCAATTCAAGGTCCTAAAGCTGAAACCATTTTACAAAAACTAACAAAAACAGATTTGTCCAAGATAAGTTTTTTTAATTTTGAGTCAGAAGTGTTATTTGAAGGTATAAATCAAAATGCAATAGTGTCAAGAACAGGGTATACAGGTGAAGACGGATTTGAAATATACATAAATGCTGATTTTGGTAGCGAACTTTGGAATTTAATCTTACAAGCAGGTAAGGATATTGGGATTCAACCAATTGGATTGGGTGCTAGAGACACTTTGCGTTTTGAAGCTAACTTAGCTTTATATGGTCAAGAATTAAGTAAATCCATAACTCCGATAGAAGCAGGATTAGGATTTGCTGTCAAGACAGATAAAAAAACAGACTTTATTGGAAAAGAAGTACTTAAGCGTCAAAAAGATGAAGGTGTAAGACGAAAACTAGTTGGATTAGAAATGATTGACAAAGGCATTCCACGCCATGGTTATCGGGTGTTAGACATGGGAAGAGATATCGGGTTTATTACAACAGGTACACAGTCACCAACACTTAAAAAAAATATTGGATTAGCATTAATTGAATCCCAATATTCAAAGATAGGAACGGAATTGTTTGTTCAGGTGAGAAATAAAAAACTAAAAGCGGTTGTTATATCAACACCATTTTATAAACGCGGATAACTAGGGACGAGGGGGATTAATTATGGAATTTCGTTACTTACCAATGACAAAAGAAGACAAACAAGAAATGCTCGAGAAGGTAGGAGTTTCACGGACAGAGGATTTATTTAGTGATATTCCGAAACAAGTTCGATTAAACCGGCATTTAAATCTTCAGAAGCCAACGAGTGAATCACAATTAATGAAAGAGTTAACCAAGAAAGCTAATAAGAATGTTAATGTAAAAACGCATACATCTTTTTTAGGGGCAGGGGTGTATGATCACTATATACCGTCGATTGTTGATCATACCATATCTAGATCTGAGTTTTATACAGCTTATACACCTTACCAACCTGAAATTTCACAAGGTGAATTACAGGCAATTTTTGAATTTCAAACGATGATTTGTGAACTTACGAGTATGGATGTTGCAAATTCTTCGATGTATGATGGCCCGACAGCTCTTGCTGAAGCTGCTAACTTAAGCGCTGCACAAACGAAACGTAAAAAAATTCTTGTTTCAAAAACGGTTCATCCAGAATCGATAGAAGTTATTCATTCTTATGCCAAAGGGCAAGGAATAGAGGTAGTTGAGGTGGATCATAAAGACGGAATCACTGATATCAATGCCTTAGAAAATGAATTAAATGATGATATAGCAAGCGTGATTATCCAGTATCCTAACTTCTTTGGACAAATAGAGCCTCTTGAAAAAGTCCAACAATTAGTTGCAGATAAAAAGACAATGTTTATTGTGTCGAGTAATCCATTAGCATTAGGGTATCTTACGCCACCGGGTGAGTTTGGGGCGGATATTGTTGTAGGTGACACACAGGTATTTGGTATACCGTCTCAGTTTGGAGGTCCACATTGTGGATATTTTGCTACTACAAAAAAACTCATGCGCAAAACTCCAGGCAGACTTGTCGGCCAAACTGTTGATGAAGATGGTAGGAGAGGGTTCGTTTTAACATTACAAGCAAGGGAACAACATATCCGTAGAGATAAAGCCACTTCAAATATATGCTCAAACCAAGCGTTAAATGCTCTGGCATCTTCTGTAGCTATGAGTTCACTTGGAAAACAAGGAATTAAGCAGATGGCTTGGTTAAATATGCAAAAAGCACATTATGCTAAACGTAGATTTCAGGAAAAGGGAATGGAAGTTGTATTTAGTGGTTCCCTATTCAATGAACTGGTAATTAATGTAAAGTTCTCTGTTACAGATTTAAATAAAGCACTTTTAGAAAAGGGTTTTATTGGTGGATTTGACCTAGAACGAGTAGATAAGAATTATAGTGGCTATATGTTAGTAGCTATTACAGAAATACGTACGAAGGAAGAAATTGATGTATTTGTTGAGGAAGTAGGTGCTCATATTGGCTAATCAAGATTTTCCATTAATATTTGAACATAGTAAACCTGGTCGCACAAGTTTCAGTTTGCCAGAACTAGATGTACCGGAGGTTGATGTTGCTGAATTAATAAATGATGTGTACATTCGTAAAACTGCTCCAGAGTTACCAGAAGTTAGCGAACTTGAAATAGTAAGACACTATACAGGGTTATCGAGGAGAAACTACGGTGTAGACTCTGGATTCTATCCGTTAGGCTCTTGCACGATGAAGTATAACCCTAAGATTAACGAAGATGTTATTCGCTTAGATGGTTTCAGTCATATTCATCCATACCAAGATACTAGTACTGTCCAAGGTGCATTAGAAGTGATGTATGACTTACAGTGTTCATTAGCAGAAATTACTGGTATGGATGAAGTATCGCTTCAACCAGCGGCTGGAGCGCATGGGGAGTGGACTGGATTAATGATGATTCGTGCATTTCATGAAGCGAATGATGATTTTAATAGAACAAAAGTAATCGTTCCAGACTCTGCTCACGGTACGAATCCAGCTTCGGCTACGGTAGCTGGTTTCCAAGCCGTTACTGTGAAATCAAACGAGCGTGGCTTAGTAGATTTAGAGGACTTAAAACGTGTTGTTGGAGATGATACAGCTGCTTTAATGTTAACAAATCCTAATACGTTAGGGTTATTTGAAGAAGAAATTTTGGAAATGGCTAAAATTGTTCATGAAGCTGGTGGTAGGCTCTACTATGATGGTGCGAATTTAAATGCAATTATGGGTTATACACGACCTGGAGATATGGGATTTGATGTTGTTCATTTAAATCTGCATAAAACGTTCACTGGTCCCCATGGTGGGGGTGGACCAGGATCAGGTCCGGTTGGAGTTTCCAAAGAATTAGCGAAATTTTTACCAAAGCCTATATTGAAAAAAAATCAGAACTCCTTTGTTTTTGACTATGACCGACCAAATTCAATCGGTAGAGTAAAACCATATTACGGTAATTTTGGTATTAACGTTCGTGCTTATACGTATATACGCACAATGGGTGCAGAGGGACTGAAAAAAGTAAGTGAGTATGCGGTATTGAACGCGAATTACATGATGAGAAGTTTGCAAGACGAATACGTTTTACCTTATCCACAACATTGTAAGCATGAATTTGTTTTATCCGGCAAAACGCAAAAAAAATTAGGTGTTCGTACACTTGACATTGCTAAAAGACTGTTGGATTTTGGTTATCACCCACCTACAATCTACTTCCCATTAAATGTGGAAGAGGCAATGATGATAGAACCAACAGAGACTGAATCAAAAGAAACTTTGGATGGATTTATTAATACGATGCTCGATATAGCAAATGAAACAAAAGTGAATCCTGAGATTGTACAGGAAGCTCCATACACAACGATTGTAAAACGCATGGATGAAACAACGGCTGCAAGAAAGCCCATATTGCGTTACAAAAAGTAAATAGATGAAAAAAACACCCACTTCATTTAAAAATGAAGTGGGTGTCTCATTTAATTAATAGTTTGCTTTTTTGGACTTCTTAACTTTACCATTCCATTTCTTAAATCCACCTTTAAGCTGATTTAAGTCTTTGTAGCCTTTTTTGTTAAGAAGCATGGCAGCTCTTATTGTACGTGAACCATTCTGACAATAGAGATAGACTGGTTGATCTTTACGAAGCTCTATTAAGCGCTGACGCATTTGTGTTAGTGGAATATTCCGGGCACCTAAAATATGACCTGCTTCAAATTCTTTTGGTTCCCTTACGTCAATAAGCTGGGCTTTACGATACCCTTCACGAAACTCGTCTTCTGTTAATGTAGTTAACACCTTTTTTTGTTTGAAGTATCGATAGACGCTAAATAATATTAACACTATAACTAGTCCTATTAAAAAATATAACTCCATTGCTAATTTCCCCCGTTTATCTTTAAGTTCTGTATAGCTATTATATGACGATTATATCATTTTTTGAAAGATATTTCTTTAAGAAAATATTAGGTAGTGTAAATAGGAGGTTGGCTTTGCTTCCAAAAAGAGATTTGTCAGGATTTGTCGTAATATTGTCTTTAATAAAACATTGTTTTTATTTTCGCAAACCGAAAAAAAGTCTTAATCTAAATAAAATGAAATAGTTATCTTGAATTATCTATTAAATACATGAGAATTCGTAGATTTTTATCGTTTGACAAAATTAAGAATAATGGTTCTTTTTTCCATATGTAGTATTAATATAAATTAACTATACAATATATTGTTTTAACTCCTTGGTTTGTGTTAAATTAGAAATTATAAATAACATCATAGATTTACATAAGTGTAATCTATTTAAAAGAGGAGAGATGTTTTAAATGGGAGCTGTGACAGAAATCCAGATGGAGATTAATGTCGAAAAGTTAAATGAAGACATTAGATCGTTCCCCCAAGTCCACAAGATAACAAGTGATATGAGGTTAACTCATAAAGGCGTTTCTAGACTAGTTATGTTAGATCGTTATGCGTTTAAGGATACAGAAAAGACGACGTTGTCTGAAGGTGACTTTGTTGTTTTAACAGTTAAAGCAGACCCAAAATTCCCAGCTAGAGGGTTTGGATATGTTAAATCTATTAATTGGAAAAGTAAGCAAGCAGATATTCAAGTAGACAAAGAGTTTATTTCAGTGCTAGATAATGAAGCAGAATCAAAAACTGGAGTTGTAACTAGATCACTTGACGTGATTGATAAACCGTTAGAGATTTACTATGAGCAAATAGCACTTCGTAATGCTACTGGGTTATCTCAAGTTGAAACATCGGAAGAAAATAAGCAAGTATGGTTTGAAAAATTTTATAAAGAACTATCAAGCTTGAATTTCATTCCAGCAGGTCGTGTGCTTTATGGTGCAGGTGCAGACACAGATGTAACGTACTTTAATTGCTATGTAATGCCGTTTGTAAAAGACTCACGTGAAGGGATTTCTGATCACCGAAAGCAAGTAATGGAAATAATGAGTCGTGGCGGTGGCGTTGGCACAAACGGTTCGACACTTAGACCGAGAAATACTCTAGCTCGTGGTGTGAATGGTAAATCTTCTGGTTCTGTATCGTGGTTAGATGATGTCGCTAAGTTGACACATCTTGTAGAACAGGGTGGATCCCGTAGAGGGGCACAGATGATAATGCTTAGTGATTGGCATCCAGATATTATTGAATTTATTATTTCAAAAATGCAAAATCCAAGAATTCTTCGGTTCTTGATAGAAAATACAGAAGATGAACAAATCAAACATTTAGCTAAAGAAAAATTAAAGTTTACACCATTAACTGAAACAGAGCGTGATATGTATCAAGGAATTGTAAATTATAAAACTATTCCTGGTCTGGGAGGATTTCCAGAGCGTGCTATTAAAGAAGCAGAAGAGAAGTTAAATATCGGCGGTACTTACAGCGTACATAATGCAGAATTTTTGACTGGTGCAAATATTTCTATATGTTTAACGAAAGAATTTATGGAAGCAGTTGAGAATGATGATTATTATGATCTTCGTTTCCCCAATGTGGAAAATTATTCACAGGAAGAAATGAACTCATACAACGAAACGTGGCATGAATATGGTGACGTACGTAAGTGGGAAAAACAAGGCTATGAAGTTCGTGTTTATCGACGAATTAAAGCGAAAGAATTATGGGATTTAATAAACATTTGTGCAACATATTCTGCTGAACCTGGTATTTTCTTTATAGATAATGCCAATGACATGACCAATGCAAAAGCTTATGGTCAGCAGGTAGTTGCAACAAATCCATGTGGTAAATAGTTTGCCTCATGTAAAAAACTGCGGAATGAAGCGGGAAGGCTGAAACGCTAATCCGAACCGAAGGCTAATCTAAGATTAGTCAGGGGCAACGCATAGCAGGTGAAAAGATATAATCCTGCCACGAGGCCGCAGCATTACAAATTGAGTATCTATATAAAGGTTGTCTAGTTTATGAAAGATATTTGTAATGAATAGATATGCTGAACTTGCACGAAAAACAAGTGTAAGAATCAAAGGATAAAAAGCCTTTGAGATAACAAATTGGAACAACCTCTAGCACCATATAGTGTTTGTAATCTAGCGGCAGTAAATCTTGCATCTGTTGCAGATAAAGGGAACAAAAAAGTAGATTTTGAAAAGTTAAAACAAACAGTAGAAACTGGTGTTAGATTACAAGATAACGTAATTGACGCTACACCATATTTCCTTGAACCAAATAAAAAACAAGCTTTAGGAGAACGCCGCGTTGGGCTAGGAGTAATGGGGCTACATGATTTATTAATTTATTGTGAAACTGAATATGGTTCACCAGAAGGTAATCAACTAGTTGATAGTATTTTTGAAACTATTGCAACGACAGCGTATAGAACTTCAATAGAACTAGCTAAAGAAAAAGGTAGTTTCCCATTTCTAGTTGGAGTAACAGAAGCTGAAACAAATCAACTTCGTCATAACTTTATCAATACAGGTTACATGAAAAAGATGCCTGAAGACATACGCGAAAACATCTTGAAATATGGAATTAGAAACTCGCATTTACTAACTGTTGCACCGACTGGTAGCACAGGGACAATGGTTGGAGTTTCTACAGGGTTAGAACCTTACTTCTCGTTTTCTTATTACAGAAGTGGTAGGTTAGGTAAATTTATTGAAGTGAAAGCAGAAATAGTCCAAGAATACCTTGATAATCATCCAGAAGCAGATCCGAATAATCTACCGAAATGGTTTGTCTCTGCAATGGAGCTTGCACCTGAAGCGCATGCAGATACCCAGTGTGTTATTCAAAGATGGGTGGATAGTTCCATTTCTAAAACCGTAAACGCTCCTAGAGGGTACGCGGTTGAACAAGTAGAAGGTGTCTACCGGAGATTGTATAATGGTGGTGCCAAAGGCGGTACTGTGTACGTTGATGGAAGTCGTGATTCACAGGTATTAACTTTAAAGGCTGAAAATAATAATTTTGATGAAGAAGATGAAACAGGAACACAAGGTAATAAGCCACACGTAGTCTTAATGGATACGATTCAGGAGCTTGAGAAGACCAATGTTACAATTGGATCAGAAGTAGGAGATACGTGCCCGGTTTGTCGAAAAGGTACTGTAGAAGATATTGGTGGTTGTAACACATGTACAAATTGTAATGCCCAATTAAAATGTGGACTGTAATAGGAATTTCAGAATAAAAAGCGTGGCTTTGAAATAAAGTCGCGAAGAAGTACCTCTTTGGATATTTTTTGTCTAAAGGGGTGTTTTTTTATGTCTAAAAGAACTAGCACACCTAAAATTGATAAAGGTGTTAAATAAGGTCGTGGCTCTGAAATAGGCTCAGATTATAAGTCTTGGTTGGTTATTTTGGACGTTTCTTCACCTGGTCGTTCTACTCGATTATGACGAATTTAAAAACGTAGTCAACAGAAATTTTGTCATACTTAGAATGAAACTACTTTTATATGACGGATGACTTTGAATTTCTTACTGATATGCTAGAACAATTTCCTTTATTATCGTTGGAAGAAACCATTGGCATTGCGGATGATTTAGGTATTAAACCGGTTTTCATGGGAAATGGTGTAATTTGTACTTGACTCTATGTATAGTTTGGTTTACATTATGTATATAATAATTTACTTTATGTAAATAGGAGTGTACAGGAGGGGTGAACCATGACCTATCAAGAAAAGAAGAGCTTCGTATCACTGATCAGCACTATCATTATTTTCGGTGCTTATTGTGCCTACATGTATCCTCAGTATCCCGATGGTGTGCAGGAGTCGACGGAAACTTTTCGTTTTTGGGGTTCCTTCGTTCTCATTTTGACGTTGGTTCAAATTGTTGCACATATCGTGAACAGCATTGTTTTTAACATCATCTTCCGGATAACAACGGGAGAAAAGGAACCATCTTTTGCAGATGAAATGGATAAAATCATTGAACTGAAATCATTTAGAAATTCTTTCTTTGTGTTTGTTCTTGGTTTTCTTCTTGCCATGGGACCGTTGGTAATCGAACAGCCGTTACAGCTGATGTTCGTTATCTTAATCATCTTCGGATTTATCTCAGATGTGACCGGTTCTTTCACGAAACTTTATCATTACCGGAAAGGAGTCTAATATGAGCAAAACTCTTGTCGGCAATCATATCAGAAAATTACGCTTCAACTATGATGAAATGACCCAGCTGCAATTGGCTGACAAGGTAGGCGTAACAAGACAAACCATCGTGGCTCTAGAAAAGGGAAACTACTCCCCGTCTCTAGAACTTGCTTTTCGAATTGCTAACGCCTTTAACTTACCTTTAGAAGAGGTATTCTTTTATGGGGACAATACAAAGCAGTAAGAACTATGATTGTTATTGATTTACCGTTTATAAGTTTGTGAAAAGAGGGCGATAAAAATGGAATTAATTCTTGGCCTTTTAGTGGTTTGAACTTCAACTTTTTCTCTTAAGCCAGATTGGAGAGTAGAATGAAGATAATAACCTCGAATCTCATCCTTGGGGAGGGTTTACAGCTATGGTGGCATGGATCCTTTTCATAATCATTCAGTCGATCCATCTATATGAAAATCTTTCGTCAGTAACTACCAACGCATGGACAATTATCCATTACTTGGCCATCGGCATGTCTCTCTTTGACCTAATCTGCATTTCTACGTTTTACGTCGGGCAAGTGAAAGAAGCTGATTGGCTTGAAAATGTGCTCTGGTTTGAAAGGCCAGAGCAATCTATTTAAGGAGCTGAATTATGAAAACGAATGTCTACGATGAAGGTCAAGCCACCGATGTTCCTCAACATAATAATATAGGGAAACCTATACCTCAGAAAACCAAAGCACCGAAAAAAGCTGTATCGTCAAAGTGGATTATCGTGGCATTACTCGTGTTGAGCGTCGTTCCGATCGCGGCAGGGTCCTTCCGTCTTACTGAGCTGGCGGGCGGCGCGGAAATCACACCGGACAACGCACGCTTCTTTGCTTCACCCCTGCCGGTGGTCTTGCATATCTTGAGCGCTAGTGTATATGCCGTCCTGGGCGCGTTCCAGTTCGCAACTGGTTTCCGGCGGCGCAGGCCAGCTTGGCATCGCGCGGCCGGGCGGTTCCTGGTTCTATGCGGCCTATTGGCTGGGCTTTCAGGTCTGTGGTTGACCCTGTTCTATCCCCGCCCGGAAGGCACCGATCTCCTTTATGCATTACGGCTTCTGTTTGGAACCGGTATGGTTGTGTCCATCCTTCTCGGCTTTGCCAAGATCCTGCGAGGGGACGTAATTCGGCACCGTGCATGGATGATTAGAGGCTATGCAATTGGGCTTGGTGCTGGTACCCAAGTTCTGACCCTTTTGGGTGGGACATTAATCATTGGCCCACCGGGTGAGCTCAGCGAAGCGCTATTGATGGGTGCAGGCTGGGTGATCAACCTCGCTGTGGCCGAATGGGCTATCCGCAAACGGTCATAATAGTGTATCTGTATTTTACTGGTCTATTTATTCGTAATATTGATATTAAATTAATAAATAAACAAATCTGAGGTGGGTATAATGAAAGCTATTGTGTACTCAAGGTACGGTCCTCCTGATGTTCTTGAACTGAAACAGGTAGAAAAGCCTATTCCTAAGGATAATGAAATACTGGTAAAAGTAAAAGCGACAACTGTAACAGTAGCAGATATTCGTGCACGGAGTTTTACAGTTCCTCTTTCTGTTTGGCTGCTTGCCCGAATAGCATTGGGTTTTAGACAACCCCAAAAAAATATATTGGGAATGGAATTAGCTGGAGAAGTAGAGTCAGTAGGAAAAGATGTCAAGCGATTTAAGGAAGGTGACCAAGTATTTGCAGCTTCCTTAGTGGGTTTTGGTGCTTATGCTGAGTATAAGTGCCTACCTGAAGACGGCCCAGTATCTATTAAACCCAACAATCTATCTTTTAAGGAAGCCGCAACTATACCGATAGGGGCAAGAACAGCATTGTGTCATCTTAGAAAAGCAAACATTAAAAAGGGTCAAAAGGTTCTTGTCTATGGCGCTTCTGGAAGTGTAGGGAGCTATGCAGTACAAATTGCCAAGTGTTTTGGAGCAATAGTTACAGGGGTATGTAGCACAAAGAATTTAGAATTGGTAAAATCTCTAGGAGCCGATAAGGTAGTTGATTACACTAGTGAAGATTTTTCAAGTAAAGGGGAGAATTATGATGTTATCTTTGAAGCGGTAGACAAGAGTTCCTTTTCAGCTTGTATGAAATCGCTAAAGAAGGATGGAACCTATATAAATGTTTCTGTACAGGTACCAGGTGTAAGAATCCTATGGACTAAAATGACAAGCAGCAGGAAAATAATTTTGGGTCGAAATTCACCTGAAAATTCTAAAGCACTAAACTTCCTCAAAGAACTTGTTGAGGCGGGAAAGTTAAAAGTGGTCATTGATAGGTACTATGAGCTTGAAGAAATAGTAGAAGCACATAGGTATGTCGAGAAAGGACACAAGAGAGGAAATGTCGTTATTAATGTGGAACATAAACACTAATCTAAGGTGTATTAAAAACATACCTCTTGAAGAATATCTAGATGGTGTTAATTGGTGTACCCGTCTATTAAAAAGTAAGATTTGTAAAGCTGCAAGAAGACGACTAATATAGTCGTCTTTTTCCTATATGGACAAGGAATTAGCTTGTCTCATAAAGTATTTTGGTGTATCCTTTTTATGATAAGAAAAAAGCGGAATGAAATGGAGGCGCAATATGCCAACACCCAGTATGGAAGATTATATTGAACAAATATACATGTTAATCGAAGCAAAAGGATATGCAAGAGTATCTGATATAGCAGAAGCACTTCAAGTACATCCTTCCTCCGTAACGAAGATGGTTCAAAAACTTGATAAAGATGAATATTTAAATTACGAAAAATATAGAGGATTAATCTTAACTCCTCAAGGTAAAAAAATTGGAAAACGTTTAGTATATCGCCATGAATTATTGGAGCAGTTTCTAGAACTAATTGGTGTAGATAAAGAAAATATTTATGAGGACGTAGAAGGAATTGAACATCATCTAAGTTGGAATTCAATTGATCGAATTGGTGATTTAGTCCTATATTTAGAGAACAACCCGAATCGGGTAGAGGAACTAAAAGAAATACATAAAAAAAACGAACAATAAAAGTCTCGCCAATGCGAGGCTTTTTTTGTAGGAATAAATTTAGTGGGAATTTGTCGCGCGATTATTTGGTATCAAACAGGTTTTCAGAGAAGATATTCCAACACATGGATAATAAAAGTTTATTAGTTATAATTTTGTACCCCCTTTACTTGTTCATTGATTAAACTAGTTTAATCACAAGAGAAGTATAGAATTTTCCATTTCTTATGACATAATAAATATAGTTAAAGTAACCATAGATATAACTCATTTTAGGGGGAATATAATGATTTTCTTTGATATTGACGGAACTTTACTTGACCATACACTTGCAGAAAGACAAGGAGCACTTGATTTCTATCATAGATTTGCAGATGAGTTCATTTATTCAGAGAGTCAATTTGTGAAAAAGTGGAATGACCTATCTACTAAGCATTTTCAATTGTTTTTAGATAACAAATTAACTTTTCAACAACAGCGCCAAATGAGAATGAAGCAATTATTTAAACATAAACAGTTAACCGATTCCGATGCAGATGCAATGTTTGCTGTATATGTATCCTTGTATAAAAATAATTGGGTGATTTATAAAGATGTTATTTCTTGTCTGGAAAGTTTTAAAAAACAAGGTGTATCTTTAGGGATAATTAGCAACGGTGATTTCTCTCAGCAAAAAGAAAAGTTAGATAACATAGGTGTATTAGATTACTTTTCTGTAATAATAACTTCCAGTCAAGTAGGAGAAGCAAAGCCTAGTCTGAACATTTTTACAGAAGCAGCATCACAAGCTAATTTTAGGGTTGAAGACTGTTACTATATTGGGGATAACCTAAATGTAGATGCAATCGCAGCTTGTCACGCGGGTATGCAAGGTATTTGGATCAATAGGCTAAATGGGAATAAATCAAGCCAAATAAAAACAATAAGTAGCCTTATTGAACTAGATGAGATTATATAAAAATAAAAAAAGTAGTTGTAACATAGATAATAAGGCGATATTATTGTTATTTCATAAACAACTATGTTTAAAACACCGATGGATAATTAAGAGAGCCATCCTGAAATAATTTCGTTCTAAATTGACTGTCATCTTCTTATAAATAGTAGAAAAGTAATAATTGAGGTGACCCATGAAGATTGATGGTGTTTTCTCTGGTGGCGGAGTTAAAGCCTTTGCGTTTATTGGAGCTTTAGAAAAATTAGAGGACGAGGGCTATACATTTTCTCGGTTAGCTGGAACATCTGCTGGTGCGATTGTAGCTGGTTTAGTTGCTGCCGGGTATAAGGCGACAGAAATAGAAGATTTACTCACTGAGTTAGATTTGAAATCGTTTTTAGATACAACCGATATTGGGAAGTATTTGCCTTTTCTAAAGTGGTTTAAATTATATTTTACGATGGGATTGTATAAGGGGAATGCTTTTGAAAATTGGTTATATAAAGTACTAGCTCAAAAAGGGGTTTATACATTTCATGATCTACCCAGAGGTTCACTTAAGGTTATTGTTTCCGATTTAACATTAGGAAGAATGGTCGTTTTACCAGATGATTTAAAAAGTCTTTATGGGATTAATCCAAATAGTTTTCTTATTTCAAAATCGATTCGCATGAGTGCAGGAATTCCTTACTTTTTTAAGCCGGAAAAAATAACAGGTTTAAGTTATGGTAAAAGTGTTATCGTAGATGGTGCTTTATTAAGTAACTTACCGATGTGGGTTTTTGATAAAGATCGATCAACTAAAAAAAGACCGATAATCGGAATGAAATTAAGTGAGACAATTGGAAGAATACCTTCAAAAAAAATAGATAATGCCATTGATATGTTACAAGCTTTGATTACAACCATGATGAAAGCACACGATACAAGATATGTGTCTAAAAAGCATATAAATGATGTTTTGTTTTTACCAGTAAAGGATGTTGATACTACAAATTTTGAATTAACTCAACAAGCAAAAGCGGATTTAATTAAATTAGGACGAAAGCACACTGCTACATTTTTAAAAAAGTGGCCTTGAAAATTATGAGTCCTTAACTAGTGTTTTATAGTTTTATTTCGTAGTCGAATGGAAATCGGGTGTAACTTCATTATTATTGCAGGATTTCCAACGCTGCGAAAAAACTCGCTTCCCGCGGGATACTTCAGTCTCCTCGTAAGCAAAAAGCACCCAATGCGAAATATTCTTTCCGAACGCATCATGACACTTAACCTTCATTAATATTTTCATGACTAGACACTTTATAGGTGTTTAATCACAAACAGTCTATTATAAATTTATTAAAAAAAAGAAAAAATCGAGATCTTAAAAAGATGCTCGATTTTTTCTTTTTTGTTTGTTTCCTTCGATTACCCGGAGATGTGTAGCACGTGCATTAGATTGCTTTCGTTTATTTAGTAGTGGTTTTTGTTTTTTTACAGCTTGTGTGTGTGTCTTATTTCCTGTTCTGTCACTTTTATATTTCATTTTTGACTGTTTAACTGCTTTTTTATATTTTTTAAGGTCATTTGAACTGCGTTTTCTTAGGAAAAAATAGTAGACGGCACCATAAATGAGAGCACCTACTGCAACCATTATAAATAAATTCATAAGCAGTGAAGTCGTATTTGTTAATAGGTTAAACGCGAAACCAAATATTGCAAGGCCGATAAGCACATATATCAAAAGGGAAAGCTTATGGCGTATCATTTAACAAATCCTCCTTTCGTTGTAAGTCGCCTACAAAAAACTATCTTACTACCATGTATACCACTTAATGCATTTATTTCTACATGATTTATTAAAAAAATGTAAAAATAAATCATGTTATCTAGAAAACCAAACTTCATAACTTAATTTTTAATTGTTAAGTTTGGAAAGTAGCAACATTGAAAAGATAATTTGTTTTACCTAGTAATAGGCGAATTGTTTAATAGATGTTACCGTTATCGTAAGAGTTTTAAAAATCCTGTACAATGAGAATTTTTTTAATCCTAACTATTAAAGATTCTTTCCTTTCTAAGGAAAAATATTCAATACTTTTCTTTTTTTTATATATCATTTTTAAGTGTGAGTTTATAATTTTATTTTACTAGAAAGCCAACAGATTCACTAGCAGATTATTTTTTATATGTGTAGAATTTTCTAATTGTTAAATTACAAGGTGAGCCTCCATTAAGAAATGGATGAAAGTTTTACAAATTGGTCATTCTAAAGGGTGGAGGTGTTCTATAAATGGACAATCAAGAGCTAGAACAAAATAAACATGAAAAACCGATACCGCTTCTACCAAAGGCGTTATTAACTGGATTTATTGGAGGTGTTTTGTGGAGTGTAGTTGGTGCAATTGCAGCTTATTTTAATTTTACATCAGTTTCACCAGCATCTTTCATATTACGTTCTTGGTTACATACCAACTGGTCTGATGGCTGGCTAGGACAACTTATATCCATTACTGTAATTGGTTTATTATCTGTTTTAACAGCTATTTTATATTATGGTCTGTTAAGAAAGACAAAAGGAATTTGGCCAAGTGCTACTTTTGGTGTGGCCCTTTGGTTTATAGTTTTCTATTTATTACAACCGATTTTTCCTAATGTTTCACACATGACCGACTTAGATATAAATACGATTGTGACAACACTTTGTTTATTTTTATTATACGGGATATTTATTGGCTACTCGATTTCATATGAATATTTAGATACAGTAACAAAAGATAATGTGTAATACAGCGCGTTAGTTCTTTGTTTATGGATAATTAATTTTAATAACAATCCTTGATCATACAAAATACACACAATTATGATAAACTAGAATTGCGATTCACTTTGAACTGGCTAGTGGGGTGATTTTAGTTATGAAGAAAATATTGTTATTAAATGGGCCGAATCTAAACCGTTTAGGTAAACGAGAACCGGATATCTATGGTATAAAGACATTAGAAGATATCGAGCAAGAACTTAGTCAGGTAGTTAAGACTCATCATGGTACGTTGCAAGCCTATCAATCGAATCATGAAGGGGAACTAATTGATTTTATTCATCAATCGGACGGGGAGTATGATGGAATTATTTTTAATCCTGGAGCATACACACATACAAGTATTGCTCTTAGAGATGCGATAAGTTCTATAGCTGTGCCTGTAATTGAAGTGCATATATCAAATGTGCATCAACGGGAATCTTTTCGTCATACTTCGCTGCTAGCACCTGTGTGCCAGGGGCAAATAGTAGGATTAGGTATAAAGGGATATGAATTAGCAGCATTAGCATTTTTACAAGAGGATTAACAGAAAGGAATGAGTTTATTATGGGGAAACTTAAACAACTCCGTGAATCAATCAAGGAAAAAAACTTGGATGGTTTACTAATCACTAGCCCGATAAATAGAAGGTATGTTACTGGATTTACTGGTACTGCCGGAGTAGTACTGGTTACAGAAACAGATGCACTACTAATTACTGATTTTAGATACATAGAACAAGCGAATGATGAAGTTAACGAATTTAAGGTAGTTGAACATAAACAGACAGTGGGAGTAGAAATTTCCGAGCAAGTAAAACGTTTAGGAATACACCAGCTAGGTTTTGAAAAAGACGATGTGTCTTTTGGTGTTTATGAACAATATAAAAGTGAAATAGCTGCTGAGCTAATTCCAACTAGTGGTACGGTGGAAAAGTTACGCTTGATTAAGACAGAAGATGAGATTAATATATTAAAGGAAGCAGCTAAAATTGCTGATGGAGCTTTTGATCATATCCTTACTTTTATTAAACCAGGTGTAAGGGAAATAGATGTATCTAATGAATTGGAATTTTTCATGAGGAAACAGGGTGCAACATCTTCTAGCTTTGATATTATTGTAGCGTCAGGATATCGTTCGGCTCTGCCACATGGTGTTGCATCAGAGAAAAAAATCCAAGCTGGAGAGTTAGTAACGCTTGATTTTGGTGCGCTTTACAATGGATATTGTTCTGATATTACTCGAACAGTGGCTGTTGGCGAAATTAGTGAAGAGCTAAATACCATTTATCATACTGTATTAGAAGCTCAACTCAAAGGTATGGAAGGAATTAAAGCAGGTGTAACAGCCAAACAAGCGGATGCATTTACACGTGACTATATTAAAGAAAAAGGTTATGGAGAGTATTTTGGACATTCCACAGGACATGGACTTGGATTAGAAGTACATGAAGGACCTGGTTTATCATTTCGTTCCAATCAAGTTTTGGAAGAAGGAATGGTAGTGACAGTAGAACCAGGAATATATGTGCCAGGTGTTGGTGGTTGCAGAATTGAAGATGATACTGTAGTAACGAAACAAGGCAATGAAAAGCTTAACTTTTCACCTAAAGATTTAATTATTTTGTAAGCAAAGCAATAGGAGGAGTAGTAATGATTTCTGTTAATGATTTTAAAACTGGTTTAACAATTGAAGTAGATAATGGTATATGGCAAGTGCTTGATTTCCAACATGTAAAGCCAGGAAAAGGCGCTGCTTTTGTTCGTTCAAAGCTTCGTAACCTTAGAAATGGTAATATTCAAGAAAAAACATTTCGTGGTGGAGAAAAAGTAAGTAAAGCTCATATTGAGAATAGAAAAATGCAATATTTGTATGCTTCCGGTGCAGTACATACATTTATGGATACTACTACGTATGAACAGTTAGAACTACAGGCTTCTCAAATTGAATATGAACTTAAATTTTTGAAAGAAAATATGGAAGTCCACATTATGACATATGAGGGAGAAACGTTAGGTGTAGAACTTCCGAATAATGTTGAATTAACCGTTACAGAAACAGAACCTGGAATTAAAGGTGATACAGCAAGTGGTGGTACAAAACCAGCTACTGTTGAAACTGGACTTGTGGTACAGGTGCCATTTTTTGTTAATCAAGGAGATGTTTTAGTAATTAATACAAGCGATGGAAAGTATGTTTCTCGCGGATAATATTTGGAATAAAAATTCACATTAATTGAGTCAATTTCATAATTACCTTATTCAGTAATCTGCGACAATATATAGTTTGGAAATGGTTTTATCCAACTCTATATTGTTGTAGATGACGACAAAATTGGTATTATGAAATTGATATCATAAAAAAGATTCACTGCCAGTATATTGGCAGTGAATCTTTTTTTATACTTTCTATCAACTCGGTATAAAAAGCTTATAAACATTCTAGTAACAATCTATTAATTTCATTTTCTATAGTCATATATAGGACAGGGTAGCATACATATACAATAAAGAAACCTTGATTGGTAAATAGGAAGAAGTGAAATGAATTATGGACGAGATAATACGTTTGTTTCCTCCCAAATTGAAAAGCAGAATAGTAAGCGACATAGGTTCCGATTGGTCATCTCTTCAAGAAATACGGATTAGAGTTGGACGAACTATCGAGTTAATTTTTGATAATCATACAAAATGGGTTAACAATTTGTTGCCTTCCATGGAGGATGGGGTATTTCTAATTAATCAACTTAGTCAATTTTCGTTATATCGTATTGAAGATGAATTGCGCGAAGGGTTTATTACAATTGAGGGTGGGCATCGAGTTGGGCTTACAGGAAAAGTCAATACATCGCATGGTGCAGTAAAAGCAATTAAACATATTTCTTCGTTTAATATACGAATAGCGAAAGAAAAAATAGGAGTTGCATCTAATTATATTTCTTATTTATATGAAAAACACTTATTAAATACACTAATAATTGGACCACCTCAAACTGGAAAAACGACTTTATTAAGAGATTTTGCGCGACTAATATCGAATGGTTGGAAAAATAACTCACCACTTAAGGTTGGTATTGTTGATGAACGTTCAGAAATTGGTGGAAGTATCAAAGGGATTCCACAACATGATTTGGGAAAAAGAACTGACATTATGGATGCTTGTCCAAAAGCAGAGGGACTCATGATGATGATTCGATCTATGTCACCTGATGTGATAATTGTCGATGAAATCGGTAGTGAAAAAGATGTTTTAGCTTTACTGGAGGCGATGCATGCCGGTGTAAGAATCATCTGTTCCGTTCATGGAGATTCTTTATCTGACATAAAAAAAAGGCCATCGTTACAACTCTTACTTAAACAACAGGCATTTGATCGATTTATATGTTTAGAAAGAACAAATACACCAGGCAAGGTAAGTACGATTTTGATGAATGATGGGAAAAATATTCTAAGGAAACCGAGGTGCACACAAGATGAAATGGATCGGGGCACTTCTCCTGTTATGCAGCACTACTTGGGTAGGATTTGAACTAGCTAGAAAACTAAATGATCGTCCGAAACAAATTCGTCAATTAAAAAATGCGCTTCAAATATTAGAAGCTGAAATATTATATAGTCAATCACCTATTATTGAAGCGTGCTTCAATGTGTCTAAACAATTGCCACATCCAGTAGCATGGTTTTTTAAAGCGGTTAGTGATGATTTGCAAAAGAAAGCTACGAGTCTATCTGACATATGGATAAAAAATTTGGATGATTTTTGGCCATTAGTTTCATTAGGTTCAAATGAAAGGGAAATTTTGCGTCAATTCGGTCTCACATTAGGACAACATGATTTCACACAACAACAAAAACATATTCAATTAGCTCTTACCCATTTAGAAAGAGAACTTCAAGAAGCACAGGATTACCAGTATAGATACAGTAAGATGATGAAAAGCTTGGGCTTTCTTACAGGCTTACTGGTTGTAATACTCTTGATTTAGAAAGGAGTAAGATGAATGCTTGGCGACGCATCAGTATTATTTCAAATTGCTGGAATTGGAATTATTGTAGCAATGATTCACACCATTTTGAAACAGATGGGAAAAGAAGAGTATGCACAGTTCGCTAGTTTAGTAGGGTTTATCATTGTGCTTATATTTGTAATAAATGGAATTTCAGATCTTTTTCAAGAAATTAAATCAGTTTTTTTATTCCAGGGGTAATGATATGGAAATAATACAAATCGTAAGTATAGGGATTGTAACAAGTTTGCTAGTTCTTGTAATTAAAGAGCAGAAGCCATCATTTGCTTTCTTTCTAATATTACTAACCGGGATAACAATATTTGTGACAGTTATTCAATATATTTCGGAGATACTTCAGTTAATTCAATATCTAGGTGATAAAGCTAATGTTAATGGAATGTATATAGAAACAATACTACAAATCATAGGAATTGCTTATATTGCAGAATTTGGGGCGCATATTGTTAGGGATGCTGGTTTAACAGCTGTAGCAGCTAAAATTGAACTTGCGGGAAAAGTGTTGATTCTCGTTTTAGCTGTTCCGATATTGACGGCAGTTATTGAAACCATTATAGGGTTTATCCCGACCTAACATGGAAGGGAGTAAGATTAAGTGAATGAAGCAGCTGAACAGATTGATAAGTACTGCAATTGTAATATTCGTTCTCTGTTTGATTTTTCCTCTTCAGATTTCCGCAGCTAATGATCAGAGTAATGAAATAGAAGCTCAGAGTTTTAATTTTGATGATATATCATTTGGTGAAGTGAAAAACTATTGGGATAAAGTTGTAAATGAGTATGGTGGTTACTTACCAGGACTACAAAAGACTACATTTTTGGAGTTTGTTAAAAATAGAGAAAACTTATCAGTAAAAGAATGGATAAGTGGAATTGTAGAGTTTTTATTTTTTGAATTGGTTATGAATGGAAAGTTATTGGGTTCTTTAATTATGCTTACTTTATTTTGTATGATTTTACAAACATTACAAAATTCATTTGAAAATAAAACAGTAAGTAAAGTGGCATATGCCATTATATATCTCGTATTAATTGTATTGGCACTTAATAGTTTTCAATTAGCCGCTTCTTATGTGAACGATACGATATCAACCATGAGCGGATTTATGATTGCCTTGCTCCCATTAATGTTAGGTCTGATGGCCTCTTTCGGGAATCTTATGGCAGTATCATTTTTTCACCCAATTATTGTGTTTTTAATTCACACAAGTGTACTGCTTATCTCTAAGGTTGTAATTCCGTTGTTTTTTTTATCTGCACTGTTAAATATTGTTAGTACGTTAAGTGAAGGTTATAAAGTAACACAATTAGCAAATTTATTAAAAAATATTGGATTAGGTTTACTTGGAGCTTTTTTAACTATTTTTTTAGGTGTGATATCCGTTCAGGGCGCTGCAAGTGCTATTCAAGACGGTGTTGCTATGAAAACTGCAAAATTTGTTACAGGAAATTTTATTCCTGTTGTTGGAAGGATGTTTACAGATGCTACTGACACAGTATTAAGTGCATCCTTATTGTTAAAAAACGCAGTTGGGATTGTTGGAGTTGTCATATTATTAGCAATTGTTTTATTCCCGGCAATAAAAGTTTTTGTTATCGCCATTATTTACAAGTTAACTTCCGCGTTGTTGCAGCCAATAGGAGATGGTCCAGTAATAAAATGTATGGAAATTATAAGTAAGCACATTATTTATATATTTGCTGCATTACTAGTAGTTTCATTCATGTTCTTTTTAGCGATTGTTATTTTAGTAGCTTCAAGTAATCTAACATTAATGCTTAGATAAAGGGGGAGGTAGCAGTTGATTTATTAATAGATTGGGTGACACAAATAATTCTGTTTTTGTTATTGGCCATGGTTATTGAATTGATCTTGCCTAACTCTTCCATGAAAAAATATATCGACATGGTTGTTGGTCTACTACTCATTCTTATTTTTTTACAACCAATATTTCACTTGTTCCAAGTAGATGTACAAGAGTTAGTTAATAAGGCAATCCCTGAGTTAGACACTTCTTTTCAGGAAGAAAATATGAAAAATTCAATAGAATTAAAGAAAAATGAAATACAAGCCTCACAAGATGCATATGTTGTAGAAGAGATGGCTGTCCAAATGAAAAATCAAGTGGAAGAGGGGTTGAATGAACAATATGGTGTAGGCATTGTAGATATCACATTTCAGTTTAATGAAGACGAAGAATCAACAATTAATATGGAAAACTTAGAAACAATTAACATTATACTTAATGAAACTGAACAAGAGCAAGAAGAAGGTACAGTCAAAGAAGTTGTTATCTCCGTTGAAGATTCTAATCAAAAAGACGAGCCGAAACCCGAAGTAGAAGAAATAGAGTCTTATTTATATGAATCTTGGCAGCTAGAAGATCAAAACATATCAATTCTATGGGAGGGAGGGGTATAGTGGAAAATCCATTAAAGAGATTTTTCTCTCAATTAAAATTTAAAACAGAAGATGGTAAAAAAACAACTAAAATGGGATATATCCTTGTGATAGCACTACTTGGTTTACTTGTTCTAATCGTTAGTAATATGTTTCAAGGCCAAGCAGAGGATAATAATTCACTTTCACTATCTGATAATAATGTATCAAGTAGTGAAGAGGAAACTTTTCTTAGCAAAGATGACGATGAGAAAAGCGAAGAAGTAAAACAAGTAGAGGGACAATATGAAAAGGATTTAACAGACCTATTGGAAAAAATCTCAGGGGTATCAGAAGTTGAAGTAATGGTGAATCTGGATTCTTCTGAAAAGAAAGTGTTTGAAAAGGATTTAATTATTGGTACTCAAACCACAGAAGAAACAGATCAAAATGGTGGAGAAAGACATGTGGAAGATTCTACTGAAGAACAACATGTGGTTATCGTAAGGCAAGGAGATAAAGAGGTGCCACTCATTGTTCAGACAAAAAAACCTGAAGTTAGAGGTGTACTAGTAGTAGCTAAAGGTGTTGACCATATAGAACTAAAACAATGGGTAGTAGAAGCTGTATCAAGGGTGCTAGATGTCCCATCTCATAGAATAGCAGTAATGCCTAAAAATAAAGGGGAGGAATAATAATGTTAAAAAAACAAACGGTGTGGTTATTGACCATGTTAAGTCTAATGATTGTGTTAAGTGTTTATTACATGAGTTCACCAAATGGGGAGGACCTTGCTTTTATTAATAATGATGGTTTAGAAGATCAAACAGCCACAACAGAGTTGGGTGAAGAAGATACTAGTTTAGAAGAAGGGAACACCGATGAAGCAATGGAAGATACTACAGAAGGAGAAGAACCGTTAGAAGGGGAAGTAACTTCTTCAACTGCAACAGATGAAATATTTACAACAATCCGAATGGAATTACAAGATGAAAGAAGCATGGAGAAAGAAAGATTAGAAGAAATTTTTGCTTCAAGCACAACTACTTCTGATGAAAAAGAAGAAGCATATGAGAAAATCAAGCAGATTGACACTGTTTCAACCCAAGAAGACATTTTAGAGCAAACCCTAAAATCAGAAAAAGGTTACCAAGATGTTTTAGTTCAATCAACAGGAGAAGATGTTCTTGTAACAGTCAAAGCTGATGAACTATCTAAAACAGAAGCTAACAACATTGTGAAAATGGTTAGTGATAAATTTGGTCAAGTAAAAGTTGAAGTTAAATTCCAGCCGGTTAGTTAAAGTGTAAAAAAATACAAAAAGTAAAAACTGGCTCGCAAGGTTATATTCTTGTGAGTCAGTTTTTTAGAGCTTAAAAATAAGGTTCTTTTATATATGTTGGGGTATGAAAAAAATTAAGCATAAGAAAACACGCAAGCTCCTATATCCTTTACACTTGAATTGACGAGAAACAAATCAAAGGGGATAGGAGATGCGTGTATATGCAGTTTAACATGAATTTGCCTGGATTAGAAAGTGTTATAGTCACTAAGATGGAGGAGCTAGAGGTATTTAGGCCTTAATTCCATGTACTATAACGAAACATATTTAAAAAATCAACTATCACAAGAAAGATTATGCAAATAGATTTTGTTTGAGGAGCGGGGGCGCAGCTCTAGTACAGACTTTATATGTTATTTGTCACAAATTAATCAATTTCATAATACCAATTTTGTCGTCACCTACAACGATATATAGTTGTATAAAACCATTTCCAAACTATATATCGTTGTAGGTGACTGAATAAGGTAATTATGAAATTGACTCAAATAACAAACTTTTAGAAAACCGCTAAAAAAATATATTTTCGTATGAAGTATAACAATATAAAGTGTAACAAGCATATTTTAAAGGTTAATCATTAGTTTTGATACTGTGACAATCTTTTTTAGATATAACAAAATATATTTTTTGTTATGAAATTGACCTGTGTTATTATAAGTACAACGGTTAAATGTTGGGAAAAATAGAAATCATATAAAAGCAAAGGTTGCAGTTTTAGCTTCCTTTTCGTAATATATTAAGAGGAGTTATTAGTACCTGTTATTAAATGCAAAATACAGAGGGGTGCAAGAATGTTGAAAATTAATGAAATTCATGAACTTATTAAACGGATTGATGAATCATCTATTGATGAATTTACTTTTGAAACGAATGAAACAAAACTATCACTTAAAAAACATAAAGGCGAAGTAGAAACTATGCCTCAAAAGTCAAATCCGGTAGTTACTACATCAACTACGTCTGTTGATACAGCTAACAATGGACATCAGATTATTAAAGAAGATAGTGATTTTAGTGAAGAAAAAGAAACAGTAAAGAACTATGACCATGAAATTGTATCACCAATGGTTGGTACATTTTATAGTTCACCGTCACCAGATAAAGACGTATTTGTCAAAAATGGTGAAAAGGTTAATAAGGATACAGTAGTATGTATAGTAGAAGCAATGAAGCTATTTAATGAAATTGAAGCGGACATAGATGGTGAAATTGTGGACGTTTTAGTTGGAAATGGTGAGCTTGTTGAATATGGCCAACCATTATTTAGAGTAAAGACAGTGTGAGTGAGGGGATGACAACGTGATTAAGAAGATCTTGATTGCTAATCGGGGAGAAATAGCAGTTCGAATCATTCGTGCTTGTAAAGAGCTAGATATCGAGACAGTGGCTGTGTATTCAGAAGCTGATAGTGACTCATTACATGTTCAACTTGCAGATGAATCATACTGTATTGGTCCTAAATATAGCAAAGATAGTTATTTGAATTTCACAAATATTATGAGTGTAGCAACATTAACAGAAGTAGATGCTATCCATCCTGGATACGGTTTTCTTTCCGAAAATGCAGATTTTGCTGAGATCTGTAAAGCATGTAATATAATTTTTGTCGGACCAAGCCCATATGCAATACAAAAAATGGGAACCAAGGATGTAGCAAGAGAGACCATGAAACAAGCTGGCGTACCAATAGTACCCGGTTCAAACGGCATTATACATGATGAGCAAGAAGGTATCGCAATTGCCAATGAAATTGGTTATCCAGTAATAATCAAAGCAACTGCTGGAGGCGGTGGAAAAGGCATTCGAGTGGCTAGGTCTGAAGAAGACTTAATCAAAGGAATCCGTGTAACACAAAATGAAGCAGAAAAGGCTTTTGGAAATCCTGGAGTGTATATTGAGAAATTTATAGAGGACTTTCGCCATGTGGAAATTCAGGTATTAGCTGATAACTTCGGTAATGTTGTCCATTTAGGTGAAAGAGATTGCACAGTCCAAAGACGTCTACAAAAATTAATCGAAGAGACACCGTCACCAGCGATTGATCCGCAAATGCGTAAAAAGATGGGTGATGCTGCAGTGAAAGCAGCAGCAGCAGTGGATTATTCAGGGGCAGGAACTATTGAATTTATTTTTGATAAGAAACAGGAAACGTTTTACTTTATGGAAATGAATACAAGAATTCAAGTAGAACATCCTGTAACAGAAATGGTTACTGGTGTTGACCTGATTAAAGAACAAATAAATATTGCAAATAATGAAAAACTTTCATTTTCACAAGAAGAGATACAATTTAATGGATGGGCTATTGAGTGTAGAATTAATGCTGAGAATCCATTCAAAAATTTCATGCCCTCTCCAGGAGAAATTAGCATGTATTTAGCACCGGGTGGTTTTGGCGTAAGAGTTGATTCTGCGGCGTATCCAGGTTATAAGATACCGCCGTATTATGATTCAATGATTGCAAAATTAATTACATATGGTGCAACTAGGAAAGAAGCCGTTGATCGGATGAAACGAGCCCTTGATGAATTTGTTATTGAAGGTGTTTTTACTACAATTCCGTTTCATAGCAGAGTGATGAGGCATCCGGTTTTTGTTGAGGGAGACTTTAATACGAAATTTTTGGAAAAGTATTCTATAATGGATAGTGATTAGTATTAAAGTGGGTTAAAATATTTTTACGAAATTTTTGGAAAAAATTATCCTTCATTAAATCAATTAATTTTGAATTGTTTAAATATAAAGGAGTGTATGCAAATGAGCGAGAACTCTTTGTTAAATGTAAGTGAGGATTCCAATCTAGGAAAAGTAGAAATAGCTCCCGAAGTTATTGAAGTTATTGCTGGAATTGCTACCACTGAAGTGGCTGGTGTATCCCATACTAGAGGCAACTTTGCTACTGGTGTAGCAGAGCGATTAGGAAAGAAAACTCATGGTAAGGGCATAAAGGTTGAATTAACCAATAGTGGTGTTTTAATTGATGTGTTTGTAATTATTGATTACGGTGTTAGAATCCCTGAAGTCGCACAAAAAATACAGACTAATATTCGCCAAGCATTGAAAAACATGACTTCACTCGAAATTGATGAAATCAATGTGCATGTAGTCGGTGTTCATATGGATTTGAAGGAAGAAACGGGCGAATCACAAGAATAAGCTTGTTTAAAAAGGGGCCCAAGAGACGATATGTCTCTTTACGGCCTCTTTTTTTGTAGCATAGGTTGGTATAGATTTTGCGGATAACTGACTGTTAGCATGTGCCACGTTTAGTTACAGCCGCTACCCGAGTCAATCCTCTATGTGGGTAAAATTCCAGACTAGCTTAATTGCCTTATGTTGAGCCAGGCACCCCGAGCTTTTCGTATTGAACCAAATACTTTGATTAGGTAGATGAATTTAAGTATAACCATGAATATAGCATTGCATTGTGGAAAATGTTATCATTTGAAACAGATATGAGCTAATAAGGAGATTGAAAATGATGAAAAGAAGAACAGCAAGAGAAAAAGCATTTCAAATTCTTTTTCAAATGGATATGAATGATATTGAGCCACAAGAAGCAATTGAACAAGTATTGGAAGAAGAAGAAGAGGATTTGTTTTTAACAAATATCGTAGTCGGAGTAACAGAAAATAGACAAGCTATCGATCAAAAGATAGAGGAGAATCTGGAAAAATGGAGCTTTTCTCGATTGGCATTTGTGGAAAAAGCATTACTACGGATCGCAGCGTATGAACTGTTCTATAGTGTAGAAGAAATTCCACAAGGTGTAATTATAAATGAAGCTTTAGAAATAGCCCATATATATGGCGATGAAAAATCAGCTAAATTTATTAATGGTGTACTTTCTAAAATGATTAAATAGGGGGAAATCAGAAATGGTAGCAGAAGTAATTTATGGTAGTGAGTTAGCTGAAAGCTTGCGTGAAGAAATGCGTGAAGAGGTAACAAGTTTAAGGCAACAAGGTATTGTACCAGGTTTAACAGTAGTTTTAATTGGAGAAGATCCTGCTTCGCAATCGTATGTACGTGGAAAACAAAAAGCGTGTGATTTTGTAGGGGTTAATTCTAATTTAATAGAACTGCCGAGCAGTACTTCTGAAAAAGAACTGTTAGAGCTTATTGATAACTTGAATGTTGATAAGAATGTACATGGTATATTAGTGCAACTCCCACTACCAAAACATATTAACGAGCAAATAATCATTGAAGCAATCAGTCCGGAAAAAGATGTTGACGGTTTTCATCCAATAAATATTGGTCGTATGATTGCAGGTAAAGATACTTTTTTCCCTTGTACACCGTTTGGTATTATAACAATGCTAAAATCTAAGAACATTGAGATTGAGGGTAAGAAGGCTGTTATTGTAGGTCGAAGTAATATTGTCGGTAAACCAGTGGGTCAACTGTTATTAAATGAAAATGCAACGGTGACTTATTGTCATTCAAGAACAAAGAATATGAAACAATATACGATCGATGCTGACATTTTAATTGTTGCAGTTGGTAAAGCGCACTTTTTATCTGGTGAAGATATTAAAGAAGGTGCAGTAGTTATAGATGTTGGTGTAAACAGACAGGAAAATGGAAAATTAACAGGCGATGTTGAGTTCGAATCGGCAAAAGCAAAAGCTGCTTACATTACACCAGTTCCTAAAGGCGTTGGGCCAATGACAATTACAATGCTATTACATAACACAATAAAATCAGCAAGAAAGTTTCACCAACTTTAAGACCAAAAGCAATCATACAAAACCTTATAATGATTTGGGTGTGTTTCGATGAACGATAAATATTTAACTGTAAGTGCACTTACAAGATATATGAAACGAAAGTTTGAATTAGATAAGCATTTAAAAGAAGTGTGGTTGAAAGGTGAAATATCAAACTTTAAACACCATAGTCGTGGTCATATGTATTTGACGATTAAAGATGATAATTCTAGAATTCAAGCAGTCATGTTTGCTGGGAATAATCGCAGTTTAAAATTCAAGCCGGAAAACGGGATGAACATATTAATTAAAGGTGAAGTAAGTATTTATGAACCACAAGGCCAATACCAGTTATATATTCAACAGATGGAGCCAGACGGGATTGGTGCTCTCTATCTTGCTTTTGAACAATTAAAACAGAAGTTGACTGCAGAGGGGTTATTTGATGAATCAAATAAAAAATCCATTCCTGAATATCCAACTCATATAGGGGTTGTAACTTCTCCTACAGGTGCAGCTGTACGTGATATCATTACTACAATTCGTCGCCGTTATCCAATAGTGAAAGTAACTATTATACCTGTATTAGTCCAGGGGGATCAGGCTGCGTCATCCATTGTAAAAGCAATTCAGTTTGCCAATCGTTTGAAGACGTTTGATGTATTAATTGTTGGACGTGGTGGAGGATCTATTGAAGAACTGTGGAGTTTTAACGAAGAAATCGTAGCAAGATCCATTTCTGATTCCAGTATCCCAATTATATCTGCTGTAGGTCACGAGACAGACTTTACTATAAGTGATTTCAGCGCAGATATTAGAGCAGCAACCCCAACAGCTGCAGCGGAAATAGCAGTGCCTTCTCAATACGAAATTAAAGACAGAATTTTAGCGTTTGAACGATCGCTTAAACGTTCCATCTCTGAACAAGTATCAAGGTCAAATGAACGGTTATTGAAACTGAAAAGGTCCTATGCGTTTCGTTATCCAGAGCAATTAGTTAAACAAAAAGAACAGGAATTAGATAAAAATGTTGATCGTTTAACTAAAGCCCTGGTGCGTACACAAGAACAACACCAGACCCAATGGATGTTTTTGCATAAACGATTAATGCAACAACACCCCGAGAGACAAATCAATCAATTGAATGAAAACATTAATCAATTAAAGTTAAGAAGTAAACGTGCATTTCAAGCAATATATAAAGATGAAGAAAAAAGATTTGCATCAACTCTTGAGAAACTTGCTTTATTAAATCCTTTAAACACAATGAAAAGAGGATATTCGATATCCTACTCCAAAGAAGGAAAAGTAGTTAACTCTATAGATCATGTGCAAGCTGGTGACCAAATAAAGGTGAATATTGTTGATGGCATATTGGATTGTCAAGTTTTAGATGTTGAGGAGGAGAAAACAGATGACAAAGAAAGATGAACTATCTTTTGAAGAAGCGATGAAGAAATTAGAAGAAATTGTTGATAAGTTAGAAGAAGGTGAAGTTCCGTTAGAAAAAGCTATCAATTATTACCAAGAAGGAATGAACTTGTCTAAGGTTTGTAGCGACAAGTTAACGAACGTCGAGAAGCAAATGGAACAAATTGTGAATGAGCAAGGTGACTTTCAAGCATTTTCAATTCAGGAGGAAGAATAGGTGGAAAATACGAATACGTTAACGGAGTATTTAACGGAACGGCAGAAGTTTGTTAACGATGAAATAACTAATTTGATAAAACAAATGGACGCACCACTTCAATTAAAAGATTCAATGTTATATTCAATGGAAGCTGGTGGGAAAAGGTTACGCCCAATCTTAATGATGGCTAGCTGTGAATCGTACGGAGGAAATTATAAGTCCGTTATGACGATAGCGGTGGCACTAGAAATGATACATACATATTCATTAATTCATGATGATTTACCGGCAATGGATGATGATAATTTTCGTAGAGGAAAACCAACTAATCATCGTAAATTTGACGAAGCAACAGCTATATTAGCTGGAGATGGACTACTTACACACAGTTTTACGGTCATATCTGAAGACAATCAATTAACATCAGATCAAAAGGTTTTTCTTATTCAAGAACTGGCTAATGCAAGTGGACCAACTGGTATGGTAGCAGGTCAAATCTTGGATATTGAGGGAGAAAAAGTTGAAACATCTTTAGAAGACTTAGAAGAGATACATTTACTGAAAACAGGACAATTAATAAAGTTTGCAATTGTTAGCGGTGCCTATATTGGTGGGGCTTCAACACATCAACTGGAATCAATAAATGATTTTGCTTATTACTTAGGTTTGATTTTCCAAGTGCAAGACGACATATTGGACGTTTCAGGTGATCAAGAATTAATGGGAAAACCTGTAGGTAGTGATGAAAATAATTTCAAGAGCACATACCCAAAATTGCTTGGCCTAGAAGGAGCAATTGAGCAAAAAGAAAAATATGTACAAAAAGCAAAAGAAGCTCTTAAATCTGCAGGAATTAAGAACTCACTTTTAGAAGAATTAACTGATTATTTGAGCAATCGCGATTATTAACCGGGTGATTGAGTAAACTGATTATCTGTGTTATATTATTTATACATTAGGAATGGTGCAGTATTCTAGTCAGTCCTCCGTTTCTGAAGGCGGGCCTAAAAATCCGCCAAAGGGCACATCGATGAAGTTCCTTGTGCCGGCTTGAGGCGCCCAGCCTTGGGTCGGTGCTGGGAGTTAAGGTTGTAGGGCGATCCACAAAGGCATGTGGGCGAGGACCCTACTTCCGCGGAGGCCCATCTCTGTGGTGACTGCTTAGCCAAGGAGTTGCTATGGAATGGGGTATGAACCTACGTAATTGGGATGGGGAATCCTTGTTCGTAGCGTAGCCTGCCTTGAGTGGTGCTTGAGGGGATTATGGTCACAAGTGCATGAAGAAGATGGCCACTTCTTAAAGCGCTTTTCTGCCATATGAAATCAGCACTGCAAAAGAGGCTAGGAAACGGTTAAGGGCTGTTGAGGAAATCTCCTAGACTGTTCCAATGGACATTTATTAGGGATTATAGTGCGGACTAAGTGGTAATCCAGTCTAGCTGTTGGTAACAACGCTAAGATGGGTTTAAAGGGGAACCGCCAGAATGGCAACATTCGGTACCCATCTGGGAAAACCTACTGGACCTAAGCCGCAGTTTTTACCTAATAAATGACCATTCCTTTTTACATAGTAAAATATTTTCATATTTGGGGTAAAATAATGTCTAAATCGCAATTACAAAAGTCGATAAAATTCAGTTTAGGTATTGCCGTTATCACGTTTGTGTTAGCGGCTATTTTTTCAGTAGTCTCCTCAGCATTATTAGGAGAAGTTATTTGGATTGCTGGATTACTAATTGTATTTTTAATCGTATTTATTGGTGTTTTCTTTGATATGTTAGGAATAGCAGCTACTGCTGCAGATGAAGTTCCTTTCCATGCAATGGCAGCGGAGAGGGTAAGCGGTTCCAAACAAGCGATTATTATCGTGAGAAATGCTGACCGATTTGCCAGTTTTTGTAATGATGTGATTGGGGATATATCTGGTATTGTTAGTGGAACTGCGTCAGCTATTGTTGTGCTTCAAGTAGCAAATGGGTTTGGATATGGAGATGGTTCCACGTTTCAAATCGTTGTATCTGTAATCCTAACGAGTTTTATTGCTGCCTTAACTGTAGGTGGTAAAGCAATCGGTAAGTATCTGGCGATTCATGCTTCTACACAAATTATCTTTTTTGTAGGTAAAATGATTGCCTTCATAGAAGATAAATTTAAAATTAAGATATTGAAGAAAGATTAAATTAAACGTAAATGAACAAACAGATAGATATTAAACTAAAAGGGGAGGAATCCCAATGGATCTTACCAGAATTAAAAATCCTTCGTTCTTAAAATCATTAACTAACGAAGAGTTGGAAGTTTTATCCTATACAATTAGACAATTTTTAATCGAGAAGTTATCTGTTACAGGAGGGCATCTTGGAGCAAATTTAGGTGTAGTGGAATTAACGTTGGCATTGCATAAGAATTTTAATAGTCCGGAAGACAAATTAATATTCGATGTCGGTCATCAGTCTTATATTCATAAAATGTTGACTGGGAGGTCTGGTCAATTTGAAACATTAAGAAAATTCAAAGGCTTATGCGGCTTCCCAAAAATGAGTGAAAGTGAACATGATGTTTGGGAAGCCGGGCATAGTTCTACTTCTTTATCAGCAGCAATGGGGATGACAATTGCTCGGGATATTAAAGGGGACAGTAATTATATAGTTCCAATCATTGGTGATGGTGCTTTAACAGGTGGGATGGCACTAGAAGCATTAAACCATATTGGTCATGAAAAGAAGAATATTATCGTGATACTTAACGACAATGAAATGTCGATTGCTAACAATGTTGGAGCACTTCACAATGCTTTAGGTAGGATGAGAAGTGCAGGAAAGTACAATCGTGTTAAAGATGAGTTGGAATGGTTATTGAAAAAGATTCCGGCAGTTGGTGGAAAACTTGCTCACACGGCTGAGCGTGTCAAAGATAGTATGAAATATTTCATGATACCCGGCATGCTTTTTGAAGAGTTTGGTTTCACGTATTATGGACCAGTGGATGGACATGATTTTAGCGCGCTTCAAGAAAATTTACAGTATGCAAAAAAGACGGATGGACCAGTGCTTATTCATGTTATTACGCAAAAAGGAAAAGGGTATCGACCAGCAGAAGCAGATATAAAAGATAAATGGCATGGTGTAGGACCTTATAAAATAGATTCTGGGGAAAAAATCACACCATTAAATGCTCCACCTGCTTGGAGCTCTGTTGTAAGTGGTACATTACAAAAGATTGCTAGGGAAGATAAACGTCTAACTGTTGTCACTCCTGCTATGATTTTAGGTTCAAAATTAGACAAGTTTCAATTAGAATTCCCTGATCGATTATTTGATGTGGGTATTGCTGAACAACATGCTACAACGATGTCAGCTGGAATGGCAACGCAAGGATTGAAGCCATTTTTAGCTATTTATTCAACTTTTCTACAGCGTGCGTATGATCAATTGCTACATGATGTATGTAGACAAAACTTGAATGTTGCATTTGGTATTGATCGTTCCGGTTTAGTAGGGGCGGATGGTGAAACACACCAAGGCGTATATGATATTTCATTTTTAAGACATATGCCTAACATGGTAATTATGATGCCTAAAGATGAAAACGAGTGTCAGCACATGGTAAATACAGCAATTCAGTATGATGATGGTCCAATTGCTGTTAGGTTTGCACGGGGAAATGCACTAGGTGTTCCAATGGATGATATATTGTCTACAATTCCTATTGGATCTTGGGAAGTTTTAGAAGAAGGAACAGACGCTGTTATATTAACGTTTGGCACGACAATAGGAATGGCCTTAGAAGCTAGTGAGCAATTAAAAAAACAAGGTTATTCTGTAAGAGTAGTGAACGCACGTTTTATTAAGCCATTAGATGAGGACATGCTACATGACATAATGTCTAGTGATATGCCAATACTTACACTTGAAGAAACTGTCTTACAAGGTGGATTTGGTAGTGCTATTTTAGAATTTGCAGAAGCTAATCTATATACCCTGAATAATATTCGCAGAATGGGCATTCCTGATCATTTTATTGAGCATGGTAAAGTAGAAGAACTCTTAGAAGAAATTGGTTTAACAAAAGAGATTGTAGTTGAAACTGTTCAACAAATGCTTCCAAGTAAACAAAAGAGGACATGATTGAGTTATGAGTAAAAAAACTAGGCTCGATATTCTGCTAGTTGAAAGGGATCTAATCGAGACTCGCGAAAAAGCAAAACGATCAATAATGGCGGGATTAGTCTTTTCAGACCAAGTCCGTCTAGATAAACCTGGGATGAAGGTAGATGACGACATTCCTCTAACTGTTAAAGGAAAATTGATTCCTTATGTTGGGAGAGGCGGTCTTAAGTTAGAAAAGGCATTAAAGCTGTTTAAACTAGATATTACTGGAAAAACAATGATAGATGTTGGATCCTCTACTGGCGGTTTCACTGACTGTGCTTTACAAAATGGAGTTAAGTTAAGTTACGCTGTCGATGTAGGTTATAACCAATTGGATTGGAAACTACGAAACGATGATCGAGTAGTGGTTATGGAAAGAACCAACTTTCGCTATGTTACTCCGGATATGTTAGAGTCTGGACAACCTGATTTTGCGTCGATAGATGTATCTTTTATTTCTTTAAAATTAATTCTACCTGTCTTAAATCAATTGTTGAAGAACGAAAGTAATATCGTTGCTTTAATTAAACCGCAATTTGAAGCAGGAAGAGACCAAGTTGGTAAAAAGGGAATTGTCCGTGACCGAAAGATTCACGCACAAGTTTTAACTAATATTTTAACATTTGCAATAAGTCTTGGGTATCAGGTTAAAGACTTGACTTATTCTCCAATTACTGGTGGAGATGGAAATATTGAATTTTTAGCTCTTTTGCATTGGAATGAGTTAGATGAAGAAGGAAATACAGAGTTTCCTGTTGAAATTGATAAGGTAGTCGATGAAGCACATAAAATACACAAACAAAACAAATCGTAATTTCATTGGGCTGCACCATTTTGTAGCTCAATTTTATCATGCACTCGTTTTTTAACCGCAGTTCCATTTAAAAGGAGGGATTAAATATGAACAAAGGACAACGACATATTAAAATTCGTGAGTTAATAACAGATAACGAAATAGAAACCCAAGATGATTTGGTTGAAGAACTAAGAAATCTTGGGTATAACGTGACACAAGCAACTGTATCAAGAGACATTAAGGAATTACATCTTGTTAAGGTCCCAATGATTGATGGTAGGTATAAATATAGCTTACCTGCTGATCAGCGTTTTAATCCATTAGAGAAGTTAAGAAGATTAATGATGGATGCGTTTGTCCGAATCGATACAGCTGGTCATTTCATCGTATTGAAAACATTACCAGGAAATGCAAATGCTTTAGGTGCGTTAATTGACAATTTAGATTGGAATGAAATTATTGGAACCATTTGCGGTGATGATACAATACTAATTATATGTCGCGAGGAAGGCGATAATGAAAGAATTAAAGAACAGTTATTAGCAATGTTATAAATTTCATAATTTTATTAGTAGATTGGGGTGGAATGACGTGTTAACGGAACTTTCCATTAAGGATTTTGCTATTATAGACGAAATTACAATTACTTTTAATGACGGTTTAACAGTTTTAACAGGAGAAACTGGTGCAGGAAAATCAATAATAATTGATGCTGTTGAGCTGTTAGCAGGTGGTCGTGGTTCGGTGGAGTTTGTTCGATATGGAACAAGCAAGGCAAACTTAGAAGGACTTTTTATTGTAGAAGATGGATCACATCCAATATATAAAAAGGGTAAATCGTATGGTATTGAAATTGAAGAAGACGGAATGGTTGTGCTAAATCGAACTATAACAGCTAATGGCAAAAGTATTTGTCGTGTAAATGGTAAGTTGGTTACATTAGCAATTCTAAAAGAGTTTGGAAAAACACTGATTGATATCCATAGCCAACATGAGACGCAATCATTGATGGATACTGATCGTCATATTGAATTATTGGATTTGTATAAAAAAGATACCATTGATCAAGTGAGAGATGACTATTTAACTTATTATAATAAATTAAATTCTTTAAGGAAACGATATAAGCAACTAAGTGAAAATGAACAAGAAATGGCTCAACGATTAGATTTACTGCAATTTCAACTAAATGAACTTATAGAAGCTGATCTATCGCCTAATGAAGATGAACAATTAGCAGAAGAACGTCTAAAGCTTTTTAATTATGAAAAAATTTATAATGGCATAAATGACGCCTATAATGCTTTACATGGAGAACAAAAAGGATTAGATTGGTTGTCATTAGCTTTAAACGGGATAGAGTTAGCTGGTGAGTACGATGAAAACATGGTTGAAAAAAAAGAATCATTTTCAAACCATTATTTCCTTATTGAGGAATTATCGTATGAGTTAAGAAATTACCTTGATGGACTAGAATTTGATCCGGATCGACTAAACTACTTGGAAGGTAGATTAAATGAAATCAGTCGATTGAAAAAAAAGTATGGTCAAACAGTTGCTGACATGCTCGAGTATTCAGCTCGAATAGAAGAAGAAATCGATGAAATTCAAAATAGAGACTCGCATTTATTAAAAATGCATCAAGAACTCATTGATATTGGGAAAGACGCTTTATTAGAAGCAAAACAATTACATGACTTACGAAAAAAAGCTTCTGTGTTATTAATAAAAGAAATTCATAAAGAATTAAAGGACTTATATTTAGAAAAAGCATCCTTTGATGTCAATATGTCAAACAAAAAGGGTTCTCAAGACGATCCGGAATTTGAGGGGATGCCAGTAAGTCTAACACCAACTGGTTTTGATAACATTAAATTTTTAATTACAACCAATCCCGGCGAGCCACTTAAAGAGATAAACAAGGTTGCATCTGGTGGGGAGCTATCACGAATTATGTTAGCTTTAAAAAAGATATTTGCTAAACATCAACGAGTAACGAGCGTTATTTTCGATGAAGTAGATACCGGTGTCAGTGGAAGAGTAGCCCAAGCGATTGCTGAGAAAATTTATAGTATTTCAACTGGTTCTCAGGTATTATGTATAACACATTTGCCGCAAGTTGCTTCAATGGCTGATACGCATTTGTTAATTGAGAAGCATGTAACCAATAAAAGGACAAGTACAACGGTGGAACAGTTGGCAAAAGAATTGCGAGTCGAGGAAATAGGTAGAATGATTACTGGTACGGAATTGACTGAAACATCAAAAGAACATGCACGTGAACTAATTGATTTAGCAGAAGAATATAAAAAGTCCTAAAAAACCTTCCCATTGCTCTGGGCAAGGTTTTTTTGTATTTCAGCTAAAAATTAACCTTATTATTAAATCTTAAAAGGAAACACTAAAAATGTTGCATTATATATTATCAACAGTTACTGATTCGGGTATAGCATCTGCAAATTAAGCAATTATACAAAGAAAACAGAGATATTCAACAGGAAAAGATAACCCTATTTTCTCATCTTTGCTTGGTTTAAAAACTGCCTTCTAAGGTCAAATTAGGAGTACACAAATAAAATATGGGTTAGGAACGAGGAGAGTGAAATAATGAAAAATAACGTAATTAGAAATGGACTAGGAATAATACTCCTTGTTGCTTTCCTTTGTATTCCATTTATAACACCAATTCAGACGTATCTTTCTTTACCGAATCAAATTACTACGTTTAATAATACAAATGAAACATTAACTCTTCCTGCTATGGGTAGTAGCGTTCAAGTCAATAATAGCGAATCAGATGAAGTAATTGAGGCAATTGATGCCTCAGAATTTCGAACATTAACAAGCGGTAAAAGTGATATTGTATATGAGATGGCAGGAATTCCAATAAAAAGAGTAAACGTTGATGTACTTGATGACTTTAAGATAATCCCTGGTGGCCAATCAATAGGTGTAAATCTTCAAACCTTAGGTGTGTTAGTTGTAGGGCATCACTTAGTAGATACAAGTGATGGAAAAGTTTCTCCAGGAGAGGATGCAGATATTCAAGTGGGTGATACGTTACTAAGTATTAATGGAGAAAAGATTAATAACATGAAAGAAGTTACGCCATATGTAGATAAGGCTGGTGAAAATGGTAATGAACTTACAGTGGAAGTAAAGAGAGATGAGGAGACATTTAAAACTCAATTAAAACCCTATTTGGACTCAAAAGATGATAGCTACAGAATTGGGTTATATATTAGAGACTCTGCAGCAGGGATTGGTACGATGACTTTTTATGAACCAAAATCAAAGAAATACGGTGCTTTAGGTCATGTTATATCCGATATGGATACAAGAAAGCCAATAGAAATCAACAATGGTACAATTGTTAGGTCAAATATAAAGTCGATTGATAAAGGTAGCAATGGAACTCCTGGAGAAAAGCAAGCTGAGTTCTCTTCAGGTGAAAATCAAATAGGTAATATAACTAAAAATAGCCCATTTGGCGTTTTTGGTAAATTGGATAAACAAATAAATAACGGACAAATGGATAAGCCAATGCCAATCGCATTGCCACATGAAGTGAAAGAAGGACCTGCAAAAATTCTTACTGTAGTTGAAGGTGAAGAAGTAGAAGAATTTGATGTGAAGATTGTAAATAGTGTACAACAAAAATTCCCAGCAACCAAGGGTATGATTGTCAAAATAACAGACAAAGAACTTCTTGATAAAACAGGTGGTATTGTACAAGGAATGAGTGGTAGTCCAATTATTCAAGATGGTAAAGTAATCGGAGCAGTAACGCATGTATTTGTGAACGATCCAACGTCAGGCTACGGTGTCCATATTGAATGGATGTTAAATGAAGCTGGAATTGATATTTACAAGGAAGAAAAACAAGAGGCTAGCTAATACGATCAAACTCTTATCAGATTTCTGATAAGAGTTTTTTTAGGAACTAAGATGTTATTATGAATTTCGGAGATGTTCATTTTAAATGCCTTAGTTGAGTACAAAAAAATACATCGCAGAAACCGATTTTTTTTCTGTTTCGATGGTGCCCTGCGCTTTTCTTAGGAAAATGTCATTTATAGTATCTTTAAAATAGTTTTTATTATTAATTGTTATTTTTTACTAAAATTAAATGTACGTGATAAATAATTATGATACAATAAATATAAAGATTTTTCGACAATAGCGTGAAATTGTATTATTTTTTTGTCATAAAACATCGAAATACTATGTAAATTAAAGAAAAGTAAAGCAAATTGAAAAAAATATAAAGTTTTTTCCGGAAAAGAAGGATTTTTCGAACTTGTGTCGAAATTGTATCGTGGAACAGGTGGAATACGTTAAGGAGGAACTGAATGTGGAAAAAATTAAAGTTTGTTTAGTCGATGACAACCGAGAGTTAATTCAGCTTATGGAGGAGTATTTTGATGATCAAGCGGATATTGAGATCATCGGCACCGCTTATAATGGGAAAGAGTGTCTGGAATTACTAGATGAGATCGAACCAGATGTTTTGGTTCTTGATATTATTATGCCGCACATTGATGGGTTAGCGGTATTAGGAAAAGTAAAGCAACAAGAAAGAGCTAAAAATCCAAATGTAATCATGCTAACTGCTTTCGGCCAAGAAGAAGTCACGAAAAAAGCAGTTGATTTAGGTGCTTCTTATTTCATTTTAAAACCTTTCGATCTAGAAAGTTTAGGAGAGCAAATCAGACAGGTTCACGGTGCTAAATCAGTAATGGGTAGTAAAGGACTTAAGCAAAAAAACTCAAAAGAAAATCATAAACGTGATTTAGAAGCAAATATAACTCATATTATTCATGAAATTGGAGTACCAGCACATATTAAAGGGTATATGTACTTAAGAGAAGCAATAACGATGGTCTATAATGATATTGAACTACTTGGTTCAATTACAAAAGTGCTTTATCCAGACATTGCTAAAAAGTTTAATACGACAGCATCACGTGTGGAACGTGCTATCCGACATGCAATAGAAGTTGCTTGGAGTCGTGGTAATATGGATTCAATTTCATCCTTATTTGGTTATACTGTAAGTATTTCAAAAGCAAAACCAACAAATTCAGAATTTATTGCGATGGTTGCTGATCGTTTGCGGTTAGATCACCGTGCAAGTTAGTTAAACTTCTTTTCTTAATTAGAAAAATAAAACCTCTTCGTTCATTTTGATAATTATCATGATGAATGAAGAGGTTTTTTAGTTAATTATGAATAGGGAAACAAGCGGTTGGAAAATATAGATAAATAAGTTTGAGAATAGATTGCGGGGTAAACTGAATGGTAATTGAATTAATAAAGTTAGTCAGTTTATTTTTATTAATATTTATAGTTATGCGACTTTTAGGGAAATCTTTAATGTCACAGTGGACCTCTTATGATTTATTAACAATCGTTTTTTTATCTTATTCAGCATTTAGTTCGGTTGAGATTTTAAGTTTTATACATTCAGTTTTAAATATTGTAGTAATAGGTTTCGTTTATTTAATTGTGGCCCGATTAAGTCTTATTCAACCTATTAGTCAAATGATTATAGGTGAGCCGATTATTCTTATTAAACACGGAAAAGTAATTAAGAAAAATTTAAAGCGAAGTTTATATTCTTTATCTGAACTTTTATCAAGTATTCGTTCTGAGGGAAATCCAGATATAAAAGATATTGATTATGCGTTATTAGAACCTAATGGAAAAATAAGCATCATTATTAGTCAGGACGTAAGCCCAGTTACACCAAAACATTTAAACATATCAACTAAGTATAAAGGACTACCATTGTCGATGGTTATTCAAGGTAAAGTACAACATAATAATTTGTCATTGATTAATAAAGATGAATTGTGGTTGAAACAAGAATTAGAATCGAAAGGAATTACTTCTATAAAAAGTATTTTTTATGCCTATGTAAACGACCAAAACAATTCCTTAACGGTGGATATGGGAAAAGACAATTAAAGTAAAAATAAATTAATCGAAAATTATTTTATCTAGTACGAATAAAAGCTTCCGTTCGAGGGATTTTATCATTATAGGAGGATGATAAAATGAAAAAAACATTGTTTTTAGCTTTATTGTTATTTGTATTTGTACCATTTACAGTAACAGCAGCAGATACTTATACAGTTCAACCAGGGGATAGTATGTGGAAGATTGCGATGAAATATCAAATTGGGGTTACTGAGATAATCGAAGCAAATCCTCAAGTGGAAAATGCCAATCTGATTTACCCAAATCAAAAACTTAACATTCCTAATATTGATCAAATTAAGCACACGGAACATCAAGTTATTCAATTGACGAACCAAGAACGTGCAAAACATGGTCTTTCTGCATTAAAACCTGATTGGGAGTTATCACGTGTAGCCAGATATAAATCGCAGGACATGCATGACCGTAAATATTTTGCGCATGATAGTCCAACGTATGGGTCTCCTTTTACTATGATGAAAAATTTTGGTATTACTTACAGAAAAGCAGCTGAAAATATTGCCAGAGGTCAACGTACTCCTCAAGAGGTAGTAAATGCTTGGATGGATAGCCCAGGCCATCGTAAGAACATACTAACTCCTGAGCTAACACATATAGGTGTTGGGTATGTTAAAGATGGTAATTATTGGACGCAAATGTTTATTACTAAATAGAATGGAAAGGGTCTTGATTTGATATCAAGGCTTTTTTTATTCTATTTTTGAGCATAAAGTGATAAAATGAATTATCACAATAGTATAATGGCAGAAAAACGCAAGAATGCTTCTAGATATTATACATTAAGCGTGTCCTTCTTAATAACAATATTTAACGAAGTATGTTAATATTTTGAATTGTACATAAAACTTATAAATGGAGAGGTTATAAAATGAAAGTAGCAAAATTCGGTGGAAGTTCAGTAGCTAGTGCTGAGCAGTTAAGAAAAGTAGCTAATATTATTATGGATGATCCAGATAGGAAGGCGATTGTCGTCTCTGCTCCTGGAAAAAGATCTAAAGAAGATACTAAAGTAACTGATTTATTAATAGCACTTGGTGAAGCGTATCAATCCAACCAACCATATGATAATCATTTAGCACAAGTAATTGCCCGATTTAGAGATATTACAAGCAAACTTGAATTATCTGATCAGGTATTAACAGAAATTAAACAAGATGTTGAGATGACATTAACATCCGATTATAGTGATGAGTTGAAGATGGATGCAATAAAAGCTATCGGAGAAGATTCGTTAGCAAAGGTACTTAGTGAATATCTGAAGTCATTAGGTGTTGAGGCGACATATCTGAATCCGAAAGATGCCGGGATTATTGTAAGTGATGAACCTGGTAATGCGCAATTGTTGGACGAAAGCTTTGACCACTTATTAAGATTGAGAGACCGAAATGAGATTGTTGTAATACCAGGTTTCTTTGGCTATAGTAAGCAAGGCCGATTAGTTACTTTCTCAAGAGGTGGTTCTGATATTTCAGGGTCAATTGTTGCAGCGGGAGTTCAAGCGGATTTATATGAGAATTTTACAGACGTAGATTCTGTTTACTGCGTGAATCCAACTATTGTAGAAAACCCTAAAGAAATTACATCTCTTACTTATAAAGAAATGCGTGAACTTTCCTATGCAGGATTTTCTGTCTTCCATGATGAAGCATTAATACCAGCATTTAAAGCAAGTATTCCCGTTTGCATTAAAAATACAAACAATCCGACAGGCTTAGGAACAATTATTGTTTCTAAAAAGGAAACGAGTGAAAATCCAGTAGTGGGTATAGCCAGTGATACGGGGTTCTTAAGTTTATATGTAAGTAAATATTTGATGAATAGAGAATTAGGATTTGGGCGTAAGTTATTAAATATCTTAGAAGATGAATGTATTTCATTTGAGCACACTCCATCGGGTATTGATGACATGTCCGTAATTATAAGAGAAAGTCAATTACCGAAAGATAAAGAGCAAAAAGTTATCGAACGGATAGAAAATGAATTAGACCCTGATATGGTTTACATTGAAAGAGATCTTGCTTTAGTAATGATTGTTGGTGAAGGTATGAACAGTACAGTTGGTATTGCTGAAAAAGCTACTGCTGCTTTTTCTAAAGCAAATGTAAATTTAGAGATGATGAACCAGGGCTCATCTGAAGTATCCATGATGTTTGGTATTAAATCAACTGGTGTTGATGCAGCTGTAAAATCACTTTATAAAGCATTTTTTGAATGAAAATAGAAAAGACTAGTTCATATTAATGAACTAGTCTTTTCTATTTCTACTAAATCTTCCTTTTGTCAGGTTTCTCTTACGGTCCCTATGTAAAATAAAACCTCCAATAAAGGCTAATCCTGCTAAGAAAATAAATAATCCAAATATAAATTGTATGATTGAATGAAAAAACAGAAAGAAAAATTCTCCAAACAAAGCATCACGCATCAGTTTAACTCCCAATACAGCAATAAGACCGGGTATTACTATTATAATTAAAGCGAGTAATCTCATTGTTATTATCTTCTCCTCTCACCATTGTAGTATAGCAAAGCAATTACATATTGAAAACAAGATAGATTCTTGATAATAGTAATGTGTTTTTTGCACAAAATGAGCATACCTTGCCAAATTGTGCAGTAAAGTATAAAATGAGTTTATGCAAAAATATGCAGGATGTGATATGAGTGAAGCGTGTATTGATTATTGGTGCCGGAAATGGCGGGACTGCATTGCTTAAGCTAATGCAAGCATCGAAACGAATGAATATCGTAGCTATTATTGATATAGACTTATCCGCACCAGGATTAAAAATTGCAAAAGATTATCACGTTACAGTAGGTGAAAAATGGCTTGACTGGATATATAATGATATAGATATTGCCATAGATGCTACGGGAACTAATGAGGTATATGAGCAAATTATGGCTGTGAAAACAGAGGATACAATTGTTCTTACAGGATCCATAGCTTATCTGACAGTAGAACTTTTAGAAGAAAAAGAACAATTATTACATAAGTTAAAGTTACAAACAGTAAAGCAAGATTTAATTTTAAATAATATACATGAAGGTATGATTGTCGTAGATGACAATGAAAAGGTAACTTTTGTTAATAAGAGAGCAGAAGAGATAGTAGGTGTAGCAAAAAGGGATTTTATCTCACAACCAGTCCGAAAAATCATTGATCAAACAAGACTACCGGAAATATTAAGGACGAGGCAGAAAGAAGTAAATAAAAAACTTAAATTAGAAAATGGAAAACAGATTATTTCTACGAGAATTCCGATAATTGATACAGATCACAACCTTAAAGGTGCATTTTCAATATTTAGAGACATTACTGAAGTGGCTGAACTAGCTGAAAAAGTAACAGGTTTAAAAGAAGTGAAAAAGATGTTAGAAGCGATTTTTCACTCTTCTGAAGAAGCAATAAGCGTTGTTGATGAACAAGGTTACGGTATTATGGTTAATCCAGCATATACACGTATTACTGGTATGGGAGAAAAAGATATAGTTGGAAAACATGCCTCTGTTGATATTGTTGAGGGAGAAAGTATGCATATAAAAGTACTTCAAACAAGAAGAGCTGTTCGAGGTGTGCGAATGAAGGTGGGACCTTTAAACAAAGATGTGATTGTCAATGTCGCACCAATTATAGTTGATGGAAAGTTAAAAGGAAGCGTTGGTATTCTTCATGATATGTCTGAAATACAATCCCTGACAAGTGAATTAAGAAGAGCAAGAAAAATCATTCGAAACTTAGAAGCGAAATATACGTTTGATGACATTATTGGTTTATCTTCTGAGATGATTTTAGCTATAGAGCAAGCCAAAGTGGGTGCAAAAACACCCGCTATAGTACTTTTGCGCGGGGAGTCGGGGACAGGCAAAGAACTTTTTGCACATGCCATTCATAATCAAAGTAACCGCAGGCATAATAAGTTTATTCGTGTTAATTGCGCTGCGACTTCTGAAACAATGCTAGAATGTCAATTGTTTGGCTATGAAGATGGTGCGTTTTCAGGTGCCAAGCTTGGTGGTGAAACAGGTTATTTTGAAGAAGCGAATTACGGTAGTGTGTTTTTAGATGAAATCGGTGGGTTATCACTTAGTATGCAAGCAAAGCTATTACGTGTAATAGAAGAAAGCGAAATAGTTAGAGTGGGTAGCACAAAACCAATTCCAATAGATGTGCGAATAATAACAGCAACGAATGTTAATTTAGAAAAAGCAATAATGAATGGAAAATTTAAAAAAGATTTGTATTATCGCTTAAATCGCTTGCCAATTTATGTTCCATCCCTTAGGGAAAGAATGGATGACTTAGAAGAGTTAATAAACGATTTTATTCATAAAATAAATCAAGCTTATGGAAGAAATGTTAAAACGGTCGAAGATAGAGCACTCGATTACTTAAGAGCATATGATTGGCCAGGTAATATTCGTGAACTTGAAAATGTAATAAGTAGAGCGATGATTAATATGGATATGGATGAAGATATTATTCAATTCAATCATGTACCAGCGTTAAAGGTTTCAGAAGGTTATTATAATCAAGAAGTGAAATCTGGGGATTACCTGAATTTCAAAAATAGAACATTGCAACAATCACTTGATGCTCATGAAAAGCAAGTAATTGAAATGTCGTTAAAAATACATAATTATAATAAAACAAAAACAGCACAAGCATTAGGTATTTCAATAAGAAGTTTATACTATAAAGCTAATAAATATGGAATTTCTCGAGAGAGTATGAAGAATAATATTTAATATTAATTTAATTTAAAACAGTGTAAGCAGAGGAACTAGAGAAACTACCCCATGGAGGGTCTAAATGAAATATCTGCATCTCTTATTGAACAAAATAGATAGGAATAATAAAAAAACAGTCGCAATAGCCCAGGCAGCTGATGAATCGGTGTTGCTAGCAGTTAAGCATGGATTAACGCTTGAAATAGCCAACTTCAGACTCTATGGTAATAAAAGTGATATGGAGGAAATTGCTAAGTCTGTAAGTTTAGATTTATACCAGAAGGAAATAACTATTATTAATATAGAATCAGAACAATTAGCAGTCCGTGAAGCTATTAAATCCATAAATAATGGAACAGCACACGTGTTAATGAAGGGAAATCTACCAACAAAATCACTGTTAAAATCAGTGCTTGATAAGCAATTAGGATTACGATTAGGAACTATATTGTCTCAGGTTGCTATATTTGAGGTTCCAAATCAAGAAAAACTACTGCTTCTAACTGATGCGGCAATGAACATCTCCCCAAGTCTAAATGATAAAATAGAAATATTGAAAAATGCTGTAGATGTTGCTGCTAGAGTAGGTATTAAAAATCCAAAAGTGGCCGCTATGACAGCGATAGAAACCGTAAACCCTTCTATGCAAGCTACCCTCGATGCAGCTTCTTTAAAAGAATCATATATGCGAGGAGAAATAAAAAATTGTATTTTTGATGGGCCAATGGCTTTTGATGTGGCAGTATCAAGAAAGGCGTCAGAACAGAAGAAAATTGATTCAGAAGTTGCAGGTCAAGCAGATATATTGTTAGTCCCAACGATTGAGGTAGGTAATGCTTTATACAAGTCATTCATATATTTTGCCAATGCTAAAGTTGCTTCTATTATATGTGGTGCAAAAGTTCCGATTGTGTTGCCATCTCGATCGGATACTGCTGAGAATAAATTACTATCCATCGCATTAGCGATTATTTCATCTGAGGAGGAACAAAATGGAAATTTTTAATTATATGGAGAAATATGATTATGAGCAAGTTTTATTTTGCCAAGATAAGTATTCAGGTTTAAAGGCTATTATTGCAATACATGATACAACGTTGGGCCCTGCACTAGGTGGCACGAGAATGTGGACGTATGCATCAGAAGCAGAGGCTATCGAGGATGCTCTTCGCTTAGCGAAGGGCATGACCTATAAAAATGCTGCGGCAGGCTTAAACCTTGGCGGAGGTAAAACAGTTATCATTGGTGATCCGAAAAAGGATAAAAATGAAGCGATGTTTAGAGCGTTTGGACGTTTTATACAAGGGTTAAATGGCCGCTACATCACAGCAGAAGATGTAGGAACAACTGTATACGATATGGATTTGATTCATGAGGAAACAGATTACGTAACTGGAATTTCACCAGCGTTTGGTTCTTCTGGAAATCCATCTCCTGTAACGGCATATGGTGTATTTAAAGGAATTAAATCTGCTGCTAAAGAAATGTTTGGTAGCGATATCCTAGAAGGTAAAACAATTGCAGTTCAAGGGGTTGGAAATGTAGCCTTTAAACTTTGTGAATATTTACATAATGAAGGTGTGAATTTAGTTGTTACGGATATAAACAAGGAAGCAGTTAGTAGAGCGGTAGATGCATTTAATGCCAAAGCTGTTGACCCAAACGATATATATGCTGTGGAATGCGATATTTATGCACCTTGCGCGTTAGGGGCAACGATAAATGATGATACAATTCCTCAGTTAAAAGCAAAAATAGTCGCAGGGGCTGCAAACAATCAACTAAAAGAAACGAAGCATGGAGATCTTCTACATGAAAAAGGAATCCTTTATGCTCCTGATTTTGTTATTAATGCAGGTGGTGTTATTAATATTGCAGATGAGTTAAATGGATATAACAAAGAAAGAGCATTAAAGCGTGTCGAAACCATCTATGACAATTTAGCTCGTGTTTTCGAAATTTCAAAACGTGATAATTTACCAACCTATGTTGCGGCGGATCGGATGGCAGAAGAGCGAATCGAGAGTTTGAAACAATCAAGAAGCCAGTTTTTAATTAATGAGCAACATATTTTGAGTAGAAGATAACGTTTGAGTAGTGGGGGTTAATTGTGTTGCGTGAAAAATTCCGTGTGTTAGTAATAAACCCTAGTTCAACAATGACTAAAATCGGTGTTTATGATAATGAACATTGTGTCTTTGAAAAAGTTGTTAGACATAAATTAGAAGATTTATCTGAATACAACCGAGTGATGGAACAATATAATCTCAGAAAATCAGAAATTCTAGAAACTTTGCATGATGAAGGTCTTAACCTTTCTAAGATTAACGCTGTTTGTGGTCGAGGTGGGTTAATTCGACCAATTCAAGGTGGCACATACTTAGTAAATGATTATATGCTACAAGATTTAAAGATGGGTTATAACGGTGATCACGCATCAAATCTTGGTGGAATTATTGCTCATGAAATTGCAGTCGGATTAAATATAAAGGCCTATATTGTTGATCCAGTTGTAGTCGATGAGCTAGAACCAATTGCAAGAATTTCAGGTGTTCCAGAGATTCAAAGGAAAAGCATTTTTCATGCACTTAACCAAAAATCTGTTGCGAGGCAAGCTGCTAGTGATTTAGGGAAAACGTATACGGAAATGAACTTAATTGTCGCCCATATGGGTGGTGGTATTACAGTTGGTGCACATAAACAGGGGAAAGTTGTGGATGTAAACAACGGATTTGACGGTGACGGTCCTTTTTCACCAGAACGAGCTGGAACTGTTCCTGCAGGGGATTTAATTTCACTGTGTTATTCCGGTGAATATAAGCGTGAAGAGATATTGAAAAAAGTCGTTGGTCACGGTGGACTTATGGCTTATATGAAAACTAATGATCTAACCCAGGTGGAGCGTTTAATGGAACACAAGAGTGATATTGCTCTACAAATCTATCAAGCAATGGCTTATCAGGTGGCTAAGGAAATAGGGGCCATGGGTGTAGTACTTGGTGGAGATGTTGATGGAATTGTTCTCACTGGAGGAATTGCTTTTCATAAGAATTTTGTTGAATTGATATCAAATAGAGTAAAATGGATTGCAGACGTTTTAACTTATCCTGGTGAAAATGAATTACAGGCATTAGCGTTTGGAACATTACGTGTACTTAAAGGCGAAGAATTACCTAAACAGTACATTGATTTATAGAAGGGAGGAAGTTCTAGTGGCACAGGAATATGATTTAGTTATTTTAGGCGGAGGTACTGGTGGTTATGTAGCTGCAATACGTGCATCGCAGCTAGGACTAAAAACTGCGATTGTTGAGCGCGAAAAGCTTGGTGGAACTTGTTTACATAAAGGATGTATCCCATCAAAAGCATTATTGCGTTCCGCAGAAGTATACCGACAAACAAAAGAAGCTAGTGATTATGGTATTGATATTGAAACACCATTGATCAATTTTGCTAAAGTACAAGAACGTAAAGAAACGATAGTTGATCATTTACATAAAGGTGTTTTAGGCTTAATGAAAAAGGGCAAAATTGATATATATGAAGGCTTTGGAAGAGTACTAGGTCCTTCTATATTTTCTCCCAATGCTGGAACGGTTTCTGTTGAGTTTGAAAGTGGCGAGGAAAACGAAATGCTTATTTCTAGAAACCTATTAATAGCAACTGGATCAAAGCCACGGGAGATAGATGGAGTGGAACTGGACGGTGAGCTTATTCTTACTTCAGACCATGCCTTAACTATGGAACAACTACCCAATTCAATGATAATCGTTGGTGGAGGGGTCATTGGGATTGAATGGGCATCTATGTTAGCTGATTTTCAAGTCAATGTAACTGTCGTTGAGTTTGCAGATAGAATCCTACCCTCAGAGGATTTGGAAATATCGAAGGAAATTACGAGACTATTAAAGAAAAAAGGAATAAAGATTATCACCAATGCAACGTTGCTCCCAGAAACTATCAAAAGAAGTTCTAATATAGAGGTCGAAGTAGAACACAAACAAGAAAGAAAAGTTCTTACAGCAGATAAATTACTTTTATCAATTGGAAGAGTTGCCAATTCCAAACACTTAGGTTTGGAGAATACTGAAATTAAAGTGGATAAACAAGGATGTATAGAAGTAAACCAATTCTATCAAACGAAAGAATCTCATATTTATGCAATTGGGGATGTTATTGGCGGTATGCAACTTGCACATGTTGCATCGCATGAAGGTGTTGTTGCAGTAGAACATATGTCAGAGCAAAAACCTCTTACTGTCAATTATCGAAATATTCCAACGTGTATTTATTCGCATCCAGAAATAGCGAGCGTAGGACTAACAGAACAGCAAGCAATCGATCAGGGATATACAATAAAAAGTGGGAAAGTATCATTTAAATCAATAGGAAAAGCACTTGTACATGGTGATACGGATGGTTTTGTTAAGATTATATCCGACAAAAATACAAATGACTTACTTGGAGTTCATATGATAGGCACACATGTTACTGATATGATTTCTGAAGCAGGATTAGCGATGATATTGGATGCGACACCATGGGAAATTGGACAGAGTATTCATCCACATCCATCCTTATCAGAAGCGATAGGAGAAGCTGCATTAGCAGTCGAAGGGAGGAAAATTCATGGTTAAAGTAGATAAGCTGAACAAGGTGGCCGAACAAAGACATGGTCGATTAGGGTTAACAGATGAGCAAGTACTAGATATGTACCGTACGATGCTTTTGGCGAGGCGAATTGATGAAAGAATGTGGTTATTAAACCGTGCAGGGAAGATTCCGTTTGTGGTTTCTTGTCAAGGACAAGAAGCAGGCCAAGTCGGTGCATCATTTGCGCTAGATAGACAGAAGGACTTTGCACTGCCATACTATCGTGATGTAGGTGTTGTATTAGCTTTTGGAATGACTGCGAAAGATTTAATGATGCAGGCATATGCTAAAGCGGATGATCCCAATTCTGGTGGTCGACAGATGCCTGGGCATTTTGGTCAAAAGAAAAATCGAATTGTAACAGGTTCATCACCTGTTACGACACAGGTGCCTCATGCAGTTGGAATTGCGCTTGGAGCAAAAATGGAGAAAAAAGATTTTGTAAGCTTTGTTACTTTTGGAGAGGGTTCATCTAACCAAGGTGATTTCCATGAAGGCGCAAATTTTGCAGCTGTCCATAAACTTCCTGTAATTTTTATGGTGGAAAATAACCAGTATGCTATTTCTGTTCCATTAAGCAAGCAAGTAGCATGTGAGAAAATTTCTGATCGTGCAATCGGATATGGAATGCCGGGAATTACTGTTGACGGTAATGATCCATTAGCTGTTTATGAAGCAGTTAAAGATGCTAGAAAAAGAGGGAATAATGGGGAAGGTCCTACATTGATAGAAGTGATTTCTTATCGGTTAACTCCTCACTCTAGTGATGACGATGATCGTAGCTACCGTGGTAGAGAAGAAGTTGAAGAGGCAAAGCAAAAGGATGGAATCTATAGCTTTGCGGATTACTTGAGAAAACTTAATATCTTAACTGAAGAAATAGAAACGAAAATGGAAAAAGAGATAAAAAAGATAATTGATGACGCAACCGATGATGCAGAAAATGCAGCATATGCGGATCCCAAATCAATTTACAAGCATGTATATGCAGAGTAGGGAGGAGGAAATATTATGCCAGTAATGTCTTATATACAAGCAATAACGCAAGCATTACATGAAGAAATGGAACGAGACGAAAAGGTTTTTGTTCTGGGGGAAGATGTAGGAGTGCGTGGTGGTGTATTCCGAGCAACTGAGGGATTATACGAAAAATTTGGTGAAACAAGGGTATTGGATACACCACTTGCAGAATCCGCTATTGCAGGTGTAGGAATTGGTTCTGCCATGTATGGGATGCGACCTGTGGCAGAAATGCAATTCGCTGATTTTATTATGCCAGCGGTTAATCAAATTATCTCAGAGGCAGCTAAAATAAGGTATCGTTCCAACAATGATTGGAGTTGTCCAATTACGATTCGTGCACCATATGGCGGAGGTGTTCATGGCGCATTGTATCACTCACAATCGATTGAATCTGTTTTTGCTAATCAACCAGGGTTGAAGATTGTTATGCCTTCCACTCCCTATGATGTAAAAGGTTTATTAAAAGCGTCGATTCGTGATGAAGATCCCGTACTATTTCTTGAACATAAACGTGCTTATCGTCTAATTAAAGGCGAGGTGCCAGAAGAAGACTACACAGTACCAATTGGAAAGGCAGATGTTAAACGTGAAGGAACCGACATCACAGTTATTACATACGGATTATGTGTACATTTTGCACTTCAGGCAGCAGAAAAATTAGAGGCTGAAGGAATCGATGCCCATATTCTAGATTTACGAACCGTTTATCCTCTAGATAAAGAAGCGATAATAGAAGCCGCGTCTAAAACAGGTAAAGTGTTATTGATTACAGAGGATAATTTAGAAGGCAGTATCATTGGTGAAGTTTCAGCAATTATAAGTGAGAATTGTCTTTTTGATTTAGATGCACCAATTAAACGTTTAGCAGGTCCAGACGTTCCATCGATGCCATATGCACCGCCATTAGAGAAAGAATTTATGATCAATCCCGATAAAGTAGAACATGCTATGCGTGAACTTGCGGAATTTTAATAGGTAAAGGAGGGACATGCCTTGGCTTTAGAAAAGATTACAATGCCTCAGCTAGGAGAAAGTGTGACAGAGGGAACGATAAGTAATTGGCTTGTGCAAGAGGGAGATCACGTGAATAAATATGATCCAATTGCTGAAGTGATGACTGATAAAGTAAATGCAGAAGTTCCATCATCTTATACCGGCGTAATTAAAAATTTTGTTGCCGGTGAAGGGGAAACAATTGATGTTGGTGAATTAATGTGTTATATCGAAGTAGAAGGTAGTGCCATAGTCGGTAGAGAAACCATTTCAAAAGAAAACCATGTATCAAATGAAGTGGCTACACCAGAGGTGGAAAAGGATCAATCGATGAAAACAAGATATTCACCAGCGGTATTAAGGCTAGCTCAAGAAAATGATATCGACTTACAACAACTGACTGGTTCTGGCAGAGGTGGGCGAGTTACGCGTAAGGATATTGAAAAAATTCTTAGCAGTAATGTCGATTCTGAAACAACAAAAACAATATCACAGCCATCCAAAAAAACTGTTGTAAATCACGAAGAAATGAACGAGAAGAATTATTATAATCCACCTGCACCGGAGCCTCAAGTAATTGAAACTGCAAGCGGAGACAAAGAAATTCCAATTACAGGTATAAGAAGAACCATTGCAAAAAATATGGTGCGTTCAACAACTACAATTCCACATGCTTGGATGATGATTGAAGTAGATGTAACCAATTTAGTGAAATATAGAGATTCCGAAAAGACACGCTTTAAAGAAAATGAAGGATATAATCTATCCTACTTTGCCTTCTTTCTTAATGCCGTAGCGAAAGCACTAAAAAAATTCCCGCAATTAAATAGCTCGTGGGCTGGGGATAAAATTATTCATCGCAAGGAAATTAATCTATCAATAGCGGTAGCTCGTGATGATGAGTTGTTTGTGCCAGTTATTAAAAATGTAGATGAAAAAAGTATTAAGGGAATTGCTAAAGAAATTGATACTCTCGCTAAAAAGGCTCGAAAAGGTAATTTGACGCCTCATGATATGGAAGGTGGAACTTTTACCGTTAATAATACTGGTTCTTTTGGTTCAGTACAATCCATGGGCGTAATTAATTATCCGCAGGCGGCTATCTTACAGGTGGAATCGATTGTTAAACGGCCAGTTATTATTAATGATATGTTTGCAGCTAGAGATATGGTTAATCTTTGTCTATCACTTGATCACCGTGTGCTTGATGGTGTAATTTGTGGACAATTCATGTCACATATAAAAGATATATTAGAAAACATATCTAGTGATACAACACCAATTTATTAAGTCTAAGTTATTTAAAAATGAAAAACCTACTTTCACATAAAAGTAGGTTTTTTTATATAATTAAAAAGCTTTTGTTGTCCAATCTTCACAGTTCCAAACGTCAGTGACAATATCTTTATAAAAATCTGGTTCGTGCGAAATAAGCAGTACACTGCCTTTATATTCGTTTAGTGCTCGCTTAAGTTCTTCTTTTGCGTCACGATCAAGGTGGTTTGTAGGTTCATCCAGCACAAGTAAATTAGTATCTTTATTGATTAATTTACACAAGCGAACTTTTGCTTTTTCTCCTCCACTTAACACTTGCACTTTGCTTTCAATATGCTTTCTTGTTAGTCCACACTTTGCTAAAGAAGAGCGAACTTCTTGCTGGGTAAAGTGACGGAATTCCTCCCATATTTCTTCAATACATGTGTTTTGACTCGTTTTCTTAAGCTCTTGTTCGAAATAGCCAATATGCAAATGCTCTCCTAATTGGACAGAGCCTGATACGGGTTTTATTTCTCCGAGAATACTACGAAGTAATGTAGTTTTACCAATACCGTTCGCTCCTGATAAAGCAATCTTTTGTCCGCGTTCCATTACTAAATCAAGTGGTCTAGATAATGGTTCCTCATAGCCAATAACTAGATTTTTTGTTTCAAATAGATACTTTCCAGATGTTCGTGCTTGTTTGAAGTGAAATTGAGGCTTTGGCTTTTCAGCGTCTAATTCAATTACGTCCATCTTATCTAATTTTTTCTGACGAGACATTGCCATTTTACTTGTTGCAGCATTTGCCTTATTTCTTGCTACAAAATCTTTCAGGTTAGCAATTTCTTTTTGTTGTTTCTTATGTGCAGATGCCACTTGTTGTTTCCGCATCTCATATACTCGTAGAAATTCATCATAGTCCCCAGGATAACGGGTCAGTTGCTGATTTTCCATGTGATAGATTAAATTTACAACCGTATTTAAGAAAGGAATGTCGTGTGAGACTAAAATGAATGCATGATCATAAGACATTAAATAATTCTTTAACCACTCTATATGTTCCACATCAAGGTAGTTTGTTGGCTCATCAAGAATTAAAATGTCTGGTTTCTCTAATAATAATTTGGCAAGCAGTACTTTCGTTCGTTGTCCTCCACTTAAATCGTGAACGTCACGTTCCAATCCAAAGTCATTTAAGCCGAGTCCATTAGCAACTTCTTCTACTTTTGCATCAATCATATAGAAGTCATTATTTGTTAAAGAATCCTGGATTCTACCAGTTTCTTCTAAAAGTTTTTCTAGTTGATCAGGTTCTACGTCCCCCATTTTTCCAAATAGGTTATTCATCTCTTCTTCCATATCATATAAATATTTAAAAGCAGTTCTTAGTACTTCACGAATTGTCATTCCCTGCTTTAAATCAGTATGTTGATCTAAATAACCGACCCTTGTATGTTTAGACCATTCCACTTTACCTGCATCAGGATCTAATTTTCCTGTGATTATATTCATAAAAGTAGACTTACCTTCTCCATTTGCACCGATAAGACCAATATGTTCACCTTGCAATAACCGGAAAGAAACTTCGTCGAAAATTGCTCGATCCCCGAATCCATGACTTAAATTACTAACTGTTAATAAACTCATAATTAATACACCTTTTCCTTTAATAAGTTCAGACTTTATCTATTATAAAGCTCATTTATAAAAAGTGATAGTAGTTAATCAAGATTAAAAAAAATTGGTGTTAAATAGGACATGAGGTTTAGTAAGTTTTATGACTATGTAAACTTTTCATTATTTGAAAAAAAAGTAACTATCTGAGGGAGTTTATAGGTTTTTAGTTTACAAAATAAATTATCTCGTGAAAGAATAGGATATTATTTCGTTTAAAATAATCAATCAACAAAAAATACTTAAGAAAAGTTTACTTATTTACTACTAAGGTACTATAGAATTAAGGTATAATAGACGTTGGATAATGGAAGTGATACCATTAAAATTACTAGAAACAAAGTTGAAAGAGAGTGAAACTGTCATGGGACGTAAATGGAATAATATAAAAGAAAAGAAAGCGTCAAAAGATGCTAATACAAGTAGAATCTATGCTAAGTTTGGTCGTGAAATTTATGTGGCTGCTAAGCAAGGTGAACCTGATCCGGAGTTAAACACATCTTTAAAGTTTGTATTGGAACGAGCAAAAACATATAGTGTACCAAAGTCAATCATTGATCGTGCAATAGAAAAAGCAAAAGGTGGGTCTGAAGAGAACTACGATGAACTTCGTTATGAAGGTTTTGGTCCCAATGGATCTATGATTATTGTCGATACATTGACGAACAACGTAAATCGCACAGCTGCTGAAGTACGTGCTGCTTTTAATAAAAATGGTGGTAATATGGGCGTTAATGGTTCTGTAGCCTATATGTTTGATAATACAGCTGTAATTGGTTTTGTTGGAAAAACAGAAGAAGAAGTACTCGAATTGTTAATGGATGCAGATTTGGATGCACGTGACATTATTGAGGAAGATGAAACCGTTATTGTTTACACAGAGCCAGATCAGTTTCATACCGTACAAGAAACCATTAAAGGTGCTGGTATTACAGAATTCGAAGTAGCTGAACTAACAATGCTTGCACAAAGTGAAGTAACACTTGACGTGGAAACTAGAGAACAATTTGAAAAATTAATTGATGCATTAGAAGATTTAGAAGATGTCGGCCAAGTCTATCATAATGTAGACCTTGGATAATTGAATAGAATAGCGATAACAATTTTACTAGGTTTAGATGGATGGCATTCGTGTATTAAGAAATATTTAATACCTGTCTGCCATTTTAAGTATGAGAATATTTTTATAAGTACATGTCAACAATCACAATAAGATATAAAATAAAGAGTTATGTCTTTCTATAAACCTAATTTCAAGAAAAAAGTTCAAATCTCTTTGTACCTATATAATCCTTTAGTGTTTTCAATCTAATTTTTTGAACGTAATCTAAGGGGAGAGTGTATGTGAAAAAGCGTCTAGTATTTTATATGATATTTGTAATTACTTATGTGATCTTACAAATGTTGGTACCTGATACCCGTGAATCAACGCCGTCATATATGGGTAGTTTGTACACTATTATTGTAGTTTTGTTAGCTTTAGGAATAGCTTTTGGTATAACAAGGTTTTACAATAAAGGAAGAGATAATAAATAGATTACATATAAAAAAATCAAAAAAATTTAAAAGTGGAGGTATTAATATGGCAAAAGATAATTCATTTGATATTGTCTCAGAAATCGATTTATCAGAAGTGAATAATGCAGTTACAATGGCAACAAAAGAGATCAAGACAAGGTATGATTTTAAGGGGAGTAAAAGTACAATAAATGTAGAAGATGGAGAGCTGGTATTAGTTTCGGATGATGAATACAAATTAGAACAGTTAAAGGATGTTTTAATTAGTAAATTAATTAAACGTAATGTATCGACAAAGAATTTAGACTATGGAAAAGTTGAGAGTGCATTTGGTGGTACCGTTCGCCAACGAGCAAAGTTGGTTCAAGGCATTGATAAAGAACAAGCAAAAAAGATAAATAAAATCATTAAGGATAGTGGTGTGAAGGTGAAAAGCCAAATTCAAGATGATCAAGTTCGAGTTACCGGAAAAAACCGTGATGATTTGCAAGCGATAATTGCTGCGATACGGGCTGCTAATTTGTCGATAGATGTACAGTTTATAAATTACCGTTAAAATTTTTAAATGGGAATTCAAAATGAGTTTTGTCCGTAATTTCATTCTGTTAATGTTTATCGTAAGTTTTTAAAGTAATCATCATGAAAAAAGGAGGAAATTATGGAAGATATACTCAAGGTTAAGGATAAGGTATTTGTAGTGATGGGTGTAGCTAACGAGAGAAGCTTAGCGTGGGGTGTTGCACAATCGTTATATAAAGCAGGAGCAAGGTTAATCTTCACATATAGAAAAGAACGTTCTTTGTCTAAGCTTACTAAACTACTAGATGAAAATGATCATAAAGCTGAACTTGTTGTAAAGTGTGACGTCAACGATGATGAAAGTATAAAAAACGCATTTGTAGAAATAAAAGAAAAGGTACATACCATCCATGGAATTGTTCATTCCATCGCATTCGCGCATGGAGAAGATTTAAAAGCAGATTTTGTAGAGACATCGAGGGACGGATATGCTTTTGCCCAAAATTCAAGTGCTTATTCTCTAATAGCAGTTACAAGAGAAGCTAGAAATTGTTTAGCTGAGGGTAGCTCAATTGTTACAATGAGTGCACTAGGAGCAGAAAGAGCATTAGATGGCTATAAGGTGATGGGTGTAGCTAAAGCAGCTTTAGAATCGGCTGTTAAATACTTAGCCTTAGATTTAGGTGAAGATGATATTAGGGTGAATGCTATTTCAGCAGGTCCTATTCGAACGCTTGCTGCAAAGGGAATTCCATCTTTTAATCAGATGTTGCATGATATTGAAGCGAAAGCCCCGATGAAGCGGAATGTAACAAAAGAAGAAGTTGGAGATATGACGTTGACTATTCTTAGTCCGCTCTCAAGAGGGGTTACAGGAGAAGTAATACATGTAGACTCGGGTTATCATATTGTTGGATAATTTATAACCCACGATCTCTATCTATTGCTACACTAGTTTCGTTTTTTAAATAATATTGAAGCAATTTCAAGTTATCAAATATATATGTAGGCTACCCTTATTAAAATTGTCTTATAAAGGGTAGCCTTTTTTAAGAAGTTAGTATCCTCTTTGAAAATCAGCTAAATTTTGGCTGGTTGATTACCATTCTGATAATTTTTTAAGTTTGGAATCAGAATATCTTCAATTACCCGTTTATTAAAATGCTTGGTGAATCCAGCTGAATGAGAAGTAATAATTACATTGTCTAAGTTCCATAATGGATTTGTTTTTTCTAAAGGTTCTGTTTGAAAAACATCAAGACCCGCACCAGCTATTTTCTTTTCATTTAGCTATGTTAAATAACTCTGTTGATATTTGATATAAACGAATGTATGTTCTATAATGTAAGTAAGTAAACAGTTGAGAACGGGGTTGTTTTGAATGGCTTTGAAGGAAATCATTGATGAAATTAGAAAACTTAATACAGCAGAACAATATCGCTTGAAAGAGTTTTTCACTAATTCTTTGGCTTCTTATTCAGCAAGTGAGCCTGTGTTCAAAGAAGTATCTGAACGCAAACATAAAGAAGGGTACACTTGCACTCATTGCCAATCAAATAATGCCGTTCGTTTTGGAAAATATGAAGTTAAAATGGGGGCAAAAACACTTAAACGTCAGCGGTATCGCTGTAAGGATTGTAAAAAGACTTTTACCGATGTAACTAATACTCCTCTCTACCGCACTCATTTTCCTGATAAGTGGTTGGAATTCATTCAGTGTATGATTGAAGGCTATTCTTTAAGAAAATCTTCAGAATTACTTGGAGTTCACTATGTGACTCTTTTCTATTGGAGACATAAACTTTTATTCGCAATTAAAGAGATGGACTTTGAAAAATTCCAAGGCATTGTAGAAATGGATGGAACGTACTTTTTATACTCTGAAAAAGGAAAGCGTAAAATAGAGAATAGAAAGGCAAGGAAACGTGGTGGAGCATCAAAGAAAAGAGGTATAAGTAATGAACAGGTCTGTGTCCTTGTGGCAAGGGACCGTCAAAAAGTAACCTATTCAAAAGTAGTCGGTCAAGGTCGAATTATTAAAACACGATTGGATAATGCAATTGGTGATAAATTATCAACATCAAATGTGCTTTGCACAGACGCTTGGAGAGCCTTTGCGACCTATGCTAAAGAAAAGGGTCTTGAACATTACACGTTTAAATCTGATGGAAAAGAGCGTGTTAAAGGTGTCTATCATATTCAAAATGTAAATAGCTATCACAGCCGACTTAAAGGCTGGATAAACCGTTTTAATGGCGTGGCTACAAAATACCTTGACCATTATTTGAGTTGGTTTCAATTCCTTGAGCAAATCAGGCATCGTAATGACGACGATACTACTGTTGGTAAGTTGATTGTTGAAAGTTGTCTTTTCTCAACGGATGCTACCTATGATAAACTGAGGTTGTTAGATTTTTCCAGATAGAATGCAATGTACGAAAAATATTAGAATTAAAGAGGAGGAGACAAAAATAAAAATCAAATCAATTTTGTACATATTAACACTAATTATTTTAGGTTATTTGATTAACAACCTTTCTCATGTAAGTCCCCAACTTGGAGACTATGAAACTTTATTATGGTTAATAGCATTTTTAATATTAACATTGAGCTTTAGCGGGACCAGACAAATCATCGCACCGTTAATAAATATCAGATTTATAAAAAGACCATCATCTTATATTTATATTTTGTTTACTTTAACGATACCTTACTTACTGCTATTGTTATGTGTTCATTATGAGTTATTGCTTGACGACACCTTAATTTTCTATTATAAACATGGACTATTAAAAGGCGAAAGTATTGGTGGAATAGTAAATTCTGTCTTTTTAGCTCCGATATGGGAAGAAGTGTTCTTCCGAGGTGTTTTGCTATTCTTCTTATTAAAATTCACAAAGCCTGTTTGGGCAATTTCTATTTCTTCTGTTATGTTTGCAGTATTTCATCCAATGTATTGGATAATCACCCTTGTATCTGGTGTACTTTTATCTATAACAACATATAAGACTAAATCATTGATTCCATCAGTAATATCACATTCACTTTGGAATTTGTATATGGCGAAATTATTTCTTTATTTTTAGTCTAACAGCACAAGGGAAAACCATAGATAAATGGTTTTCCCTTGTCTTTTTATTGTAAATCAACACTATTATTTAACATAGCTTTTCATTTAAAGCTTTGATCAGAGCGGTTTCATCAACTATTTCTCCACGTCCAATATTTATAAAAAAACTTGACGGCTTCATGAATGCGAACTCTTTTTCAGCAAATAAATGGTGTATATCTCTTGTAAGAGGTAAAGTTACTACATATAGTCACAATAAGGCAAAATAGTAGGTAACTGTTTTGTTGTTACAATTTTGTCAAAGAAACCTTCATTCCAAATGCTTTGGCTATTTTGGAGTTTCTTTTCCAATTGCCCCTATTCCCATGATACCAATTGTTTTTTATGAATTTCCAGTTATAAATTTTCCTGTTCCAAAGTTTTTGTTACCTGTTTTATAATGTATGTATTAATTTTTCGTGTTAAAGCCAACATTAAGGCAAAAATGGTTTCTGAAATTGGATAAGCGTGGACACCGTTAGCACTTGTTAATAAGATTTGTTTAGTTGCTAATTTGTCTAATGCGTAATTGTCTACACCAGCGCTCCAACTTTGAATCCACTTTAAATTTGCATCTGGACTTAAACATAATTCCTCCATTTTTTTCTTCCAACCTGCAACAACTTCAGCCTCTAGCAAATGGTCTTCCCATACCTTTACTTTTTTACCAGTTATGACATCTCAGTCTGGTATAACTTCTTTTAATTTTATTATTAGTTTTTGGTCGGTATACTCGGCCATTATTATCTTTCGTTTTTTCATATAATTCACCTCACTAACCTTATTCTAGTTAATATTATCCTGTTTATTAATGTCTTGTAATCTTTAATTTTAAGAACGCAATCAGAATTCACCTTCTATAATCTATTGATTAAGAGGGAGCGGTTCACTAGACAAATCTATAACCTAGTTTTGACAACAACTACTTGAGGTAGCTATACTTTTACCATAATCGAACTCTTGGAGTGAAACTATGAATGAACTTTATCTTGATCAGTTGCTTAACATTAATACACGTGAAGGTTATAAATCAAGTAATGATTCGCTTCATTACCATCCATATGAGCCAACACCATATTATGCTTTAGATGTTTTGGTTCAACATTATGAAGTGAAACAAAGTGATCGGATTGTTGATTTTGGTTGTGGAAAAGGACGATTAAACTTTTATTTCAATTATTACTTTCAGTCCACAGTTGTTGGGGTTGAAATGAATGAAGAATTTTATTTTCAAGCAATTCAAAATAAAACAAGGTACCTAGAAAATAGAAAGAACAGTATGGACTCATTATTGTTTCATTGCTGTCTAGCACAAGAATATCAAATTAATCGATTAGATAACCGTTTTTATTTCTTTAATCCTTTTTCAATTCAGATATTTATGCATGTGATTAACAATATACTTCAATCTCTAGAAAAGTATGAACGAGAAGTAGAACTGATTTTATATTATGGTTCAAAAGAGTATATACATTATTTAGAATACCAAACTGCATTTAAATTAAAGGATGAAATAAAAATACCTGGGTTATCTATTAAGAATCCATATGAGCGTTTTGTCATTTATCATTTTTCGCTCTAAAACGTTATTATTTACAATAGGGTATCGATTAATTAGGTGGGAAAGTTTAAAGACTGCACGTGGGATATATTTAAAGGGGAAACGTTATGCAATCCGTAATGAAAAGAATATATGAATTAATCATGATTGTTCTTGTTATGATAACAATCATTACTCTCTGGACGGAAAACACATATAATTCAACTATAAATTGGGTTGTCTGGTTTGTATTTTTTGCTGATTTTATTATTCGATTTATAGCATCTAAGGAGAAGTGGAACTTTATTAAAAAAAATCCCTTTCTTGTTATTGCGGTAATACCACTCGGTCAGTTTTTTCAAATCGCGAGGGTTGTACGAATCATCTATTTATTCCGTATCAAAACAATCACTAAGTATTACTTCACTCCTTATGTGGAGAAGTTAACCTATCTTTCTACTTCCTTAATTGCATTTATTTTTACCGGATTATTATTTATTGAAGCTACAGTTATTCTAAATGTAGAGAGTACAATTCCTACGTATTTTAATGCTTTATATGTTGTGTTGGGTCATTTACTATTTTTTGGCCATCAGCTTTTCGAAATAAATAATTCTATTTCTATTTGGCTGTTAACAGCAACATCAATCTTTGGAGTCGTGATTCAAGGGTTAGCTTTACAGTGGGCATTTAATAAAGTTGAGAAATATTTTTCTTATTTTAAAAATAAAAAAAAGAAGAACATTTAATAGAATGGATTGTTGGGTAAAAGTCACAGTCATTTCGGTATGAGACATAGAACGTTTGCATAGAATAGAACATAATTAATCTTGTCAACGTACCTAAATGGTAAAGAAAGGTGAAACAATTGGAACTGATTGATGAGCTATTAGAAGAATTATCAGAGGTTGCATCTGATTATAACTTGGAGTTGATCGATCAAGTTGAACTTAACCTGAAACTACAATTAATTATTTCAAAAATAGACAAAGTGAAAATTAATTTTAAGCTAGAACCCTTACAAAAACTTATTTATCGAAAACATACAAAACCATTCGATCAACTGCTATTTAAAGCTAAATACAAAGCTATTCAATCATTAATAGCTTTACAACATATAGATAATAAGGAATTATTCTATACTAATTTATATTTAATGTTAGCAAACAAACTTTATTTTAATTCAGTATTAAGAATTTTAATAAATAGCTGTAATGCCTACATTGTAAATAATCAGTTAGAAGATAATGTTAAGATGTCACAAGTTTTTATTTATGAAAAATAATCGTTGTAATCTGTCTATATAGAGAAGAACTAGTCAATCTGCAACGAATTTATTTCAGGATGGTTCAAGTCAACTACTTTATGCATAGGATATCTATTAAGGAATAGCCTTGGACCTTAAAAAGTATATTTCTATTTAATTTTTTAATTATTCCTTTCATGATACAATTCTTATGGGTGTCTTAAATACACTCAATATAGGAGTTTCTATACAAAAAGGAGGGATATGATGGAGTATTTTGATGAGTCCCTTGAAATGTTAATTGATAGTGCAGGTTGGCTGGCTCCTATTTTATTCATTCTTTTGCATTTATTAAGACCTTTTTTCTTTCTACCTGTCATTGTAGTTTGTATTGCTGGAGGAGTGCTGTTTGGTTTCGTGGAGGGAGCAATTCTTTCTTTTATTGGTCTTTCATTGATGAGCTTAGTTTCATATCAACTAGTGAATAAATTCCCTAAGTTTCGTAACTCCATATTTAAATTAAAGAAAAAGGTTTTTCAGGACAGAACAATTTCTGTTGGACAAATCATGATTTTACGAATTATGCCGTTTATTCATTTTCACTTGCTTTCACTTTATTTAATGGAGATGGCTAAATCATTTAAAGAATACATGTACTATTCAGTATTAGGTCTTATTTTGCCAGCAGTTTTATATACATCATTTGGTCAAGCTATTACAGAATTACCATTGTATGCGACAGTAATCATGTTTATTTTATTACTTATCATTAATAGTTATCTTGGGAAACTGAATGAAACACGAGGAAGATCAAGTGATACTATTATTGCTAAAGAAAAAAGAGTTTGAAAGAAAAAGAAATAAACATTTGTTAGATGTTCAAAATTGAGGCGTCTGATATGACTTATTTGAGTCATTCCCAGACGTTTTTAATTATGATTAAATGAGAATCTAATCTGCAATCAAAAGTAGGATGAAAAAATATGATTTTATAATTAACATTTCATACCTTTTTCGCCAAATTATGATAAGCTATTTAGAAATAAGGATGTTAAAGGAAGGTAGTTTATGTCGGAGCAAAATATTACTAGAATAAATATAGGCGATAAGGAATTTATCCTTATTGGAACTGCTCACGTATCAAAACAAAGTGCTCAACAGGTTAAGGAAGTAATTGAAGCAGAACGACCGGATTCTGTTTGTATTGAACTAGATGAGCAAAGGTTCCAATCAATGAAGGATGGAAATAAGTGGAAAGAAATGGATGTTTTTAAAGTTATTAAAGAGAAAAAAGCAATCCTTCTTTTAATGAATCTTGTTATCTCTTCATTTCAACGAAGAATGGCCAAACAATTGGATATTAAACCTGGACAAGAAATGATACAGGGTATGGAATCTGCAGAAGAAATAGGTGCTACATTAGTATTAGCGGACAGAGACATTCAAATTACATTTTCAAGAATATGGCATCAAATTGGTTTTTGGGGAAAATCTAAACTACTTATGAGTATTGTATTTAGTGTTTTTAGCAATGAAAGTATAACGGAAGAAGAGTTAGAAAAGATGAAAACACAGGACATGTTAAGTTCCATGCTTGATGAACTGACTAAATCATTTCCGAAGCTTAAACGTCCTTTAATCGATGAACGTGACCAATATTTAGCACAAAAAATTAAAGAAGCACCAGGTAATAAAGTAGTTGCCGTTCTCGGAGCTGCACATGTTCCTGGAATAAAAGAAGAGATAAAGACAGAACAAAATTTAGAGAGTTTGAGACAGCTTCCTCCTAAATCAATCATGCCGAAATTAATTGGCTGGGCCATCCCAGTAATGATTATATCAATAATTGTATATACTTTTATGACTAATCCAACAACAGGATTGCAACAAACAATCAGTTGGTTACTATGGAATGGATCCTTTTCAGCACTTGGAACTGCGATTGCTTTAGGGCATCCATTTGCTATCATGACAGCTTTTGTTGCCGCTCCAATAACATCGTTAAATCCATTTCTTGCTGCAGGATGGTTTGCAGGTTTGGTTCAAGCGCTAGTCAAACGACCTAGCGTAGGTGATTTTGAGAATATAGCAGAAGATGTCACAAGTGTTAAGGGTTTCTGGAATAATAAAGTGACTCGTATTCTACTTATCGTCGTTCTAGCTAACCTTGGGAGTGCACTAGGAACATTTATTGGTGGTTTTGATGTTATCCGTTTGTTTATAGAAAATATTGTGAACTAAAGGTGAACATAATTGATTAAAAAATTCGATATTGCGGATTCGAAAATGGCAGAAGAAACACTTAACATTCAATTATCTGCCTACATGATTGAGGCTAAGTTGTTAAACAGTTATCAAATACCGCCATTAAAAGATACTGTAGAAACATTACAACAATGTGGAGAAAGCTTTTACGGCTATTTTAGCAATGAGGAGTTATTTGGCTTAATGGCTATCAAAAATGTAAGAGGTGTAATAGATATTCACCGTTTAGCTGTTCACCCGAAGTATTTCAGAAAAGGGATTGCAAAGATGCTTCTGTCTCACCTTGAAAATGAGATTAGGGAGGCAACTAGCATTATCGTATCAACAGGCTCAAAGAATGTTCCTGCAATCAGATTTTATGAGAGAATGGGCTTTTATAAAACTTGAGAAATTAAAGTGGAAGAGAATATCTATCTAACGTCATTTATAAAATTGGTTGAAGTATGACTTGTCCTATTCATAGTAGTATAATCGAAGTAATTATATAATAAAAGAGGTGCCATAGTTGAACAAATTAAAATTAGGTACAAGTAATTTAGAAGTTAGCGAAATTTCATTAGGTTGTATGCGAATGGCTCAACTCTCAAAAAAGGATGCAAGATATGTAATTGAAAATGCTATCGAAACTGGAATTAATTTCTTTGACCATGCTGATATATACGGAAGTGGGAAATCAGAGGAAATATTTTCAGATGCAATTGACATGAATCCAACTGTGCGTGAATCTATGTTTATCCAAACAAAGTGTGGGATCCGCGATGGTTCTTTTGATTTTTCAAAAGAACATATACTTTCATCGGTTGAAGGTAGTTTAAAACGTTTGAAGACGGAATATATTGACGTGTTATTACTTCATCGTCCGGATGCTTTAGTTGAACCAGAAGATGTTGCAGAAGCCTTCAAGAAGCTAAAGGATAGTGGAAAGGTTCGCCATTTCGGAGTCAGCAACCATAATCCAATGCAAATTGAACTTTTAAAAAGATATGTAAAAGAAGACCTGATCACCAATCAATTACAACTGAGTCTAATGTTTACCCCAATGATTGATGCTGGTCTTAACGTTAATATGCAACAGGAACCAGCAATTGTCCGTGATAGTAATGTTCTTGATTATAGTCGTTTAAATGATATGACAGTTCAAGCATGGTCTCCTTTCCAATATGGAATGTTTAAAGGTGTGTTTGTTGGAAATGACGAATTTCCTGAAGTGAATCAAAAGTTACAGGAGCTTGCAGAGAAAAAAGGTGTAACCGACTCTGCAATGGCAATTGCATGGATTTTGCGCCATCCTGCAAAAATTCAACCAGTGGTAGGTACGATGAATCCACAAAGGTTAGCAGACATAGCAAAAGCTTCAGAAATTGAATTGACTAGAAAAGAATGGTACGAACTTTATCTTGCTGCTGGAAATAAGTTACCATAAATGGATAATTATAATGTGTAAAAAAGAGTAATGATTAAATTGCTCTTTTTTTTGCCTTTTGAACAAGACAGCATAATTATTGCTGGGGAATCGAATTGAGGAAAGTTGAAGTCGTATCTTTTAATAAGGCTCTGTTAAACTTTAATGTTGATAATTAAATGAAATTGGAGGGAAAGCTGATACATTCAGGTTTCCTCTCGATTGTTTAGCTATTTATCTTTATATTCTTTAGGATTATCCCTACTCATAATTAGTTTCATAACTCTATATCCATCGCTTGGCATTCCTTTATAAGCCCTTAAAAATGATGGATATTTTATAGGGAGAATTGTAATAATGAATTGTACCAAAGATGCATTCATAATAGACTTTAATAAAAAAATTATAATGTATTGACTGTCTGAAAATGTAATTGAAATATAACAAATTAAACCTAGTATAAATGAAAAAAATGGACCTGCAATCATAATCATAGCATTGGACACAATGTTATTCTTACCTTTAGGTATGTTATATTCGACAAAACCAACCCACCCACTTAAAGGCTGAATTTTAAATGTTAGTTTACCTACTTTAAAACCAGTACCCTTGAAAGAGCTTCCCAATCTAACTCCTACTGGCTCTTTGAACAATATTAATGCTGTAAGTGCGTGACCAAGTTCGTGAACTAAAGTAGTAAGCGGAAGTATCAAGGAGACGAACAATAAAAAAGTGATTGTGAATTGTATATAGCTATCCATAAGTTCCCCCAATCAATCCAATTATCTTATGGATACATTCTACATTGACCAAAAGACTCCTGCACCTTATTAAATAATGAGGAGCTAAATATTGAATTTTGCCAAACGT
>NZ_JASTZU010000042.1 GCF_030282825.1 Aquibacillus rhizosphaerae
TTTTATACGAAAATGGAGGTTTTCAATAATTTTGGCGCAAAAAAGTACTCTCCCTAAAATGAATAAATTCATTTTAAAAAATTTGGCTATTAAAATATTTATGCGGGTTTGATTTCTTGAATATCTACTTCATAGCCCATATGTTGAAGTTTTTTTATAAAGTAATCTTTTTTCCTTTCTTTTTTTGGAAGGTAGTCCCAACCTAATTCTTCATATGAAGTTTTTGTTTTTAACATCTGGTAAATAATTTTTAATATTAAATGTGCTAGTGCCATATTTGCTTTTCTTGGTCCACGTGTTTTTACTAAACGATAATAAAAGGAAGCTAACCTACTGTCCCTCTTTTTCATTGCAGCCCAACTTACTTGGCATAGGACTGCTTTTAAACCTTTATTTCCTTTGTTCGATTTGGAACCTTTTTTTTTACCGGCACTTTCATTATTACCAGGGCTAAGTCCACTCCATGATGATAGGTGTCTATCAGTTGGAAAGTTAGACATATCAATACCTATTTCCGCTAAGATGGTCGCTGCTGCATCTTTTTTAATACCCGGAATGGTTATTAATAAGTTAATCTCTTCCTGATAGGGGGTTACTAATTGAGCAATCTTACTTTCTAATTCTTCGACTTGTTTCTCAATGTAAAGGAGGTGGTCATAATGCATTGTAATCAGTTCTCGATGATGAAGGCGAACTCGACCGTTTAAAGCTTCCACGATTTGGGGCACTTTTTTCTTGAGTGTTGTTTTTACCATTCCCATTACTTGGTCGGATTCTATTACTTCTCCATTGAGAATCGCTTTTAATAAAGCACGTCCAGATACACCGAATAGATCTGTGATGTAGGTACTCAATTTGATATTGGCATCTTGTAATATTTTATGGATTCTATTTTTTTCGGATGTTGTATGACCTAAAAGCTTTCGACGATATCGTGTTAAATCTCGTAAGTCTCTTATTTCTATAGGTGGAACGAAACTAGATTCAACGAGTCCTGCACGTAACAGTTTTGCGATCCAATAAGCATCGGATACATCAGTTTTTCTACCAGGTACATTCTTGATTCGTTGTGCATTGGCAAGCACAAGTGTAAAACTCCCCTCTAGAATGTTCCAAACTGGTTTCCAATAGACTCCAGTACTTTCCATTGCAACATCTGTTACCTTAAGTTCTGCAAGCCAGTCCTGTAGATTTAATAATTCTTTTGTTGTCGTTCCAAATGTTTTTGTCTTTCTTTTGGGTTTGTAGTCTAAATGACCATATAATACACACGCAACAACTGTCTCTTGATGAACATCAAGTCCTGCAACTCGTTCCAAAATAGCATCCATAATTAACCCATCCTTGTTTATATGCTAGGTCATGTATTCTCGAGCGAGTATTTTTATACACGTGCTCTATGGCAACAATCAGCGATACTCATGAATACAATAGATCGGTTTTCAAGTCGGGGTTTATGTCCACCAAAAAAGAAACGACCTTAGACCTGCGTTACTATGATTAACAGGATAATTCATCATTAACCCTCTAAACCCATTTTCATCCATTGCGGTGTCTGGTTGGACATGTGGGTTTTCAAGGAAGCATTCTTTGCGAGCGAGGGGCTGAAGCGTTCTCCACGGAAAGCGAGTGGTTTTTCGCAACGCTAGACCAATACTCATCTTGTAAAGACAGAAGAAAATCACACTAAAGTTAGCAGACTTTGTATCAAGTTTTAATGCCGAAAAGCTACAATGTTTGCAAAAAGAGCCTATATGAAACAATAAGTTGATTATTTTCACTATAAATAAAGCACATAAAATTGTGCCTATATCTTAAATGTATTCATAGCTATTTAAATTATTTTATTCTATATAAAAAATATTAGAATAAGATAGTAAAAATGGACAAACAGGGAGGGAATGGTGTGGCAAAATCTCGTTTTTCTGCTCTTCTTTGGGGATGGATCGTAACTTTTGTGATTATGCTATGTGCAAGCTTAATCCTATCGCTACTATTACGATTTACATCATTAGGATCATCAACACTTAGTTGGACAACTTTAGCAGTTAGTATAATCGCACTTTTTTCAGGAGGACTAGTCGCTGGATTAAAAGGAAAAGAAAAAGGTTGGATTTTAGGTGCCGGTATTGGAGTTGGCTTTACCTTATTTATACTACTCTATCAATATCTCGGATATAGAAATGGTTTTTCCACGAATCAAATGATTCACCATGGCGGATTTCTGTTAGCCGCTTTACTGGGCGGAGTGTTCGGAGTAAATATGAGTACTGATAAGGAAAGTTAACATACACTTGATTCATATTATTCTTTTTATATTTTAAACATGAAAAAGAGGCTATCTCAACAATTAATTTTCAGTGGTTGAGTCAGCCTCTTTTATTGGTTAAATTTAATCTCTATTCAATACTTCTCTTACAGCCGAACGATCGTATGTAAGTTTTGTACCATCTTGTACAGTTAGTACAAGTGTATCTTCATCTATTGCATGCACAGTTGCATGCATTCCACCAATTGTAATGATCTTATCGCCTTTTTGTAGATCCGACTGCATTTGTCTGACAGCTTTTTGTTTCTTTTGTTGTGGTCGGATTAATAAAAAGTAAAAAATGACAAACATTAAAATAATTGGTAATAAACCGATTAAAGTATCCAATGTAACCCCTCCTTTTAAAAGTTTTTAGCATTGGGCTTATTAAACCCATATTGTTCAAAGAACTCTTCTCTGAAATCGCCAAGACAATCTTCTGTTATCGCTTTGCGGACTTGCCCCATTAATTTTAACAGAAAATAGAGATTATGATAAGTAGTAAGTCTAAATCCAAATGTTTCACTCGATTTGACTAAATGGCGAATATATGCTCTTGAGTAATTTTTACAGACGTGACAATCACAGTTAGGATCAATTGGTGAAAAATCTCTGGCATACTTCGCGTTGCGGACTACTAAACGTCCGTTTGAAGTCATACATGTACCATTTCTTGCAATACGAGTTGGCAGAACACAATCAAACATATCAATGCCTCTAATTGCCCCATCAATCAGAGAGTCGGGTGACCCAACCCCCATTAGGTAACGGGCCTTGTTATTAGGTAGTAACGGAGTTGTAAAATCTAGCACCTTATTCATCACATCTTTTGGTTCACCAACAGAAAGGCCACCAATAGCATATCCCGGAAAATCCATTGAGGTCAAGTCTTGTGCGCTTTGACGACGTAAATCCTCATACTCTCCGCCTTGAATGATACCAAACAATCCTTGCACATCCGGTCGACCATGGGCTTCTAAACAACGTTCTGCCCATCTGCTAGTGCGTTCAACGGAATCTTTCATATACTTATGTTCTGCTGGAAATGGTGGACATTCATCAAATGCCATCATTATATCTGATCCTAGAGCATTTTGAATATGCATAGCTTTTTCTGGTGATAAAAATAACTTCTCCCCGCTTATATGATTTCTAAAGTGAACTCCTTCTTCTTCAATCTGTCTTAAGTCACTCAAGCTAAATACTTGGAATCCTCCAGAATCAGTAAGAATTGCTCCATCCCAGTTCATGAACTTATGAAGACCACCTGCTTCTTGGATAATATCCTCACCTGGTCTTAGCCACAAATGATACGTATTAGATAGAATTATCTTTGCACCCATTTGTTCCAATTCTTCTGGGCTCATCGTTTTAACCGTCGCCAATGTGCCTACAGGCATAAACATTGGTGTATCAAACGAACCATGAGGTGTATGGACTTTTCCTAATCTTGCGCCTGTTTGCTTACACGTTTTTATTAATTCATAGGTGATTGCTGGCATTATAATACCCTTTCCATATATAAATTTTTAACAATTTCCCTTACCTTATTGATAAAACTCTGTACTTATTTTAATGTCGAATGGCAAGCTGAAGAACGCCTTGTTGAACGCTTTTCATTATAGAGAAGCTATAGGATTTAGCCAGCAAAGCGCAAAGTTTTAAGCGTTTAAAATAATCGAACTAAACTGACTATAAATTCACGTCGAATTTTTCATCAACATCTTATGAAAAAATCTTCACTTGATGAACTATTAAATGATTAACATGGCATCGCCAAAGCTGAAAAAACGATATCGTTGCTTAATTGCTGCCTTATAAGCTTCCAATACAAACGACTTCCCTGCAAGGGCACTAACTAACATAATAAGTGTAGATTTAGGTAGATGGAAGTTAGTAATCAAACCATCTATTGCTTTACATTCGTATGGTGGATAAATGAAGATATCTGTCCAACCACTAGCTGCAACAAGTTTGCCATTATTATCTCTCGCAATCGTTTCTAATGTACGTGTAGAGGTTGTACCAACAGAAATAATTCTGCCTCCCGATTGCTTGATTCGGTTTAACTGGCTAGCAGTTTCATCAGACATATGGTAAAACTCTGCGTGCATGTCATGTTCCTCAATACTATCAACACTTACTGGACGAAATGTCCCTAGACCCACGTGTAAAGTAATGAAGGCAATTTCAATACCTTTATTCTTAATGCTCTCCAGTAAGTCCTTTGTGAAATGCAAACCAGCTGTTGGTGCAGCCGCAGAACCTTCCTCTTTTGCATAGACAGTTTGGTAACGCTCTTTATCTGACAATTGCTCTTTTATATAAGGTGGTAGTGGCATTTCGCCAAGTTCATCTAGCACTTCCAAAAATATCCCTTGGTAATGAAAACGAAGGATCCGACCTCCGTGTTCTTTCACTTTGATACAAGTTGCAGTTAATTTGCCATCTCCAAAAGTAATAACAGTCCCCTGTTTCACCTTTTTCGCTGGTTTGACAAGCACTTCCCATACATCATCCTCTTGTTGATGAAGAAGCAATACTTCAGTCTTTCCACCTGTGTCTTCTTTACTACCATACAACCTAGCAGGTAGTACTCTTGTATCATTTAACACAAGACAATCTCCTGGATTTAAGTAGTCAATAACATTTGAAAAATACTTATGCTCCATCGTTTGATCGTGGCGATTCATAATTAATAATCGAGACGATGTTCGATCTTTTAACGGAGTTTGAGCAATCAGTTCTTCAGGTAAATCAAAATCAAAGTCGTTAATATCCATAGTTATCTCCTATCGTTTCTACTGAAGATTTAATTAGCGGAATTTACCGATTATATAAAATATAACTGTCAAGATAATACTGACAATAATCGATGTCATAATTGGAAAGTGAAAGGAAAAATTTCCTTTCTTAAAACTAACATCACCTGGTAGTTTTCCAAATATCCCCCACAATAAACCTACAATAATAAATACAACCCCTATAACAATAAAGATTTTCCCCATACCGGTCAAGCCTCTGGCACCTCCCGATTGAAATGTTCATAGGCTTTTCTTGTTACAAGTCTTCCCCTTGGTGTACGCTGGATAAAACCCATCTGTAACAAAAACGGCTCGTACACATCTTCAATTGTTTGTGATTCTTCTCCGATGGTGGCTGCAATTGTATCTAAACCAACCGGTCCCCCATTATAACCATCCATAATACCCAAAAGTAATTTATGATCGATGTGGTCCAAGCCTGCTGGGTCTACTTGTAGCATTTCTAGTGCATGTTTTGTTGTTTCAACCGTAACTTCTGTTTCACCCTTAACCTGAGAAATATCTCTTACACGTTTAAGAAGACGGTTAGCAATTCGAGGTGTGCCTCTCGACCTACGAGCTATTTCAATTGCAGCATCCTTAGATATGGAAACATTAAATATATCCGATGTTCTTTCAACTATAGAACATAAATCATTTGTGTCATAAAACTCCAGTCGACTTAATACACCAAAACGGTCCCGGAGGGGTGCAGTCAATAGTCCTGCTCTCGTAGTTGCACCTACTAATGTAAAAGGTGGTAATTCTAAACGGACAGACCTGGCACTAGATCCAGTACCAATAACAATATCTAAACAAAAATCCTCCATTGCTGGATAAAGTATCTCTTCTACAGATCGAGGTAGTCGGTGTATCTCATCAATAAATAAAACGTCTCCAGCCTCAAGTGAGGATAGAATGGCAGCTAAATCACCTGCACGTTCTATAGCTGGACCTGAAGTAGTCCTAAACTGTACACCCATTTCATTTGCAATAATAGATGCCATTGTTGTTTTTCCTAATCCAGGAGGTCCATATAATAATACATGGTCCAATGGTTCATTCCTTAGTTTAGCGGCCTCAATAAAAATACTCAAATTATTTTTAGCTTTATGTTGTCCGATATATTGCCTTAATGTTGTGGGGCGCAAACTAAGCTCTATCTGTGAGTCTTCCTCATGAGAATCACTAGATATCATTCGATCTTCCATCTATCCCACCCCTTTCTTATTTTTGCATCATCAATGCTAATCCTTTTCGGACGAACTCATCAGCGTTAGCATGTTTATCTTGCTTAAGTGTTGGTGCAATACTTTTAATTTCTCTGTCTGAATAACCAAGAGACTTTAAGGCTTCAAATGCCTCCTCAAGTGCTTGTATCTGTGCTGCCGTATTTGTTGTTTTGCCTTCCTCTACTTGATGTTCTGTAACCGTATATTCGAATGGCAATTTCCCTTTAAGATCAAGAATCATTTGTCGCGCTGTCTTCTTCCCTACACCTGGAAATCCTGTTAAAAACTTTTCGTTTTCCTCTTCGATTGCTACAACAAAGTCTTGCACCCCTGCCACACCTAGTATCGAAAGCGCACCTTTTGGACCAATACCAGAAACACTTAATATTTTAGAAAACAATAGTTTCTCATCTGTATTTTTAAAACCGTATAATACTTGTGTATCTTCACGAACATAATGATACGTATAAATACGAACATTTTCCCCAATTTTATCTTGAAACGCAAATGGATTTGCGCAAATAATTTCATATCCCACACCATTTGCCTCTACAATGACAACACTTTCTGTTACTAATTCTAAGATTCCGTTTATGTATGCGATCATCCTATTCTCCCCTAACATTCGTCCAAAGTCATTGATCAATTAATTACTTATAGTTTATCATACAGGTAGCGTATAATATGAAATTGCTAAACTACACCATTTACTATTTTATCACAGAAGCGTATGTTCGTATAATATCTTTAAAAATATAATATCCATAATCAAAACAACTTATTTAAGAACAACACGTGCCTCATAAGAAAAGCGCAAGCGCCTTGCTAAAGCCCGACAAGCTTAAGACCTCGAGGAATTAGGCGCTGGAGCTAGACATCTCTGTTAAATGAAAGGAGCCTAACCATAGAAATACGGTTAGGCTCCTTTCATTTTAAACTTCAACTACTTACCGATCGAGATGGTGTCATTTCACGAAAAGCTTCTAATACATAATCATAAACTTCTTTTGAATCAATTTTAATACCGTCTTGTAATTCTTTAGCTTGATAGCTTTCTAACTCACTCGTATCAATTTGATAAAAGGATTGTATCACCTGTTCATGATCTGGTTTGCCTTCAAATATCGTTAAAATATCATTACTCAAACCAAAATAGCCATTTTCCTTTAGATAAGGTGAAATATCATCTATTTGTTTCTTAAATACAATTTTACCCTGTTCCTGATTCATTACTTGCCAGCCATGATAATAGGACCAGAAATCTTCCATTGCTGTAATTTTTTCTTCATGTGTTTCTTCTACAATTTTCCCGTCCAGGTATTGTTTTTGCAAAGTCACTTCTAATACTAACTGATCTTGTTGAGAAGATTCACCATTTTTATCATCAGCGTCGACTCTTATTAGTTGGTTATCCGCTTGTACATAGGTGGAAACCCCAAGTCCAATAACCACTACTGATATAGATAAAACTAAAAACAAAATATGTTTCTTCATATCTTCACCCCGTATATAAAAATTTAATTATTTCCTTAACTGAGTCAACTTCATAATTACCTTATACAGTCATCTAAGGGCAATATATAGTGGAAATGGTTGTATCCAACTATATATTGTTGTAGATGACGACAAAATTGGTATTATGAAATTGATTAAACTAGCTATTAATTTTGCCTAAAAGAACTATGCATATTAACCTATATTTAAAGTTTGACCAAAAAATAGAAGTTCTATCCATAATCAGGTACAGTTCATCTAGAAAAATAAAATATAATAAGTGTTCTAGGGGTGTAATATTTCCGAGTTATATAGTTTAAAGCAGTACAATTAATTTTTATGCTTTACCTAGGTTAAACCACAGAACAAAAGCACAGGGCGACTTGCTCACCCTAGGGCAATTAAGACAAACATCTAATTTTTGCTCTTTACCACAAAGATGTTTGTCTTAAGACCTCGAGGGTTTAGGCGCTGGAGCTGGACGTGGCACATGCAATTATCCATAGGACATTAAATCTATAATTTCCTGGTGTATGAAAAAAAAAACCGACTAATAACTAGTCGGTAAACACTACAAAATCAAATTCACTTGGATCTACAACTTTCACATTTATAATATCTAATCGATTCAATCTAATATCTTCGCCAGTATAGTACCTTATACCTTCATGATAGTCTTCATTATGCATAGCAATTAAATAGTTTTCAGCATCTATTCTTGTAACTTTATTAAATTGCATTTCATGTTCCGTCGCTTGATCTTCTTTTTTATAAACGACGAAATAATCATTCTGATCATTATTGAAGTCATTCAATAATTCTAGTGATTTAACCCATTCACTATTTTGCTGCTCATCTAATAATTCGTCAACATCATGATTCGCATACATACGAACACCCTCTTTTTTTTAGTTTACCAACACACACTCATTATACAATGTTAAATCCTTCACAACCTTATTGAATGTGAATAATGTTTGACAATATACAACATGATTATGATTAGCAAACTTCCCTTTACAAATAGTTAATAACTCACCTTTTATAAGTAACATTTGGTATCTTTTATATATTAGAGTTGGTTTATTACATCCTCATCTGCATCCAAATTATGGTACACTTCTTGAACGTCTTCAAGGTCTTCCAACATATCTATAAGTTTAACCATTTTTCTAGCCTCGTCTTGTTCAAGTGGAGACAATGTTTGGGGTACCATCGTAAGTTCCGCAGTTTCTAACGTAAAACCTTTATCTTCTAACTGCTCCTTAACTTCATTAAAATCCTCAACGTCTGTATAGATAGCATAGCAATCATCTAATGATTCCATTTCATCAGCACCGGCCTCTATAACTTCGAGTAAAAGTATATCTTCATTTATACTTGTTGAATCTTGATCAATCACAATATACCCTTTTCGATCAAACATAAATGACACACATCCGTTTTCCCCTAAGTTCCCCCCATTTTTATTAAATGCATAACGAACTTCGGAAGCAGTTCTATTTTTATTGTCTGTCAACGCTTCTACAATAACAGCGGCACCACCAGGACCATAACCTTCATAAATGAGCTCTTCATAATGTACCCCATCTAAATCACCAGTGGCTTTCTTTATTGCGCGATCAATATTTTCATTAGGCATATTATTCGATTTAGCTTTGTCTACAGCTAATCTTAAAGCCGGATTTGTATCCATATCTGCACCACCTTGTTTTGCAGCAATAAATACCTCTTTAGCCATTTTCATAAACACTTTCCCGCGTTTGGCATCTTGTGCATTCTTTCGTCTTTGAATATTTTTCCACTTAGAATGACCCGCCATCTCTACATTCTCCTCCCTGCTTACTTTTCCTCTGTTCTTTAACTTATTTATACTGTATCATATCTACAATTTATTCTAAAAGTGTTTATATATCTTATGTAAACAGAAAAAATCCTCTGAATTGAGTCATTTTCATAATTCCTAATTCGGTCATCTACGACAATATATAGTTTGGAAATAGCTTTATCCAACTATATATTGTTGTAGGTAATGACAAAATTGGTATTATAAAATTGATTGAATTAACAAAGGATTAATTATTATCATGGGTATTAATAAAATCATTAATATGGTTGTTTGATTCATGTGGATCTTTTGTACTTTTCAATCTTGAATTCAAATTACGCATTTCATTCCAGTAAATCGCATCAGTATAGACTGTAATTTCCTTATTTGGAAATATATTTGCAGCACTGTCACCTATCTTTTTGATAATCGCATCAATGTCATCACTATACTCATTTTGTTCTAACATTGCTGATACAATAATTTTATTTTCCGTAACAATCACTTGTGATAAATTAACTTCTTTAAGTTTGTTTACTTCTTGAGATACTTTTGCAGATTCATCATTATAAAAATTTTCTGTATAGCCGGATTGGTTATTAGGGCGATCTAAATCTGTTTGATAGCCTTCTAAGTACTCCTCACGATTACGATTATTATTTACATTTGTGCCATTTCGTTCTGATTCCTCTTCTTTTGTATTGTAGGCAAGAGGATAATCATCATACGTATCATCATCGCCACCTAGCTTATCACGATTTGCACCTTCTTTGACTAAACACCCAGACAAAACACAAAAACAAGCAAGTGAAATTATGAGGAAAAGAATTATTTTTTTCATTTAAAAAACCTCCCTTACTTTTAGAATGGGTAAGGAATGCTTTTTTATACGAGAATCATATTGGTATTATAAAACAACTTTTTACTATATAAAAATCTCTCCATTTTATTCTAAGGACTTCTATCCATTTCACGGTTTAAGTGCTATCATTTCATTCATCTTTCTTGTAAAAATTTACAGTATAATAGTTATCTAAGCATACTTTCAACTTCTTCGACAAATCGCAATCTTTTCATCCAATCGTTTGATAATCGGGTTAAATACCATTTATACTGTCGTTCTGTTCTACTTTTTAAATTAAAGTACCACCATTCGCGTATAAGGTCTGAAGGGATTGTAATTCCCAATAACCAAATCCTAAACTCTTGTTCATTTCCACACATATTATAAGCAAGCAGTCTATCAAGGTCCCAATCAAGATACGGTAAAAAACGTTGACCTAATTGAATGTAATCGTATACAGGTGGGGATAGTGACAGTAAATCAAAATCAATCATATATATTTTTTGCTTATTATCCCTCAAAAAATTATGTGAAGCGACATCTCCATGTACCCACTTGCATTCTTCAACTGCATCTTTTTCAATTTGATACCAGTCTAATTGTTCAAATACAGATAACCGCTTCTCTGTTAATTTCATAATTTCTTCATATAATTCTAAAAAACCATGTTGTTCCATTAAGTACTTTGTTTTGTTCAACTTTGATATCCTTTTATTCCACTTTAAATACAACGGATCTTTTATAATAGGATCATTTACTGTGATTCCTTGTGCATTATTATGAAATGTAGCAATAGTAGTTAATGCATCTACTCGATCTCTATGGCTATTAAAAGACAATGCGGTACCTTCAATAAAAGGAGTAATTGTCCAATGTAATCCGTAACCAGAAAGAAATTGCTTTGAATTTGGAAAATGACTGAACTTGCTTACATGTTGATTATCAATTTCAGAAAAAATTTTCCATTGCTGTTTAATGGTGTCACAACTATGTTTCCCTTTTAGCACAAAACTTCCTTCTACTGTCTTTATATAAAATACATTTTCTTTTATCTGCCCAATGTTAATGACCTCTAGCCCACCCTCATTGATTAAAAAAGAAGAGAGACGACTCATATGCGAATCGTCTCTATACATTTTATTATTCACTTTCATCTTCATTTTCTTGATTACGATTAGTAGGATATCCATAACCTGGCATCATTTGACCTTGCTGTGGATAGCCGTAGCCTGACATGGTTTGAGGATATCCTTGTGTGTATTCTGGCATCATATTAGGACTTGTTGGGTATTGGGCTTGCGGATACATTCCTTGTTGGGCGGTTGGATATGGCATTTGTGGAACAGGTTGGTTTTGAGTATATCCTTGCTGATATTGCTTTTCTGGTCCATAAGACGGTGTGATTGGTGTATATCCACCCGCATAAGATGGAGTTGGAACAGATCCTTGACCATATGCTGATGTCATTGGCATATTTACTGAATGATTCATCCCTGGGTAGTAATTCTTATTGTGCATTTGGTGATGTTGATGATGTTGCTGTTCTTCCTCACAAACACCAGCTAAATGGTGAGGCATTTGTGGCATTTCTAGACTACTTGACGAAGACTCCATTAGAGTTTCTTGATTAAATGGCATCGTTGATTGAATTGGAGCCTGATAATGGGATGTTTGCTCAGCATAATAACTACTATCATTACACTCCATATTGTATGGCATATTATGCATTGGCATTGGTGGCGCTTGGTGCATTTGTGGTGCCTGTTGCACTGGATAAGGAACTGGGTTCATAGGGACACAGTATGGCGCAGTTTGATGATAGTTCATTGGCATAACAGGTTGTTGTGGAGAGTAGTAGGGTTGCTGTGTTTGTTGTGTTGGCATTACTGGTTGCGCTGGATAGTTCATTGTATTTTGATAGTAGTCTACATCTACATCTACGTCTGTTTTATTTACTTCTTGCTCTACTTTTGTTTTTTCAAAATGTGGCATTTTCGGCATATTAACCGATGCTGGGTAATTTTCCAAGTGCTGTTCCATCATTGGTATTTCTGGAATATCTACTGGCTTCATTGAATAGCTTTGCTTATCTTTTTTAGGCTTCTTATAATCGTCCTCTTTAATTACTGGCATCGCTTTGTCAGAAGTATCTTTAAAAGGATGTTTTGCCTCTGTTTTTTTCTTTGATTGTTCTTGTTTTTTGGGTTTAGTTGTCTCACTTTTCATATGAGGTGCTGGATACTTTTTCATCTCTTTATCTAACGGTTGTTCTTTTTTTACTTGCTTTGAATTTGTAGGGATTTTGATTTTCATTCCTGGCATAATCATATCTGGATTAGATAGTTGTGTATTCATTTGTTTAACTTCTTCAAAATCAACTCCATACTTTTGAGCAATTTTCCATAATGTTTCACCTTTTTGAACTACATGAATTTTCAAACTCTGAAACTCCCTTCTATATTTAAGTAATCTGCCTATAGACTTTTAACAGAATAATTCATTATCAACATATGCGAATAACCCAAAAAGTTGAATAATTATTTGATGGACATACTATATTTTCACCTATATTTTTTTGTTCAACTAACGTCCAATTTAATAAAAACAACGTTCACACCATAACAAGAACTGTTAATTATTAATTAGTTTGTAACATAATAAAGCAGAGAGGAATTCCTCTCTGCTTCTTGTTTTTGAAATGACTGTTTTAAAAGTTTGTTGTTTACGACATATAAAATATAGAGTTCCCTAACACTATGTTGATTTCCTTAATTCATTCATCACTTCGGAAACATACTTCGCTCTCTGTAGGGTCTCAGCGTCATCGTTTTCCCACAGCGAGCATTTGTGAGTAAATAGAATCTAACTGAGGGAGGACAAGGAATGTTTTTTTGGGGGGGAGTAATCGCAGTCCCACGAGCTGAAGACCCACTCAGAAGTGGTCTCCTTTTGAGTTAGCTGAAGCTGTGCCCGTGGAAAGCGGAGTATTCTGTCGGAACGGATTATTACCACTCAAGACTCATTGCAACAGAAAAGAAGTACACAAAAATTAAAAATACTAAGTGCGAACTTTCTATCAAGGTCAACGGCTATAATATAACCTGTTTAACTGTCTTCAAAATTTATTAAGCTTTGTCCAACATTTTATTCAGTGCGCTAATTGCTTGGTTAGAGATTGTTTCATCTACGTTTATCTGATTAATGACATTTCCTTGGTCAAGTTCCTCAAGTGTCCATAATAAATGTGGTAAATTAATTCGATTCATCGTCAAACAAGGACACATATATGGATTCAAGGAAACCACTTCTTTATCAGGATTGTTATCTATTAGCCTTTTAACTAGATTCATTTCTGTCCCTATCGCCCATTTGCTACCTTTAGGTGCTTTTTCAATCATATCTATAATATATTTGGTTGAACCCGCATAATCAGATAAAGCAACTACCTCTCTACTACATTCTGGGTGAACAATAATATTCATATCTGGGTTTACTTCTCTAGTTTCTTCTATATTTCTTACAGTGAAATTTTCATGAACAGAACAGTGTCCTTTCCATAGAATTACTTTAATGTCTTCATTATTTCCTTCAAATTCTAATCGGTCATTAATTGGATCCCATACTGCCATTTGACTAAGCGGTACACCTAAATCAAAAGCCGTATTTCGACCGAGGTGTTGATCAGGCAAAAACAATATTCTTTTCTTTTGGGTAAATGCCCACTCCACCATACCTTTAGCATTAGAAGAAGTAACAGTAGCACCACTGTTTTTTCCAACAAATGCTTTAATTGCAGCTGTGGAGTTCACATAAGTTAATGGTAATATTGTATCTCCAAATGTCCTTTGTAATATTTCCCAACTACGCACTGTTTGATCAATATCCGCCATATCAGCCATCGAACAACCGGCTCGCATATCTGGTAAAATTATTTTTTGGTCATCATTTGTTAAAATATCTGCTGTCTCAGCCATAAAGTGTACACCACAGAAAACGATAAATTCTGCCGCTTTATTTTGGGCAGAAACTTGTGCTAGTTGTAATGAATCACCTGTAGCATCTGCAAATTGTATCACTTCATCTTTTTGATAATGATGTCCAGGAATAAACAGACGTTGTCCAAACTTCTGCTTAATCTGTTTAACACGGCTTTCCATTTCTTCTACAGAAAGTTGTTTGTATCTCTCAGGCATTTCATTTTGCTTCGTCTTTAAAGCTTCTAAAATATTCATTATTCTCCCCCTGATTTAATCAATTTTAGGCACGTACTAAGAGTTCATGCTTGATGCTACATCCAAACTTATATCTAATGCCGTTACGGAATGTGTCAATAATCCTAAGGATATATAATCAACGTTACTAGAACCATATTCAGCAATATTTTTCAGATTAATGTTGCCAGATGCTTCTGAAGTGATGTTTTCCGGAATTAACTTGACTAGCTCTCTTACTTGCTCTGGCAGCTGATTATCTAACATAATTACATCTGCACCAGCATTTACTGCTTCAGCAACTTGTTCACCATTCTCCGTTTCAACTTCAATTTTGGCCATATGTCCGAGTTGATTTCTAACTTTTTTCACAGCTTCTGTAATGGAACCACAAAATGCAATATGATTATCCTTAATCATTACCGCATCATATAATCCAAAGCGGTGATTATATCCACCACCACAGGTGACAGCATATTTTTCAAACATTCTTAATCCAGGTGTAGTTTTTCTTGTATCGCAAACTTTTGTATGATTTGAATTTAGTCTTTGCACAGCTTCGTTCGTTAACGTGGCAATCCCACTCATCCGTTGTATTAAATTTAAAATAACTCTTTCTCCTGACAGTAAATCTCTCACATTCCCCCGGACAACTGCAATAACATCACCTTTTTCCAATCGATCCCCATCATGTTTTTGCAATGATATAACTGTTTCCGAATTAAGTAACCGATATGTCTCAACAATTACTTCCACACCAGATAAAATACCCTCGCTTTTTGCAGTAAACGTTCCTTCCCCAAATTGGTTTTCAGGAAATATCATCTCACTTGTCATATCTTGATCTCCGATATCCTCTAACAAAAACGCTTGTAATTTATTTTTAAGTTTTATCTTGTTCATTGCCCTACTCCTGTCATTTTTCTTGGTTCAGTCTCTAATCTTTTCCTAATAATTTGTTTATTACGCCACTCGTGATCATTAATCAGCGGATAATCATTACGGTAATGAGCACCTCTGCTTTCTGTGCGCTTTAAAGCTGAAGTGATAATCAACCAACATGTCGTTAACATATTCACTGTTCTTATTTGAATTGGCGTATAATTATTTATTAATGCGTCGCGATAACTTCTAAAATCATATTGTTCAATCCAGGATTTTGCATCTAGTAAACCTTGTTTAGTTCTTTCAATACCAACGTGAATTTGCATCACCTCTTGGATTTCAGCCAAATTGGGTAATGGTCCAACAGGCGTGTACGTTTTTTTGTCCATTGCATTCGTTTTTCTATATACACTTACATCTGTAGGTGTTAACAATATTTGATCAGCTAATAAGTTAGAAAAAACAATACCCTCAAGCAATGAATTACTCGCTAAACGGTTTGCTCCATGTACACCAGTACAAGCCACCTCTCCAATCGCATATAAGCCGTCTACCGTTGTTTCCCCAACCTGATTAGTTACAACCCCTCCCATTAGAAAATGGGCTCCAGGGGCTACTGGAATTAATCCTGTGTCTACATCTATGTTTGCTTGTTCACATAAAGAGCTAATCGTTGGAAACTTCATACTGAAATTTTCAATCATCGAAATATCAAGAAAAACTGTCTTTCCATTTGTCATTTCTGTTTGTATTGCTCGAGCCACCACATCCCTTGGCGCTAAGTCCTTCAAAGGATGAGTATCTTTCATAACCAATTTCCCAACATCATTAACTAGAATGGCACCCTCACCTCTTACAGCCTCGGATACTAATCCATAATTGCGGTTATTTAAATACAACATAGTAGGATGAAATTGAATGAATTCTAAATCACTTAGTGAAGCACCAGCTCGATAGGCCATAGCTAAGCCGTCTCCAACAACAGAAGGATCATTCGAAGTAACCTGATACAACCCACCACAACCTCCTGTTGCCAAAACAATATGATCGGCATAATAAGTAGTTAGCTGCTCATGGCTATTACTAGTGATCACACCTATACACGTGTTATTTTCTATAACTAAATCAAGTACCACTTCATGTTCAATAATAGTGACTTTTCCATCTATTTGTTTTTTCATAAAATTCATGACTACTTTACCAGTTGCATCACCACCAGCATGAAGAATTCTCCTTTTTTGATGTGCACCTTCTTTACCTAGTAATAGATCACCATTTCTATCTCGATCAAATTCAAGACCCTGTTCCATTAGTTTATTAATATATAGTGGACCTTTCTCAACTAATACATTTACAGCCATTTGATTGTTATAAAAACATCCGGCCATCATTGTATCTTGATAGTGAATTTTCCAATGGTCTGTTTGGGATACAGATGCTGCTATGCCACCTTGCGCCTTGATAGAATTACTATGATCTTTATTTGATTTTGTTAAGATAATCACATGACAGTGCTGACACAGTCGTTCAGCAACTGTTAATGCCGCTAGACCGCTACCTATGATGATTACTTTTTTCTTATTAATACCATTACACCTCACTCATGTGTCTTTACACTTATATTTACACATAACTTGATAGATGACAAGACTTTTTTGGAAGTGTTATGATTAGAATTATATAAACAAGCTTTCTATAGGAAGGAACATTCGTTATGATTTACCTTGATTATGCCGCAACAACGCCAATCAGTGATAATGCATTACATGTGTTTAATGAAGTATCTAAAAATTATTATGGAAATCCAAACAGTTTACATGATATCGGCACATCATCAAAAGCAGTCTTAGAGCATTGCAGAGAAGAATTAGCTAAATTAGTAGATGCTCCTTCTAACGGAATTTACTTTACTAGTGGTGGTACAGAATCGAATATATTAGCAGTTAAAACATTGTTACGTGCGAACAAGCGTAAGGGAAAACATATTATTACAACGGCTATGGAGCACAGTTCTTTATATAATTTTTTTAAACAACTTGAATACGAACAGGGCTATTCTGTTTCTTATTTAGCTATCGATAAATTTGGACAGGTAGCTATTGATCAACTAAAAGAAATAATTAGCAATGATACAATTCTAGCTTCGATTCAACACGCAAACTCTGAATTAGGAACGATTCAACAGTTAGAAGATATCGGTGAAATATTACATCATAACGGAGTCTTTTTTCATAGTGATTGTGTTCAAACATTTGGAAAGATACCAGTAAATATTAACCAACTAAAGATAGATAGTCTTTCCATCTCTAGTCATAAAATTTATGGGCCCAAGGGGGTCGGAGCAGTTTACCTTAATCCGAGCATTTCCTGGTCTTCAGATTTCAATAATAGTAATCAAGAAAAAGGTTTCAGGGCGGGAACTGTCAATGTAGCTGGTATTGCTGGATTCGTTACTGCTGCCCAAGATATTTGTAAGAATATAGAATTTGAACAAAAAAGGTTAAGTAATTTAAGAGAGTACTTCATTAGTAAAATAAATGATCTTGAGTTTAAAATGGAGATAATAAATAGTAAAAGTCAACTACCGAATATTATAGGAATCTTATTAAATCGAACCCAGGGTGATTATGCGATGTTAGAATTTAATAGAGCAGGAATTGCTATATCAACCGGGAGTGCATGTAGTTTAGGAGACCAACAACCATCACGATCAGTTATGGAGCTTGGTAAATCTGAAGCGGAAGCAAAACGGTTTATTAGAATATCACTAGGGAAATCTACAAGTCAGGGTGATATAGATAAAGCTATTGATATATGTAAAAAAGTTAGTAACAACTTATAACTAGTCCGTGTATTTCATAGGAGATTATAAAGAATGGAGCTTAAATGATGACAGATAGTAAAAAATTATTAGGGAAAAATCGCAGGAGTTTAATTCTTCAATGGTTAAAAGAAAACAATCGACCAATGACTGGTAGTGATTTAGCAAATAAGACAAACGTGAGCCGGCAAGTAATAGTTCAAGATATCTCTTTATTAAAAGCGACCAATGAACCGATTATCGCTACTAGTCAAGGGTACCTATATTTAAAGAAAAGTAATAAAGAGTTATTTCAGAAGGTTGTTGCATGTAAGCATACACCCGAACAAACTAAAAAAGAATTATACCTTATTGTTGATCAAGGCGTGACTGTTAAAAATGTATTTATTGAACACCCTGTTTATGGAGATTTAGAAGCATCTATCATGGTTAGTAATAGAAATGAAGTTGATCAATTTATTCAGCGTGTGGAAGAAACGAAAGCACCTTATTTACTGCAATTAACCGATGGAATTCATCTACATACATTAGAGGCTGATAAAGAGGAAAAGTTGGAGTTAGCATTTAAGGTGCTAAAAGAGGAAGGAATCATTATCAAGTCTTAACATGTTATCTAATAATAAGAAACACTCTAGTTCTAATAGAAGTGTTTCTTAATTTTTTGTAATAAGAAAAGTTCGGGCACCTTTCTCAACCTCAACAGGCTTAACACAAGCCTCGTCGAGCGTTTTGTGACACCTCAGGTAGGCGCGGCCACCTCGGGTAGGCGTGGGATAGACATAACTGAATGTTAGCTATATTTACCAATTTAATTTTTGTAACTTCATAAACAACAATAAAAAAAGACTTACCTTTTATTTATTTGTTCGTTTTAATTTTATATCCACTATTTCTTCTGTCTTGGTGTTGTACTCAATATCAATGGATAAACCGAATTCCTGCTTATCTTTTTCTAACCATAATTTAAATTTTTCAACAGTAGTTTTTTCATTTTGTATTTTACCATTATGATCATAATCAATAAGTTGAGCTTTTGGGTATTTCTCTGTCGCCTCTTTAACCGCCAATCTTCCCCACTTTGCATAAGAAGGAAGATCTTCTGCACTTGCACTATTCATGTCACTTTGGATATTGTATGGTACGGAAGTTAAAATTGCCGCACAAAGCAACGTACTACTTAATAATTTTTTCATATATAATAACCCTCCTATTCTAAACTAACAAATTTTCGAAAATATCGAATCTAAATTATTTTTAACGGATAGTAATCATTCCCTTTTCCTATGATTTGTCGAATTTTCGATTTCTATTCATCTTCATAAATGATTAAAACAAGCTAATAGGAACATAAGCGCAGGCGCCTTGTTCACCCTAGGGCAATTAAGTCAAACATCTATGTGGTGCTCTTTACCTCATAGATGTTTGACTCGGGTAGGCGCTGTAGCTGGACGTGGAACATGAAATAGTCAGTTATACACAGGACACTAAATCTATAATTTCTTGCTATTAAACAAAAAACACTTACCACATCCACTAGGAATTTGGTAAGTGTTTTTTCGTGCATCACACCTAATTAAACTTGTAATGATAATCCATTAAATAAAAAATAAGGATAACTGCCTAAAACCTCTACAGAACAACCCAATGACTCTAGTTCAGCAATCGCATTTGGTATAAGTACATCGTCCATTTTCTGCTCGATATCAATTAGAAAAAAATAGTTGCCTAAACCAGTTTTCATTGGTCTAGACTCTATTTTGGATAGATTGACCTTTCTCCATGCAAATGCAGATAAAACTTGATGCAAAGCACCAGGATGGTCAGAAGGTAAGGTAATCATTAAAGTTGTTTTATATCCTTTCACTTCTAACTTTTTTGAAAACAACTCTGAAGCATATTTATGTAGTACAACAAATCTCGTATGATTATTTGTGAAGTCATGGATATCTTTTTTAACGATTGAAAGACCATATTCTTCTGCAGCTAAATGATTGGCAATTGCTCCCACTTTTAACTCTGGGTGTTCACTTACATATTTAGCGGCAGCACCTGTTGATGATACTGACTCTGTCCTTACTTGTTTCATGTCCTCATGAAGAAAATGGTGACATTGCGCAATAGCATGCGGATGGGAATGGATAACCTCAATATTTTTCCAATCCTTAACATGTGATGGATGTACCATTAAATGTTGGCGAATTGGCACAATAACTTCACTAATTATTTTCAAAGGTTTTTTTTCAATCAAATAATCAAGTGTTAAGTTAACGGTTCCTTCAATTGCATTTTCTAATGGGAGAACGGCATATTTAATTTCTTCTTGTTCAACTGCATCCATACACTCCGGGATTGTTGTGTACCCCTTTTTTTCATCACCATTAAAAATTGCATCTACAGCAATCTTTGTAAATGTTCCTTTAGGTCCAAGATAACCAATTTTATATGCCATTCCATTTTCCCCCTGTTTAAGCACCAGAACTTAATATTTCTACTTTATCTATAAAATCTAACATTTTTAACTGCTGAATAAGCGTCTCAATATCTAATGACATACCTACTGTATTTAATGAAATGGTTACATTGGCTTTTCCATGTAATGGAATTGTTTGGTGGATTGTTAAAATATTCCCACCTGCATTAGCCACAGTAGTTAGTAAGTCAGATAGTGTTCCTGTTCGATCTTCGAGATGAAAGAAAAGCGTGATAATTTTTTCCTTAACCATAGCTTGAAATGGGAACACAGCATCTCGATATTTATAAAAAGCACTTCTAGATAAATCCACTTGCTTTACAGCATCAAAAACAGATTCAGCTTTGCCTCTCTCGATCAACTCTTTGGCTTCGATTGTTTTACGCATCGATTCTGGAAGAAAATCATTTCTGATTAGATAAAACTTTTCCTCTTTATTAGCCATCTCTCATTCCCCTTTTAGATCGCCGTCCTTACCAACTGGTTCTCTATTCCACAAACTCAAATTCATATTCAAGTAAACGAACCGTATCTCCATTTTGAGCACCTTTTTCTCTTAATGCTTCATCAACACCCATTCCTCGCATTTGTCTTGAGAAACGGCGTATAGATTCATCTCTAGAAAAGTCAGTCATTTTAAATAACTTTTCAATTCTTGCACCTGATAATACATAAGCACCATCTGGATCACGTGTGAGAAAGAAGTCTTTCTGTTCTTCTTTATGGCGGTACATCACGCGCTCGTCTTTCTCTTCTAATGGTTTTGTATGTTTTGGTATCGTTGCTAATTTATCAGCAACGCTAAATAAAAGTTCTCTTAAGCCTTGTCGTGTAATGGTTGAGATTGGAAAGATTGGATTATCGTCATCCAATCTTTCCTTGAACGCTTCAAGATGCTCTTCGGCACCGGGAATATCCATTTTGTTTGCAACAATAATTTGTGGTCGATGACTAAGTGATTCATCATATTCTACAAGTTCTTTATTAATTGTTACGTAATCTTCATAAGGGTCGCGACCTTCCGTAGCAGCCATATCAATTACATGAACGATTACACGTGTCCGTTCCACATGTCTTAGAAATTGATGGCCTAATCCGATACCTTCATGGGCACCCTCAATTAATCCAGGTAAGTCTGCCAATACAAAACTACGCTGATCTTCGGTTTCAACCACACCAAGGTTTGGAGCAAGTGTTGTAAAATGATAATCAGCAATTTTTGGTCTAGCAGCACTTACGACAGATAAAAGCGTTGATTTTCCGACACTTGGAAAGCCTACCAATCCTACATCTGCTATTAATTTTAATTCAATTTGAATATCTTTTTCAATTCCAGGTTCTCCGTTTTCAGCAATCTCTGGAGCAGGATTTTTTGGCGTAGCAAAACGAATGTTACCACGACCTCCGCGGCCTCCACTAGCAATCACAGCTTCTTGACCATGTTCAATTAGGTCTGCAATCACTTCCCCTGTAGTATCATCCCTTACAGTAGTTCCAGGAGGCACAGATAATACAAGGGGTTCTGAGTTTTTCCCATGCTGACCTTTACTCATCCCGTTCTCTCCACGTTTTGCTTTAAAATGTCTTTGGTAACGGAAATCCATTAATGTGTTTAAGCCCTCGTCCACTTTAAAAACAACATCGCCTCCATTACCGCCATCGCCACCAGCTGGACCACCAAGTGGTACATATTTTTCTCGACGATATGCGACAAGTCCATTTCCTCCGTCTCCACCTTTTACAAAAACTTTAACCTGATCAACAAACATAAGTAAAACACCTCTTCAGCTGCATATCCACGTAAGCTTACATTCATGTCTATCGTTAGATAATTGCTTTATTTTTAAATGATATAATTTATTTTTTTCTAAAAATCCTCTTTTTAAACGGTCTATTTCATCAAATACTCCGGAAAAATAAACTTCAACTTCAGCATTGTCTTGATTATTTAGTTGACGAATAGTAATTGTACCATGATATAACTCTAAATTCATTCCAAAGGTTGTAAAAGTTTCCATTACTTCATTAAATTGTTTATGTAATAACTGATCATCTATCAAAAGATTACTATTATCTGTATCGATTTTATATTCTATTCTAAAATTTTCAAAACTCCAGTTAAAGCTAATCAACCAAATTGCTGTTTTGGGTATATTTAAATTCACTAGTTTTCTTTCATTGTCTGCATTTCTTACACATTCTTTTAGCTTATCTTCAACTCTTTCTATCTTCCTCATAGAAGTGTAACCCATAAGTAGTTGAATTTGGTTCATCCAATCGTGACGATAATGCCGCAATAGTTCAATTGTTTCTTCATCTGTCATCATGATTTCCCCCTAAGGCATTAACAAAATTATAGCAAAGAAAAGAGAAATAGAAAAATACCAAATAATCTACCATTCTTTATTTGACTATCTCTATAAAATAATGCATCGGTTTATTTAATCTGAGTTCAGTGTATCATCTATACTATATGGATGTCTGTAGTTGAATACAACACTATCGTATAGATTTATTAGAAAAAAAGACTCTAACCTGTTGGCTAGAGTCTTCTTGAGTATAATTATGCTTCTTGAGCTACTGGATACACGCTCACTTTTTTGCGATTGCGTCCGTAACGTTCGAATTTAACGACACCGTCAGCTTTAGCAAATAGTGTATCGTCTCCACCACGGCCAACATTTTCACCTGGGTAAATTTTTGTACCGCGTTGACGGTAAAGAATTGATCCACCAGTTACAAATTGTCCATCCGCGCGTTTAGAACCTAAACGCTTTGATTCTGAATCACGGCCGTTTCTTGTACTACCTTGACCTTTTTTACTAGCGAAAAACTGCAAATCTAGACGTAGCATTGGTTTGCACCTCCTTATTTTTCAGAGATGGATATATATTGACCATAGTCACGTTCGATGGTTTCTAGAGATACTAGCATCCCTTCTAATAGCCATTCAGCCTTAGAACGTATAGAAGCATCCAGTTTCCTTGGAAGTTCTACTCGTAAATAACCACCTTCGCCACCTTGGTCAATGATAGGTTCAATCTCACAAAGCTTAATCACTGCATTAACAGCTCCAAAAGAAACTGCTGATACGCCGGCACAAACTAAATCATGACCGACCGGGCCACTCTCTGCATGACCACTCAGTTCAAAAGCATAAACACTTTTATTATTGCGATAGACAATCACCTTAATCATCTATACTAAATCCTTACGCATTGATTTTTTCAATTGTAAGTTTTGTATATGGCTGACGGTGACCTTGTTTACGATGGTAGTTTTTCTTTGCTTTAAACTTCATGACAGTAATCTTTTTCTGACGACCTTGTTTTTCAACTTTAGCCGTTACAGTTGCACCGTCAACGTAAGGAGCTCCGACTTTAAAGTCATCACCACTAACTACAAGCACTTTATCTAGTGTAATAGAATCACCTGTTTCAGCTTCTAGTTTTTCAACATAGATAGCTTGACCTTCTTCTACTTTCACTTGCTTACCACCAGTTTCAATAATAGCGTACATACTCTTGCACCTCCTCTTAAGACTAAGACTCGCCATACAGGTGCCAAAAAGCTTTAGCTTAATAACCTGTTCTGCGCGGTTGTAGCAACGGGTGCTACGATGAATAACGTATTGATGTTATCATATATTATAAAGATTTGTCAATGGTATCCATAGAAACAGATTCTAAATATTCTTCAATTAATTGTTTACTTCCCAACAATTTCACTTGATACGAACTGACTTCATTCGTTTTATTAAAATAGATATTCGGCGATATAAAAGTTTTTATCTTTTCAAAATTAATTTCACTTTTAAAAATATCGTATAGGATAGGATTAATTTCAATTAACAGTGCTTCTGCTTTACTATCTTGATAACTGACCAAGTCGTGTTCTAACAAATAAGCATAGCTATTAACAGACAGTTGCGGTTGTTTACTTGTTTTTTCCAAAAGGAATTCATAAACTGGTTGTGATTCTCGTTTTCGAGTCATTTCTAACAGACCTAATTTTGTGAATCCATAAACGTCACTAAGAATTGGGTCATCCTTTAATTCTTTTTTTAACTCAGCTAAAACTTGATCTCTATCTTTTTGTAACTTCATTCCAATAAAATCAATGATAATGATTCCTGAAATGTTTCTTAGTCTTAATTGATGTGCCACTGCACGTGCAGCGTAACAATTGGCTGTTACAATCGTTTGGCTCTTATCTACTTTTCCGGTAAAGGCTTTTGTATTAACATCAATTACTGTTAATGCTTCTGTTTGATCCACCTGTAATTCAACTCCACCAGTTGCCTGTACAGAAGGATTAATGACTTCCTCCATTATTTGCCCAACACTTTTAGGCAAAAGGTTTTCAATATTTTTATGCCAAGTCACACAATCTGTGTATTCTGGAAACCTTTTCCTCACGTTATTAGCTGCTTGTACATCATCAATAAATATCGAGTGTATAGACTTTGGATCAAACCTTCCAATAAATCTATCTAGTAATGGATCATCCAAATAAACGCATGAAGGTATTGATTGCTTTTTTGATCGTTGATTGATATCTTCCCACCGGCGTCTAAGACTAAGAAATTCAGCTTCTATTTCATGATTAGTCTTATTTTTGGCAGATGTGCGAATAATCGCCCCCTCTTCACCAACCGTCATATTTTTAACTTGATGGCGCAAGTTTTCACGGTCTTTTTCAAAAAGTTTTCGTGATGACGCTATATAATTACCAAATGGTAAATAAACGATATCTTTTCCAGCTATTGTGATATTTGCTGTCAACCTTGCTCCTTTATCTCCATAGGCATCTTTTTGAATTTGAACGATAATTCGTTGTCCTTCCGTTATGAGTGATTCAATCCCAACATTTTTATTTGCATGTGATTGTGGTAATTCTTTTTTTTGTAAGAATCCATGTTTTTCTTGACCAATATCAATAAAAGCTGCTTGTAATCCTTTTTCAACCTTAGCGACTTTTGCCACAAATATATTGCCTACTTGATTTTTTGTAGACGGTCGATCAATGACAAGCTCTTTTACAATATGGTCCTCTATCGCTAAACCAATACGTTCAGTCGTAATGGTCTTTATGTAAATGGATAACATAAATTTTCCTCATTTCTATTCACGGATACCAGTTATTTCTCCTGCAGTAGCTTTGTAATGCTTCCATTTGAAATAGATATCGAGACACTCATGCTCCTTTATTAAGAAAGGCTGATCGAGATTTGATTTCCTCACATAAATCAAATGGTTAGAATTACGTCTGAACAAAGAAAAAATCCTCATAAGAGACATATCAGGATTAACTACAATTGGCCTAACTTTTTTCATATCCGGTTTTTCTACGTGTCTTTTCAGCAAAAAGCGTATAAATGTGTAGTATCTTTGCTTCCATTCTAGTCTATTTTCCCAAATTATAAAACCGATAAGAAGAATTGCACTTAATGTGAATGGAAAATATGTCAAAAAGAGAAAGATACTAACAATAGAAAACAGAATAGAACAAATAATCATCAAAGAATGTGCTTTACGGTAAGGGAATAAACAAGAAAAAAATAAAAGCATTAATTTGCCCCCATCTAATGGCCAGATTGGTAATAAATTAAATAGTAATATCGTTGAATTAAATTGTAATCCTAATGTTATAACAGAGGCAGGTAAAAGACTGTATTCCGAGCAAATGAACAGTATTCCATATATCCATACATGTTGCAATGGCCCTGCTAAAGTAATCAATAATTCTTGTTTCAGTGGCTTAGTAGCATGTTCATCTGTTTCCATCACACCGCCAAACACCCATAAATTAATTCTTCTTATTCTCCATTTATAGTAGTGTGCTAACGAATAATGACCTAGTTCGTGAACAAGTACAATAAAGAAAATAACAGTTAATTCCATAAACGTACCAGTAAACAACGAAACTAATATAAAAAACCAAAGAATTGGATGTATATACACTGGTGGTAACACGTTAAGGACGTTCGTCAACTTGCATCACCTTTATTGGATCAAGATATTGGTTATCTTTTTCGATTGCGAAATAAACAGATTTAGCTTCCGTTTCTGAAGGTTTGAATTCTCCAATCACCTCATTACTCGATACTGCTTTATATTGATGCACTTTTATAGAAGTTAAATTCCCATAAATAGATGTACTTTTATCTGGATGTTGAATAATTACCGTTTTATTCGTCTCGGAATCATTACCAGCAAAAATAACTATTCCACTGTTCATTGATAGTACATTCTGGTCCTGATCTGCCGTAATCATAATACCTTGTCCATTTACTTGAAATGTCTGACTTAATGTTCCATTAACCGGCAATGCTGGAGAGATTGCATCCCCCTGATCATTTTGCTTAGGAGTAAGTGCTACTGGATAACCAAACTTCTCTTGGTACCATTGATTGACAGTAGCAAATGGGAACTCTTCAGTTAAGGCACTACTTGTCCAACTTTTAGGTGTGTCTAACCAACTTCCTTCTACTCGTAAAAAGATGGCCACTCCAAAAAATAAAATAGCAGCTAGAATACTCTTTATAACAAAAGAGGAAACAAAGGTATCCTTGATGTTTTTATTTGATCCCACCTGCTCTGACACTGGCAAATAGCCGTGTTTTTCTTCCTCTTGAGGAAAAGAAAGCGAAGAGAATTTGCGAGGTGTAGCAGCGTTTTGGGGTACGCTTGTCTTTTCTCTCTTTCTTTTTGCGATACTTTTGCGTACTTGACTAACATCTCTTTTCATAACACAACACATTCCTTCACATGGTATTTTTATCAATTAGTAAGACAAGTATTTGATAAGTTCTTGATGAGGTAAAAAAATAAACCAAGTTTTCTAATACAAGTCTATGAAGGAAAAGAATGAGTTATGCGATATACAAAACAAAAAATAGCAGTTTAATAGGAAAAACCCTCTAAATTAACATTTAGAGGGTTTACTCGTTGTACTAGGTACGCATACCAAAAAACTTTTTCACCTTAGAAAAAACGCCTTGTTGATCTTCCAATGACATTAAAGGTACGGATTCACCTAGAATTCTTCTTGCTATATTTCGGTAGGAAATAGATGCTCTTGTGTTTGGTTGAAAAGCTACTGGCTCCCCATGATTAGACGCTTTAATAACTTCATCATCATCCGCCACAATTCCAAGCAATTCAATCGATAATACTTGTACTATTTCATCCACATCAAGCATATCACCTTGTTTAACCATATGATTTCGGATTCTATTAACAATCAAATGTGGTGGCTCTACATCCTCTTTCTCCAGCAAACCTATAATTCTATCAGCATCACGAACACTAGATTTTTCCGGAGTTGTCACAACAATAGCTTTATCTGCAGCTACCACTGCATTTTTAAAACCTTGCTCAATTCCAGCAGGACAGTCAATTAGTATGTAGTCATATTCTTGCTTTAATTCAGCAATTATCTCTTTCATACCTTCAGGATTTAATTCTGACTTATCACTTGTCTGTGCAGCTGGCAAAAGATATAAGCACTCAAATCTTTTATCCATAATCAATGCTTGTTTTAATTTACATCTTTTCTTTATAACATCCACAATATCATAAATAATTCGATTCTCTAGACCCATAACAACATCTAAATTTCTTAGCCCAATATCTGTGTCAATTAAACAAACCTTCTTTTCTAGCAATGCCAAAGCTGTACCTAAATTAGCTGTAGTCGTAGTCTTTCCAACTCCACCCTTACCCGAAGTTATTACTATTGCCTCACCCATTTAAAATTCTCCTTTCAAACCCGTTTAAATCCGGTCGTTTTTGCGAAAGAACTTGAAGACGATCAATTATGATTTTAGATTTTTCTTTATCAATTAAACCACATTCCATATAAACACCTTCTGATTCATAATCTGGTGATCGACTAATATAATCTGCTATTCTTAATTGACTAGGTTCCATATAGGATGCTGCAATAACAGCATCTGTATTTCCGTTAGCACCAGCATGTGCTACACCTCTAAGACTTCCAAGAACAAAAATATTTCCACTTGCTACGATTTTTCCACCCGGGTTCACATCGCCAATCAATAACAAATCGCCAACTATTTCAACCACTTGTCCTGAACGAACGATTTTCGTTATCGCCTTAATCTCACTATCATCTCGCCACTGAAGTGCTTGTTTTTTGGTAATAACATTTGAATCAATGGATTGTACGACAAGTTTATTCTTTCTCCGGATAACTTCACGTAATGCTTCTTCTTGTTCTTTATGTAAGTAACGATTACCAAGTTGAATAGTAACCGTTATCATAGGCTCATCCTTATCAGTGTATTTTGTAGAAAGCACTTGGTCTAATTCCTTAAGAACTTCACTAAATGAACACGAATCATCTATATATAATGTAAGACCCTCTCGAGTACCTTTGATCGTTATCATTTGCTTGTTGACTATCACGATAGGTTCACCCCAAAAAAATTATTTAACTCTACCCATAGGTTTTTTCGTGCTTCATTTCTTACTTACATAGATTATTTAATTACATTTTTTTGCTATCAAAGCGCTCCTGTGACCAATTTAACAGTCTTGTTTTAATAATTGGATAAAGAAGAATAAAGAAAACACTGTTAGCAATTAAAGTTGGTATTAAACGTATCATCATATAATCGTTCCATAATAACTCATTAATGCCTATAAAGAAATATATAATATATATTCCTATATCTGCCAAAGCTATTGCTATTATGCTCAACAAAAGAGCTACAAAAAAATTTGCATGCAATACTTTTCTAATCCCATGAATAATATAGATTACTAGCGCATAAACAAACATATAAACGCCGAGAACATCAGTATAAGTAATATCTATCATTAGTCCAAAAAGGATTGCATATAATAAAGAGTAATACGTATTTTCCAAATCATAAAAAAGGGTAATCATGACAAGAAACAGTAATAACCAGTGAGGTATCATAAGCAATTCTTTTGCCATTAGACTTTGTGGTACAAAGTCTAATGCAACTCCTTCAAATACAACCATAAGTAATAGCAAGAGAGGAAGATAGAATCGTTGCATTATTCTTCCTCCTCAACTGATTCTTCAGGTTGCTCTGCTAATCGCTCTACAACAATAACATGACTTAAATCATAGAAATCAGCAGAAGGAGTTACATGTGCAATTTTTGTTAGACCATACCTATCAGGTTTTACTTCTTCTATTGTACCTATTTCTAAGCCTTTTGGAAATACCCCACCTAAACCAGAAGAAAATACAACCTCTTCTTTTGCCAGCTCGATATTATATTCATCCAGTTCCAAAAGAAGCGATTCAGATTCCTCATCGTAACCAATAATAAAACCAGAAGCGTCTTTTTCCCTATCTTCTACGTTAACATTTACAGAAATCCGATTGGATTGGTCAAATCCATTTAATAACATTACAGAAGAGGTGAACTGTGATGTGGTGTATATTTTGCCTATCATACCTTCACCTGTTATCACTGCCATGTTTTTCTCTAACCCATCTTGCTCACCTTTATTAATGGTAACCATCTTAAACCATTGCTCCTTACTTCGAGCAATGACGGTGGCTTGAATTGCATTAAAGTCACGCAAGGACTCTGATTCAGTTTTATCTAACGTACTTCTAAGTGTCTCATTATCAGCTCTTAAATCATTTACTTCCTCTAATAACCGGTTGTATTGATTTAAACGAGTCTTCAGCAGTTGATTTTCTTCATATACATTTTTAATTTCCTTTATATTTTTAGCGATGGTAGTCGTATATTCAACCGGAACATGAACAATCCCTTGCATCCAACCTACTGAATCTTGAATAAACTCTTCTACAATGGTCTTGTCATCTCTCTCACTAAGAGAAAATCCAATTAATCCAACCAGAAGAATAAATCCAATCAAGATGAAAAATAGACGTTTTTTACGAAAAAATAGCATTTATAACACCCACTTAATCCATTAGAGAGCGTGAAGATACATTTGGATTAGATTTAAAGTGTTGAATATACTCCAGAGACTTACCAGTACCAATTGCAACACTGTCTAAAGGTTCTTCAGCAACAAAAACTGGCATCTTTGTTTCATCGCTTATAATTTGATCAAGTCCCTTTAGGAGTGCGCCCCCTCCAGATAATACTATTCCTCTATCCATAATATCTGCTGCAAGTTCAGGAGGTGATTTTTCTAATGTATTTTTCACTGCATCAATAATTGATGTAACCGTATCTTTCAATGATAATGCAATTTCTTCGGCTGAAATTGTAATTGTCTTTGGAAGTCCTGTTAGCAAGTCTCTTCCTCGGATATCCATTTCATCATTTTCAAAAAGCATACCTGCAGAACCTATATCCATTTTAATGGATTCTGCCGATCTTTCGCCAATCATAAGGTTATACTTTTTCCTTACATATTGTGTAATTGATTCATCCATGTCGTCACCAGCAACGCGAATGGACTGGCTTGTCACGATTCCGCCTAAAGAAATAATTGCAACTTCCGTCGTACCACCACCAATATCAACAATCATGCTACCAGTTGGTTCCCATACAGGTAACCCTGCTCCAATAGCTGCTGCAAATGGCTCGGCAATTGGGAAAGCATCTTTAGCTCCAGCTTGTTTCGTTGCATCAATTACAGCGCGTTCTTCAACCATTGTAATACCAGAAGGAACACACACCATAACATTCGGTTTTCTTGCAAAAGAGGAACGATTCTTTTGTGCTTGCTTTATATAGTACTTCATCATAACCGCTGTCGTATCATAATCAGCAATTACTCCGTCTTTCATAGGTCTAATTACTGAAATATTACCAGGAGTACGACCTATCATATTTCTTGCTGAACTTCCAACTGCTTCAATTTCTCCTGTTGTTCTATTTTTCGCTACTACAGATGGCTCCCGAACAACAATCCCTTTTCCATTAACATATACAAGCGTATTCGCTGTACCTAAATCTATACCTAAATCTTGTGATAAACTAAATCTCACCAAAATTAATCTCCCTTTCCAGTAAAGAACTGTTCCTATATTATATTTTAATATTGCACAGGTATATGTACGTTTTACTAATAAATTCTAATCATAACATACAATTAATCCCATGCATGTTGTCATACAAAATGGAATCATGTAATGAGAATAAGCGCCATTACAAGTTTCTTTCTTGTAAAATGGCGCCGATTAAAACAATCGTTAATTATAATTATACGAAAAAAAAGTAAAAATAGATAGTATTATAAGTATCCTTTTTCTTTCAAAGATACAAATTTATGATCTCCAATAACTAAATGATCGAGCAACTCAATCCCAATCATTTTACCACATTCTGATAATCGTTTGGTTACATGGATATCTTCTTGTGATGGGGAGGGGTCTCCTGAGGGATGATTGTGTGCACAAATAATAGAGGCTGCAGAACGTTTTACTGCTTCTCGGAACACTTCACGAGGGTGTACGATAGAGGCATTCAAACTTCCTATAAAGATGGTTTGGCGATGAAGCACTTGGTTTTTCGTGTTAAGAAAAAGAACGACAAAATGTTCTTGTTTTAAGACTCTCATTTCTTCCATTACATAATCAGCACCATCTTCAGGACTTCTAATAACATATTTTTCTTGAGGTTTATATTTTTGCATTCGTTTTCCTAGTTCAATCGCCGCTAATATTAAAACACCTTTTACGGATCCAATCCCCTTTATAGCTGTCAATTCCTCAATGGTTGATTCTCTAAGTAAATTCAACCCTTCAAAGTGCATCAATACTCGTTCAGCTAACGTTTGAACGGATTCCTCACGTGTACCTGTTCCTAGAAGAATAGCTAATAATTCTTGATTAGACACGTGCGTAGCACCTAACTCAAGTAGTCGTTCTCTTGGACGATCTTCTTTAGGAACATCCTTCATTGTCATGTTTGTCTTTGTCATATGTAGACCTCCTCGGTAGGGGATTTTTCAATCCATTAATTCAGGATATACATCAAATTCTCTAAGTCTTTGTACTACTTTTGAAACTGGTAACCCGACTACATTATAATAATCGCCAATTATTTCTTTAACTAAAAATGCACCTCTTGATTGAATACCATAACCACCAGCTTTATCAAAAGAATCACCAGAATTGACATAATCCTTTAATTCCTTTTCGGTTACTTCAAGAAATTGTACCGTAGTACAACGTGAAAAAACGATCTCTTTAACAGATGAACGGATCATTACACCTGTATAAACTTCGTGTTTTTTTCCATTTAACATGTTCAACATATTATAGGCTTCATTCCAGTTTTCTGGCTTTGTTAATATATTTCCATCCATACTGACAACCGTATCAGCACTTAATATTACCCGATTTTCGGACACTTCTATTGCTAGTCCTTTCTGATTTGCAAGCAGTTCCACAAATCTAACGGGATTTTGCTCCGTTAACAACGTTTCATCTACATTTGGTTCTATTACTGTGAATGGGATTCCTACTTGCTTTAATAGTTCACTCCGTCTAGGAGAACCTGAGGCTAAGATTAATTGGTTCAATTGTATCTACCTTTCCTAAATAGTTTACTTATCATTTCATAATTCAACAAATAGAGATAATTTAATTTCTCACTATTACGCTTTATAGAAAATAAAGGCTGTTATTAACCTTATCCAAGATTTCCGGTCTTTTAACGATAGAAAAAAGAATAAGTAGGTTGTTTTTCCTACTTATTCTTTACTTAATTCACTATATAGCTTCCACATATTTAATAAATGTATTTGTTTTTGATTAGAACTTTCATCATTCTTTATCGCTTCGACAAATGAATTAGCTTCCGTTTGAAGCGCTTTTACTTTTTCAGAACTGTCCTTTGGATAATTAGCTAACCAATCGGTCCAATTAGAAGCAGAAAGGTTTTCTAAAGATAAGGAATTATTCCATAGCTCCGGAAAGGTTTTTAACCATTCTATCTCACTTTCTAGTAATTGAGTCTCTTGACCACTAGATATCCATTGCCTATCATACGATTCTACACCAACACTATCCATATCAGCAACTATTTTTTCAATTACTGCTTGTGAATTACTTATTCCTACAAATAATCGGAATTCACCATCTTTTTCCCATATCATTGAAAGATAACCACTATCACGAATACCTTGTTGCCATTCCTCTGCCTTTTCTATCGTTGAAAAAGCACCTGCTTGGATAACACTTGCTTCTAAATCTGCCATTTTATACGTAACGTTACCAGAAGCATCAGATGCTTTTCCCTGTTCAGTGGTAGCTTGTCCATCATCATCTACAACAACAGATGATGATGCATCTGTTTGTTCACCACCATTTTCAAGACCTACAAACATCCTTAACATAATAAACCCTAATGTAAGCCCTACTAAAATGGCTGACCCAGCTGAAATGATAAAGATTTTAACTATAGGAGGGATTTTTTTTCCCTTTTTTTTATAATTATTTGAATTATACCAATCATCTTCTATCGTATGGTTTTTCTCATACTCTTTTAAATCATTCGGGTTAAAATTATTATCCAATGAAGCTGCTTGTTCATTAAATGTAATCGGCCAGGGGTCTTTATTCGAATGTTTATCGCTTTGAATAGTTGTCTCTTTGCCGTTCATTTTTACTGAGATGGTTTTTCGATTATCCACTTAATTCCCTCGCTTCTAGTAGAGTTTGTTTTACTCTATCACACTAAAACTGAAAAGTAAGACGAGTTTTGTCAATAGCAACATACAAGTTTTCAACATAGTTTTTATCTAGAAAGGATGCCAAACTAAAATGTGACATAATCTAGTTTTTTAAGAGAAAAGAAGATAGAAAAAGACACCCTTATTGTGGAAAAGGTGTCTTTTTATCAGCAGATGGTTGATGTTCAAATGTTGGTGCTTCTGGCTCCAATTCTTCTAAATTCGGACTATAAAATGCAGTGAATCCTACAGAGAAACCGAAATCATCTCCTGCATCCGAACCAAATTGAATCGAATTAATTTCTACTATTCTTTCCATACTTCTTAATTCTTGTAGAAATGTGTACATTTGTGAATAATTATCACTATTTACTTGTAATTCATAATTAATTGTTTCTATTCCCGCTATACCCTGAGTACCCTGATCATTAGCATTACCACCTGTATCTTGTTCCGTTGTTAATGGTTCATAACTTATCGAGTATTGATTGATTGTGCTATTCGATATATCTTGTATGTTCTTTAGTAAAAGTAATAATTGATCTGTCTGCTTCCCTACGGAAACCTTTTGTTGCAAACTAGTCGAAGTTTCTAGTTGCTCACTATCATCGACTTTTTTCTTTGCATTCGCTATGATATGCTCTTGAAACTCAATTTCTTCTTTCACCAATTGCACATCATTTTTAATAGGTTGTACAAAAAAAATATGACCAAATAGATAGCTTGCGGCACCCAAAACAATTACTAAAATCAGCAGCATTTGTTGAAGACGCGTCCACTTAATCATCATTGTCTGATGCCTCCTCTGTCAACGATTGCTCATTTAATGCAACATATAAAGAAGCAATATACCCGGAGTCCGTTTGATTAATCGTGGAGACATCAACTACTTCGACAAAGTTTTGCATCTCTAGGATATTTGTATAAGCTGCAACTTGTTCCACTGATTCAACACGAATATCTAGATAGAGACCATCTTGGATTGTAAACGTATAATTTTCAAAATACGCTTTCTCAGGTAATAAAATAATCATTTTATCTAATATAGAAAGGGTTGGAAATATACTTAATTCAACCTCATTAACTTGCTCTTTTAATGTTTGTCTTTGGTTTTGTATGCCTTCTATATTTTCCAAATTCCTTTGTTCTTCCAAATTAGCATTTAACTGATCTTTATAAGAACTTAACTGCTCTTCTTGATAAGATACTTGCCATTGTAAACCTACTACCGTTATGCCTAATAACAAAACCAACAAAACAACCAATATATAAGGAACAATATTTTTTTTACTTCTTTCAAGGAAATTAATTTCTACCATTTGTTTATTCCCCTCACCCGTTTAGCTAACTACAAATAATTTATTTTGCTCACACTTATTTATTTTTTGATAGCTAAACCTAATACATCGACATATTTAGACGGAAAATCTATTTTACCACTTAACTGTTTTTCCATTGTTTCTACTGGAAGATTATAACGCTCTTCAATTTCCTTTTTAATCAAAGGTAGATTTGGAAAATCTCCTGACAATAACATTTTTGTTATTTGATGATTCCCATCCATCACAGAATATTGATAAAAGTCCATAAATCGTTCAATTGTTACTAACTGTTCATTCCTTACCTGCTCAAGTTCATCTGCTTCTCCAACCCAATATATATCACTCTCATCCTCACTCCATCTCCAATCACTCTTATTAAGAGAGGATTTAATGTACCTGGTGAAAATTGGTTTGTTAAAGTTAAAAGCTGTTAATACATTGGCATCTTTTCCCCACTGGATAGACAACAGATGTTCATTTTGACTAGATAAATCCAAATGAGAGTATAATCTATAAATCGATAAAGCAGATAAATCTGCCACAACAGGTTTCATACCAACCTTATCAAATAGTTGAACAAAATCTGCCATTCGGTCTTTTGGATAAGCGAAAAGTAGTATTTTGGACTGATTATTTTCTTCACCGACAATTACAAAATCAATTACTGGATTGGAAAAAGGAAGTCGAATGCTTTCTTCTAACTCCATATTTATATAGCTTCTCATCTCTTCTTTTGTTAATTCTTTTGGAACAAGCTGTTCTCTAATCGTTACAAATGAATCCGGCACACAAAACGCTAATCGTTTGCCTTTCCACTTATTTTCCTTCACTAACGTTTCCAATACTTTCAAAAACGCTTCTCGGTTTATTAACTTTCCATCTTCAATAATATCTGCATCTAAAAAAACTTCTCCATAATCGACAATACCCTCCACAGAAGGTTGCTTGGAAACCATATACCGTAAAACGCGATCTTTAATAATTAGATTGACTTGTTTATTTAATCCATTCATCATTGCTGCCACCTACTTAAAAAAAGGTTGTAATATACCATTTAATCATTTCATCTCCAAAAAAGAATGCAGTTATCGTACCAAAAACAATAAAAGGACCAAATGGAATCGGCTTTTTCCGCTCAACAACCTTGAATCCTTGTAAAAGTCCACCTACGATAGATCCATAAAGTGTTGAAAAAAAGAAAGCTAAAAGAACACCTTTATATCCTAACACCATCCCTAAAACGGCAAATAACTTCATGTCTCCTCCACCCATGCCACCGTTACTAACAATAATAATGATAGCAAGTAACACAAAACCGATAAGGGCACCCGCAATCGGTGACCACCATGGTTCAAGGGGGGAAAGAACCCGTAAAATAATGAAAAACGGGACAAAAAATATCAAAATGCGATTTGGTATTAGCATATACGATAAATCAGTAACTATAATAATAACTAATAAAGAAATAAGTAATAGTGAAGTGATAAGTTCTAATTGAAAACCAAAAACATAGTAACTATAGGCAAATAACACACCTGTTAAGAGCTCAACTAGTGGATAAATAATTGAGATTTTTTGTTTGCAATTACGACACTTACCAAATTGTATGAGGTATGAAACCACTGGTATAAGTTCATACCAAGACAAGGTATGACGACATTGAGGACAGTAAGAGCGCTGTGATTGAAACATTTTCTTTTCCGGAACCCGTAAACCAACAACATTATAAAAAGATCCGAAAACCGTACCGATAATAAAAAAATAGACCAGGTAGAAAATTTGCATATGTTTTCTCCTATATTTTCCTTATATTATGTAGAGAGACCCCTCGGGGAGGGATCTCTGAAATATATATTTACTTTAGTTATTACTACCAGTACCTGTTGTAGTATCTTTAGAGTAATCATATGTTACTTTACCTTCAGTATCTACTGTTATACTTACAGTACCTTTTAAAGCAGTAGCACGTTCGTCATTTAACTCAAGAAAACCGTTACTTATTAATTCACTCACTGTGTAATCTGCATCTCCAGTACTTCCACTTTCTACATAAGCCAATCGTGCAGCATCAATAATCAATTCTGTTTCTGCTTCATCCGCCCCAGATTGTGCTTTATTAATAATTCCACCAATACTAGGAATGGCAATAGCCACAATAATCCCCAAAATAACAATAACTGCTAGTAACTCAACTAATGTAAAACCTTTCTCACTTTTAAATCTTTTTAAAACTTTTTTCAACATAACTCTTCACCCCTATTTTTTTATTAAAAAAAGACTCACAACACAAAGAATTTCTCATGAAGTCAGTCGGTTGCACTACTTGCTCCTGATTATCCAAGTGCCCAAATATAGATAATCATTCATAGCATTCTGTTCTATCGTTGTTCTTTCATTTATGTTTTCCTATACCTATTATACTATAAAGGAAAACTCTGTCCACATCTTTTTTACTAGTTTCTAGATGTTTTCAAAGATAGAAAACATTGGTATGACAATCGCTAAAACAATGGCACCTACCACCGTAGCTAAGAATACAATCATGACTGGTTCGATCAAAGATTTCATTTTATCAGAAGCTTCATCTAACTCTTGTTCATAGAAATCTGCTACTTTCTTAAGCATCGAATCTAATGAGCCTGTCCGTTCTCCTACTGCAATCATTTGCGTAACAAGTTTCGGAAATACCCAATGACCTTTCATAGGTGATGCCAAGGATTCCCCTTGTTCTAATGCATCATGACTTTCTTTTAAAATACCTTTAATCACTCTATTCTTAATCACGCGTTCGGTTATTTCAACTGCTTGTAAAATTGGTACCGAACTATTAAGTAACGAACTTAACGTTTGTGTCAGTCTTGCTAGTAATGACTTTTGAATAAACATACCAAATATAGGAATTCTTAATTTTATCGTATCAAACATAAAAGCAAATCTCGGTTTGTTTTCTAAATATTTAAAAATGATGACTAATAGGAGAACAATTAATAAAAGCATCCACCAAAAAGATTGGACAAATCCACTTATACTTAGAATAAATGCTGTGTACATTGGTATTTCTTGTCCAAATGAAATGAACATATCAGTAAAGATTGGCACGATAAAAGCTAATAAGAAAATCGTTATAAAAACAGAAATAACTCCTACAACAATAGGATAAGTTAATGCCGTAATAATCTTTTGTTTTAATTGATATTGTTTTTCATAATAGCCTGCCATACTATCTAATATATCATCAAGGTTACCACTTATTTCTCCTGCATTAATCATACTTACAAGTAACTCCGGAAAAAGTTTTGGGTATTTATGAAAGGCTTCAGATAAAGATACACCTTCTTCTAAATCATCTTGAATGTTTGCCAAAGCTTTTTTTAAGTATTTGTTGGTCGTTTGTTCTTCTAGAATACTCGTTGCCTCAACTAACGAGATACCAGCATCAATTAGTGTAGCAAATTGTCTTAAGAAAATAACAAAATCTCGATTACTAATGACACGACCAATCGTAATATCTTTATATAATACAGCATTCAATGGCTCCATTTTAAAAACAGTAATACCATCTGATTTTAATTTTGCGATCGCTTCTTTTTTTGTTTCAGCATTAATTTTTCCTTTTTTTGCTTTTCCTAATGTTGTTCTACCTTTATAACTAAAATAAGGCACTCGTTATCACCCTCTCCCCTTTAAATATGGTAGAGCGTGTTCTTCCAATATCGAACCTTGCCTTACTAATCGTTTAATGTCCATTGTCATCGTGTGCATACCTTGTTCTTTAGCTGTTTGCATCGTATTTGGAATTTGGTGCATCTTTTCATTACGTATTAAGTTCTTAATCGCTGGTGTATTAATTAATATCTCCGTCGCAGCTGCTCTTCCTTGTTTATTAGTTGTCTGAAATAAACGTTGAGAAACAATCGCTTCTAATACATTCGCTAATTGAATTCGAATTTGTCCTTTTTGATGGGCTGGAAACACATCAATAATCCGGTCCATTGTTGAAGATGCATCCGTCGTGTGCAACGTGCCTAGTACTAAATGACCTGTTTCCGCTGCAGTAATTGCAGTTGAAATCGTTTCTAGATCTCTCATTTCACCGACTAGAATTACGTCCGGATCTTGTCTTAAACATGCCCGTAATCCATTTTGAAAGTTCATTGTGTCAAAGCCGACTTCTCTTTGGTCAATAATACATTTTTGGTGGGAATGTAAATATTCAATTGGATCTTCTAGGGTTATAATATGTTTGTTCATCGTCTTGTTCATATAGTCTATCATTGCTGCAAGTGTTGTACTTTTTCCACTTCCAGTCGGACCAGTAACAAGTACGAGACCTTGCGTACTTTCTGCAATGCTTTTTAACACATTAGGTAGATCTAATTGTTCTAGACTCGGAATTATTGTTGGAACTATTCGAATCGCTAATGAAATACAACCCCTTTGGTAATAAACATTAATACGAAACCTTGAAATACCTGCAATACCATGGGATAAATCTACTTCCCTTTTTTCATTTAGATGTTCCCATACACTGTCTGTTAAGATACTTTTAGCCATAGCTTCCGTATCAGTAGGGAGTAAATCATCATCCCCAAATTTAATTAATTCTCCATGAATTCGAAAAACAGGAGGTGTACCTACTGTTAAGTGAATATCAGAAGCATGCTTTTCGTAAGCTGCTCTTAACAAAGCTTCTAATTTGTCCAAGTTGTATTCCTCCTATTCTTCTGAAGCAACTCGTAATACTTCTTCCATTGTTGTAAAACCTTGCTTAACCTTTATAAGTCCATCATCGATTAAAAATCTCATTCCATTTTCACGGATGTAATTTTTTATTTCGGTAACCGATTGATCATTCATCATCATATGTCGAATAGAATCATTGATAATTAATAGTTCATGAATAGCCATTCTGCCTTTATAGCCAGTATCCTTGCAGCTATTACAACCTACACCCTCGTAAGTTTGTTCGATTGTTATGCCACGTTTCTCAAATAGTTTCTTCTCCATAACAGTTGCCTCACGACTACGTTTACAGTCTTTGCATATTTTTTTAACAAGACGTTGAGCCATAATCCCTGATAATGAGGATACAACTAAATAAGGTTCAACCTCCATATCAAATAACCGAGGAATAGCAGCAACCGCACTATTTGTGTGTAGTGTACTAAACACTAAATGACCGGTTAGAGCTGAACGCACAGCAATTTCTGCAGTTTCTTTATCTCTAATTTCCCCAACCATGATTATATTCGGGTCTTGTCTTAATATAGAGCGTAATCCAGTCGCAAAAGTTAACCCGACTGCATTATTTACCTGGACTTGGTTAATGCCGTCTAATTGATATTCCACAGGGTCTTCAACGGTAATGATATTTACATCTTCATGATTTAGTTTATTGATCGATGCATAGAGCGTTGAAGTTTTTCCAGAACCAGTAGGACCTGTCAATAAGATTAATCCAGATGGTTGCTCAATTAACTTTTCATATTTACTTAACGTTGCTTCACCGAAATCCAAATCGGATAAGCGCTTAAAGATATTACTCAAATCAAGAATACGGATAACCACTTTTTCTCCAAAAACAGTTGGCAAGGTAGATATACGTAAATCAATTGGTTTTTCATCAACCGCCAACCTTATTCTACCGTCCTGAGGTAAGCGTGTTTCAGTAATATTTAAGTTGGAAAGAATTTTAGTTCTGGCTATTAAAGCATTTTGCAGGCGTTTCGGAATTGTTCTATCTGTACGTAATACACCATCCACTCGATACCTAATGGTAAGATTCTCTTCGCTTGGGTCAATATGAATATCACTTGCTTTAAGGTGAACACCAGTTTGCAAAATTTGGTCCATAATCCTTATCGCTGGTGCATCATCATACATTTCATCTTCTTCAGTCACATTCGATTCATTGGCATCATAATATTTGTTTATAGCTTGTAAAATATCATCTTTTGTAGCGATTACTGGTTTCACTTCAAAACCAGTTGAGAGTTCCAAATCATCAATAGAAAAATAATCCATTGGGTCATTCATTGCAACAGTGATTTTGGCTTCTCGTTGAGATAATGGAATGAGCAATTGTCTTCTAGCCACTTCTTTTGGCACTAACTGCATCAAGTTTTTATCAACTGGATATCGGTATAAGGAAACACTAGGAATACTTAAATGTACTTCTAGAACTTCTAATAACTGCTGTTCCGTAATATAACCCTGTTCAAGGAGAGTATCTCCTAACTTTTGTCCATCCTTCTTTTGCTGAAGAGCAGCTACAATTTGTTCCTCTGTTAAAATGCCTGACTCTTTTAATAAATCTCCTAGTTTTTTTCTGTTTCTGACAGCCATGGAATTCCCCCTAATAAAAATTCAATTTGATTCCCTTGGTGGACTAGATTTCAGTAAATCATCAGCGGTATCGCCATTCGAAATGAAAGGTAAATGACTTATATCAACTTCTTGATATGTTATGTTTGTCCCACCCTCACCATAATAGGAATTAGTTATAACCGCTCCATTGACTTTAGCACCACCTAGTAACCGGAAATCAGCATTTGGTGCTACTATTAATGATCCCGTTCTTACACCACCATCAAATACAACGTTTGTACCAGCTGTGAATATATGACCCTGGAATCCACCTCCACCTGTAAAGTGAATGTTAGCATCTTCTGCATAGATAGAACCTTTAATTACTTGGCTATGACTGAGTGTCAATTGTTTTGGATTACTACTATCATTTGATCCTTTTAAAAATACGATTAGATTTTCTACTGAACCATTCTTGTTAATAGAACTTCCTGATCCGATGTTTATACTGTCACGAACATAAAGAGTTAAACTGCCTCCTCCTAGAATATTGATGTGACCATTACCTACATTTAAATGGTCTACGACAATTGCTTTATCTGATCCTCTGGTATCAATGTTAAGCGTATAATTACTACCCAGTATAATTTCATTAAATGCTGCATTTCTTGTTAGTTCCAACGTATAATTATTTGATAAATAATTATTAATTCTTAAACTCCCACCCTTGACCACGTAATATTTTTCATGCTCCGTTTTTACTATTTCCTCATCTGGCGGAATCGTATATGAAGGCAAATCCGGGAATGGTGGTAACGACAACGTAGATGGTGGCTTAGCTACAGTTTCTGGAATTTTATATTCTCGATCAGGTTTATACATATATTCAGGAGCTTTAATAGCAATTTCCGTTGCGTTATTAGGCACATATATATTTCCATCAGTTATATAAGCACTACCATCCAGTTCAACAGTATTGGCTTGATCAGAATTCGTTCCTACATTCCCGCTTATCGAAGAACTTCCAAACAATTTAATTGTTGTATTCGTATACACCCCTATATTCGATGGAAAGTTTAATCCGCCCTTACTTTGCCAATTCACAGTAAATGTTCGCTCTACTGTTCTAGATCGTTTACCAATTTCACCTTCCGAAATAATTTTATATGTCCTAGGATTTTCGTCATTTAAACGTTCAATACTTACATTTGCTTCTGGTGCGTCTCCAAAAACTGATTCAAAATCAGTTAAAGTTGAATCCCCTATCATATTTCTTTCTAAAGCATCATAAAAATCAGACTGAGATGAGTATTGGTCATAGTAACTAGCAATTAGCGTTTCTACTTGACTTAACCTATGTGTAGCACCTGCCTCTGCTATATAGTAAGTAGCTTCATAATCACGTTCAACCGCGGTTAGTCTCGTATTACCAACCGCAATCGCAAGGAGTCCTAACCCTAATACAGATAAAACAACAAGGACCATCATCACCAGTACTAATGTAAAACCTTGTTCATTATTTGTTTTTTTTGAAAGTCGTTTTATAATAAGCTTCATTTTTTCACCTACTCCCTGAGATAGATTACTGTAGACAAAGAAGCTGTATTTCCATGTGGATCACTTATGCTTTCAATTTTCATGTCTACGTAAGGATTATTACTCTCGTCGTTACTACTCTTATTAACATTAAATACTGCAATATTTGAAACCATTTCATTCCCATTAACTGTTATTTTATTGTTAGTAAGCGTATATGTTTTTTCATCAATTATTAATGTACTATTATCTGGACTAGTAATGAGAGCCGGATCGGTTGTTCGAATATCCTTCGTTATGGAAGCAATAGCTAACCGAACATTGGATTGGTTTTCAATATCCTGTGATTGGTTTACATATTGCTTTTGACCAAAAATATGGACTGAACTAATCAAGAGTATGACTACAGACATTAACGCAAGAGCTCCTAATAACTCAACTAGTGTAATACCTTTTTCATCTTTGATCACTGTAACTCACTCCTAATTACTCCAGTTTAATTTAGTCTCCATTTTCGATTCCAGTTTATTATCACGATAAACCTCAACGACTACATCTTTTAAATCCACAATATTAGAATCCTTCATTCTAACTTTTACACAAAAATCACCGTTTTTTTCTGTGAATATATAGCTTGTGTCTGCATCACATGATGATTGATCTTGTAATACGTTTATATTTTGTTCAGAAGTAGTACTTAAATTATATATCTCTTCCATCTGTGTTTGTGCGACATAGGTGGCGTCCATTATATCTTCAGAAATCGAGTTTGTTCGAGCTGATTGAATGAAAAGGGTTAGAAAGGTTACAACTATAATAGATAAAATCATGATTGAAGCTAAAATTTCTACGAGTGTCATTCCTTTGGATGAAAGTAATCTTTTAAGTTGTTTTTGCATGAATTTATCACCCTTTTTTCCTAATTGTGCCACTTAGTTATCAGTCTTTTTAACTATATATGTACCTATAGTATAAAAGTGTTTAAGTGTAATGTAAATTAAATCTTCTAGTAATAAAACACCTTGGTCAAATAGTTTAACCAAGGTTCGACAAATATTGTTTATTTGTTTATTTATAAAGTCCTGAAAATAGTAAAATTAGTTCTTATAAACCGCCACTTTATTCCTGCCTTTTTGCTTAGCTCCTACATACATAGCGCGATCTGCATGACGAATCAAATCAAGTGGGTCTTCAGAGTTTTCAGGATACGTAGCAACTCCAATACTCGCAGTAACATACATATCAATTGCTTTGTCATCATCTAAGATGTGTTGATGAATGGTAAAGCTTTGTTCTTCAATTTCTCTTCTTAGCGATTCTGCAAGGATAACAGTTTGTAATTGATTCATCCCAGGTAATAATACAACGAACTCTTCTCCGCCGTACCTTGATACAATACCTTTCTCACCAATACTCTTCTGCAAGTATGAAGCTAAGCTTTTCAATATTTCATTACCACTCTGATGGCCATATGTGTCGTTAATCTGTTTGAAGTGGTCGAGGTCTAACATAATTAAAGAAATATCATTTTGTTTATTTGCTTTTTTCATATTAGAAAAATAATTGAGGAGATAATTTTCAAAGAAGCGGTAATTATATAGTTGTGTCAGTTGATCTCTCTCGTTTTCTTGTTTTCTAGCTTCATAATTTTTTGCATTTTTAATAGCAACAGCGAAATAGTTTTTTAAAATGTCTAAAATCATAATATGGTGTTTATCAAACATACTTTTTCTTTTCGAAATTAAGGTAATCACTGCCACAATTTTATTATTTCTTTCCACCGGTAAGGAAACAATACTCTCTCCTAATTCTGGTAAATACACATCTGCAATCTGTTCCCACTGTTTTTTGGAACGATAATGAATCATTTCATTTCTACCCCACGCTTTTCCGCTTATCGCTTCGTTCTTTTTCAATTCATCCTTGGCAGGGAAGTCCAGTTGACTTTCGACATCATAAAACCTTATTAATTTCAATGTATCCTTATCCATCACTTCATATATAAACGTATAATCAACAGGTAACAAAGTAGAGATACGTTCAACAAACAAATCAACTACTTCATTTACTTCTAGCTCAGCTGTTAATTGATGGCCAAACTCACTTGTTTGCTGTAAATAGTAATTTACACTTTTACTTGCATGATACAGCATCAATATAATCGATATACTAATAAAAGGAATTCCCACAAAATAAATACCAAAAAGATTAAAATCGCGGTACATCATGTATAATACAAAACCAACAGGCAACACAACAATGGTTGTGCCAAACTCCCATAATAAGCTTTTGTCAACTAATTTAAATTTCTGATTATAAATGATTACTCTAAATAGATAAAGAAGAAAATGGTTGGATAAAAATACGCTCAAAACATAACCTAAGATAGGAATAATGTCTGATTTGTTTAAAAAATAAATCGAGCCAATTTCACCACCAAGCCAAATATAAACATGTGCTGAGATTATAGAAACAAATAGAAACATAAGTGAATTTAATGGGATTCTAAATAATTCCGATCGTCTAATTCTTAATCTTGCAAGTAAAACAATTATAGCAATTTGCGTTAAAACTAGTTCTGCAAATAATCCATATGCTAGAAATACGGCAAAAGCAATCCCATGAACAAAGAAAATTGGTGTTTTATTTACCATTAAAGGAAAAAAGGCTACGATACACATAATTAAGCCAAATGATAATATCGGTAATAGTTCACCATCCAACTGATGAAACCATTGATTATAAATAATCAATAGGGACATTGGCCATATACAGAGCCATATCAACCATAGTGCTATTTGTTTACTTTTTGGCACCATATTTTCCAACCCCTTGCCTATTTTAAACTAAAATACTAAATTTTTAAGACTAAAGTCCTATTCACCCTCAAATATAGCATATATTCTGTTAATTCACAAAATAATTCCTTACTTTTCCAATAAAACTCAAAGAACCTGTAATGAAATGGATTTTGTCTGGATAGCCTATGATATTATCTTGTATTGCCTTTATCCAATTTTCTTCTACTTTTTTTTGTTTGTGATTGGATAGACTAGCCAAATAATGAGCATTTGAAGCTCTTTCGTGATCGAAACTAGTGAAAACTACTTGGTCAAATATTAATTCAACTTGATTAATCATCTCCTGCAATGGCTTGTCCTTGAACGCTGCAAATAATAACTGCTTTTCGTTATTTTGATAATATGTACTTACTGTTTCAATGAAAGTTTCAATACCTTCTTTATTATGAGCACCATCAACAAATACAATTGGATTCTCACATATCTTTTCAAACCTTCCTGGAATATGAGCCTTTAAAAGTCCTTTTTGTATTGAAGACAACTCCATAACGAAACCAATTTCTTTTATCTTTAACAAAGCCATACATGCGACCGCCGCATTTATACATTGATGCTTTCCTTTCATCATAATTGCAATGGATAGTTTCACATCATTACTAATAAGGTTAAAAGATTGTTGATCTTTGAGACGTTGCACATTTTCAATACTAAAATCCTCTGAGTATGTAAGTTGCTCAGCGCAATTTTCACCTGCTACTTTTTGTATAACCGCTAGGCTCTGTTGATTCACATCACCAATAATTACAGGTACTTTATTTTTAATGATTCCTGCTTTATGATAGGCAACCTCTGTATATGTCTCCCCAAGAAAACGGCCATGGTCTAACCCGATATTTGTAATTATCGTAAGAATCGGTTGAATTAGGTTTGTTGAGTCTTCTCTACCACCCATTCCTGTTTCTATTAAAGCAACATCTACTTGATTCACAAAATATAAAATCGCAATAATAACTGTGATTTCAAATTCAGTTGGCGGATTATCTTTTTCATCTAAATGACTTATAATTGGTAGTAACTTGTTAAGTAATTGGACAAATTTTTCATCCTCAATCGGCTGATGATTTATTTGTATTTGCTCATTTATTTTATTTAAACTAGGGCTAGTAAAGCTTCCAACTTTATATCCACTTTCCATTAATGCTTGCTTTATGAAAGTTAACGTTGATCCTTTTCCATTTGTGCCCGCCAAATGAACCGCTTTTAATTTGTGCTCTGGATGATTACAATAAGTAAGCATAGTCTCTACTCTAGATAATCCAGGTTTAATTCCTAGGTTACTTCTTGATTGAAAAAAATCATCAACATCCTTTATAGTTGTTAACATAGTTAAAACCTACCTTATTAAAATGTACTTTATGTAATGAAAGTATTATATCAACAAACATAGCGTTATTAAAATCAAAATTTTCTAGCGGCTTTGATAGGAACATGATACTTTAAATTGGAAAGGAATGACCAACATGCATGGATGGGTTATTTATAATGGTCACTTACCCGGTGATAAATTTCTCGATTTCGCTGAATGGATTAAACAAGCAGGTGTTAGAAAAAATGTGAAGATTACTATTAAAAAAAATAACCACCTATTATCACTCGTATCCACGCAAGGATCTAAAATTATCAATCAAGCTTTAGAAGCGAAGCCTGATTTCGTAATCTTTGGAGATAAAGATATTGCACTCGCGAGACAACTTGAGCAAATGGATATTCCTGTCTTTAACTCATCGACCTCTATTGAAATTTGTGATAATAAAATAACCAGTTATCAGTATTTAGCACAAGAGAAACTCCCTATTCCCAAAACAATTATAGCACCGAAGATTTTCCCAGGAGTAAAAACGGTTGATTCTGAAACATTTGCGACTATTGAAACAGAACTTGATTATCCTGTTGTTATCAAAGAGGCATATGGTTCATTTGGAGAACAGGTCTATTTGGTTTCTTCAAGAGAAGAATTAACTTTAATGATAGAGAAATTAAAGGACACACCGTTTGTCATTCAAAAGTTCGTATCTTCGAGTTATGGGAAAGATATTCGGCTAAATGTAGTTGGAAACAAAGTGGTTGCTGCTATGCTTCGAACATCTAACAATGATTTTCGGGCTAATGTTAGTGCAGGTGGGAAAATGGAAATATATCAACCGTCACAAGCAGAAATAGCATTAGCTATCCATGCAACAAAAGCAGTTGGTGCAGATTTTGCAGGTGTTGACCTTTTATTTGGTCCTAATGACAAACCTATTATTTGTGAAATAAATTCTAATGCTCATATACGTAATATTTACGATTGCACAAACATTAATATAGCTGACTATATAGTGGACTATGTATTGGCTATGATAAATTGAATCCTGTCGACTGTTTGTATATAGGGTAACAGAGCAAAAAGGGCAGCTAAAATTCCACTTTTGAACAAGCAATGCATTATCTTCTCACCTTTACTCAACCTATAAAAAAACAGAATGAGTGATATAAAAAAGGCAGTGAAAAAAAGCCATAAATTCTCCTTTTGATTGTAAATTACATCATCTAATCTATCAATCTTCCGCAACTCCGGTGGAGCATAAGAAATAATGTCATCCTTTATTCCAAAAACAGTATTAGACTGGATAGTTAACGAAGACTCTTCACGCACCATTACTTCATAGCCGTTTGGTAGAAAATTTAAAGAATAGGTAATTGTATATGAAAGTGTAAATGAAATTAATAGTAATAAAATATGAAGTAGTATTTTTCTAATTTTAAGAACTGTTAATTCTTTCATTTAAATCAGCCTCATGTATTAAAATAATATGGTATATATTTTAACATAATTTTCTAGCTGTAGTAGAAAAAAACGTGAAATACCCTTAGGGAATTCCACGTTTTCTACCGTTTAAGATTGAAGTTCTTTTATTCTAGCTTCAACTTTAGATCGTTTTTCTCGATAATCTTTCTCTTTCTGTTTTTCTTCTTCTACTACACTTTCAGGCGCTTTCTTCACAAAACCATCATTAGCTAGTTTTTTCTGAACACGGTCTACTTCTTTGTTCAGTTTTTCCAGTTCATTTTTCAAACGAGTTACTTCTTTGTCAACATCAATCAAACCTTCTAAAGGTAAAAACAAATCTGCTCCAGTAATAACAGCTGACATTGCTTTTTCTGGTGCTTTAATAGAAGTTGAAATTATTAATTCACTCGTATTACAAAATCGCTCTAAATAATGGCGATTTTGTTCAAATTGCAAGGAGATTTGGTCATCCTTAGCTTGAATCAATAGTTGAACTTGTTTAGACATTGGTGTGTCTACTTCAGCACGTATATTACGCACAGATCTTATAATTGCAACTAAACGTTTCATTTCTTCAGACGCCTGCACGTCATGTAAATCCGTTCTAACTTCTGGCCACGCGGCTTCTGTGATCGACTCACCTTGATGTGGTAGGTGTTGCCAAATTTCCTCTGTTACAAACGGCATAAATGGATGCAACATACGCATTGTATAATCAAGTACATAAGCTAACACAGATCTTGTAGTAGCTTTTGCTTGTTCATCCTCACCGTATAATGGAAGTTTTGCCATTTCAATATACCAATCACAAAACTCATCCCATATAAAGTTATAAAGATGTCTTCCCGCTTCTCCAAATTCATATTTATTTACATTCTTATTCACTTGATCGATGGTTTCATTAAGTCGAGTAAGTATCCATTTATCTGCTACTGACTTCTCACCAGATAAATCAATCTCATCGTACTTTAACTCATCTAAGTTCATAATTACAAATCGAGAAGCATTCCATATTTTATTAACGAAGTTCCAAGTAGATTCTACTTTTTCCCATTGGAAACGTAAATCTTGACCTGGTGTTGAACCTGTAGCAAGGAAATATCTTAGTGAATCGGCCCCGTATTTTTCAACCACTTCCATTGGATCGACACCATTTCCTAATGACTTACTCATCTTACGTCCTTCTGCATCACGAACTAAACCGTGAATTAATACATCTTTAAACGGACGCTCATCATTAAATTCAATCGATTGAAAAATCATACGGGAAACCCAAAACCCAATAATATCATAGCCAGTAACAAGCACATTGGTAGGAAAGAAATGTTTAAATTCTTCGTCTTGTGTATCAGGCCAATTTAGTGTTGAGAAAGGCCATAATGCTGAAGAAAACCATGTATCTAATACATCGGAATCTTGCTGCCAGTTTTCTTCATCTTTTGGTGCCTGTTTACCTACATGAATTTCTCCCGTTTCTTTATGATACCAAGCAGGAATTCGATGACCCCACCACAATTGTCGAGAGATACACCAATCACGTGTGTTTTCCATCCAGCGTAGATACGTATTTTCAAAACGGTCTGGAACAAAATGAACTTTTTTATCATCATCTTTCTCTTGTAAATCTACTGCTGCATCTGCTAGTGGCTGCATATTAACAAACCATTGTGTAGAAAGGTACGGCTCAACCACTGCTCCACTCCGTTCAGAATGACCAACCGAATGCATATGCTCTTCAATCTTAAATAAAATCCCTTCATCCTGAAGATCCTTTACTAGTTGCTTACGACATTCAAAACGGTCCATACCTTTGCAAATACCAGCTCTATCATTCATCGTCCCGTCTTCATTCATAACTAGAACACGCTCTAAATTGTGGCGGTTTCCAATTTCAAAATCATTTGGGTCATGTGCTGGCGTGATTTTAACTGCACCAGAACCGAACTCCATATCAACATAATCATCCGCAACAATCTCAATTTCTCGACCAACAATTGGTAATACTACCTTTTTACCAATAAGTTCCTTGTAACGGTCGTCATCCGGATGGACTGCAACGGCTGTATCACCAAGCATTGTTTCTGGACGAGTTGTTGCAATCTCAATTGACCCCGTTCCATCCTTTAACGGATATCTCATGTGGTAGAAATGACCTTGAATTTCTTCGTGGATAACTTCAATATCGGAAAGTGCAGTTTTAGTCGCTGGGTCCCAGTTAATTATATATTCGCCTCTATATATAAGCCCTTTATCATATAATTTAATAAAAACTTCTTTTACTGCTTCTGATAAACCTTCATCTAAAGTAAATCTTTCACGTGAATAGTCTAATCCTAAGCCTAAGTTCTCCCATTGTTTACGAATAAACGTAGCATATTCATCTTTCCACTCCCAAGCTTTTTCAAGAAACTTCTCGCGACCTAAATCGTATCTACTTAATCCTTGTTCTCTTAGCTTAGCTTCTACTTTTGATTGTGTTGCAATACCTGCATGATCCATGCCAGGTAAATATAAAACATCATATCCCTGCATTCGCTTCATACGCGTAATAATATCTTGTAATGTTGTATCCCAAGCATGACCAATATGCAATTTCCCTGTGACGTTTGGTGGTGGAATCACAATTGTAAATGGCTTTTTCGTTTTGTCAGCTTTCGCCTCGAAATATTTACCATCTATCCAAAATTTATAACGGTCTTTTTCCACAGCAGTTGGATCATATTTTGGTGGCAATGAAACTTGATTATGTTCTTCCATCTTTATTTCCTCCTTTAACTAACTAAACAATTAAATCTATACACAAAAAAATCCTCATCATCCAATAAAGGACGAAAAGGATATATTTCCGTGGTACCACCTTTGTTCACTTACACATCTCACATAAATTATTGTGTAAGTACACTTAAATAAAGTAACGATTCTTCACCGGCTTCTTCTACTATTAGTTCAAAGAAGCTGCATCCAAGGCGACCTTCCAAAATAAATATTTCCTAGGAAATCTTCCAGCTAATGATTTCCCTCTCTATAGGCACTTATTTTGTACTCTTCCTTATCACTGCATTTATTATTATTTTGATATACTAGCTATTTTATCCAAAATAACACAAATAAGTCAATGTATTTTTTTATTTTAAAGTTGATATTATTGCACCATTTACTATGTTATGAACATAGAATACACCAAAAGTATAAAAAAGGGGTGTAATTATGGCACGTTATTATCGATACCGTCTACCACCTTGGGCAAGGTATTGGCTTTTGCTAATTGAAAGATGTGTATTACCAATCATGATTTTTCAAGGTGTAAGAACAATATTTTTCCCTACAACTTTTGATGTATTACTCCTAGGAGTTTTTGCGGGTATATTTATTGCTTTTTATTTAGAATGGATTTAATCATCTGACTCTAATTCTTTTTCTTTTAATTGCTCTCTCATTTGATAAAAATACCCTTGAAGATTCAGTCCATTGATAAGCCTTCTATAGCTCTGCTCTAGCTTTTTCACTTGAAACGGCTGAGCCAGGGCTAACTCATTCCGATAATATCTCTCTATCAATTGAATATATGGTACCGGAGTCAACAAGTAAATAGCAAGTAGACTTCTTTCACTTTGCATTAATGGATTGTATTTTTCATAAATTGGAAATGCACTTGTCATATAGTTTATCGAACAGTCATGATATTTAAATTCATTATAGTAGAATCTTGCTAAATCATTTATTGGGTTCGCAAAGTTGTTTTTCTCCCAATTAATTAAAAAAGTATGACCATGTTGGTAGATCATATGAGAAGAGCGTAAATTTCCATGACATAAACTAATATAGACTCGATTATCATCTGAAATATCTTCTAAATAATAATCATACCATTTATCCAAATAGTAAAAAACTTGATCCAAATCTCGATATTGCATACACACCCTTAATTCAAAAGGGGACATAAAGTGTTTCTGTTCAAATTTCTCGATATATCCTAATAATGTCTGTCTTTGTTTAGATAAATCACTTTTCGCTTGGTTAATCATTTGTTCAACCATACTTGAACTTATTTGCTTTTCCGATTTGGTTTGTTTATGAATTTGACCAAGTGTATGATAGAACGATTCCATTTCATGTTTTGGCTCATCTGTACTCACCGAATCTTTCCATGGCGTTAGATAATAAATGTCTTGTTCATACTGTTTAAATAGTTGATTCTGTTCCGTCATATAAACTGGTAAGATGGACGATAAGTTGTTTTCACTTCCTATTTGATACGCCCTTCTCCATTTTTCCATGTTATTGAGTCTCATTCTCGAACGTTTCAATGCAAATATATAATTATGAGTTTGCACTTTATGGACTCGTTTAGTGATTGGTATAATCTCTGAAGGATGAACATGATAAGCTTTTAAAACTTCTTTTATATTTGTCATAACATTCACTCCAAATTACAAAATTGGGTTTGTTTGATTTATGTAAGAAGTAAAATCCCTTGTCACTAAACTGTGGCAAGGGATTACTTTGTCAAAGGCATTATCTTCTATATATCTCAAAGAAAAGCTGACTAGTTTTTTTGTTTCGTAGGTATATATAATATTTGCCCCTCTGATACTTGATCATTATTCAATCGGTTTGTTTTAGATATAGTAAGGGACGAAATTTCATATCGTTCTGCGATAGAATCAAGTGTATCTGACTCTTGCACGATACACATTTTTAAACTAGAAAATCTACTTTCCTCTTCTTTATCAGCAAACATACTTAATAAATAGTTAGCATCACGTTTGTTCTCCATACTAGAGGATTCTAATGAGTCTTCATGATCATCCTTCTTGTTTGCATTAAATGAGACAATACTAGATTCAGATTCAGATTCACTTGACTCATATAATTCTGTTACTTTTTCAGTTTTTTCATCAATTTCTTCTTTATCTGCTCCATGGCCAAAAAATTCAGACAATGTTTGTGATTTTTTATTTTTCAATCGATTTTTTTCCGATTTACTTGTTGTTGGCTCTGGATCTACTATAGCCTCTGGTTCTGGCTCTGGTTCTGGTTCTGGCTCGTAAGCCGCTTCTGACTCTTGTGTATTCTCTTCATTATTATCTAAATTGTCACGGTTAACTGATTCTTCTTCTTGTTTTTCTTTCACATCAAATTCAAATGTTTCATCAACAGGAGCTTCTGGTGGCACCTCGATTTGTTCATCTTCATACGCTTCAATCTCTTCTCGATCTTTAGCTAGTGTGGCACTAGGTGCATCTTCTTTCACTCCATGAATTGCAACAGTAGCATTCAATTTAAGTTGACTATATTCTGGCAACTCGTAATCAAATGATTCTATTCCAACAAGAACATCATCTAAACTTTCTATTCTATATTTCGGAATCGACACCTCTACAGGGAAATTATGAAAAAATTCATTTACACCATCTTCATAGCTTTCTACACGATCAATAAATCGTTGTGAAGGATGATCTCTTAACGAAAGTACCTGTTCTTCCCCAAGGTCATCTTGCTTAATTTGAAAGTATTCTCCTTTCAGTTCAATTACACCTCGTACGGAAACATAGTCATCAAATTCCTGAATAGAAATCTCTGGCTCTAAAGAAATTCCCATTATCTCATCAACTTCCTGTCCCTTTTTAAACCAAAGTGATTCATTTAAATCAAAAGTGAATACGGATCCATCTCCATTGGTCAACACTAATTCCTCCCCTCAAAATCAACACGCAAATCGTACGTTGTCCTCCATTCAGATATATGAAAAAGTTATAAAATTATGCATGGAACCCATTCAATATGGCCAATTATGCATTGGAAATAAAATTATATTTAGTAAGGAATCAATAAATTAATTAAAAATTTAATCAGAGTAAATATATGCAGTATTTAACAGTTCTATTACATAATTCAAATTTAATAAAATAGACATTTTCATTAGTTAATTGCTTTTAAATATTCACAATCAATGGAAAACACACCCCCACAGCTATGGTGAATTTTCCAACTTTACAGTCGTTTACCACCATGCTACATTAGTCTGCTCTTATTAATAATCTACTTGGATTTCTTGAAAGCTCTCTCTCAACAATAGTCAACTTAGAAGACAGCAAAAAACACCTACTTTTAATTGTAAAAAAGCAGGTGTTTTTGTCTTAGATCTTTACCTATATAAAATTAGTTATATTACTTACGTTAATTTTGAAAAAGCTATTCGAGCAGCTTTTATTGTTTTATCAATATCTTCATCTGTGTGGGCCGTTGATAAGAAGATGCCCTCAAATTGAGAAGGCGGTAAAAATACTCCTTCTTCAATCATTGTCCGGTAATAACTAGCAAAGTGATCTAAATTAGAATCGCTCGCTGTTGTAAAATTTTCCACTTCTTGATCATTAAAGAAAAAACCTACCATCGATCCGGCTCTATTTACTTGTAATGGTAAATTAAACTCAGCTGCAGCTTGTGTGTATCCTTCAACTAAGCGATCGACCTTATTATTCATTTGTTCATACGCTTGTTTATCCATAGCGATTAGTGTCTCGTAACCAGCTGTCATTGCCAATGGATTACCTGATAACGTACCGGCTTGATAAATATCACCTGTTGGAGCGATTCTTTCCATGATTTCTCGTTTTCCACCGTACGCACCAACTGGGAGGCCACCACCGATTACTTTGCCTAGACAAGTAAGGTCTGGTGTTACTCCAAAATGCCCCTGTGCACAGTTATAACCAACACGGAATCCAGTCATTACTTCATCAAAAATCAGTACTGTTCCATTATCCTCAGTTATTTCTCTCAGGTTTTGTAAGAAATTATCTTTTGGTGGAACCACTCCCATGTTGCCTGAAACCGGTTCAACAATAACCGCAGCTAAATCATCACCAAACTGTTCAAAAGCATATCGCACACTTTCTATATCGTTATAAGGAACAGTGATTGTATTTTGTGCAACTGATTCAGGAACACCAGGGCTATCAGGTAAACCAAGCGTCGCAACACCTGATCCAGCTTTTATTAAAAGTGAATCACCGTGCCCATGATAGTTTCCTTCGAATTTCAAAATCTTATCTCTTCCCGTATAACCTCTTGCTAGTCTAAGAGCACTCATGGTAGCCTCTGTACCTGAATTAACCATTCGAACTATTTCGATAGATGGTACGCGCTCAATAACCAAATTTGCTAGTTTATTTTCTAGTAAAGTTGGCGCACCAAAGCTTGTACCATTTTCAGTTACTTCCTTTAGTTTTGATACAACACGATCATCGGCATGGCCTAAAATTAATGGCCCCCAGCTTAATACATAATCAATATAATCGTTACCATCAATATCATAAATTTTTGAGCCTTTTCCTCTTTCCATAAATATCGGATTCATTCCAACTGATTTAAATGCGCGGACTGGTGAATTCACTCCACCAGGCATAAGATTAACAGCTTCTTTATAAGCATCAATGGATTTATCAAAATTTCTCAAACTCAAACATCCTCTCTACGTTTAATCTTTTAACCATCTAGCAACATCTTTTGCTGCATAAGTAATAATAATATCGGCACCAGCTCGTTTCATTGATGTTAGCTTTTCCAATACAATTTGTTTCTCATCAATCCAACCATTTTGCGCAGCAGCTTTAACCATTGCATATTCTCCACTTACATTATAAGCAACAACTGGTGCATTAAATTGGTCTTTCACTTCTCGCATAATATCCATATAAGATAATGCTGGTTTAACAATTAAGAAATCAGCACCTTCATTAATATCAGACTCCGCTTCTCTTAATGCTTCCAATCGATTAGCTGGATCCATTTGGTATGTTTTACGATCACCGAATTGTGGTGCACTACCCGCAGCGTCTCGAAACGGACCGTAAAAAGCGGAAGCATATTTTACAGCATAGGACATAATTGGTATATTTTCAAAACCTGCCTCATCCAAACCTCTTCGAATCGCACTAACAAAACCATCCATCATATTAGAAGGTGCAATAATATCAGCTCCTGCTTTTGCTTGTGAGACAGCCGTTTGTACAATCAATTCTAGAGATTCATCGTTTAGCACGTCGCCTTCATGAATGATTCCACAATGACCATGGGAGGTGTATTCACAAAGACATGTATCAGCAACAGTGATAAGTTCAGGGAACTCTTTCTTAATCTTACGTAATGCTTCTTGAACAATCCCTGTTTCACAGTAAGCTTGAGTACCTAGCTCATCTTTTTCCTTTGGAATTCCAAATAAAAGTACTGATCGAATGCCTAAGCTAACTATCTCATTCAATTCTTCTGTCAAATAATCTAAAGAGACTTGATAAACACCTGGCATAGAGACTACTTCATTCTTAATATTTTCACCCTCCACAATAAACATTGGGTAGATTAAATCATCTGTAGTAAGTTTCGTTTCTCTTACCATCGCTCTCATACTTGTTGAAGATCTTAACCTACGATGACGATCGTATAATTGTTTTGACATAACTCTTCACCCTAACCTTTCATAGTGAAATGCTTAATTAATTCATCAAGCATACCTTCTATAGTAAATTCAGTAGGAACTAATACATGCTGAAATCCTTCATCTAATGCCTTTTGCTGTGTGGTAGAACCTATACATACACACAATCTTTTTTTTGCTACAAATTCATCTATTAAGGGGCTAAGTTCTATTAACTGCAAAAAAGCTTCAATGGTAGAAGGACTTGTAAATGTATAGGCGTCAATTGTATTTTGTTTTAAATAACTACGAAGTAATGTAAATGAATCCTCATTTACTAATGTATCATAGATAATAAGTCGCTCGAAAGATACATGATGACCCGTTAGTTCTTTCGGAATCTCCTGCCTCGACTTGCTTCCACATACTAATAATATTTGTCCGCTATTTCCATATCGATGTAAAAATTCTTTGGCCATTTGACTTCCATGAAAATGACTAGGCTTAAAATCAGCCTTAAAATTATAATGATGTAACATTAACTCAGTTTTTTTACCTACGACGGCAATATGTAGTTGATTAAGCACATTTGTATTATATCCGAATTGTATCATTTGATCGAAAAAAAACTTCACACCGTTGGCACTTGTGAAAAACACCCATGTGAAGTCTTGAAGTCTTTGCATCATTTTCTGATTTTCACTCGAATATCTAGGCTGAAAAGATAAAAGAGGTGCTACAAGTGGAATCGCACCTACTTCTTTTAATTTATCAGAAAATACCTTCGCTTGATGTTTCTCACGAGTAATTAGAATTTTCTTTCCTGATAAAGAACTTGACATTACTGGTCAAGCTCCTCTTTAGCATCATCGACGATTTTTTGCGCACCTTGCGCTTTTAGACGATCTGCCGCTTCTTTACCAACATCTACTGGATCAGTTCCTCTAACTATTTCCTTTAGAACTGTCTTGCCGTCCGGAGTAGCTACTAAAGCAGTTAAAACTACTTCGTCTCCTTCTAGATAAGCATAGCCTCCGATTGGAATCTGACAACCACCATTAAGCAAATGTAGGAAAGTTCTTTCAGCAGTTACTGTACGTGTAGTATGTTCATCACTGATTTTTTCTAGAAGTTCTATTAACTCCTTATCGTCCTTTCGACACTCAATTGCCAAAGCACCTTGACCAACTGCCGGAACACACATTTCAGGATCTAGATATTCGGTAACAAGATCGTCTCCCCAGCCCATACGAATTAAACCTGCAGCAGCTAAAACAATTGCATCAAAATCTTCCTCTTTTAGTTTTCTCAATCGCGTTTCAATATTACCGCGAATCCATTTAATTTCTAAGTCAGGACGTGCTGCTAATACTTGTGAGCCACGTCTTAAGCTACTCGTTCCAACGATAGCACCCTTCGGTAAATCCTTTAACAGTACGTTATTGTTTGAAATAAATGCATCACGATGATCTTCTCTACTTGGTATTGTACCTATTGTTAATCCTTCTGCAACTTCTGCGGGCATATCTTTCATACTATGAACCGCCATATCGATTTCTTTATCATACATTGCTTGTTCAATTTCTTTAACAAAAAGCCCTTTGCCTCCAACTTTTGACAATGTAACATCAAGTATTTTATCACCCTTAGTTACAATTTTCTTAACTTCAAAGTTATAATTTGCTCCGGCATTTTTTAATTGTTCAATTACCCAATCAGTTTGAGTAAGGGCTAAATTACTTTTTCTTGATCCAATGACTATTTTTCTCATCGATTATCCTCCTGATTCTTTAGTTGATTAGAAGTGAAAATTTGATAACGCGCTAAACAAAAAGAAATTAATTAATAAAAATAGAAAAGCACCAGTGTTTAAAATTGATATTGTTCTACCTTGATATCCTAACCCTAATCTAACAACAAGATAGACACTATAGACGATAAAAACAATAATCGAACCAACTGTTTTAATATCATACCAATAAAACTCCGCACCTGTAGAATAAGCCCAGACTATTCCTAAAATCATCGAAATTAATAAAGTAGGTACAGCAATTTTGATGGTTTGAAAGGAAAAATAATCTAACCGTTCCAAATCACCTAATTTCATTAACCATTTGTATGCTTTCTTTTCTTTTAATAACTTATATTGTAGTAGAAACATTACTGAAAAAACAAATGATAGAGTAAAAAAACCGTACGATATTAAAGCCAATGTAATGTGAGCAATCAAAAGTTCACCCACTAATCGCACACCTTCTTCATTAGCATTCCCTGCTTTACTCGCTAGATGAAATAACAAAATAAAAAAACCAAATAGATTTGTAAAAAAAATCAAAAAGTCTACTTTAAAAATTCTGTTTATAAATAAAGAGAAAGTTATTAGTATCCAAGCATAAAAAAATAACCCTTCATAAATCGACAAAACAGGGAATTGTGATTGGGATAGGATTTGATACAATAAAAAAATGGTTTGTAATATCCAAACCATTAAAAGTAACCAGAAGGCGAGCTTATTTACCTTCCGGTTAGATTGAATAAAATCAATAAAATATCCCATCACACTAGCTCCATATATGATTAAAATAAATTCATTCAGCCAGCTTATTTCTAGCATAAGGGAAATCCTTTCCTCGTAAGGTATCAAAAAACTATTTAGGGAGGTAACTATTCACCCTATATTAATAATTAATGGACGGAAACATTCTTTAAAGACGGAAAGGTCACTTCTCCACTTTTTTGAAACGAGATCACTTTATTCACATCTTGTTTATTTAATTCCTCTTTAACCATATCCTCTATTCCAAAGACACGCATAAACATTTGTAGTGATTCTTCTGCGTTAGGTTCTGCAGCTATTTCTTTGGCTTGCAAAATCGGTTGCTTTAATAACTGATTAATAATGCTTTTTGTATGTTTACTTAGCACTTTTCTCTCTCGTTCAGTTAAGTCAGGCATTTTTCTTTCAATACTTTTCATGGTTTCCGCTTGTATTGAAAGTGCATGTTCTCTTAAAGCAGAAATTACCGGCACAACACCTAATGTCTGTAACCATTCTTTAAAATTAACTATCTCATTTTCAATCATTATCTCAATTTCTTCTGAGACCTCTTTACGAGCTTGTAAATTTGCATCAACGATACCTTGTAAGTCATCTATATCATATAAGAATACACTTTCCATCTTTCCTAACTCAGGATCTAGATCTCTAGGAACAGCTATATCTACAAGAAATAACGGACGTCCTTTGCGTTCCTTTTGAATAGGTAGAAGTCTTTCTTTTGTCAATACATAATTGTCTGAACCAGTAGAACTAATTAAAATATCCGCTTCTTTTACCGCACTTGCCAATTCTTCAACTTTCTTTGCTTCTCCGCTAAACTGTTTTGCAAGTGCTTGCGCTTTTTTATATGTTCGGTTAATAACAGTCACTTTTCCAACACCAGATCCTTGTAAGTTTTTAGCAGCTAACTCACCCATCTTACCGGCACCTAGAATAACGACATGTTTATTTTTCAAATCTGTAAATATTTTTTTCGCTAACTCAACTGCTGCATAACTAACAGAAACGGCATTTTCTCCAATTACTGTTTCTTTATGAGCACGTTTAGCTAAAGTTATTGCCTGTTTGAACAATTCATTATATAAAGTTCCAGTAGTGCCAGATTTTTGTGCAAGCATAAAAGCTTGTTTCATCTGACCAAGAATTTGTGTTTCACCAACTACCATGGAATCTAACCCACTGGTAACTCTAAATAAATGTTCAATAGCCCCATCACTCTCATAAATAGCGAGATGTGGTGAAAATAACTGTTTATCTAATTCAAACCAATTTGCTAAAAAACGTTTAATATAATAACGCCCTGTATGAAGTTGATCAACTACCGCATAGATTTCAGTACGATTGCATGTAGAAACAATCACATTCTCTAAGATGCTTTTCTCTTTATTTAAAGCTTGCATCGCTTCTTGAAGCTTATCTTCTTGAAATGTGAGTTTTTCTCTAACCTCAACAGGGGCGGTTCTATAATTTATACCCACCACTAATATATGCACAATATCTACCCCCAAATAAACATGTACCCTGAAAATTTACACCTGTCCTATTATAACATGAGAATTACATTTATTTATGATAAAATATGAACAGATTTCGAACATCTATGATAAGATAATCAATATAATTTCTTGGATTTCAAGTTTTAAACATATATGTACTTTACCACATTAAATTTATACAATCAAGAAATTAGTACTAATTAATAATAATTATAAACTAGGAGTTGTCGATGAAAAAACAACATAATTTATTCGCTTTTTTATTAATCGGTATCGGTACTTACTTCTTGTTAAAACAATTACGCTTACCGATATTCACTGACTTTTATTCTTGGCCAACACTTTTTATTATTATTGGTCTATCTTTCCTCTTACATAGTTATATATCCAAAGATTATAAAAATTTATTCCCAGGAACTATAATTTTTGGATTAGGTATTCATTTCCATGGCCTAAATCACTATTCATTCTGGATTGATCACTGGGGTGTTTACCCTTTTATCATTTCAATTGGATTCCTTATTCGATTTCAAAAAACCAAAAATGGACTAATACCTGGATTAATCCTATTCATTATTTCTTTATTTGCCATTTTTGTTACAGATAAACCTGAATGGTTTGGATGGGTTAATAAAATCGTTGATCTATTAGAAAATTTTTGGCCATTTGTACTAATTATTGCTGGAGCATATTTACTTTTCAAGAAAAAATAGCAACCAATCTTTGGTTGCTATTTTTCATTACCATTCAAAATCTAAATAAATTGTTCGATTGCTTTCCAAGCTTTATCTTTACCTTCACCTGTTTCAGACGAAAATGGAACAACAATATCTTCCGGTGCTAAACCTAGTGTTTTTCTCGTTTGTTGTACATGACTTTCTCGCTTATTTTTAGCGATTTTATCAAGTTTTGTAGCAATTACTATGATAGGTAATTCATAATGTTTTAGAAAATTATACATCGTAATATCATCTGCAGTGGGTTTATGTCTAAGATCAACAACTAAGGCTGCCGCACTCAAATTGTCACGCTCAACAAAGTATTCTTCTAGCATTTTCCCCCATGCTTCTCGTTCTGTTTTAGAAACCTTGGCATAACCATAACCAGGAACGTCTACGAAATGAAATACGTCATTAATCTTATAGAAATTAAGAGTTTGCGTTTTACCTGGCTTAGAAGAAGTCCTAGCAAGGCTCTTACGATTTATCATCTTATTAATAAAGGATGATTTTCCAACATTTGACCGACCCGCTAGTGCTATTTCCGGTATAAGATCAGATGGATATTGTTTTTTTGAAACGGCACTTATAACTATCTCAGCTTTTGTTACTTTCATGTTTCTCCCCCACTAATGCGTGCTCTAATACTTTATCTAAATGTTCCACCGGAATAAATGTTAGTTCATTTCTAACACTCTCAGGTATATCCTCTAAATCTTTTTCGTTGTCTGCAGGGATAATAATCGTTGAAATACCCGCTCGGTGTGCACTTAATGATTTTTCTTTTAATCCACCAATTGGTAACACTCTTCCTCTAAGTGTTATTTCCCCTGTCATACCAACTTCTTTTCTAACAGCTCTTCCAGTTAATGCTGAAACTAATGCAGTAGCCATTGTGATACCTGCTGATGGACCGTCTTTTGGTGTCGCACCCTCTGGTACATGAATATGAATATCATTCTTTTCATGAAAGTCTGGGTCAATGTGCAATTGATCTGCACGAGAACGTATATAACTGAAGGCAGCTTGTGCAGATTCCTTCATTACATCGCCTAATTTTCCCGTTAACGTTAGTTTTCCTTTTCCAGGTGAAAGACTCACCTCTATAGAAAGAGTATCTCCGCCTGCTGCAGTATAGGCTAGTCCAGTTGCTGCACCTACTTGGTCTATTTCTTCCATCATTCCATAACGGAATCTAGGTTTTCCTAGCATGGTTTCCAATTGTTTTTCAGTAATAACTACACGTTTCTTATTCTCAGAAACAATAATTTTAGCAGCTTTGCGACACAAGGAAGCTAGTTGTCGTTCAAGCCCTCGAACACCCGCTTCTCGTGTATACATCCGAATTAGTTTAATAAGAGCTTCATCTCTAACTTGAAGTTGACCTTTCGTTAACCCGTTTTCTTTTATTTGCTTTGTTAATAAATGGTCTTTCGAAATATGCAATTTCTCTAATTCGGTATAACCTGCAATTGAAATTACTTCCATTCTATCTAGTAGTGGTCCGGGTATCGAACCTAGACTATTTGCAGTAGCAACAAACATTACCTTTGATAAATCATACGTTTCTTCAATAAAATGATCACTAAAATTACTGTTTTGTTCTGGATCTAATACTTCTAGCATTGCAGAAGACGGATCACCACGAAAATCACTTGCCATCTTATCAATTTCGTCTAACAAGAAAACCGGGTTTATCGTTTCTGCCTTTTTTATTCCTTGAATGATTCTTCCAGGCATTGCACCTACATAAGTTCTGCGGTGTCCTCTTATCTCAGCTTCATCTCTTACCCCACCTAGTGAAATCCTTACAAAATTGCGATTGATTGCTCGGGCAATAGACTTAGCGAGCGATGTTTTACCAACACCTGGAGGACCGACTAAACAAAGGATAGGACCTTTTAATGATTGCGTTAATTTTTGAACAGCCAAATACTCTAATACGCGCTCTTTCACCTTTTCTAAGCCATAATGGTCTTCGTCCAATGTTTCCTCAGCATGATTTATATCTAGATTATCTTCCGTCTCTTTTGTCCATGGTAAAGCTAACAACCAGTCAATATAATTTCTAATTACAGAACTTTCAGCAGAACTTTGTGGAACTTTTTCATATCTGTCTAGCTCTTTTAAGGCTACCTTAACAATTCGTTCAGGCATTTCTGCTTTCTCTACTTTTTCTCTTAATTGGGCAACTTCACCTGATTTACCATCTTTGTCTCCCAATTCTTTTTGAATCGCCTTCATTTGTTCTCTTAAATAATATTCTTTTTGCGTTTTTTCCATTGACTTCTTAACACGTTGACCAATTTTCTTCTCTAGATTCAACACTTCTCTTTCATTTGTGATAAAGCTAATTAATTGTTGTAAACGTTTTTTTACATCTTCTGTCTCTAACAATTCTTGTTTATCTTTTAATTTTAATGAAAGGTGAGAAGAAATAATATCAGCTAGTCTTCCAGGCTCATCAATATCAGAAACAGTAGCCATCGTTTCCTGACTGATTTTCTTTGATATCTTTATGTATTGTTCAAATTGCTCCAATAAAGATCGCATGAGAGCCGCTTCTTCATTTTTATTACCATGAACTTCTTTAAATTCTTGTACCTCAACTAAAAATTGATCTTTTTCCTCAACAAATTGTATGATTTCACCACGGTGAATTCCCTCTACGAGTACACGTATTGTTCCATTAGGCAATTTTAACATTTGTTTTACTTTTGCTAATGTTCCAATTCGGTAAATGTCTTTTGCATCTGGCTCATCTAACCCACTTTCTTTTTGTGCTGCCAAGAAAATTGTATGATCATCCATCATAGCTTTCTCTAATGCATTAACTGATTTATCCCTTCCCACATCTAGGTGTAGTACCATTGTAGGGAATACAAGTATTCCCCTTAAAGGTAGAAGTGGAATTTGTATTTTATTTGATTCCGTCATTCTTGCACCTCCAAAATATAGAGCATATAAATGCCTCCACATATCATGCTTCATCGATAATCCATGTGATTACTAATATTAAATGAAAAGTTATGCAATTGTAAAACTAGATGCATATTTTAAACAGACTTCGAGGATTTATCCGAACGAAAATTATTATTAACCGCTATTTTTGAACCTTCCATATCCAATACCAATGACAAGGCTTCTTTAAACGTTGTCACAGGAATTATATCAATTCCTGTAATTCTATCACAAATAGCTTGATAATTCGCCTTAGGAATAATTACGCGTCTAGCTCCAGCTTGTTTGGCTGCTTTAATTTTCGTGAGGACACCACCTATAGGCAATACTTCACCGTGGAGACTAATTTCTCCTGTCATTGCAACATCAAACTTTACCGGTATCTTTTGAATACTAGAATAAATACCAATTGCCATCGCTAAACCTGCAGATGGGCCATCCACAGGAATCCCACCTGGGAAATTAACATGAACATCATACTCATGTGCAGGTACACCTAAAGATCTTAACAAAGTAGTCACATTTTCAATGGATCCTCTAGCCATACTTTTCCTTTTTATTTGCTTGGATTGACTACCAATAGTCTCTTCCTCAGCAATTCCAGTTATCGTTATTTTTCCATTTTCCCGTCTAGGTAAAACCATAATTTCAATTTCTAAAATATGGCCTGTACTCGGTCCTAGCACTGCTAATCCATTTACCTTTCCTATTCTACTTTTAGGATAGATAACTGGTTTAATTCTAGGTGATAATCGACTAGATTCTACTACCCATTCCATATCTGATTGTGTTATTTGATTTCTTCCATCTTTTTTAGAAATACTAGAAGCAATTTGAATCATATTTACAGCTTCTCTTCCGTTTCTGGCATAGGATGACAAAACAGATAAAGCATCTTCACCTATATCACTATTAATTTTCGAACTCGCCCTAGTGGCTACTATATTTATTTCTTCAGGATCCAGTTCTCTAAAAAATATCTCCAAACATCTAGAACGAATAGCAGGTGGAATTTCTTCTGGCATTCGTGTAGTTGCGCCTATCAATCTAAAATCAGCTGGCAATCCATTTTGAAATATTTGATGAATATGTGTTGGGATGTTTTTATTTTCCTCACTGTAATAAGCACTTTCGTATAATACTTTTCGGTCCTCTAAAACTTTTAACAATTTATTCATTTGAATTGGGTGTAACTCACCAATTTCATCAATAAATAAAACTCCACCATGGGCATTGGACACAGCCCCACGCTTTGGTTGCGGAATTCCAGCTTGTCCCATCGCTCCTGCACCTTGATAAATAGGATCATGGACAGAACCAATAAGTGGATCTGCAACACCTCGTTCATCAAACCTAGCTGTAGTGGCATCCAATTCGATAAATGGAGAATCTTTTCTAAATGGAGAATTTGCATTTCGTTTCGCTTCTTCCAATATAATCCTTGCGGCTGCAGTCTTACCTACCCCAGGTGGACCGTAAATAATAACATGTTGTGGGTTTCCACTACATATCGAAGCACGCAAAGCCTGTATCCCATCTTCTTGCCCTATGACATCAGCTAATTCAGATGGTCGTACTCTTTCAGACAAGGGAGCAGTCAAGGCTATCTTTTTCATAGCTCTCAACTTCTCCATTTCTTTTTCAGATTCTTTTTCAATTGTATTTTTACCTGCTCTTTGGTTTTTCAACAAATTCCAGAAGTAAAGCCCTATTACTATCCCAAAGAATAGTTGAATAATTACTACTATACTAACAAGATCCATAAAGTACCTCCAAAAGTTTATGTAAGATACTCGTTAGTATTTCCGCAATTATATATACTAAACCCTTTTTATAGTAACTGATTTTTTATATAGTGAAATCCCTTGTTATTACAATAACAAGGGATTTTTGTACATTTTAATAAAGTATTTCACTTATGACTTTTAAGCACTTTCTTTTGGTGATTCTTTGTTCTCATCTTTAACTGTACCGTCAATTAAGACTAACTTTGGACGACCATTTTCAAGGACGACCGTATCCTTAGTAATAATACATTTTTCAATATCATCTCTTGATGGTAATTCAAACATGACGTCTAACATAATACTTTCAATGATTGACCGAAGCCCACGAGCACCAGTTTTTCTTTCGATCGCTTTTTTAGCAATTTCTACCAGCGCTTCTTCTTCAAACTCTAATTCAACATTGTCGATTTGGAATAACTTTTCATATTGTTTAACTAAAGCATTCTTTGGCTTTGTCAATATTTCAACTAGCGCCTCTTCATCTAATGGTTCAAGAGCTCCAATTACTGGAAGACGGCCGATAAACTCGGGAATTAAACCAAAACGAAGTAAATCTTCAGGTAACACTTTAGCAAGAAGTTGCCCCTTATCTAAGTCGTCTTTCACATCATCGGCACCAAAGCCAATAACTTTCTTACCAAGGCGTCGCTTAATAATTTGTTCAATACCGTCAAACGCACCACCACAAATAAATAATACATTCGTAGTATCTATTTGGATAAATTCTTGGTGTGGATGCTTACGTCCACCTTGAGGAGGTACACTAGCAACTGTACCTTCAAGAATCTTCAAGAGCGCTTGCTGTACACCTTCACCAGAAACATCGCGTGTGATAGATGGATTTTCAGATTTACGAGCTACTTTGTCAATTTCGTCAATGTAAATGATTCCCTTTTCTGCTTTCTCAACATCATAATCTGCAGATTGGATTAGTTTTAAGAGGATATTTTCAACATCTTCACCAACATACCCAGCTTCTGTAAGTGATGTTGCATCGGCTATAGCAAAAGGAACATTTAATATTCTTGCTAATGTTTGTGCTAATAATGTTTTACCACTACCAGTTGGACCTATCATAGCAATATTACTCTTAGATAGCTCTACTTCGTCTGAGCCTTTTGATGAGTTTATACGTTTGTAATGATTGTAAACCGCTACGGATAAATTCTTCTTTGCCTTATCCTGACCAATAACGTAATCACTAAGAATATCGCAGATCTCTTGTGGCTTAGGAATATCTTTAAATTCTACTTCTTCCTCATTACCTAGCTCTTCCTCTACAATTTCTGTACATAATTCAATACACTCATCACATATATAAACACCCGGACCAGCAACCAACTTACGAACTTGGTCTTGGCTTTTACCACAGAACGAACATTTTAACTGTCCTTTTTCTTCATTAAATTTATACATCCATTTCACCCCTCAAGTTAAAAGTATCTATATGATAGGAAGAAATCATACAACATTATTTCTAATCATTCTTTAGCTCATAATATCAGATTAGAGAGTGATTAAAAAGTAAAATACCTTATTACTTTATGTACGAACTCCCAATCAGTTTTACCAAATCTTGTTTTGAATAAACTACCCATTATTTATTTCTAAAATACATTTGTTTATATTTAGAAAATAAATAAACGTACACTTAATTATGTATAAAGATGCTGAAAAGTCAAATGATTACAATTAGTATATGTAGTTAATGCCCTTAAAAATACTCTATTTTGCTAATTAGATAATATGACTACTTGATTTAAATAGAAATTTGTAGAGAAAACAAGGCACGATTACTCGCGCCTTGTTTATTTATCTAGTATTCATGTCTAATTTTCTATTATTTTGTTTTACTATGTTCAACTAAAAAGTCGATTGCTTTCTTGAATTTAAGATCATCTTTGATAGCATCTGTATTTCCACCAAGCATTTGAGTAAGTTGCTCCACACTTGCTTGATACATAGCTGCCATAGATTCTAACTCTTCTTTCACATCTTCCTCAGAAGCTTCTATATCTTCTACATTAACAATTGCTTCTAAAGTAAGGTTAGTTTTAACGCGTTTTGCCGCATCTTCTTTCATTTGCTCTTTTAATGCACTCTCATCTTGTCCAGAGAATTGATAATACATATCCATTGTCATACCTTGAGACTGAAGTCTTTGTTCAAACTCTTTAATCATACGATCAAGTTCTGTTGTAACCATCGCTTCAGGGATATCTACTTCAGCATTATTAGAAGCTTGCTCAATTAGAGATTCTCGTTTTTTGTTTTCTGCATCTGTAGCTTTTTGGTTTTCCAAACGCTCTCTAATTTTCTTTTTCAACTCATCTAAGCTTTCAACTTCTTCGTCGACATCTTTTGCAAACTCATCATCTAGTTCTGGTAATTCTTTTGCTTTGACTTCATGAATTTTCACTTTAAAAGTAGCTTTTTTACCCGCTAGTTCTTCAGCATGGTATTCTTCTGGAAATGTAACTTCTACTTCTGTATCAGCACCAGTTTCTTTTCCAACCAATTGTTCTTCAAATCCTGGAATAAAAGATCCTGAACCAATTTCAAGAGAATGGTTTTCAGCTTGACCGCCTTCAAAAGCTTCTCCATCAACAAAACCTTCAAAGTCCATTACTACTGTATCGCCATCTTCTACTGTTCCTTCTTCTTTTACTACTAATTCTGCTTGGTGCTCTTGCTGATGCTTCAACTCATGTTCTACATCTTCATCTGTTACTTCAACGCTCTCTTCTTCTACTTCTAATCCTTTGTATTCACCAAGTTTAACTTCTGGCTTTACAGTAACTTTAGCAGTGAAAATTAACGTTTTACCTTTTTCAATTTGAGTAATATCTATTTCTGGTTGATCAATAGGCTCAATGCTAGTTTCTTGAACAGCATTTGTATATTGCTCTGGTAATATGATATCTACTGCATCTTGATATAAAGATTCAACACCAAAACGTTGTTCAAATAATCCACGAGGTACCTTGCCTTTTCTAAATCCTGGTAGTTGAACCTGCTTAACTACCTTTTTAAATGCTTCATCTAATGCCTTATCAAATTGTTCTGCTTCAACTTCTACAGTTAAAAGGCCTTCATTGCCTTCTTGTTTTTCCCATTTTGCTGTCATAATATTTCCCTCCAAAATCTATATTCATTATGTTTGACGTTCTCTCAATGTACAATCATATATACTAGGCCGAACGCTTTTTACAACCATTTTATTATAACATAATCGCCTACGCTTTCAACAATTTGAAAAAGCATGTATATTTTAATTGGATCATTGCCCAATAATGCAACTGTTTTTAACGTTAAATAATTATACTAATCTTTTATCACTGAAAAGTACTCTTTTTCAGATGCAATAATTTCATTTATGTAATGAATCACATTTTTATCTGCTTTTTCTAAGTTATCTAATTCCATTAATTGCAAGTAGTAATAACCAAGTAAATTCAAAGCTTCAGATATAGGTACAATTGATTCCTGAATTGGCATTATGGGATAGCGAACATACATATAACGGTACAATAACTCTTTAATTAATTCAAATAAAGAAGGGTTATCCTGTTCAATATCTTCTAACAATTCCAAAATCTGTTTTGTTGATGTTTCATTTGAAATACTACTTAGTTCAGAGGGGTGTACTGTTATTTGTTGATTAAATTTAATTAATTCTACAGGTTTATTAACTCCTTGAACTCTAAACAAATCTATGATTGCCGCTTTCACAATATCGTGTATCGAATCATCTATTAACATTTTTTCCATAAAATGCGTTTGTGGTAAAACGTTAATCGATTGTAACTTCTCGATAATGCCCCATTGCGCACTTACATCTGCATCATCTACAGCCTTTTTTAATTTAGATAAATGTCGAGTTCCTAGCTCTTTTTTTTGATCTGCATTTAGATTTTTACTTATATCACTTACTTGAATTAATTGTGTTTTAATTGGTTCTGGAATATGTTGCCCATTTAATTCATTATCTAATAGTTCAATTACTTCTGCATATTTGCTAGCCTGGAACAGTAATGTTGAATATATATGTAAATACTCATAATAATGCTCATTTCTCTCATCTAGTAATTTTTCACAAAGTTCCTCTGCTTCTTCCTCCTCTCCTAGCTCCATCAAGCATATTAATTTGCCTGTTAATACTTCATGGGAATTAACATCATAATCACTTAGCTTATTTAGATACTGGAGAGCGTCTCCATACCTTTTGTCTTTTAGTGCCTCTTTACTTTCATTTTCTAAAGTTGACTTCCACTTTGGAAACAAAATCAGATTGTTATTATGTATATCCACTTAACACCATTCCTAACTAAGTTAGTACGATTAACCCTATATTTGTATAGCTTATCTCAATTTCCACATTCAATCAATATTGTCGGTATTTAAATAATAGAATTTAAATCACATCGTTGTGCTGCTTTTCAGGGTAATAAGATAATCGCAGAATAACGCTAAACATACAAACTCTGATAATACAAAAAAGACACAACAAGGATAAATTGTGTCTTTTCATATATTATAAGTGTCCCAGGAGAGATTCGAACTCCCGACCCACGCCTTAGAAGGGCGTTGCTCTATCCAGCTGAGCTACTGGGACATGGAGCGGGTGAAGGGAATTGAACCCTCGACATCAGCTTGGAAGGCTGAGGTTTTACCACTAAACTACACCCGCATATTATTTTATTAATTATCAAAATTGCTTATTTAAGATATGATTTATGCTTGGTTTTTATCATTCTTCTGTAACAGACAAGTTTTATTATATAAACTATTCGGTAATATGTCAATATTTTTTAGATAAAAAATTAAAAAAGTTTTGTGAGCTTTGATTATAATACGATTTCACCACATTATATCAAAGCCCATAACCTTTTATAGATTAGCTTGATATGTTAAATCATCTATTCTTTCCCCTGATATATCATGAAAATCAACTGTAATGTTCCCCTTTGTTTCCCACGACAATATTGCATAAGTATGCTCTTTACGGTTACGAGGTAAGCGAATGCTGCCTGGATTAATAAAAAGTTTATTTTTAACTACTTCTGCCCCTGCAATGTGTGAGTGTCCAAAACAGATTACATTTGCTTGAAGCTCTTCTGCTCGGTAAGAAAGTGGCATTAATGTTGATTTCACTTGAAATAAATGGCCATGTGTAACAAAAAAGGTTAAATCTTCTAATGAAAAATCCAACTCATTTGGAAATCGACTATCAAGATCACAATTCCCGGCAACTTTCATAAAATCATCTAATTCTTTAGCGTCCATTTCTAATTCCGAATCACCACAATGAATGAGTTGATCAACTTCATTTTTATGTCTTTTCTTAATCATTTCAACTTCTTTTGTGAGTCCATGACTATCACTCAAAATTAGTACCTTTGGCATAGAAATCCCTCTCTTTATAATGCTTTTAACCATTCTTCTAACTGGATAATGGCATTTCCGCGATGGCTAATTTGATTTTTTTCTTCAGAAGTTAACTGTGCCATCGTTATTTGATAACCTTTAGGATAAAATATTGGATCGTAACCAAAACCATTTTCACCAACTGGCTCTAACGCAATTGAACCTTCACAAACTCCACGCTTATAAATAGTATGTTTATTTGGTTGTGCTACTGCTAAGACACAAACGAATCTAGCTTCTCGTTCTGCTATCGTTACATTCTTTAACTTTTCAAGCACTTTATGTAAATTGTCACTGTCACTCTTAGCTTCACCAGCATATCGTGCAGAATACACACCTGGTTCACCATTGAGCGCCTCTACTTCTAGCCCAGAATCATCGGCTAACACAGGGATTTGAAACTGTTTTGCTATTGTTTCGGCTTTAATTGCAGCATTTTCTTCAAATGTAGTTCCAGTTTCTTCAATATCAGGTATTGTTTGATCAAGATCTAAAAGAGAATACACTTCTACTCCATACTTCGAGAATAATTGTTTGAAATCCTTCATTTTCCCTTTATTTTTAGTTGCTATTATTAATTTTTCCAAAATAATCTCCCTATCTGCCTTTTATCGTGTTATTTTTCTCCTATTAAACTTCCCCATTTTCCTAATGCTTCTTTTTGTGCTTCAAAAAGCTTTTTCATACCTTGATCAGCTAGTCCTAACATCTTTTGTAGTTGTGCATGTGAAAACGTCGCTTCTTCTCCAGTTCCTTGTATCTCTACAAACTGACCATTACCTGTCATAACAACATTCATATCAACGTGTGCTTGTGAATCTTCCTCATATTGCAAGTCTAAAATCTCTGTACCGTCAGGCAGTACACCAACCGATGTCGCAGCTAGATAGTCTGTGATAGGCATATCCTTTATTGCTTTTTTATCTATTAACGTGCCAAGTGCTAGTACTAAAGCTACAAAGGCACCTGTTATTGAAGTTGTTCTTGTTCCACCGTCAGCTTGAATCACATCACAATCAATCCAAACTGTACGTTCTCCAATTTTATCCAAATCTACAACAGCTCGAAGAGAACGACCAATTAATCGTTGAATTTCCATTGTTCGTCCTGTTACTTTTCCTTTAGAAGATTCACGAATATTTCGTTGTTCTGTTGCTCTTGGTAACATTGAGTACTCTGCAGTAATCCAACCCTTACCTTGCCCGCGCATAAAAGGAGGTACACGATCTTCAATACTCGCATTACAAATAACCTTTGTCTCCCCTATCGATATCAACACTGAACCTTCAGGGTGTTTTGTATATGCTGTATCTATTGTTATTGGTCGTAATTCATCTATTTTCCGTTCATTATTTCTCATAATATATTCCTCCTTTAATTTCCTTTTTATCGTAACATATTTTTAACCTATTTATATAACTTAATACAGTCATTTACATAAGGAGGTGTTAATAATTCGTTCTTAATATAAAGTACGCATTAACTATATCGTAACTTCCTTGCATTCTAACTAAGATGAGTGGTTAATTCAGCGCTACGGAAAAACACTCCCTTTCCGGGGGCAGCACCTTAGCCTCCTCGGTCACAAAGAACGTTCCCTGTGGGGTCTTCGGAAGCTGCTCTTCCCCCAGGAGTGTCACATTTTTCCTTCGCTAGGTAAACTTGTCTTTCGAGTGAGAATAGTACACTAAATATTAATAGCTATCTATCAATACATTAGGAGAACTGTTAAAAGTGAAGGCAGAATACGGAGACTCCTCGAAAATATAAATCGATTTTCATCGTGCGATGTGGATTCAAGTAGCTTTCCTTGTCCTACGGGAACAGCGAATGTTTTAGGGTGGGG
>NZ_JASTZU010000043.1 GCF_030282825.1 Aquibacillus rhizosphaerae
TGTAACGGAACATATTAAAAAACTTTACAATCATAAGAAAGATTATTCAATAGATGCTGTTTTTCAGCGTATCAAGTTAAATTGGCGACACTCCTTGAAAATACAAATCGATTTTCTTCGTGCGATGTATTGCTGCCGAAGCATTCCTTGTCCTGCAGGAACAGCGAATGTTTTAGGGTGGGGCGAGTAATCGCAGTCCCACGAGCTGAAGATCCACTCAGAAGCGGTTTTATTCTGAGTTAGCTGAAGCCGTGCCTGCGGAAAGGGAGCCAATTTTACTTGAGGAGCGAGGCCAGTGCTCTATTGCGCACTTTCTATCAACTTAGATTTAAGCTTATCAGGAGCTGACGTTTTTTGCCCGTTTTTTCTTAAAAGCTTTTTAGAAACGAGATTTTCATAAAGTGGAGTAATTTCGGTAAACTAAAAAGAAAAAGGAGGTCGGTCCAGTTGCACACAATGTGGAAAGGAACGATAAGCTTTGGTTTAGTTAATATTCCCGTAAAGCTTCATGCCGCAACAGAAAATAAAGACGTGAGATTAAGACAACTCCATAAAAAGTGTCAATCTCCAATAAAATATGAAAAAGTTTGTCCTGTCTGTGAAGAAGAAGTAGGAACTGACGATATCGTTAAAGCATATGAATATGCTAAAAATAAATTTGTCATGCTAACCGAAGAAGAGATTGCTGAATTACAGGAAGAACAAACAGAAAAAGCAGTAGAGATTGTTGATTTTGTTCAATTAAAAGAAATTGATCCTATTTATTTTGAAAAAAGTTATTATTTATCACCTAACGAAGGTGGAGGAAAAGCCTATACATTATTACGAGAAGCGTTAGAAGAAACCGGGAAAATTGGTGTAGCTAAAATGATGATACGCTCAAAAGAGCAACTAGCTGCAATTCGTGTTTATGAAAACACTTTGGTGATGGAAACAATCCATTATCCGGATGAGGTGAGAAATGTTCAAGATGTACCAAATGTTCCAGAACAGGCTGAAACGCCACAAAAAGAATTAGATACAGCTAAAATGTTGATCGATCAATTAACATCAGAATTTGATCCGGAAAAATATAAAGATAATTATCGTACAGCTTTACTCGAATTAATAGAAGAGAAAAAGAATCAAGACGAGACAACAACGGCAAAAGAAAAGCCTGTACAAACTAATGTTACAAACTTAATGGAAGCATTAGAAGCTTCCTTAGATAAAGCACAAAAAACAAAACCACAACCAAAGGAAAAAGCGACGGCACCAAAGAAAACAACTGCAACAGCCAAGAAAACGACCAAACCAAAAGCTGCAACACCAAAAAAGAAACAAACAAGAAAAAAGGCATAGTCCAATGTCTTATAAGTTTATTTAATATGATATTTTCTTAGGCAGCACAATCGTTATACGATTTGTGCTGTTTTTAAGTACAATTATTTTCAAAGGTATAACAGTTTTATTACAATGAGCCATCTAATTTACAATCCATTTACAGACCCATTAAAAATGGTACTTTACTGCGAATATGTTAATAGAAAGGGTATAGAGGTAAGAGGATAACTTCACCAAGAAAAGGATGAGCATGATGAATCGAGAATTTTATTTTGATAATGCTAAGCTTTTTTTAATCTTTTTAGTTGTTTTTGGGCATTCCATCCAACCGTTAATAGGTGACTCGAAAATAATAGAAGTGTTATATTACTGGATTTACTTTTTCCACATGCCAGCTTTTGTTTTCTTAAGTGGTTTCTTTGCAAAGGGATTTGGAACCAAAAATTATATTGTTAAGCTAGCTAAAAAGTTATTATATCCATACCTTATATTTCAGTTGTTTTATACCATATATTATTATGCTATTGGTATGAATAATTGGCAGACAACCGTATATGAACCCCAATGGGCACTTTGGTTTCTTCTAAGTTTATTTTGTTGGAATATGCTTTTGATTGTCTTTAAAAAACTTCCAGCCATTCTAGGAGTTATCATCGCAACTGAGATTGCAATTATTATTGGTTATATAGATTCTATTGGACATATATTCAGTTTATCTAGAACGTTTGTGTTTTTTCCATTTTTCCTAATAGGCTACTTTTTAACCAAAGAACATGTACTTTTGGTGAAAAGCAAGATAGTAAAAATAACGTCATTAATCGTGTTGCCGCTTGTAGGACTATGTCTTGCCATTACACCAAACTTTTCTGTTTATTGGTTGCTAGGCTCTCAGTCATATGAGGCAATGGGTGCACCATTGCTAGGTGGGTTATTTCGTTTTGGTGTTTATCTTGTGGCTCTTTTAATGGCGGTATGTGTTATGGCATGGATTCCTCGAAAACAAACGATAGTAACGAATATAGGTCAGAAAACACTATATATATATTTGTTACATGGTTTATTTATACAGTACTTCAGAGAAGCTGAATTATTTAATGGGAACAGTCTGATTGATGCTATCTCGCTTGTATTTGTTTCCATCGCAATTATTTTGGTTCTATCTAATAAACTAGTAATATCATCATTTCAGTTATTAATAGAAGGTAGAGTAACCATATTGAAAAGTATACTAGGCCGTAGAATTAGAAAACATAACTATGATTATTGATTCAGTTTGATCTTTATCAACTATAAAAAGATGAACAAGTCCACTACTCAAAAAATGTGAGCAAGAACTTGTTCATCTAAACTTTAACCTTTAACATACCGATTTAAAATTTGGTCAACGGCATTACCATAACTTTCTCCGAACATATTTAGATGAACGAGTAGGTAATACAATTGATATATGGGCTTTATTTCTTCGTAATAAGATGGTAATGGAAAGACACTGTTATATGCTTCATAAAAGTCAAGCGAGAATCCACCAAATAATTCTGTAAATGCTAACTCAAATGCATGATCGCCATAAAAAACGGAAGGATCAATTAAGTAAGGTGCCCCTTCAGATCCAGTTAACCAATTACCACCCCATAAGTCTCCATGGAGTAAAGATGACTTTGGTTGGCGATCCAATAAGTTATCTAGGTTTTGTAAAAGTTTTTCCATCTTGTCTCTACGTATAGAAGACATTCTACCTTTATCAATTGCAATGTTATATTGGGTTAGTAATCTTTGATCACGGTAATAATCAATCCAATTATCAAATAAATCATTTGGTTGTGGTAAAGTCCCAATAAAGGTATTTTCATTGAAACCATATTGATCATTCGTAGTTAAGTGCATGTGTCCAAGTTGGGTTCCTAATTTCGCGTTTGTATCTTTCTTCTTTTGCCCTTCCACCCACTCCATAATCATAATTGCATCGTCATCATTTTTGGGTTGATCATAATAATATACATGAGGGACTCCGATACTATTCGTTTCATCAATTAATTTAAGCCCCTGAGCTTCTATAGCAAAAAAGTTCTCAGACACGTTATGATTTCCTTTAACGAAATACACGTTATCTTTTGTTTGGACTCTAAATGCTTGATTGATATCACCGCCAGTTACAAGTTGAATCGATTGAATATCGCTAGCATCACCAATTGTTACAAGTCCGTGTTTAATTTTATTATTCATAGTATCCCCTTTCTACTATTCTACTATTCTACTAATTAAGTGTAACACCTCACTGGTTTAATAGTGCAAATCAGTAATTTTATAAAGTTTAAAAAAGAGGCTTAAAGTTGTTTTGTTTTGGGTGAAAAATTTCATAAGAAAATGATTTTGACTAAAAATTGGTGAGAAAAGTACATAAAGCTTGTAATAGTCTTTCATAAAAAAACCACTTTATTAATCAAAAGGTATTGAATGTTCAAAAAATAAAGGATAGAATGAAATCATAATACCAACGGATGTGGAAGCGATTTCATTTTAGGGGGAATTTATAAGAATGAATGACTTATCGTGTTTTGTGAAAGAGGTAGAAAATCAGTTGAGTCGAGAGTTGCACCAAAGAGAAATGGACTTCTTGGTATGGCTTTATGAACAACATGAGGAAGAATGTAAAGTAAATTGTAATTAGTAATTATATATACAGCTTGTTAAAGTCTTGTATTTCAAGGCTTTTTTATTTGTTTTTATTTTCACTAGTTATCTTTACGTTTTTTCCAATAAAGATACACTCGCAATTGAATGAAAAATAAAAGTAGGGTAGTTAATCCAAGATTAATATAATACCAAGCACCTTCTCCAAATAAACGAAGCATTGTTGATGCAGGAGTATTTGCTAAATATAAAAAATTTGAATGAAGCAGTGGGTTTACAATGAAACCGATTACGATGGCATATAAAACAAGGAAAACATAGGATGAAATAAAAGATTGTACATGTATCTTTGTATTTGTTGTTAAGACAAGGAAAATACTACCCCACACGATTGCCATATGATGAATGAAAAATTTCCAAAACCTAAAATGTTGGAAATCATAAGGAATGTCAGGGGTGATTAATGCTAGAAAAGCAGGTATAATTCCGATGAAAAAACTTAATTGGATTAGTTTTTCTTTTTTTAGTAATAGAGCGAATGTTACTGTAATTGATGCAATTCCACATAAGTGTAGTGGTCCACGGTCTCTTATACTCCAAGTGTTATTAACAACTGCCCATACCTGATAAGATAGTTCTGAAAGGATTAGTATCCCAAATAATACCCAACGAATCATTTCAAGCGATTTTGGATTAGTAGAAAATTTTTTTATTAGAATTATTAAAGCAATACTTATAATAAAGAATAGAAATAATCCGGTAATATGGCTAGTCGAAAAGGTGTTAAATTGTTGTTCTATTGATTCTCCAAACCATGTCTCCATAGGATCACTCCTTTATTCCATTTGCACAATATTTATTTTAAACGTAGCATATTCTATAATAGGTAGCCAATATAAACTCGCGAGATAGCTTAGTTTTGTGTAAAATAGTGTAGTCAATGCAAAAATTAAATGATATAAAGCGTGTTCTCATCGGGTCATGTATTAGTTGGTAGTGTACTTAGGCTTTTTAATTATAACAAAAAAAGCTACTTGAATAATGAGTTAATATGTACAGACTTTATACAAAGTAATTTAATGTTTTGTTATACAATCATTTTATTAAGTTTGAAAGGAGTTAGGTTATGCACAGAGAAAGTTGGGCATCTAGATTAGGTTTCATGCTGGCGGCAATGGGTTCAGCTGTTGGTTTAGGTAATATTTGGAGGTTTTCCTATGTTGCCGGAGAAAATGGAGGCGGAGCGTTTTTAGTCATTTACTTACTAAGTGTTTTAATCATTGGGGTGCCGTTATTGTTAACGGAAGTAAGTATTGGTAGAAAAGCGCAAAGTGATGTGGTGGGTTCCTATCAGAAGTTAGCTCCAAGGAAACCTTGGTTTCTAGTAGGTTTTTTAGGAGTCGGCAGTGCATTTTTGATCTTGGGCTTTTATAGCGTTGTTGCAGGTTGGGCTTTATATTATTTATGGAACTATTTGAATGGACAATTTTTTGTTGAACCTGCTGAAGGTTATGGAGCAATGTTTGAAGCTTTCACGACGACAACGTATCAACCGTTGCTTTGGCATGGACTGTTTATGGCGATCACCATTTTCATCGTACTTATTGGCGTCAAAAAAGGAATTGAGTTAGCTAATAAAATCTTTATGCCAGTCTTAGCAATTTTACTTTTATTGTTGGCGGCTTATAGTTTAACATTAGACGGGGCAATGGCAGGGATGGAGTTTTTATTTAGACCAGATTGGTCTGTATTAAATGACCCGTCAGTATATTTAGCAGCACTTGGACAAGCATTTTTCTCATTAAGCCTAGGTGTAGGAACGATGATGACTTATGGTAGCTATTTGTCCAGTAAAGATCGGCTTCCCGGAGCAACAGTAGGTATTGGTCTAATGGATACGTTATTTGCAGTAGTTTCAGGAATCGTAATCTTTCCTGCTGTATTTGCTTTTAATGTTCAACCAGATTCTGGGCCAGGTCTTGTATTCATTATTTTACCGGATATATTTAACCAGATGCCGTTTGGGGGAATAGTAGGTACTGTATTTTTCTTAGCATTATCTTTAGCGGCAATTTCTTCATCGATTTCATTATTAGAAGTGCCGGTTGCTTATTTTATACGGGTAAATTCATGGAGTAGACGTGTTGCTTCTATTTTTGCGGGTATTATTATCTTTGTATTAGGCATAGGTGCATCCTTAGGCATGGGAACTTTAGCTGGTGTTAAGCTAATTGGTGATAGAAACATAATGGACACGATGGATTTAATTGCATCGAATATCTTTTTACCAATAGGTGGTTTGGCGATGGCGTTATTTATCGGCTGGCAATTCAAGAAACAAGAAGCATTTGAGGCAACTGACCTGACGCATTCTCCACTTCGACATGTATGGTATTTTGTTGTACGTTTTTTAGCGCCTGTTATTATATTACTTATATTCTTAAATTCATTAGGTATCATATAAATCGACTATGTTTGATTATGGAGGGATAATGAGATGGCTATTTCTAACAAGGTTGTCTTACAAAAAATGATTGCAGAACTTCAAAAGGCAATGGAAAAAGAAGAACAGTCAGATGGTGTTCGTGAACACGTAAGAGCAGTTCAATTGTTAGGTGATTTAATTTTAGAATCAGATCAAAAAAATGTTAATCATGATAAATTAAATCAAGACCTAGAATTGAAAAAGATGATGGGGAATATAGAACTACCAAAATCGACGAAGCAGACTAGCCAATCTCAAGCGTCTTACGTTAATCATGGGGAAGCAAATGGCGATTCTATATTTGATTTTTAATTATAATTTGAAGAGGTGAAAATATGAAAATATTTCTATTATTAGGTATAATAAATGGCTTTTTAGCCGTTGCACTAGGAGCATTTGGTGCTCATGGGTTAGAAGGGAAAATCTCTGAAAAAGCAATTAAAACATGGGAAAAAGCGGTAAACTATCAAATGTTTCATACGATTGCTTTATTTATCGTAGGCTTGTTATTAATAAAGTATCAGGGTAGTAGTTTTAACATTGCTGGGTGGTTCTTCTTGGCTGGAATCTTGTTGTTTTCAGGTAGTCTTTATATCTACTCTACAACGGCAATAAAGACCTTTGCTATGATTACGCCGATTGGTGGAGTAGCTTTCTTAATCGGTTGGGTGTTATTAGGTTATGCGGTTGTAAAATTCATCTAAATCCGTTTATAGTTATTTAGATGCATCTTTTATTTGAAATATAAATAACAAACAAAAATGACTATAATAAGTGCACGAAGAAGTTGTTGGCCGAAGTGGAAGGTGTTTTTTTTCTTTAGTTCAACTATACCTTCAAAGGCAAAACTAAGTGCTAAAGTGAAGCAAGTGATTAATGCCAAGAAAACACTGCTTTTTACAAGGGCGATTATCCCTAAAAAAAGTGTTAAAAACATCATGAAAATTTGAAGTTGAACGAATTTTTTATAAGGATGATTCATGTCTTTCCTCCTCTATTAAGTTGGATTAGAAAATAACCCTTGCAGCGAAAAGCGGCAAGGGTTAACTTAGTGCCTTAGAAAATCTGATTATAATCCGCGGTGAAAAGGCTCTATGTTATCTAGGTGGATAAGTGGTTAAAGGAGCTCCATAAGGATATTCGTAATTCAACTCTTCGTCGAATGTAATATAATCCAAATAAACCATCAGTAATAAGTAGCGTCTATTTGTTTCTGGGTCACTAAGAATGATATGATCTCTACCTGCTGCTTCTACAATCCCTTTAAATACTTTTGCATTCCATCTCTCATTATTTTCAAACGTCATGTAAACAGTAGCTAATTTACCCTTATTTAGTCGTAATATGTTTTCAATGTAGGATTCTTCAACTGGAAGCATACCTGGTACATTGGATGTTGGCATTTGTTGAAAAGGCTGTTGTGGAATTGGTCCACCTATTTGTGCACCTGCTGGTATTTGTGGATAATATGGACCTTGCTGCCCATAACCATAAGGTGCTTGGTAATTAGGATTAGGTACACCTTGACCTTGGGCTATGTTTGCTCCGGGTGCAGCTGCAGCTCCTGGGTTGTAACTTGGATAATATCCCTCGGGCATCTGACGATTTTCTTCATTACTCATTTAAAAAAACTCTCCCTTCATAGTTGTGAACCTATCTATGATAGTAGAAGCAAAATTCATTGTATGACCTGCTTCCATTCACTAACGTAAACTTTTAAAAAACTCTAGGGCATTCGGATTGAAGTGGGCTAAAAAAACAATGCGATTTGTAGCGACCTAAATTCCATTGTCCAAACCATTGCGGGGGACAACTTCCTTCAGGCATGAAAAACCATAAGGAGTTACTTGCAGGGTGATACTTTTCCCCTTTAATTACGTTTCGTGCTAAGTCAATATCTTTCTGACGTGCACGTTGATAAAAGTAGCCTTTTTGGGTTGCTTCAAATCCACCAGGCTTTTGATAGACCATGTCTCTTAAATTGTTTAATTTGGTGAAATCTGAGCAATCTGAACGGACGCGATTAACACCTGTGTTACCGACCATTAACATTCCAAGTTGGCCATCACTTTCTGCTTCAGCTCTCATTAATCTAGCTAGTAATTTAACATCTTCCTCCGTATGTTCTGCCATGGTGTCACCTCTTTTCGAAGCAAGACGAATTATGAAAACATGCGACAAACGCACATAATCTAATACCTATAGGTATGCAAGATAATTAGAAAGGATGATTAAAAGTGAATATTTTTTTCTTGAAAAAAATTTATATAGGGTAGCAAATGACGTACTTGATATAAAGTGCGCAATAGAGCACTGGCCTCGCTCCTCAAGCAAAATTGGCTCCCTTTCCGCAGGCACGGCTTCAGCTAACTCAGAATAAAACCGCTTCTGAGTGG
>NZ_JASTZU010000044.1 GCF_030282825.1 Aquibacillus rhizosphaerae
TTTGTCTACAGTCGTATTGCCTTGACTACAATACCATTCATCCGAATCTTTATTATAGGTATATTCGCTTTCATCTATTCTGTATACGGAGTGACTTACTGGTATATATGCCTTCGCCATTGTTTCTTCTATAACATTCAGAATTGCCTTTCTGAAATAGGCCTTGTCACCGTAGACTTCTTCCACCTTCACACCAGATCGCTTTGTTTCTTCCAACATTTCTTTGGCATAACTTCCATCCATATAAGCACCATTCGCGGTTCGAACAGATGTAATAATTCGTTCATCTGTTGTCATGACAAACTCCGTTTTATAACCATAAAAACCTTGGGTTTTACTTTTACGACCAACTCGTGCATCTTCATCAATGAGAGAACGCACTCCTTTTTGATGCATAAATTTAGGGTCAGCAAGAATATCTTTTGCCTTTTGAATGATTTCTGACGTTTTTGATTCTTTCTCAGAAGTCTTTTCTTCTGCTTGATCAATCACTGTTTCCAAATAAGCCTTCATCACAGCTTTCGCTTCGTTGTGGTCCTCAATTTCTTTATAGTTAGGTGCCGATGGCACATTTTCTAACGGTTTTCCTGTTTCTTCTTCGTAGGTCTGCATAATGTTTTTACCCAAATGTTTCATCAGACGCTCTGGGGTTTTCTTAATGGTGTTGGCTTCCATATGTGTGGCATCTATACTTACACTCTTTCCCTCAATGATGCCTTTATCTACACATTGCTTAACAATTTCCGTAATCATCTCATCAAGGGATCCTTCTACTAAACGCTGTGTTCTGAACTTCGAAAGCAGACTTTTATCAGGAAGATCGTCCTCAGGATTAATACCGATAAAGTACATATAAGCTAAATTCAAGCTGGCTTCTTCGATAACTTTCTCGTCAGATAAATTATAGAGATGTTGCAGAAAAAGAAGTTTGCACATCAATTCCGGCTCTTTCGCCGGTCGTCCAAATTGCTTACAATAACTGTTCTCTAGTAATTTATTGATAAAGCTAAAATCTACTACAGTTGAAATGGTTTTAAGTATATGATTTTCTGGTATTTTACTATATAATATAGAATGAAGACTTAATTGTTTTGGCTCTAGTCGAAGCATAGAAAAAACCCCCTAATGGTTTGGTATTTGGTCATACTAATTATACCATTCAGGGGGTTTTTTCTCGTTGAATTATCGCGAAGTTTTGGTGGAATTTATTAAAGTTTAGTGAATTTGAATAATTGAGTTAAAGTCGTAGACTTTTTCACTGGTCCCGGACGGTTCTCTGCTTCCTTTTATGGGTAAAACAAAACCCTAGTTTTCGTTTAATGAAGAAAACTAGGGTTTTGTTTAATTAGGATATAAGTAGTTCTATCTTTAGTAATACGGTTTACTGTAACCCATCTCAAGTTGTTATTGTTCAGATGGTTTTCACATGATTAGGTTCTTCAGCATCCGACTTCTTTGTTTGTGCTGATGAAGGGGATCTTTCCTTACCAAAGTGGAAGCAGGGAACCGTCCCCTGCTTCTATTTAGTTGCTGTTACTGCATCCGACAATGTTTTGAATTCTTCGTCACTAAGTTCGATTTCAGCAGCTGCAAGATTATCTTCTAAGTGACTCACGGAAGATGTTCCTGGAATTGGCAGGATAACTTTGGAACGCTTCAATAACCATGCAAGCGCAAGTTGTGCTGGCTGTGCATCATGTTCTTTAGCTAACTTATCCAGTGGCCCACCTTCTTTTGCTAATTCGCCAGTTGCAAGTGGAAACCAAGGAATAAATGCAATATTATTCTCTTCGCAATACTCAAGCATAGCTTCCGATTCACGGTTTGCCAGGTTGTACATGTTTTGCACAGAGGCAATTGGTGTGATTTCATTAGCTTCTTTAAGCTCTTCTACACTTACTTGACTAAGTCCGATATGGCGTATTTTTCCTTCTTCTTTCATTTTCTTTAATTCACCAATCTGATCAGCAAGCGGAACCTGAGGGTCTATACGGTGTAGTTGAAGTAAATCAATGGTATCGACACCTAAATCGTTACGGTTTATTTCCACTTGTTGTCTCAAATATTCTGGACGTCCCACTGGGCGCCAGTCATTAGGACCTGCACGTGTCAGTCCAACTTTTGTGGCAATAACTAAATCTTCATTATATGGATGTAGTGCTTTTTTAATTAATTTATTTGTAACAAAAGGTCCATACGCATCTGCTGTATCAATAAAGTTTACCCCAAGTTCAATTGCTTTTTGAAGAACGCGCACAGCTTCCTCGGGATTATTGGGCTCACCCCAAACACCATCACCAGTTAACTGCATCGTACCATATCCTAAACGATTCACCTTTAATTCTCCACCAATCGTAAATGTACCTGATTTAGCGGCGATCTGTATTTGATGTGTCACTTCGTTCTCCTCCTTTTAATGGGTTGTATCAATGATAACCATGATTTTATTGTAACAACACAATAGGAGGGATAGTCAAATAGATGGATTCAGAAAGGAAGCAGGGGACGGTTCTTTGCTTCCGTGCCCATTCAATTATTAATTGCCATCCGTCCAAGTGGGCCGTTTTCATCGATAATATCTTGTATGTCATACACGGAAATTGGAAACATTGGAAATCCAAAAACATAAGGAGTTATATCGTATAGTTGAAAATAAATGACAAGGGTTTTATCTGCAATATAAAAGTCTTGGTTGGGCTGAATGGTCGTAAAGTCATCTAGTAGTGTAATGTCACGTTGTTTTATTTGCTCATGAATTAGAGTTGATAGTCTAGCGATATAATCACTTCCAGGTATAAATAAGTCTTTAAGTTTACACAGCGTTCCTTTTTCTAAGTCGTAAGTCAAAGAATTTATATACGTCATCCCGTGCGCTGCCTGGTGATGATACGTATAATTGGAAATTGATAAGCTCAGTACATCACGCTGATTGTTTTTAATTTCATAATAGCCGATCATTTCTTCCACAGTTGTAGGCATGTTTCCTACTTGTTGATCAATAAGTTGCTGGGTTTGACGGACAATTGTTTGATTAATAAACCTTTCCAATCTATCGTTTTGCAGACCATGTACTTTGGGGTAATAAACTGTTTTATCTGGTCCAGCACTAACTTTTAGTGTTTTAATACTTACTGGAAACGAAATAGACATCGTCCTTCATCCTTTTTGGGTTTTAACCCATCGTATGCATGGAAGTGTAAGTAGGTTCTTAGTGTCTGAAATTGCCTAAGTTGCATATAGAGGGTGTGATAACCTTGAAACTGTTTGATATGACGGATGATATAGAATAATTTTTATATATTAGATAAGAAATGAAGCGAAGACCCCCTGCCTATATGAGTCGACAATGCCTATCGTATGTTTGTAGAATTGTTCTTCTTTAGATGGATTGTAGTATAATAGATTCGTAACTACATAGCATGGTGGGCGGTTGGCCATCTCTCCTGAGAAGGGAGGTGGTAGAATGACGACATATGAAGCATTAAGTTTAGTAGCTCAATTTTGTTTAACATTATTAGCTACACTTACACTCGTTGTAACTATTGTCGTCTTCTTAAACAAAAAGAAATAACCGTCCCCATGACCAGTGGATAAGACGGTTATTTCTTTGAGTAAATCATCATACATTTGGTCAGCCGTTCTTCATGCGGCATGTAGTTACAATTGCCGAGTGGTTAACTCCACTTGGTGTTCTTATTTATAGTATAATTTTATTTATAATACAAGTCAACAAAGACCGTAGGGACGGAAAGTGACCGTCCCCTGCTTCCTTTTCTAGCATTTAGTTATTCAATTGACTTCAATTGTTCGTTCCAAGTATCTTTTGTTTCTTCATCTAGTTCAACCTGACCTAATACGACATATGATATGATATATAAATCATCCCCTTTAAAGAAGCTTCTACCATAATGTGCCTGCATATTGATTGGATTGCTATCATTTATATTCGCTTCAAACATACCTTCATCTTCTGTAACGTCAAAACTATTAATGGTGATACCAGTAAATCCACTTTGTTCAAAGGAAAGTTTTAGATTATCTAAGAAGTCCTGCATTCCAAGAATATTTTTTGCATTTTTCAACACTTCCACATGCATATAGGTTTCGGTAAAGCTTTCTTCTGGCAAAAATAATTCGAGTGATGCATATTCTTCCATTTCTTCAAAGCCAACCAACATAACTGGATTATCATAATTTAGATTTATCCCTCGCATATCCTTGGCATATGTACCTTCCAGTGATTCTAATACGGAGTCAATTGTTTGCACTTTTAAAGCTTCTCCGTTCTCGTCTAAAGTAACAATATCATCATAACCGGTTACAAAAATCTTCCATTCGCCATCTGCTTCTGGGCGCAGGGTATGAATTCCTGTTGTTTGATTATTAGTGTATCCAGGAGCTTCAGAAAGTGTTTTTTGTACATACCTCACTTTTGCTTCTTCTGGACTTTTTTCTATGATTTCTGTTTCTAAAAGTTCTATTTCAAAGTTGAAACCAGCCATTGATTCTAGTAACTGCGTAGTGTTTTCTCTTGCGATTGATTCACTGTGGAGTGTTGCCAAATATAAATCATTGTCTCCTTGTTGGAAATATTTAGCATTTTCTTCTAAAACAGCTAACAATTCCTCATCTTCTGGTATGTAATCAGCCTCTGAGTTTGTAACATTTTCCTTCTGTTCCTCTTCTGATGTTTCTTGTTCGCTTTCATTATCATCTTCTTTAGTTGCATCCTCTGAACAAGCAAATAAAACTAAACTAATAATAAGTAATGATATAATTACTAAAAGTTTTTTTATCATCTTCCTAATTTACCACCCTCCAAATTATTCCATGTAAGTATATCGAACAATACTACTTTTAGATATACGTCAAAGTTACCAAATCCGTAAGCCATTGATTCTGTGGGAGGCTTAGGAATTAGATAGCAGAATTCCAGAAATCATTATGAAATCTATAATGGAACACCAGCCAAAGGAAATAAACCTCAAGAACAAGTGCAAGATTAAAATACACCCTCAAGGATTTACGAACAATGTCCTGTTTGTGAATTCCGACCGCCTATTTCCACTACATCAAAAGCACCCCTACTTTTGGATTATTTTACATTATTTTCTAAAATGTGTAGGAAGTCCCCCTACTATCCTATAAAATATAGACTATGTGATCTGTGAGCGATTTGGATGGAGGACTTTCACAAGAAGAAAAAAGTAACAAGCGCGATAGGAATAGGACTATTATTTGTACTTGGAGGATGTTTTTCAATGGATACGGAATCACAGAACACACAGAAACAGTTAACAATGAAACGGAAAAAGAGTATCACGAGGATTTTGTAAGCGTACAAGATTACAATGGCGAAGGATACGACCTAAAAAATGGAGAAGAAACAGACCGAATTGCAGAAGCAAATCGAGATCAAGTCGAAGAAGCTGTCATTAAGTTTTTTATAGAAAAATATAAGAAAGATAATTATGAAAAACTCTTACATATGTGGTGAATCATAATAACACGACAATGCCTTAAATTAATTAATGAGTGAGGAGAAGAAGTGATGGATAAAAAAATGTTTTATAATTCTAGAGCAAGGTTAATAGGATTTGCTATATTTATTATGTCGATGGCACTCCTTTTTGGTGGTTTAGCCATTTTTATGGGAACTGGTAATTTAGAGATGGATTGGTTCCTGTTTTCTCTATCAATTACTTTAGTTATTATATTAGTTCCAATACTGTTTCTATTAGTGAAAAAAGTGGTTGCCAACAAACCTGCTGTTATCGTTAGTACGAAAGGAATTGATATTATTGGCTTTACCCCTAAAGTTGGCTTCATTCCATGGGAGGATATTGAAGGTTGTTTTCCTTATTCCTTAAAAGGAAACGATATGCTCGGTTTTGTTCACCGACAAGAAGATGCGTATATAAATACATTTAGTGGAACGAACAGGAAGATGCTAGAAATCAACAAAAACTCTGGTTTTCCAGCAATTAATGTTGCACTTGGTCATTTGAAAGATCCAACTAGTTTTTTGGATGCACTAGAAGAGCAACATGTTAATTTTTACTTAGATGAGGAATACGGGAAAACACCATAGAAGTCTTTCCAGGAGTAATAAACAACAAAAGGCTTGATAGAAAATGCGCCTAACGTACTCGAGTCGCCACTTCAATCAGCTAATCCTTGTATAAGTGGTCCACAAATATTACCTACGTGTATGTATGATGCACGCCGGCTTTATCTACAGTCTAGATTTATATAATAATGAAACTATTGTGTTCTATCATATTGGAGTGGTGTTATTATGGATCGTTTTCCGGAGAATATTTCATTTTTTCATCCTTTTAGAAGTTATCAAAGAGAGGTACTTCAGCATTTAGATAGTCACCTAGAAAATAAACATCTTCATTTGGTTGCACCGCCCGGTTCAGGAAAAACCGTGTTGGGCCTTGAGGTAATGCTCCGGTTAAATAAGTCTGCTTTAATTGTTGCACCAACCTTGGCCATTCGTAATCAGTGGGTCACTCGGTTTACTGAACTATTTTTACAAACAGACAAATTACCTTCTTGGATAACTACAGACATAAGAAATCCTCAATTTATAACAGTTACTACCTATCAAAGCCTACATGCACTTTTCAAGGATGATTTAAGTAAGGAAGCAAAATTAGAAGTTATTGATGACGAGATAGAAGAAGATGAATCAATAATGGAATTAACAGAAAAAGAACAGGCCCGGGAGCGGCTTTTTAAACAAAAGTTTCAAACCTTACTACTGGATGAGGCGCATCATTTACGGACCAGCTGGTGGAAAACTACTATAGCTGTTCGAGATCAGTTAACCAATCCTACTGTAGTTGCACTTACTGCCACTCCTCCTTATGATGTTGGGAAATCTGAGTGGGATAAATATATCGAGCTGTGTGGTCCAATTGATGAAGAAATTGATGTTGCTGCTTTAGTAAAGGAAGGCGACTTGTGTCCACATCAGGACTATCTATGGATATCCATGCCAACACATAAAGAAAAGGAACCTATTGACATCTTTCATATGGAAGCTGAGCAACTAAAGGTAAGTCTATTAAAAAACGAAGCTTTCAAAGCACTAATTGAGTCGCATCCATGGATGAAAACAGAGGATTACATAGAAGAAAAATTAGCGAATCATAGTTATTTTATTAGTATGATCAGTTACTTAAAAGAAACAGAGAGTGAAGCATGGCAAATGCCTTTTCAACTTGTTGATGAAAAAGCCAAGCATTTACCTTCATTTAACTTGGAGTGGGCAGAGGAATTATTAACAGCTATGTTTTATCGGGATAAACACTTGAACCCGAAGGAAGAGCCTTTAAAAAGTATCAAGCAGCAGCTTTCGAGTATGCGTGCGTTGGAGCACCGTCGTGTGAAGCTAGTAGCAACTAGATCGATGGAAAGAACTTTGTTGCAAAGTGCCTCAAAGTTAGACAGTATCACTCAGATTGTTTCTTTGGAAAAACAAGCACAAAAAGAAGCACTTAGGCTGGTTATTTTGGCAGATTATATTTATGCAGAGGATCTACCTAACCATGCAGACGATGAGAAGCCTCTCATCCGGCTTGGTGTCATTCCTGTATTTGAGAAAATAAGAAGAGAATTAGGGGAGAGTTGTAAGTTAGGCGTATTAACTGGTTCAGTCGTTATCCTGCCAAAGGAGACTGTCTCATTATTAGAGGAATATTCGTTAGATTATCATGTGGATGCTCTTTCGCATGACGATCGATATGTAACCATCAAAACAAAGGGAGCTTCAAAGCAATACATCGTGCGTTGTGTCACAGAAATTTTTTCTCGTGGTGATGTGGATGTATTGATAGGAACTACAGCTCTGCTTGGAGAAGGTTGGGATGCCCCTAGTGTCAATACACTTGTTCTTGCTTCCTATGTTGGAACTTTTATGTTGACCAACCAGATGAGAGGGCGTGCGATTCGGACAGAGCAAGGAAATCCGAATAAAGTGGCTAACATTTGGCATCTCGTTTGTGTAGATGAAAAAGCTTATGATGGTGGTTATGATTTTCACTCGTTACGAAGGCGTTTTCGTTCGTTGACTGGTTTAGATGAGGAGTTGCCGCTAATCACTTCTGGGCTAGAACGTTTGAGATTGCCTAATTCTAATTTTTCTAGTAAAACAGTTTCATCTATAAATAATACAATGTACAGAAAAGCAACTAATCGTGAACGTTTGTTTGAACGTTGGCAGGAAGCTGTTCACAAAGGTGAGGAAAAACGAGAAGAAATTCAAACAGATCAATCGGTTGTGCCAAGGCCGTTCGTCTTTCGAAATACACTGAAATCATTGCTTGTGATTTCTCTAGTTCTACTTCTAAATATTCTGTATTCGATTGGCGAATCTGGGTACTATTATTCCTTTCGTGAATTACTTTTCCAAATGCTATTTGGATTAGCGATTGGGGTGCTGCTATCTTCTCCATTCTGGTGGAAAGCATTACGTATTTTTCTGTTTAACTCCTCCATAGAATCAAGTATGGAACAAGTCGGGAATTCGATTTATCATACACTTTTTCAGATAGGACAGATCCAAACAGCACCAACGCATAACAAAGTACATGCCAAGAAAGAGAAAGATGGCCGAGTGGTCTGTTATTTGGAGTGTGGAACGACGCATGAACAAAAGCTGTTTTTGCAAAGTTTGCAAGAGATTGTAGATCCAATTGATAATCCCCGTTATCTACTGCACCGAAAGTCAGGAAAACGTTTTTGGGTACGGCATGATTATCATGCCGTACCCGAGGAGATTGGTAGAAAAAAAGAATTTGTTGAAACGCTGTTGGCACATTGGAAAAAAAGAGTCGGTGATGCTGAGCTTGTTTATGTGCACACACCAGAGGGAAGGAAAATGTTGCTAAAGGCTAGAATGCGGGCAATGTCTAGTAAATTCGTAAAAAAATCTGAACGGATAAATGTTTGGAGGTGAGCAGGGCATTTCTATCTATTAATTTGCAATCAAGTTATTATAGTTAGACCCTCGCATATAAAGGTACATACTTCAATAATTTCTAAATAAGATCTGTTCTAAGTAGTGACAAGGCAATTGCAATAAATAGTAGATGGTTAGCAACAATAGTGTAATTTAATAATACCATTGAAATTATTTCCGAGCTTATTTTGGTAGATGAATGATAAAGGTAATTAGGAAACTGACTCAATTCTTAGAAATAAATACTTTCATTATATTAATCTAGAAATCTGCTTTTTCACTTGTTCCGGCCGGTACTTGACTTTGCAGTTGTTAATTTAAACGAAAAAAAGTAACCAATCCATGCCCGCGGTTTAACCAGAGTCTATGGGCTGGTTACTTTTTTAATTTGAAAATAATTAGTTGTTGCTTTGGCTGAACTGGAAGTAAATGGAAGCGGGGGACGGTGGAAGCAGGGGACGGTTCTCTGCTTCCGAAGCAAAGAACCGTCCCCTGCTTCCTCTCTGCTTCTTCCAGAATTGGTAAGGATAAAAATAACTTTGGAATTAATAACGTATAAAGTATATATATCAGTTATAATGATTAGATATTGTTATTTTTTTGGCAAAATAGAAAGGTATGATTTTTATGAGTAAAACTCATTTTCAAGATTTTCAGGAAGCTTCTTTGCGATTACTAGAAATTGTAAATGCTGGTTTGCCGAATAAGACGCTTTATTTGACTAAAGTAACCAAAAGCCAACTTTCAATTGAAAGAGTTTTAGATAATAATACAGGTACGAATGTTCAGGAAGGTAGCGTTATTCCTTTGGATGATAGTTTCTGACAAGGTATCTGTGTAAGTGGTCGGGAACCACTATTAATTGAAAATACTAAGGAACATCCATTCACCTGTGATTTACCTATTACTTTTGAAGCGAATATCGGATCCTATGTAGGTGTTCCTGTTTTTTATCAAGATGGAGAATTATTTGGAACATTATGTGCCGTTGATTCTAAAACGTCAAAATTCACTCAAGACAATATTGCTTTTTTGAGCAAAATGTCTCAATTCTTTAGTTATGTTTTAGAACTTGAACAACAAGCAAACTACGACTCACTAACGAATTTGCACAACCGAAACTATCTTTACAAGATGTTTGACACAGATATTGGTCTTTCAAGCTCTTCTAAAGGGACTATTATGTTTATGGATTTAGATGGATTTAAAGGAGTAAATGATGAGCACGGTCATGAATTTGGAGATAGTGTATTAGAGGAAGTGGGAAATCGCATAAGGCAGTACTTGTCGAACCGAGATATAGGTGTACGGATTGGTGGAGATGAGTTTGTTCTTGTCTTTCAGGACTTGGTTGACAAGGATGTAATAGAGAGAAAAGCTAAAAGTCTTCTCGAAACAATGTCGGATTGGACTATTTATAACGAAACACTTAACTTAACAACAAGTATAGGTATAACAATGTATTCGAGTACCGACGTTGATATCCGCTCCATCATAAAAAAATCTGATATTGCAATGTACAAAGCAAAAAAACTCGGAAAAAATAATTATAAGTTTTTTTAGGATTAGTGAAGCAGGGAAAAGTCTCTGCTTTTTTCGATTTTGTGCCAGTATCAGATGTGAATTAGTGGATCTTATTTAAAATTAGGTGATATCTTTAGTTTATATGGGTAATGACAGTGCTTAATGAGGAAGCAGAGAACCGTCCCCTGCTTCCATATCGTTATTTTTTCACCATTTCATCCATTACCCAATTCGTGCGAGCTGCTGATACGGCGGTGCTTGGGCATTCAACAGCTTCACCTGTTAGTTCAGCAACAATCGTTTCTACAAGCGGTTGGTGGACATGTTGTAATGGGTCAAAGCTCCATTTCTCCGTTCCACCGGCGGTTGTTAATGTAACGGGGTCATGTTCAAAGGTTGAAAAAGTAATTTTTCCTTTACTCCCAATAATTTCATTTACATCGGTTTTTTCAAATGCAGAAAAACACCAATTACCTACACCATGCACACCAGATTCAAATAAATAAGTTGAAGTAACGATATCTTCTGCGTTATAGAATCCTGCTTGATTAGAAGCAAGACCTTTCACCGATATAATTGGTCCAAGTATGTAATCCAGGATATCTAGCGTATGGCTGGCTAAATCAAAAAATAAACCACCACCAGAAATTTCAGGCTGAAGTCGCCAAGGAACATCATTCGAATTGATTATCTTCTCTGATACCGGTTGGAACTGGGTGGTACGCACCAAGCGAATATCGCCAATTGCTTTGTTATCTAACAGCTCTTTAACTTTAAGAAACCGTGGTTGTGCTCTCCGATAATAAGCAACAAACAAAGGAACTCCTGCCTCTTTACAAGCAGCAATCATCTTCCCGCATTCTTCTGAGTTCCGTGCCATCGGTTTTTCCACATAAACAGGTTTACCTGCCTGTGCAGCTTTAATCGTATATTCCATGTGTGATCCTGGTGGTGTCGCAATATAGACAACATCCACTTCTGGATCGTTAATAAGTTCGTCTGCGTTATCATACCACTTTGGAACTTGGTGCCTTTTTGCATAGTCCTCAGCAAGATGGCCTGTTCTACGCATAACTGCAACCAATTCTGAGTTTTCCACCTTTTGAAAGGCAGGCCCACTTTTTACTTCCGTTACATCCCCACACCCAATAATACCCCAACGAACCTTGTTCATATTCAATTCATTCCCCTCCTTATTATTACTCGTATCCCTATTCTACCACTCCTTTGGAAGCAGGGGACGGTTCTCTGCTTCTTTTTATAGTATAGGAAATTATAGATTTAGTGTCCTGTGGTTAACTGACTACCAGCATGTGCCACGTCCTGCTACAGCGCCTACCCGAGTCAAACATCTTTGTGGTAAAGAGCACCACATAGATGTTTGTCTTAATTGCCCTAGGGTGAGCAAGGCGCCCTGAGCTTTTGTTCTTGTCATACAACACTATTTGCTTCATTCCATACGATTATAGTTTTGTAAGTAATCGAAAACAAAATGGAGCGTGATAATCGTGAGTAGTGAGATTTTTGCATGGCCAACGGATACAAGAAGGATAACGAGTGGATACCGTACAATTGAGCGGCCAACCCATCATGGGATTGATATTGCAGATCCGGGAAAACATCCTATCTTTGCATCTGCAAGTGGTCGGATAAGTCGGTCGTACAAATCTGATAGTTATGGGGAATGCATTTTTATGGAGCACCAAATCAATGGACAAATTTTTGAAACGGTTTATGCGCATATGCAGACTGGGTCTAGAGCAGTTAGTGTAGGGGAAAAAGTAAGCCAACATACACAAATTGGCGTGATGGGAAACACTGGTGATAGTAATGGGCAGCACCTTCATTTTGAACTACATAAAGGTAAATGGAATGCGAGTAAAACAAATGCTGTCGATCCACTAAAATATTTAGAAAAGAGTATGGCTGTCCTGAGCAAAAGCAATAACAAAACACAAACATTATATTTGCCGAAAGACGCAAAGACTTGGACTGTTTATAAATTAGACAGACCGCCAGTAAAAAACAACAAAGCTAATTGGGCAGGAGTGTTGAAGCCATCGAAGTTTGGAGGGCTGCAGTATGAAGTGTTAGATACGCCATATCGAGATATCGTAACGATTCAAACACGAGATTTTGGTAAAGTGAACATTTATGTAGCAAGTGGGACCGGGGCAGTGATGAGATAACGAATGAGAAAGGAAGCAGAGAACCGTCCGGGACCAGTGAAAAAGTCTACGACTTTAACTCAATTATTCAAATTCACTAAACTTTAATAAATTCCACCAAAACTTCGCGATAATTCAACGAGAAAAAACCCCCTGAATGGTATAATTAGTATGACCAAATACCAAACCATTAGGGGGTTTTTTCTATGCTTCGACTAGAGCCAAAACAATTAAGTCTTCATTCTATATTATATAGTAAAATACCAGAAAATCATATACTTAAAACCATTTCAACTGTAGTAGATTTTAGCTTTATCAATAAATTACTAGAGAACAGTTATTGTAAGCAATTTGGACGACCGGCGAAAGAGCCGGAATTGATGTGCAAACTTCTTTTTCTGCAACATCTCTATAATTTATCTGACGAGAAAGTTATCGAAGAAGCCAGCTTGAATTTAGCTTATATGTACTTTATCGGTATTAATCCTGAGGACGATCTTCCTGATAAAAGTCTGCTTTCGAAGTTCAGAACACAGCGTTTAGTAGAAGGATCCCTTGATGAGATGATTACGGAAATTGTTAAGCAATGTGTAGATAAAGGCATCATTGAGGGAAAGAGTGTAAGTATAGATGCCACACATATGGAAGCCAACACCATTAAGAAAACCCCAGAGCGTCTGATGAAACATTTGGGTAAAAACATTATGCAGACCTACGAAGAAGAAACAGGAAAACCGTTAGAAAATGTGCCATCGGCACCTAACTATAAAGAAATTGAGGACCACAACGAAGCGAAAGCTGTGATGAAGGCTTATTTGGAAACAGTGATTGATCAAGCAGAAGAAAAGACTTCTGAGAAAGAATCAAAAACGTCAGAAATCATTCAAAAGGCAAAAGATATTCTTGCTGACCCTAAATTTATGCATCAAAAAGGAGTGCGTTCTCTCATTGATGAAGATGCACGAGTTGGTCGTAAAAGTAAAACCCAAGGTTTTTATGGTTATAAAACGGAGTTTGTCATGACAACAGATGAACGAATTATTACATCTGTTCGAACCGCGAATGGTGCTTATATGGATGGAAGTTATGCCAAAGAAATGTTGGAAGAAACAAAGCGATCTGGTGTGAAGGTGGAAGAAGTCTACGGTGACAAGGCCTATTTCAGAAAGGCAATTCTGAATGTTATAGAAGAAACAATGGCGAAGGCATATATACCAGTAAGTCACTCCGTATACAGAATAGATGAAAGCGAATATACCTATAATAAAGATTCGGATGAATGGTATTGTAGTCAAGGCAATACGACTGTAGACAAA
>NZ_JASTZU010000045.1 GCF_030282825.1 Aquibacillus rhizosphaerae
TTTGTCTACAGTCGTATTGCCTTGACTACAATACCATTCATCCGAATCTTTATTATAGGTATATTCGCTTTCATCTATTCTGTATACGGAGTGACTTACTGGTATATATGCCTTCGCCATTGTTTCTTCTATAACATTCAGAATTGCCTTTCTGAAATAGGCCTTGTCACCGTAGACTTCTTCCACCTTCACACCAGATCGCTTTGTTTCTTCCAACATTTCTTTGGCATAACTTCCATCCATATAAGCACCATTCGCGGTTCGAACAGATGTAATAATTCGTTCATCTGTTGTCATGACAAACTCCGTTTTATAACCATAAAAACCTTGGGTTTTACTTTTACGACCAACTCGTGCATCTTCATCAATGAGAGAACGCACTCCTTTTTGATGCATAAATTTAGGGTCAGCAAGAATATCTTTTGCCTTTTGAATGATTTCTGACGTTTTTGATTCTTTCTCAGAAGTCTTTTCTTCTGCTTGATCAATCACTGTTTCCAAATAAGCCTTCATCACAGCTTTCGCTTCGTTGTGGTCCTCAATTTCTTTATAGTTAGGTGCCGATGGCACATTTTCTAACGGTTTTCCTGTTTCTTCTTCGTAGGTCTGCATAATGTTTTTACCCAAATGTTTCATCAGACGCTCTGGGGTTTTCTTAATGGTGTTGGCTTCCATATGTGTGGCATCTATACTTACACTCTTTCCCTCAATGATGCCTTTATCTACACATTGCTTAACAATTTCCGTAATCATCTCATCAAGGGATCCTTCTACTAAACGCTGTGTTCTGAACTTCGAAAGCAGACTTTTATCAGGAAGATCGTCCTCAGGATTAATACCGATAAAGTACATATAAGCTAAATTCAAGCTGGCTTCTTCGATAACTTTCTCGTCAGATAAATTATAGAGATGTTGCAGAAAAAGAAGTTTGCACATCAATTCCGGCTCTTTCGCCGGTCGTCCAAATTGCTTACAATAACTGTTCTCTAGTAATTTATTGATAAAGCTAAAATCTACTACAGTTGAAATGGTTTTAAGTATATGATTTTCTGGTATTTTACTATATAATATAGAATGAAGACTTAATTGTTTTGGCTCTAGTCGAAGCATAGAAAAAACCCCCTAATGGTTTGGTATTTGGTCATACTAATTATACCATTCAGGGGGTTTTTTCTCGTTGAATTATCGCGAAGTTTTGGTGGAATTTATTAAAGTTTAGTGAATTTGAATAATTGAGTTAAAGTCGTAGACTTTTTCACTGGTCCCGAACCGTCCCCTGCTTCCACAACCCCCACTAAAAAGGAGTGCCTCGCTATGTCAGAAATTGTTTCGAATTATCATGTAAATGAACACACGATGGCTTTATTACCTGCAACAAATTTTGAATATGACACCAAAGTGTTAGAAAGTAATCGACAGCTATTCGTTAAAAAAACACCTATACACCTTATAAAATCTGCTTGTTTAAATGGATGCTCCACCTATGATGGGAGACGTTCTGCTGTCACTTATCAAACGGGTGCGCAGCGTAAAGTTCCTATCCCAATTAGCCCTAGTAAGAACCTATTTACTTTCCCGACATGTTCACCAAATGAATTTAACTGTCATTGGATTTTTTACAACCACGTCCACTCAATCATCCCGTATCACGCTTCACATAAATCTGTTGTTAAATCCATGATCATCTTTAAAAATGGACAAAAGCTAGCTATGACGGAATCGTATTACCTGTTAGAGAAACAAATGCAACGCACTGCAGTCTGCATTCTACAATATGCCTCTTTTCAACACCAACGTTTTATGATTTGACCACCGTAAATACCTTATCCCGTCTCAAACCACTTTTGGAAGGAACTTAACCATGAATTATATAAAAGAAATCAACGCATTTTACAATAGCCTCGAATACACACCTTTATCCAACGCCGCTGTGCTTTTATGGCATGCCCTCATGCAGGTCAATAACAGGGCAGGATGGGTAAAAGAATTCTCTGCAGCTTCCAGAGTGCTAACTACCAAAGCCCAATTAAAAGACACTGCATTTAAGACTGCAAGAAAAGAATTAGAAGAAAAGGGATATATTCTTGTTCAAAATAGGTCTGGAAATCAAGCAGCTATGTACCAAATGATTAGTTTGACAAAATTTGTCGTCCAAAGTATTGAAGAAAATGAAGTAAACCAAGAAGACCACACTATCGAGGAAAAATCCAACTGCCCTTCTGCCGATAAAAACGACCACAATTCCGACCCATTAATTAAACAAGAAGAAACAAAAGGAAAAGAAATTCAAAACCTTAATAGTAGTATGGATGTCTGCTGTTTTTATAACGAAAATTTTGGAAAATTACCTTCACATTTACAAAATGAAATAACTGAATGGGTGTCTATGCTTGGGGAGACCTTAGTCATGGAGGCAATGAAGATTGCAATCGAAACGAACAGTTTAAAATGGAGTTATGTCAAAGGAATTCTGAAAAAGTGGTCAGCAAAGGGGATCTCTACTATCGAACAAGTGAGGGAGTCCGAACAAACCTTTAGACTACAACAACAATCACGTTATAGAAGTAATCCTAGTCAAAAGAAACAAGAAGTAATCCCGGATTGGTTCCTTGAGCGGAAGGAATCAGAAAAATCGAAGGAGAAAGTTATCTTAGTAGAAGATAAACCAGATGTTGAAATACTATTGGCTGATTTTTCAAGGAATAAAAAAATAGATAGAAGCATAAATGCTGCAACATAGAATACCATAGACCTTATCTTTAACTACTACCTTCTTCAAGGGTGATACTTAAGCTAAAAGGAAACCAATTACATCTACCTCCACATTTAAAAACATTAAGAAATAAACCAATTATAGACCCAACTCAATAGCCTCTTATTTATTTCTTTAGAAATATTTGTAATAAAGCTTTCTATATTTCTATTTAGTGTTATAATAAGATTAACTTATTGATGTTCGTTTTAGCAAAACAAGATATTTGTAATAACTTTCTAGTGATTATCATCGTCTTGAATTATTATCTTGAACCAAAAAGTAATAAACGTGCTATAAAGCACACGGAGGTATTTTTTTATGAGTAACGGTACAGTAAAATGGTTTAACGCAGACAAAGGTTTCGGTTTCATCGAAGTTGAAGGTGGAGATGATGTATTCGTACATTTCTCAGCAATTCAAGGCGACGGTTTCAAATCATTAGATGAAGGTCAAGCAGTTACTTTTGATATTGAAGAAGGTAACCGTGGACCACAAGCAGCAAACGTTGAAAAAGCATAATTAAACACGAAAGCTCTTCTCATATGAGAAGAGCTTTTTCTTTTGGTTTGTTTAAGTGATGGCACCTGAATGAAGGAAGCAGGGGACGGTTCTCTGCTTCCACCCCAGTTAAACTGGCCCTTTGTGCTTTAGCTGGCATCTACTTTTTTTAGGTACTTCCCTCTTATTATTAGGTCATTTCAAACAGGCAATAAAATGCAATCTCATCTAATCATGCAATTTTTCAAAAACAAAATATATTATAAAGACACTTGGTGGTTGTATCATCAAGTGTCTTTATAATATATTTCTATTTATCAGGTCCTCCTTGCTTATTCCACGCTATTAATGGGCACTCATTATTCTCCATATTGCTTGTATCTAAACAATAAGCATACTCATCTATATCTTCAATAACAATTATATTCTCACTCATTCCTAAATCTAGAAATCTCTTTGTATTAACAACAACAGGAGCTCTATTTGACTTAGCTACTCCTAAAATGTCAACTCCAAATAACCCACCAGAACCATAGGTAGATAAAAACCACTTAAAACTTTCAGGTAATTCCACCCCTAGTTCACTTTGGATATAATTGATTTGACTTTCATCTACTCCACCTGTAAAGTCATCTGATTCCTTATGTTTATTAATAAAGTTTGTTAATTCCTCTTTATCCATTCGAAGTTCCTCCTTTTACAATACACTTTTGTCTATTTGCTTAGCTCTCTTAACTCTTCATTCTCACTTGGCTATTTCGCAATATAAATATTGTGAATAATTATATTCGTGTTAATCAAAGTAATATACGCGCATAAAAATAGCACCTGTTGTCCTAGACAATCAAGTGCTTTATCGTTAGCTGTATTTTATATGAACAAGCATCTTTTATTTTTTTTCATCCATCTTCTGTTTTAAATATTCAGCAATTCCTGTTTGCCCTCTTTCTACAGCAAATGCATAGGCATCCATATCTTTCATTGTGTCGCCTGTGTACTTAACAGTAATATCAATACCATTCTGAACAAGATACTTTGCAATATCAAGGTTCCCCCCATAAATCGATGAAAATAAAGGATTTCTATTTGGGTCACTAACATCTAATATAGCACCATTGTCAAATAAGTACTTTACAATACTAAGTTCACCTTCACTTGCTGCTTGTGCAATAGGCGCTGACTTTGGAACACCTTCGATTATGTTAATATCCATACCAGAATCAACTAGAAATTTTATCATTTCAAGTTCGCCAGCTCTGGCCGCAACATGTAGCCATGTTCCAAACGGTGTTACAAAATCAAGCAAACTATTATTAGTTATAAATATCTCTTTAGCTTTTTCTATATCACCATTCTTAATTAGCTCATAAATTCTTATTGCGTATTCTTTATTCATAAAATCCTCCTGAAATTCCATTATTTCATCGATGCTGCTTCTTCCCCTAGTAGCTTTAGCATTTCAACCATTCTTTCTCTTGTCCCACCAAAACTATCTACTTCTTTCAGTTTATCAACAATGTGTTGGAGACGTTCAACACATTGTTGTCCTGCAACTCTATTTGGCGCCCAAATTAAATTTTCTTTCCCAATTACAGGGGCTATCCCATGCTTTCTTAATAATTCTTGACCTTCTCGAACAAGTTCTTGTTGGTTCTGGCCAAGACCTTTTTTAAATAAAACAATCAAAGATAAGTGCTTTTAATCTCGTGTTTGATACATTTTATCTATCAGTTCCTGGTTCGCGTTATTCAACTGTTCCATGGATTCATTGTCAAACTTAAAAATGTGATAGACTGGGTTGGGAAGCTAACGAATATTTGATAATTTGATTTGACGATTGAAATCAAGCGCGAATTGCGGTAAGTTAGCCATTATAAAAATTCTTTCTTTTGGTTATTTCTTCGCAGTCTAACCTTAACATGATGGATTCTTTTTTCATTTTCTAAGTGAACAACTAGCATTCTATAGAAGAACCTGTTAGAAAGCCTTTTACAGCTTATCATCAATTTTTCATGAATATTTCAGGCTGTACTCTGTGGAGAATCTCTATACGTAACCAACAGTTTATCTCCTCCACAAGCCTCGTCATTCTTATTAGTTTGTCTTATTCCATGCCATAACTAACATAACATCTCGCCTAATTTTAGTTGTCGTCAGCAATTCAATTATTAAATCAATACTCTTTGATGGTACAACCTTCATGAGTCATGAATTTCACAAATAACATTACTCACTTGCTCCAATTATTTATCATTATATTTTTATATGCAAAATTAGATGAAAAATCTAAAAAGAACGGCCATCCCGAAAGATAACCGTTTAATTTATTAATAATTCTTACTCTATTTATCTGAGTTGTTTTCTAACTCTTTTAAAAAATCAGGGTCGACCCAAACCTTTTTTACTTTGTACCCTTCTTCTGATTCCTTTAGGTCATCTCTCTCAATAGAATTTAAAAATTCATTAAATGTTTCTGCAATAAAATACAAATCATTAATTGTTATTTTTCCTTCTTCGTAGTTAAGTTCTTCTTCATGATCCCAAAAGTAAACATACCCATATCTATCTTCTGATAAGTTTAAACATACCAAATTCCCGCCTGCATCCCTTCCAATTGGAATACAAGTACTAGGTATTCTATTTTTATATATTTCAAATTGACTTATTAAATCATCGTCTGACCCAAATCCAAACATAGATGTCAAAACAAACTTTTGATTTCCATGTTTATAATAACTACTAATGCTATTTTTTACATAGCCACCATTATGGTGTCGCAAAAATCCAATATAACCTTTCGGTAACTCATAACCAATCTTTTTAGAAAATATAATTAATTCAATTTCATTAAATCCTTCATTGTCTATTTCTAGTGCTTCTTCATTCAATTTGGCACCACCAATTCCTTCATCTCTAAAATATGTATCAAGTTCAAGTTATTGTCTTTACAATATGCTTTAATTTCATCTTCTTTATATTTTAAGCTATATCCATCTCTTACCTGCCCTTGAGTTGAGACTCGTATTACCCTACAACGTTCAACTTTTCACCCTCCCGTTACAAAAATTTTAATTTTCGTAACGCTTTTTAACGAATAGCGAGTATTATACGACCGTCTCTAGTAAAAATACAACCCAAAATTAATGAGCCAGTGCAGAGTACGAACACGTTTTTAGATTAGCCATTGTTTATCGCCACGAGCTTTGTCATTCTCGTTAGTTTGTTAACTATGCCATGTCATACTACCCTTGTCATGTAAAATGTCATCTCGCCTGTTTATAGTACTTTTCATTCTATTCAAGTGTTAAAACATAATGCCTTGATTGATTGTACAACCATCATGCGCTTTTGATTCTCAAAACAAATAATTATTGTATGTCCACTAAATAATCCTTACATAGCTAATACACCTTTATATAATTACCTTTAGCATTATGAGCTTTGTTATTCTTTTAGTTTGTGGTCTTGTAGCATTAAAAGTACCTCAGCCAAATAATGTGTCATTTTGCCACACTCTTTTTGGTTCAGTCACCATAGTGCTAAAAACGATTCTCCATGATGGTACTACCTTCAAGAGCAATGAATTTTAGTAAAGCATTATCCAATGTGGTACAAAGTTAAAATTTCCACAAAAAACAAAAGCACCTGTTGCCTAAATAACGCAATCAAGTGCTAATAGTTAATTCTGTAACATACTCCCGAATATTACTGAACTGGCCCCATAAACTCAGTAATAATAAGAATATGTTCCTTCAATTTTACTTTCTTTAGGTTCTCAACTTTTTCTGCTCCACCTAAACCTAGTAAAGGTGTATAGCCAAAGCATTCATCATGCTCTGGTTCTTTATATTTTTCTATTGCTTCTGGATAAGGAAGCCAATCTAATGCCCTCTGTCTAAACGCCTCTTCCTCTAAAAATCTAAGAAACAAGGAATATTTTGAAGCTACCACTTTTGTTTTACCTTTTCGATAGTTAATCATTACAAGATAGGACTCTTGGTTTTCATCCTTTTCAAAAAGTATAACATCACCCATGGATGTACTGAAAATAGGTATTGTTCCTTTGCTTCTTAAATAAGAGTCATTTACTAAAGAGCTAAATTCATCCGGGTTAATTATTTTTAAATACCCATTCATAAATGTACCATACCCATATGTTTTCCATGCTTCAATCAAAGCTTCTGGAAGTATATTTTTATATTTATTAATTGTATACTCCTCTACTTCACTTACTTTCTTAAAATCTTTGAATAAGCTCAAATTACAAACCTCCTCTAATGTGTAAGCTTAACATTTAAATAGGTGCTCTTTCGCTGCTCAGGTGTCATTAATTTAGCTATTTCCCCTATTTGTTCATCCACAATATCAATTCTATATTTCCACTGTGATCCAATTGATGAGTTTATTCTATTATCTCCCATACCACCAATATTTAGCGGATTACCTCCAGCTATTTGGTCTGGATTGTGAAGTGCTGCTTGCGTTTTCAACCAACTATTTGCTTTTATCTCAGCTTCTTCCCAAGACATACCACTTTCAAATAATTCTTCTATTTTTTTATTTAAAGCTTTTTCTCGAGTCGCTTGTTGTGCAGCGTTACCTTCAATTGCACGCCCTTGTTCAATATACTTCTCACGATTTTTTAAATACTCGTCAACTGTAAGTTCATTCATACCTTTTTCTTGGTCTTTCAATTGTCTTGCAAACTCTTCGGAGTCATGTTTATCATTTCTTTTAAAATTAACTTCAACTTCTTTTATTTTTGGTACATCATCCAAATACTTTGTATTACCCCGACCCTTAACAACAAACGAATAAGTATCTTCAATCTTCTGCCTCAGCGGTCCTATATTAACTACATTCATTGGACCACCAACCGTGGCCACGGCCGGGTTCATACGGTTTGGTTGTAAGGAATCAATCATCCCTTGCAGAGTGGCTCGACCAACTTCTCTTGACCCTCTTGCCATCTGCTGTGCTTTGGCAATCGCATCTTTACTTACCGTGGTAAAGTTACTTGTCAACGCTGGGGTCAGCGGAAGAATACCTGCTAAACCGAGACCTAGGCTCGCTGTTCGTTGTGCTTCGGTTAGTTCATTTCCTAGGATGTCTTTTCCTGTTATGTATTCCGAGAACCCGTTGCTTGAAGCCAATCCATACAAACCTAATTCTGATTTCCTAATGTTATCCAACATGTTGGCACTTTTATAAGCGTCCAAGGCTGTATTGCTTACTTTTACCGTTGAATAAATCCCTTTGCCACTTCTAGCCAACCTTCCACCCCAACCGACAATTGGAATAAAACTCGCTGCGGCCATTGCCGCATAGGTTACCCGTTGTCCAGCTGTCAGTTCAACACCAGTAATTGGATCGACGCCATCTTTCACTCGCAGGTAATCATAGTATCCTGTAAATTCCCCCACAAACGATTTGGTACCTACCCATACGTCTTCATACCACGGACGTTTTTCAATTTCTCGGGCGTTCGCTTCTTGCTTTTTAAACGTTAAATAATCTGCGGTTTGTTG
>NZ_JASTZU010000046.1 GCF_030282825.1 Aquibacillus rhizosphaerae
TTTGTCTACAGTCGTATTGCCTTGACTACAATACCATTCATCCGAATCTTTATTATAGGTATATTCGCTTTCATCTATTCTGTATACGGAGTGACTTACTGGTATATATGCCTTCGCCATTGTTTCTTCTATAACATTCAGAATTGCCTTTCTGAAATAGGCCTTGTCACCGTAGACTTCTTCCACCTTCACACCAGATCGCTTTGTTTCTTCCAACATTTCTTTGGCATAACTTCCATCCATATAAGCACCATTCGCGGTTCGAACAGATGTAATAATTCGTTCATCTGTTGTCATGACAAACTCCGTTTTATAACCATAAAAACCTTGGGTTTTACTTTTACGACCAACTCGTGCATCTTCATCAATGAGAGAACGCACTCCTTTTTGATGCATAAATTTAGGGTCAGCAAGAATATCTTTTGCCTTTTGAATGATTTCTGACGTTTTTGATTCTTTCTCAGAAGTCTTTTCTTCTGCTTGATCAATCACTGTTTCCAAATAAGCCTTCATCACAGCTTTCGCTTCGTTGTGGTCCTCAATTTCTTTATAGTTAGGTGCCGATGGCACATTTTCTAACGGTTTTCCTGTTTCTTCTTCGTAGGTCTGCATAATGTTTTTACCCAAATGTTTCATCAGACGCTCTGGGGTTTTCTTAATGGTGTTGGCTTCCATATGTGTGGCATCTATACTTACACTCTTTCCCTCAATGATGCCTTTATCTACACATTGCTTAACAATTTCCGTAATCATCTCATCAAGGGATCCTTCTACTAAACGCTGTGTTCTGAACTTCGAAAGCAGACTTTTATCAGGAAGATCGTCCTCAGGATTAATACCGATAAAGTACATATAAGCTAAATTCAAGCTGGCTTCTTCGATAACTTTCTCGTCAGATAAATTATAGAGATGTTGCAGAAAAAGAAGTTTGCACATCAATTCCGGCTCTTTCGCCGGTCGTCCAAATTGCTTACAATAACTGTTCTCTAGTAATTTATTGATAAAGCTAAAATCTACTACAGTTGAAATGGTTTTAAGTATATGATTTTCTGGTATTTTACTATATAATATAGAATGAAGACTTAATTGTTTTGGCTCTAGTCGAAGCATAGAAAAAACCCCCTAATGGTTTGGTATTTGGTCATACTAATTATACCATTCAGGGGGTTTTTTCTCGTTGAATTATCGCGAAGTTTTGGTGGAATTTATTAAAGTTTAGTGAATTTGAATAATTGAGTTAAAGTCGTAGACTTTTTCACTGGTCCCGGACGGTTCTCTGCTTCCGTCTTCTGCTTCCACCTTACAAGTCATCCAATGGGATAACTTCACCACTTCCTGCATTCACACCATAATGACAATCTAATTTCCCGCATAATATGTATTTTCCTTGTTGAAAGTCGTACACATAATATGGCTTTAACTCAAACAACGGCCTGAGTTTTTCAACTGCTTCTTCTCTCGTAATCTTAATTTGATCAGTTACTTGAAATTCATCAAACATCTCCAACATCGACTTGGTATCTATATAATTTACTGCCTTAAGGTTTTCTCCATCAATCATAATACTAAGTTTCCTCTGAAATACAAGATTGCTCTGATGATTAGCTTTCATTGTTGCATGTATATATCCTTTATCTCGATGAAGGGTTTTAAGTACCCATTCACCTGTATCATTTGGGTATTCTTGTCGCAAAAAGTCTCGGACTGTAATCACACACTGATCTTGTTCCTCTTTTGTTATTGGAAAAGAATCAGGACTTGGATCGGATGAAAATGCTTGTATAGCTGTGACGTCATCCACCCAACTAATCTCTTTACTTTCAAATGGTTGATCAATCGGCTGATTCCAAACCATTGTTTTGTCTATTTTCAAATGCGACCGTTCATCTACTATAGCGGTAAAGGGAATTGTTAACATCTGGTCATTCGTCACATAAATCTCTTCCATTGCATAAACAGGAGTTAATTTATTCTCCTCAAAAGAAGGAAATTCGGCCAGTTTCACTTGATCTAGTGTCCAGTCCTCGATTTTTTCAAGTGACAGCGTATAGACTTCTTCTTTAACAACTTCTCTAGAAGGAAATTGACCATGAACCGCGAATAAAGTGAGGTTCCCTTCCTTGTTAAATTCTAACTGAATTGACCCAGATGGAGAGACGGCAATACCATCAATACATTCCTTAAAGAAAAGCTCCCCTTCTTCCTCTTTATGCAATTGAAATTGCTTTCCATGTGTTAGCCCTGTTTCGTTTTCAACCCATTTAATTATGTCATCTGTCTTAAGAGTGGCGAACGATATTCCATCCTTCGCATATGTCTCACCCATTACGAAAATAACACTTTCATATTTACCGGTATCCACATTTATATCAATAACAGCAGCGCCGTCTGGATTTGAATCCTCATCCTCTTCTTCTGTTACATGTTTAGGAAACCATTCCATGCAAAGTGTGTACACTGTTTCATTGAAGATATTTACATTTCGGTAAAAACGATGCCGTTCTAAGTAGTAGTCATCTAAGCCAAATTTTGTCTTTGTCACATGAATTAATTCCGCTATCCTTTGATCCATATGCTATGACCTCCTTATTTAAACTCTAGTAAAATCGTTACACCATAAATGACATACGAACATACTAAGATTAAGTTTCACTTTTTGGAAGCAGGGGACGGTTCTCTGCTTCCTAATTGAGCATGGAAATAGGAAGAAGCAGGGAACCGTCCCCTGCTTCCCCGCTTCTTCCTATGCCTTAAATATCAGATTTGATGAGACTCCAAGAATTCTTGCTGCTTGACGCTGCGAAATTCCATCGATTTCTTTTACTTTTTGTAAAATGACATCTCTGTCCAACTTAGGTAAACTTTTCACTTGTGCTATCTCAATAGATCCTAGCACGTGCTTGATTTCTTTTCTAGCTTCTACATCTGTAAACCTTTTTCGCACAATTACTTGTTCATCAAGACATTCATCTTTATTTGTTCTTTTATGAAACTCTTTAAACCTTTCCTGAGCAGTATCCCTATTTTCAGAAAACATTTTTAATATATAATCACAATCAAGTAAATCACTAGGAAATACGGTTTTATCCAGGTATCCAAGTAAACTGCTCCATCTCCATTCATCTATCTTAGAAACAATTCCTGCTTTCATAGGATTTTGGTGAATATAACGGATAACTGTTAACAAGTATCTAATTGTTTCAACACTTTCACTCTTATATCGATCCTGAAAAAGATGACCAGTAGTTGTATATTTCAAATTATAGTACCAAACAAAAGTGACACCAATCCGCTTCATTGTAGTAGATATCTCTTCCTGACCTTCTCTTATTAACAGGTGGACATGATTATTCATCAGGCACCAACCCAAAACATGAATACCTGATTTCACCTTATATTTATTTATGGTATGTAAAAAATACCTACAATCCTCTTCATCATGAAAAATCTCTTGTCTATTCGCACCTCTCCACATAATATGATAGATTCCACTTGCACTTCTTATTCTAGCTTTACGAGGCATATCATCCCCCCTGGTTATAAATTTCATTATTTTTGGTCCGGTGAAGAAGAAATAAAGAGTTAAGGAATTGGTTATAAATGAGATGTCGTTTGTGAAAAAAGGGATTTCTTAAAAGAACAAATGGAGTAAAACTTATTAGTATTGAAGCGTAGAAAGAAAATTAATTGTTTGTGGTTGACACTTGTGAACGGAACATATTTTAGGGACACATTCGTGAAAGAAGATAGATAATAGTATAATATAACATTCTTACAAAACTTACATCATTTTTAGTGTTTATTTATAGAAAAATATGGACCTATTAAGGAAGCAGAGAACCGTCCGGGACCAGTGAAAAAGTCTACGACTTTAACTCAATTATTCAAATTCACTAAACTTTAATAAATTCCACCAAAACTTCGCGATAATTCAACGAGAAAAAACCCCCTGAATGGTATAATTAGTATGACCAAATACCAAACCATTAGGGGGTTTTTTCTATGCTTCGACTAGAGCCAAAACAATTAAGTCTTCATTCTATATTATATAGTAAAATACCAGAAAATCATATACTTAAAACCATTTCAACTGTAGTAGATTTTAGCTTTATCAATAAATTACTAGAGAACAGTTATTGTAAGCAATTTGGACGACCGGCGAAAGAGCCGGAATTGATGTGCAAACTTCTTTTTCTGCAACATCTCTATAATTTATCTGACGAGAAAGTTATCGAAGAAGCCAGCTTGAATTTAGCTTATATGTACTTTATCGGTATTAATCCTGAGGACGATCTTCCTGATAAAAGTCTGCTTTCGAAGTTCAGAACACAGCGTTTAGTAGAAGGATCCCTTGATGAGATGATTACGGAAATTGTTAAGCAATGTGTAGATAAAGGCATCATTGAGGGAAAGAGTGTAAGTATAGATGCCACACATATGGAAGCCAACACCATTAAGAAAACCCCAGAGCGTCTGATGAAACATTTGGGTAAAAACATTATGCAGACCTACGAAGAAGAAACAGGAAAACCGTTAGAAAATGTGCCATCGGCACCTAACTATAAAGAAATTGAGGACCACAACGAAGCGAAAGCTGTGATGAAGGCTTATTTGGAAACAGTGATTGATCAAGCAGAAGAAAAGACTTCTGAGAAAGAATCAAAAACGTCAGAAATCATTCAAAAGGCAAAAGATATTCTTGCTGACCCTAAATTTATGCATCAAAAAGGAGTGCGTTCTCTCATTGATGAAGATGCACGAGTTGGTCGTAAAAGTAAAACCCAAGGTTTTTATGGTTATAAAACGGAGTTTGTCATGACAACAGATGAACGAATTATTACATCTGTTCGAACCGCGAATGGTGCTTATATGGATGGAAGTTATGCCAAAGAAATGTTGGAAGAAACAAAGCGATCTGGTGTGAAGGTGGAAGAAGTCTACGGTGACAAGGCCTATTTCAGAAAGGCAATTCTGAATGTTATAGAAGAAACAATGGCGAAGGCATATATACCAGTAAGTCACTCCGTATACAGAATAGATGAAAGCGAATATACCTATAATAAAGATTCGGATGAATGGTATTGTAGTCAAGGCAATACGACTGTAGACAAA
>NZ_JASTZU010000047.1 GCF_030282825.1 Aquibacillus rhizosphaerae
TTTGTCTACAGTCGTATTGCCTTGACTACAATACCATTCATCCGAATCTTTATTATAGGTATATTCGCTTTCATCTATTCTGTATACGGAGTGACTTACTGGTATATATGCCTTCGCCATTGTTTCTTCTATAACATTCAGAATTGCCTTTCTGAAATAGGCCTTGTCACCGTAGACTTCTTCCACCTTCACACCAGATCGCTTTGTTTCTTCCAACATTTCTTTGGCATAACTTCCATCCATATAAGCACCATTCGCGGTTCGAACAGATGTAATAATTCGTTCATCTGTTGTCATGACAAACTCCGTTTTATAACCATAAAAACCTTGGGTTTTACTTTTACGACCAACTCGTGCATCTTCATCAATGAGAGAACGCACTCCTTTTTGATGCATAAATTTAGGGTCAGCAAGAATATCTTTTGCCTTTTGAATGATTTCTGACGTTTTTGATTCTTTCTCAGAAGTCTTTTCTTCTGCTTGATCAATCACTGTTTCCAAATAAGCCTTCATCACAGCTTTCGCTTCGTTGTGGTCCTCAATTTCTTTATAGTTAGGTGCCGATGGCACATTTTCTAACGGTTTTCCTGTTTCTTCTTCGTAGGTCTGCATAATGTTTTTACCCAAATGTTTCATCAGACGCTCTGGGGTTTTCTTAATGGTGTTGGCTTCCATATGTGTGGCATCTATACTTACACTCTTTCCCTCAATGATGCCTTTATCTACACATTGCTTAACAATTTCCGTAATCATCTCATCAAGGGATCCTTCTACTAAACGCTGTGTTCTGAACTTCGAAAGCAGACTTTTATCAGGAAGATCGTCCTCAGGATTAATACCGATAAAGTACATATAAGCTAAATTCAAGCTGGCTTCTTCGATAACTTTCTCGTCAGATAAATTATAGAGATGTTGCAGAAAAAGAAGTTTGCACATCAATTCCGGCTCTTTCGCCGGTCGTCCAAATTGCTTACAATAACTGTTCTCTAGTAATTTATTGATAAAGCTAAAATCTACTACAGTTGAAATGGTTTTAAGTATATGATTTTCTGGTATTTTACTATATAATATAGAATGAAGACTTAATTGTTTTGGCTCTAGTCGAAGCATAGAAAAAACCCCCTAATGGTTTGGTATTTGGTCATACTAATTATACCATTCAGGGGGTTTTTTCTCGTTGAATTATCGCGAAGTTTTGGTGGAATTTATTAAAGTTTAGTGAATTTGAATAATTGAGTTAAAGTCGTAGACTTTTTCACTGGTCCCGAACCGTCCCCTGCTTCCTTGTTTCCTATTTCTTTTTTGGTCCTTTTTCTTGTAATTTCACTTCATATTCAAAATCAACTGGGCTATTACTTCCTTCTGGAGCAGCATACCAGGTAGTCATGTATGTCGTACCTTTTTTGAACATGTTTCGTAATTTCAAATTGTCTTGTTCATTCATATGAAATGGATCTACATGGAATACTTGGTATTTACCATGCTTATCTTCATTTACAAATGTAACCGAATAGTTTACATACTCACCCGCTAAAGCAGCTTTTGATTGGAATCCATCTACACTAGAACCGTCATAACTTAAACCAATTTCAGGAATTTCGATATTATCAATATACCATCCAGCATTTGTTGTTCCCCAGTCCGTTAAGTAACGGAAAGAGATAAGAACGTCTTGCCCAGCGTATTCGGAAAGGTCGAAGCTTTCTTGTTGCCATTCTTCATAATGACCAGTAAACCCTGGAACGTTCTCTTTAATTTTAAGGTAGCCTTCTTCGACTACGTCTGATCTTGTATTCTCATTAGATAGACTAGTCCAAGAACTTCCACCATCAGTAGAAACCTGTACAACCCCAAAGTCCCATTGTTCTTCAATATCAATAAAGTTATCAAATGTTAAAGTAGCCTCGGAAGCTCCAGTTAAGTCAGCTTCAAAGATAAGATTGTGATCTACCTCATCACCGTCTCCACTCCAATAGACCTGTTCCTCTGTGCCAAGTGGATCAGCTACTGTCTCCCAAGATAGAGGCAAGAAGTCAATTCCTTTAAACAGTACATCTACAATTTTTTCATCAAAGTCTAACACCTTATAATCCGCACCCCAAGCTGGAACCCCGTCTTTTTCAAACTGCTCAGCTTTTTCAAGGTTAACTGTCATCCCACGTTGTTTACCATCTTCAACTGGTAATTCACGTAAATTAATGGTTTCGAATCCATACTGACCTTTTTGTCCTTTTACATTTTGTTGCTCATCCATCAGTAAAGCTGTAATAAATTTTTCATAAACACTTTGGAAATCCTCATTGATACCATTTGCTTTATATGCAGCATTGTAACTATCAATCCCATTTAATTCACTAAGCGCTACTTCACGAATAAACTCTTGTCCAAATTGTTCATAGTTATAAAGCGTAAATAAATAGACAAGACCATAATCGGCGATAGTTTCAGGTCCAGTTACAGCTCCAACGTGCTCATCCCAGTTTACAAGTGAGTTCTCGGGATGATCAAGCAAGAAATTAATCGCACCTGTTCCATGTCCGTATCCACCTAAATATTCAGAGAATGTTGACATCCCCTCATTCACCCAAGTCGTTTCATCCCCGTCATTATCAGCATGTATTAAGTGTTGTAATTCATGCATAGTAGTGGAGAAAAAAGTATTTTCCAACTTTGTCTCCCAACTGTTTGTATCAATCGTAATGATGTTACGGTCAATATAGTTTTCTAATGTTTGCCAGAAGAAACCTGCCACGAAGAAAGGGTAATCTGGATTTGTGTATCCCTCGTCTATAATATTATCTACGAGCATAATCACCTTATCGCTGCCTTCGTAATAGTCGTCAGGTAATCCAACCATATCCGGTAAAGTAGAGTTGCTTCCATCAAGCACATCAGGAGTGCCAAAAAAGGCTGTTGTTTTCGGATATATGTTTGAGTCAAACTCATCTCTAAGCTTGTCCACTTGTTCTTGTGTTACGACATGTGCCGGTCTTTCATCCGGGAAACTCAGGTCATTTGCAACCCAAATTTCTACGTTATCCCCTACACTACGGAGAGTGAATTCCTTAAAAGCTAGATCTCTATTAAGAAAGGATTTTGTTCCACCGTCATAAGTAAATGTACTATCCGCACTCTCATTATTAGCACTTTCTTCCTCATCAAAGTTCACTTTTGCGGCTGCTTCTTTAATAGCAGCTGCAGCTTTTTTTTGAAACTCCTCATCACTTGATTGTTTGTTTAAATCTGCTGTGATATCTAGTTCATCCCCATATCTTTCGGTGTTCCACTCTGTACTAGAATCCACTTTTGCAAAACTAGCTGTAGGAGCTAATAGAGATAATGATAGAGCAGTGATCGATGCTATTGCTGTTAATTTCTTTTTCAAAATCGGCGACCTCCCATTATTTTCTCTTTATTAATATACTGACACGCTCAGTATTGTTAAATTAAACCAAATTTTCAGAATTATCACAATGGTGTAAATAACCCAATTTTAGACAAGGTAAACCGTGATAAAAGTTATACCTCCGCCTCTACAAAAGATAGGTATAAAGAACAATAGAAGCAGGGGACGGTTCTCCGCTTCCTAATTTCGGAAGCAATGAACCCGTCCCCTGATTTCTCCAAGAATCACCATTAAAAGTTATATCTATGTTCTTCTTCCATCGCATCTGATTTGGTAACATGAACTGTTCCAAATGGATGGTTAGGTGGAGCATAAATTGAGTAAAGTTTTAGAGGTACATTACCAGTATTGATTAAATTATGCCACGTTCCTGCAGGTATCACGATTGCAGAATCGTCATAAACGTTTCTTTTAATGTTTAGATTATTTTTACTTTTTCCCATTTGGACAATACCTTGCCCTTGTTCCATACGTAAAAATTGATCAACATCAGGGTGCATTTCCAAGCCGATGTCTTCTCCAACATTGATACTCATTAAGGTAACTTGAAAATGTTCCCCTGTCCATAGAGCGGTGCGATACGTACTGTTCTGCTTCGTAGCCTCATTGATATTTATAACAAATGGATTTGGTCCATAATCCTTTAACGGTATAGAAGTATCGCCATTGGAAGTGCGGTTCTGATATGATGTATTTTGATAACTTATCTGATGAGGAGTAGCCGATTGCCAAGGTTGCATTACGGCTGGATAGATTGGTGCATTGACATAATACGGGTACTGATAATGACGAGGATACCTATTTTGGTCATAGTACAATTTTTTCATCCTTTCAAACCTTTCAAAATTTATACAACTATACTATGCACTTTTTTAGGTAATGTACTTAGTTTTTTTAATTATAATCTTAGGTAGAAGTAAACAAGAAAAAACACCGCCAGATACTGTAGTGTCACATATGGCAGAGCTGTATTATTAGCTTTTATACTAATCTAAATCCGAATGCAACGGAGAATTAATATATATATAACTTTTATGAAAGTAAATCCAGCATAAATATCCTTCAGTTTCATATAAATTAACAAACATACTAGACTGGAGGAATGATGATGAAAAATGAATTAGATATAGAAGCTTCCTTTGATATATCAGAGGAGACATTAAAGAAATACTATGATTTAAACACACAGAAAAAAGTATTGGAGGGAGAAATGAATCAGATTAAAAAACAGATTCATAGCTTCTTAGATGAAAGCTTTGGAAAAGAACAAAAAGGTGAAGTGAAGCGTGGGAAATATAAAGCGCAACGGACAATTCGTTCTTCAGTTAATTACGACGAAGAGAAGACTGTACAAAAGTTGGAAGAATTAAATTTAGAAGATCTCATCTTACAAGTAAAACGTCCAGATACAGAAAAACTAGACGCTGCATTTAAGATAGATTTAGTTAATGAAGATGCATTCGCTGATTGTAAAACCAATAAACTGTCTCAATCCATTACAGTTAAGGAATTAAGCTTATAGGTACTAGAGACTCTACCGGGGAAGGTTCATCGCTTCCAAAGTTCGGAAGCAAGGAACCTTTCTCTGCTTACGAATTTCAAAGATATATAAAAAGGGGCTTATGCGCTACTTATTGATTTTTCAGTATCCGTTTAACGTCATTCACTTCACTTTCATGCTTAACAGAACGAACTGACAACGTTTCAATAACCCTTTGCTGGTCCTCTAATATATCTTTAAGCTCATCTGTTTTGGTATCTATATGTTTCTCTATATTTTCAAAATACGGACCTAAGCCATAAATTAAATTATCTTTTATACTTAAAACTTCTTTCTTCAGATCTACTTGCCCTAGTTCTAATTGCTTTTGGCCTTGTTCTACTTTGGTCTGCCTTTGTATGAGCTGAGCCTGACCTTGCTCTACTTGGGTCTGTCTTTGGACAAGTTGTTCTTGACCTTGCTCTACTTGGGTCTGTCTTTGTACGAGTTGTTCTTGACCTTGCTCCACTTGGATCTGTCTTTGGACAAGTTGTTCTTGACCTCGCTCCACTCGGGTCAGCCTTTGGACAAGTTGTTCTTGACCTTGTTCCATTTTGGTCTGTCTTTGGACAAGTTGTTCTTGACCTTGCTCCACTTGGATCTGTCTTTGGACAAGTTGTTCTTGACCCTGCTCCACTTTGGTCAGCCTTTGTACGAGTTGTTCTTGACCTTGCTCTACTTTAGTCTGTCTTTGGACAAGTTGTTCTTGACCTTGATTGAGTCCTTTCAATTCACTTAAAATTAATTTTAATGTGTCTTCCATTAAAATCACTCCGTTATCATTTTTATAAATTATAACACGCTTAAGTATGTTGTTTACATTTAATATTTTATTTTCTAGACTCTAACTTAGGTGATTCCTCATTGTTGTGACTCGATTGCTCACTGAGCTTTTTTTCTTCCCTAAAGAACAACGTAGGGAACGAAAATGTTAGTATTTATACCCAACCTCTTTATCTGAGAAAAATTGACGTTTGCCAATGATGGGTTCAGAGCTACACTACACATTGATTTACTAATCTTGCATATTTTTTGTCTGTGATCAACATAAACTATTTCCGTTTAGAAGGATTTTTCAATTTTACTGAGTCAATTTTATAATTACCTTATTCAGTCATCTGCTACAATAGATAGTTTGGGAATGGTTTTATCCAACTATATATTGTTGTAGGTGACGACAAAATTGGTATTATGAAATTGATTAAACTAGAAACGTTTTGGTCGCCATTTCCACTCACCTCCTTTTCGTTTTACTATACCAAAACAAGAACATTAGTTCTTATTCAAAATGTGGTAGTTGTGTGAACACTGGCGATAAGGCTTGTATATATTCAATTATTCGACAAAATTGGAAGCAAGGAACCGTCCCCTGCTTCCTCTTATAACTGTAATGTTTCTTTTATTTGCAGTGCGACCTCTGCTGCACGCATGTGGGTGTTATTAATTCTTAAATAATTTTTGTGTTGAATTTCACCCACTTCTGAATTCAACCGATGAGTCTCCATTGTCTTTAAGAGCTCTTCTTTAGATTTTTCTGTGTTTCTTTTTGTCGGCTTGTGATTAAGTCTATTAGCTGTCACGTTTCGCTTTAGTCTTTCTTCTACATCTGCTTCTAATTCAACGAGGTAAACTTCCGCACCTACCGATTCAAAAACATTCGTTACTTTTTTAACAAATTCCCAGTCTTCTTGCTCGTCAAAAGCCCAGACATAGGTGAAAATCATCCCATATTGATCACTTTTAGCATAGCTTTCAAATAGTTCTTCCCTTATCATTGTAGAGATTCGCCACATCTCATCACTAAATCCGAGAAAAGGTTCTAATAGCTCAATCGTCATATGATTATGAAATAGTTTTAAACCTGTTATTTTAGCTAATTCTTGCCCAATGGTCATTTTCCCAACCGCTTGCGGACCATATAATAATACAAACTTCATTTATACTCCCCCTGTTATTACTGCAGTCTTTCCATGCTTAATACCCTGGTACTTCTGGATTGCTGCTCTTGATAGATAAATTCCTAGCAATACAAAAACGAGATAAATAACACCCATACCAACTCCACCAATGATGTTACCAACGATAATTCCTAGCGCTCCAAATAGCTTTCCTATTTGAAAAACAAATCCATTAAAAGCCATATATGCGCCTCTTCGGCTATCACCTACGATATCCGCAAGTAGTGATTGTCTTGTTGGAACATACATTAATTCCCCAACAGTCAAGATCATCACTGCAAGAAACAATCCAAGTATGTTCGTTGAAAAGGCTAAAATGGCAAAGCCTAAACCAAACAAGATAAACCCAATATACATGATTATTCGTTCAGATCTCCCCTTGATTAATTTAGATGCAAGACCTGTAAATAAAACAATCATTAATGTATTTTCTACAGTAAGCAGACTTAACAGTTTTATTCCATCTATCGTTACACTAAATGTTAAGATCTCTAAGGTTCGTGGGATAATCTCATCCTCCAGCCTAACAGCAATAAAATTATTGCGCTGAAATTCTAAAGATAAAATGGCAATTCCACCTAAAGTAAATAACACAAATGGAAAGTCTTTAATGACTGTCTGGTAACTTTTTAATAAGGCTTTTACTCCATATTCTTTATTTACTGTCTTTTTACCAACCAATGTCTCTTCTATCAGGACGGCCGTCATCCATAATGTTACCAATGTCATTACAAACAAAGCGATAAGTAATTCAAACAAATGCGTTTTGAAAAACCAGCCTCCAACTATTAGACCTAGCATTAAGGACATATTTACAGCCCAATAATTGATTGCATACATGAATGCTCGTGTTTCTTTTGTACTTACATCAATTAACATCGCTTCCGCTGCAGGATTAACAAAGCCTGAGGAAACTCCAATAATAAGCATTGCTAGGAATGTGATCCATGCCGATGAGGTGATAGGTGAATTAGCACCAATCATAACGGCAAATCCCAACAATTTCATCGCTTCCCCAATCACCATCAACCGCTTACGACCTAATATATCCGCCAAATAGCCGCCATACAGACCTGCTATGAATTGCACGACTACATGAAGGATAAGTAATATACCAGCAACCGAGGCATTTAATTTATTGGTAAAATAAATCGCCATAAACGGAAAAATCATCGAACCGATTACCCTACTAAAAAAAGACGTATAGATTCTTATTCTAATATTCGAATGTAACTCCTTAAACATAACGAACTCCCCCTTCTCTTTATTTTGCCTTTTCCAAAAGGGGTTAAAAAGGGTATAATACAATTTAAAATGTCCCCTTTTACAAGGAGGGAAGGAATTGAAAGAACTAGCTTATTTTGAAATGCGTGCACACTTATACTCCAAAGAACTAGATTACAAGGTTGAGTTCAAATTAAAGGATCTTGAACAGCTCTGGTTTTGCACTCAAAAGAATGTAAAGAGGAAATTAAAAAAATATCAATCTCTAGGATTACTTCACTATAAACCTGGGATAGGAAGAGGAAATCCATCCACACTAGAGTTCACTAAAGCCTTTAAGACTGAGATTGAAGAAATAGTCGCAAAACTAGTGGAAAAGGAGCAATTAGATGATCTGGTCCAACTATTACAATTGCCGATCCCGAGAGAATGGATTACCACTGTCTCGACAGTTCAAAAATTATTTGGCTACACTTCTACCATACAGGCAAAAGATATTTTACGTACCGTTACTAGAAGGAAACTTACTACCCTACATCCGATGTATAGCTCTATAACATTGGAGAGCCATCTCATTAAACAACTAGGCGATACATTGGTTAGATATGAGCAAGAAACAGATCAAATAAAACCACATTTGGCCCATCATTGGAGACATAACGAAACCTATACTTCCTGGACCTTTTATCTACGCAAAGGGGTACTTTTCCATAATCATCAGTCGTTAACGAGTTTAGATGTGAAAAGTACGATGGAATGGTTCCGGAATCAGGACTCACCGAATGACTGGCTCCTTGCGGGTATAGAAAAAATAGAATGTATCAACCCTTATACAGTTCGATTTGATTTAAAAGAAGCCAATCCATTCTTTTTGCGTTATATCAGTTCTTTAAGCCTTGCCATCTTACCTAAGGATATTCCATTTGACGAGAATAGCTGGATTGGAACAGGACCGTTTAAACTAGTGGAACGAACAGAGAATAAACTGGTTCTTGAAGCATTTGATTTTTATTTCTTTGAACGTCCTTTATTAGATCGAGTGGAAGTATGGCAGGTGCCGGTGGATGCGTTTGAAGACTTAACCTATAAGGTGCAATACCAAGAATCTAACGGTGAACCCTTTTTAAAGAAAGAAGTCGAACCTGGCTTTCGCTTTCTATCCTTCAATTTTAATCGCAATCCAAAAAGTATGGTCCATAACAAACATTTTCGGGAAGCTATCTTCCACCTGTTAGATACTGAAAAAATGTGGGACGAATTGGATCGGGAAGATTTGATGGAGGCATCTAGCTTTCTCCCTTGGAATTCAACAAAGCAGGATCGTGATTCTGCAAACATACCTTCCCTATTGAAAAAGGCAAACTACCAAGAAGAAAAACTACATTTATTCTCCCTTTACTTTCCTAAAGCACTTGAAGAGGCAAATTGGTTTATTCAAGAAGCAGATAAGTATGGGATGAAGTTTCATTTGCACACTTTTGATATTGAACAGCTTTATACCAAGCAATTAGATGAACAAGCAGATTTAGTATTTCTAGGAGAAATCGCATCGCTAGATTATCACCTCTCCTTTATCGGTGCTTTTTACAATAAGGCACTACTATTTAGGAAATTTCTAACTGATGATCAGCTATCGTTTATCTATCAACAATTGGCTCAAATAAAAAGACAGCACACACACCAGGAACGGGAAGTATATGTATCCAATGTCGAGCGCTATTTACGAGAAGAATTCCTAATTATTTTCCAACACCACCCTATTCATACGGTCACCTTTGACCCAATGATTAAAGATATCCAAGCGGATTCCTTTAACAAGGTTGACTTTAGTAAATTGTGGATTGAGTAAACGAGGGACAGGTATTCGAACCAGGTACTTTTCTTGGAGAGTTATCTAAGAACTATCAATATTTTTATATAGTTTGACCCTCGTATTTTTAACGAGGGTTCATGGTTCGAAAAATGCAAGTAGTAAACTTACATTCCATATCAGTAGGTTTGGAAGCAAGGAACCGTCCCCTGCTTCCTCATCCCAAATACTCCAAACTAGTAAAAACCTTTGAAAATGTCTTACTCCCATAAGCCTCAAACACAACGGTGATGGAATCTTCATCTTCTGACTCAACAATTCCCTCGCCATATTTTTCGTGCTTGACGCGTGTTTCGTCACTAGCCTTCTCTTCTGGTCTGGCCTCGTCTAAGACAGCAACTTCTTCTTGTGTATTTATGTTCTTTTGAATTGCTTTTCTCATCGATTGAAGATCCACTTGACGCTCCTTACTTTCTTCTTTCGCAACTATATGACCTGGCAGCATATCAACAAAACGACTTGGTCCTTCCAATACACGATAATCATCTGGATTGGTATAGTAGGAGATTTCTAAGGTATCTTTAGCTCTTGTGATTCCTACAAAAAATAATCGTTTTTCTTCAACGCGCGCTTCCGCTGTGGAAGTACGTAGTGGAATGGATCCTTCATTGACGCCAACGATAAAGACATGTTTAAATTCCAATCCTTTACAGGCATGTAAGGTCATCAATTTAACACTCTCATCTTCTGCATCGATAGAATCTTTCAAAATATGTAAGCCATACAAGGTCGATGAATTGAGGTATTCGCGCATTCCTTCAGTTAAAGCTACGTTTTTTTCATCGATATAACGCTTCATACTGTCAATAAAATCTAGAATCAATGTTTTATTTTCTAAAAAGGTGGATGATGTTGGTGATAGGTAATCATCCAATGCAAAGTAATCATAAACTTCCGATATATTTTCAACATTGGCTTGCAGAAAGCCAATTATTTTATCTAATAAAATAGAAGTATGGTCCGACTCATTGTTTATTATTCCTCTTATTTTCGCAAAGGAAAGACCTTCGCCAAACTCCTTATTGTTTAAAGCCGTAATGATATTATTTTTATCATTATGATTGATTGAAGCCTTTAGCAAACTGACCAACCAATGAAGAACAGGAATATCCTTTAACGATTTTTTAACGGAAACCTCGACTGGAATTTTTTCTTTAATTAGTGCATCTTCCATCGTTTTTGATTGTCTTTGCGTACGATAAAAGATGGCAATATCTTTATAACTAACAGAACCCTCACTAGTTAGCTTTTTAATTTGATCACATAAATACTGTGCTTCATTAAACGGGTTATAGTGATTTTTGACAACGATTTTGCTTCCTTCATCTCGTACTCCTTCAAGCTCTGTACTATCCTCTAAAAACTGTTTAGCCGCTTCAAGGATCGTTGAGCTAGATCGATAGTTAATTGGTAAGGACATTTCCTTGGCATCATAGACTCTCTTGAAATTTTGAAAGATGTTTTTCTCGCTACCTCGCCACGAGTAGATAATCTGATTTGGGTCACCAACGACGAATAAGTTTGTATTGGCTCCACACATGGCTTTGATCAATGCTAACTGGGCCCGATCACAATCCTGGAATTCATCTATGATAACCCACTTCGGTGTGAATACTCCTGTTTCCAATAGTTTCGTAGCATGTACAATTAAATCATCAAAATCCATTTTGTTTTGCTTTCGTTTCTCTTCTACCATACACTCCCATAATACTTTGATATCATCTTCTCGTTTCATATTCCCATACAATGTTTCACCGTTTTTGATTGCTTCCATACGTTTGGACAGTTTATTTTTGAATTTAATGTTAAATCGGTGCTCAATCATTAATCGATATGCCATTTCAAATAGTTCATCGGGATCCATGATTGTAAAACGATTGGTATAGCCAATTTCTTGAATAGGTAAGACTTTAGACAACAATTTGGATGCAACACTGTGAAACGTCCCAAAGTACGGCATGTCTTTATCTTTGATTTTCGAATTTTCTGCTTTGATACGATCCTTGATTTCCTTGGCAGCTTTATTCGTAAACGTGAGCACGACCATCTCTGTTAAATCAATCTCTTTTACTAAATGAAGATACATCACCTTGGATATAAGGACGGTTGTTTTTCCACTTCCGACATGTGCATTTAAAAGCAGTGCGGGACTATTATCTAAAACAGCATCTCTTTGATAAGTATTTAGTTTACGAAGCATATCATCTGTTTGAATCATAGAACCCCACCTAATTTGTTAAATCTGAATATCGTCTGGAAATTTTGTCTCTAGTTGCCACATTTCCTTTTTGTGCCGTTTCGAACTCTATCGCAAAGTCCTTTGGCGTGTTAACGTAATGGTTAATCATATTTTTCAGTTTGCCTATATTATCGCTCTCATTCATCCATTCTTTATAAAAAGGATTATCTATAATAAGCATTAATGTAGAGCCTTCTATCCTGACGGCTGGAACACTCGCCAAAAAGTCAGATAAATATTCTCCTGTTGCTTTCATGAACCTAGTAAACTTACTCCAGTCTTCTTGTAAATGTAAGAATTCAAATTTCTTTTCGATTACAACTTGTGGAGCAGCAACTGGTACTTTCATGCCCTTCGGTGGCACCAATTGTTCAAATATATTTTCTAGTCCCCATAGAACAATTGCTTTATCGAGATTGTAGTCTCCAATACAAGCTGGACACCCTTCGTTACATTTACATCCACTTACCATTTTCCTCGCATTTTGAATAATTTCTGCAAAATGATCAAACGCCTTCTCTGCATACCCCAATCCACCGATGTATCGATCATAAATACAAATCGAGGTTGTCCGCTCTTCCTCATTGGATTCCTCCAACATGGACGTACCGACATCTTCCTTGGTAGCCATCGTTAACATCAGCGTTGCATTTAATAGCGCATAACTCATACCACCAAAATAAGTCTTCCAGAACTGCGCGGGAATGTCTGTCCCCTGATTAGGCACTAGTTTCCTGAAAAGAATATCAACATTTTTAGGGATTAAAATCCGAACACCCTCTGTTTCAAACGACTTGATTAAGGGCTTGGCGAGCTCTTCGTAGCCTAAATTTTGATGATTATGAAATTGAATCCTTTTATAACCTGTTACCGATTCTGTCACTTTCACATCGCCGAAATGTTGCCTCGTTCTACCGATGTCGTCCTCTTTAAAATCCTTTATTTTCACTACAGTTGTGCCACTATGTGAAGCGGTATAGTAATTGGCATCCATCGGTAAACCGTAAGCCACTCTATTTTCCACATCTAAGTTTTCAATTTGAAAAAGCAATCCGTCATGCAAATAAATCGCACCTTGGTGGATTTCTTTAAATGCTTGCAATTCGTCCATTTCCGTAAGCACCGTTGCATCGATTTTATTGACTAGTTTATATCTTTCTTTATCCATATTTCGCAAACTAAAGTCCCCCGCTGGAAAAGAAGGTCCGATCCAAGTAAACTTACCATTTTCACTTCTAAGCTCTCCCGCCTTGATCAACACCGGAACAATTTCTCCTAGCTGTGGAAACATCGCTATATCATCTAAAGAAAGAGGTATTTCAGCTGCAGCCGCGCGAACATGGGCTAACTGGATAAATAGGTTGTTCGTATCAACAACGGCGTTTTCACTTCCATTGGAAAAAAGCCATTCCGGATTAATGCCAATGTATTGATCAAATGGCAAATTATCTAATAGTAAAAAAGTAGAAGAGCCGACACCACTACGACCTGCTCGTCCAGATTGTTGCCAAAACGAAGCCCTTGTCCCTGGAAATCCTACTAAAACGGTGGATTCCACACTCCCAATATCAATACCCAGCTCCAAGGCATTAGTGGAAACAAGTCCTTTCAAATGACCATTCACCATTTTAGTCTCAATTTCTTTTCGTTCTTTCGGCTTGTACCCACCTCGATAGCCAGAAATCAAATGAGAATAATCCTGTACGTTTGTTCCGTCATATTTTAATTTATCGCGCGCTTCTTTTAGTATGACTTCGACTGTTTTCCGCGCTTTACAAAAAGCAATAAAGCTATTATCCTGCATCACTAGTTCTGGTAACAGTTCTGTCGCTTCTTGCGCAGGACTTACAGGATAATCCGTTCCTTTTATCATCGGTGGCTGCCATATGTAAAAATGCTTTTCTGGTGCAGGTGAACCATCCTGATCCATCAGTATAAAAGGTTTACCAGTAATCTTCTCTGCCAACTCAACTGGATTGGCTATTGTTGCCGAGCTACATAAAAATTGTGGGGAAGAATGATAATAGGTACAAATTCTATTAAATCGTTTCATTAAATTCGCTAAATGTGAACCAAAGGTGCCTCTGTACGTATGTAGTTCATCGATAACCACGTATTTCAAGTTGGAAAAGATAAAATTAAACCCATGGTTATTGTGATTAGGTGAAAATGCAGTATTGATCATCTCAGGATTCGTTAAGATAATATTAGCGCTATTTCTAATCCTACTTCGTTCATTAACAGGGGTATCTCCATCATAGACACCTGCTTGAATTTTATTTTTACCAAAGTAATCTAATAGAGGCTGGATATTGCGGTATTGATCATTAGCTAATGCTTTTGTTGGATAAACAAAGATGGCCCGCGTCATTGGATTTTTCAGTATTTCTTGTACGACCGGCAATAAAAAACTTAGTGTTTTACCACTGGCTGTTGACGTCGTAATGACAATGTTTTTTCTATCCAATGCTGTGTCAAACATCTCCGCTTGATGGCTATATAGGTGCTTAATTTTATTTTCCTTCAAATAATCTTGTAAGCTAGTTAATAGTCTGTTTGGAAAACTTCTATATATAGCTTTTCGCTCTGGTGTTACTTTTTGTGCAATGATTCGATCGTTAAATTGATTAAGGGCTTCCATGAATATTCCTCCTCATTTAGAAGATGTTATCCTATGATTACAAAACGAACATTTGTTCTAATTCTATCATATTGTGTTATGTAAGGAAAGAAGCAGGGGACGGTTCCATGCTTCCAACATTCGAAAGCTACGAACCGTCCCCTGCTTCAACTTTTTATTCTCCAATGCTCGCTAAAAATACTTCATATCTAGCTATAGCATTATCCATTTTCTTATTTAACACATCATCGATTGTTTGTAATGCTGGACGTTCTTTAAAATAGTTAATCGATTGACGAATGCCTTTTTCAAAATTCGTAGTTGCCATATACCCTGGTACAAATGTTTTAATTTTATGATTATCAACAACATAACTATTGCTAATATCTCCAAACAACTGCCCTTTGAATTCCGGCATAAACAGTGAAATAGACTCCGAAGTCATATGAATAGGTTTTGGCTTAACCCCAACAGCTTCTCCTAAAATTTGAAGGTATTGATTCCACGTTTTTACTTCATCAGAGGTTATATGGAACGCATGTCCAATTGTTTGTGTGTTACCAAATAAACCAACTAACCCTTTCGCAAAATCACTGTTATGGGTAATCGTCCATAAAGAAGTCCCATCCCCTGGAACAATAATTTTTTTACCTTGTAAGATTCGATCCACGAGTGTCCATGGATGCGCACCACTTGTTACCGCAAAAGGAATGCTCGATTCACCGTATGTATGGGATGGCCTGACAATTGTGATTGGAAAAGAGTGTTGACGGTATTCCTTTATTAATCTTTCCTCACTCGCTAGTTTATTTGTCGCATAGTCCCAGACAGGATTATGCTGTGGGGTTGATTCATCCAACTTATAATAAACAGGTGGCCTTTGATAGGTAGCAACAGTACTAATAAAAATATATTGACTCGTTTTTCCAGTAAAATAAGCAATATCTCGCTCTATATCTTCTGCCATAAAGTTAATCCAATTCACAACAACATCAAAATATCTATCCTTTAATAACGCTTTCATTTCATCGCGATTATTAATGTCTCCATGTAGCAACGTAGCTTCTTCTGGTACAGATCCCTCTCTCTTTCCCCTAGTAAGTAAATACAGATCGATTCCTTGTTGCACTGCTAAATTCGTAGCTGCACTACTTATGAGGCCTGTCCCTCCGATAAATAATACTTTCATAGTGTCCACCTTTCTTCATGCTAATTAACTTTATATTATCATAATGTGGTTACCTATTGTTAGGCTCGTAAAAGGCTTTAATTGATTCATCTACATTAAATAATAGATTTATCATGTTCCCCTTCTTGTAATTAGATCTTCATCGACATTCTCAGTTGCAACTTCTTTTAACACTTTTGCGAATGAAGCATTTGTTACAAAGTCGTGATGTCTACCACCTGTACCAACTCTTTTACAATCGATTCAAAATAACTAGTACTACCCGATCCTAATCGTCTCAATGACCAGTTCATTCCCTAAATCTACACACCATTCGAGAAGTGATTCTTGCACAATTTGTTTTAAGACTCTTAGGTTTTGTTCATAAATAATGTAAGCTTTTTGCGCGTGTCCTCTTCTTCTCTTGTATTCTCCTTTTTCTTTATGTATGTCCCGAGCTTCATCACAAGATATTTCCGGATTTCATCCTGTGATTGTTCCGGAATACCTCCTGATTTTGTTCTAGATATTATTCGTTAAATGTGACAATTCCTCAAAATACGTTACTACTGATTTCATCTGATAAGCTAAAGCTTTACATTTAAATCCTTATTGATAACGAATCAAGTTGTGATCAAAGAGTACTTTTTTGGGCTCACAAATTCGTGGAATAGATAGTCCTGAGAAAGTTTCCACCGTAAAAATTGGCGAATTAACCGTTTTTATACGGCTTTCTTTATTATTAATTAACACAGCGTGTGCCATAGCACACGCTGGAATTCTTGAAACAACATCCATTCTTTAAAAGCATTTAGTCCATTTGTAAAATTTATCCATACACTTCCTGCTTACCGATTATGGACACACTTCCTTCACGGTAATCGTACAACGTTCCATCTTTCATCCTCCTTTTATTCTTTCATATTTATAATCGCCGGGAGGTTGGTATGTCTTTGTTGAATGGAACTAGGTGGATTTTTTCCCGGGACAATCGTGCAGTTTCTTTTCCCTACTTAAATAGAGCAAAAATTACCTGCATGGATGATCCACCCAAGTAATCTCGCTCTATTTTATCTGAAATATTATCCATACAGTATTTCCAAAGCGTCATTCAGAATCTCTTTTCTTGCTATATGCAAGCGTCTACCGGCTTCCCGGGTACAGGACAAGGACATTGGGGATTATTCCACAGGTTAGGAAGCAAAGAAACGTCTCCCCTCGCTTCATTCCCTGTCTCATTCGATGTGATTTTAGATGAAATGGGTTGTTTTCACAATACCAAAAAAGGCAGCCACTTTTAAAAAATAAGCACTTTTATAATAAATTCACCCACTCTGATTTATTATTTATCTCATAAAATGTATAAGTTCAATGAAAGGGGTTGAAAAAATTTGAGTGGAGAAAAAAGCAAATCAAAAGGAATAAATAAAGATTGTATCTCCAATAACAAAAAAAATCGAGAATGTGAACATAAATATTATAAATCCAAGGATATAAAGAGTCGAAAATGTGAGCATAAATATTGTAAATCCAAAAGAAAAAAGAGTCGAGAATCTGGGCATAAAGATTGCAGATGCAATGAAAAGCAAAAAGTAAACACTAAAATAAATGTTCCTATAAGATGTGCTGGAGCAAAAGGACCTCCAGGTGCAACCGGGCCTATGGGACCTAGGGGGCCTAGGGGGGCTATGGGACCACCGGGGATTACTGGCAAACCTGGACCTACTGGTGCTACAGGGCCTACGGGACCGCCGGGGGCTACGGGGGAACCAGGGCCTACGGGACCACCGGGGATTACTGGCGCTACAGGGCCTACAGGACCGCCGGGGGCTACGGGGCCACCGGGGACTACAGGACCGCCGGGGGCTACGGGCGAACCAGGGCCTACGGGACCGCCGGGGGCTACGGGCGAACCAGGGCCTACGGGACCACCGGGGATTACTGGCGCTACAGGGCCTAC
>NZ_JASTZU010000048.1 GCF_030282825.1 Aquibacillus rhizosphaerae
TTTTAATAGCCAAATTTTTTAAAATGAATTTATTCATTTTAGGGAGAGTACTTTTTTGCGCCAAAATTATTGAAAACCTCCATTTTCGTATAAAAGAACAACACATTTTCTGCGTGCGATGCCATTTCGCTGGAGTTTTCCTTACACTGTGGGGTGTCGGAAGCTGCTCTTCCCCGAGGACAAATGTTTTCGGTGGGCCGAGTAACCGCAGGCCCACGGAAAGCTATGGAAGCAATGCATCGCACGCAGAAAATTGGTCTGTATTTTCAAGGAGTGTCGCATTTTTCCTTCGCTCGGTGAATTTTTCTTTCGAGTGAAAATAGTCCAATAAATATAAATAACATCTATCTCTAGATTAAGAGAACTGTTAAAAGTGAAGGCAGAATGCGCAGACTCCTCGAAAATATAAATCGATTTTCATCGTGCGATGTGGATTCAAGTAGTTTTCCTTGTCCTACGGGAACAGCGAATGTTTTAGGGTGGGGCGAGTAACCGCAGTCCCACGAGTTGAAGATCCACTCAGAAGCGATCTCCTTCTGAGTTAGCTGAAGCCGTGCCCGTGGAAAGGGGAGAATTCTGCCGGAACGGAGTATAAAGACTCCACCATCTTTGCCACCGAAAAGAGTTCAACAAAAGTTTAGAATACTTACTGCGGACTTTATATAAAAGGAAAACAACGACAATCTTTTATAAACAGAAGTCGTTATGAATGTATAGAAAAAAGGATAGACTGAAGTAATAATGGAATAGGAATAGAAACTTTAAAAAAAGAACTATTCGATATGCTACTAAACATGGTAGAATTAAGCCTATATGGATTAGTAAAAGTTGCTAATTATACTTAATTTTTGCTATTATCATAAGTATTGTTAGCACTCGAATAAGGTTAATTTTTTTCATTGTTTTTAATGAAACGAATAAAAAGGCAACGTATAAATATCCGGAGGTGGATTGTAATGTCAGAAATTTCTAGAGAACAAGTGAAACATGTGGCACATTTAGCACGATTAGCAATTACAGACGATGAAGTTGAAAAAATGACGAAACAATTAGGTGACATTATCACGTATGCAGAACTATTAAATGATCTAGATACGGAAAGTGTAGAACCTACTACGCATGTGTTAGACCTTAAGAATGTAATGCGTAAGGACGAACCTAAAAAATGGATTGAAAGAGAAGATGCACTTAAGAATGCACCAGACTCACAAGATGGTCAGTTCCGTGTTCCATCGATACTAGAATAAGGAGGTAGAACGATGTCACTTTTTGATTACACATTGAAGGAAATACAAGATAAATTACATAAGAAAGAAATAACTGTTAGTGATTTAGTTTCTGAATCCTATAACAGAATTCAAGCAGTAGACGGGCAAGTAAATGCGTTTTTGACACTAAATGAAGAAGCTGCTCGTGCAAAAGCAAAGCAGTTAGATGAGAAACTGGGTGGAGATGCGTCTGCCTTATTTGGTATTCCACTTGGGGTGAAAGATAATATTGTAACAAAAGGTCTAAGAACCACATGTGGAAGTCAGTTTTTAGATAACTTTAATGATCCATTATATGATGCGACAGTTGTTCAAAAACTAGAAGCACAAAATACAGTTACAATTGGTAAACTAAATATGGATGAATTTGCAATGGGGTCATCTACTGAAAACTCAAGTTATGTCCCGACAAAAAACCCATGGAATACAGACTACGTACCGGGTGGGTCTAGTGGTGGTTCAGCTGCAGCGGTTGCAGCAGGCGAAGTGTTTTTCTCGCTAGGATCTGATACAGGTGGTTCTATTCGTCAACCAGCAGCATTTTGTGGTGTGGTTGGTTTAAAACCTACATATGGACTAGTATCTCGTTTTGGACTAGTTGCTTTTGCCTCATCTTTAGATCAGATTGGTCCATTGACACGAACTGTTGAGGATAATGCACACCTATTACAAGCAATTGTAGGTCATGACAAAATGGACTCAACTTCAGCCAATATCGATATACCTAACTATGCGGATGCAATGAAGCAGGATGTTAAAGGATTAAAAATTGCTGTACCAAAAGAATACTTACAAGAGGGTGTAGCACCAGAAGTAAGAGAAGCTGTACTGAGCGCACTTAAAGTTTATGAAAATATGGGAGCTACATGGGAAGAGGTTTCATTGCCTCACTCTCGTTATGCAGTGGCAGCCTATTATTTATTATCTTCTTCAGAGGCATCTGCAAACTTAGCAAGATTTGATGGTGTCCGCTACGGTGTCAGATCTGAAAAAGCAGAAAATATGTTAGATATGTATAAGCTATCTCGTAGTGAAGGCTTCGGTGATGAAGTAAAGCGTCGTATTATGCTTGGAACGTTTGCGTTAAGCTCGGGTTATTATGATGCTTATTATAAAAAAGCACAAAAAGTACGTACATTAATTAAAAATGACTTTGATAAAGTGTTTGAAGATTACGATATTATAATCGGACCAACAACACCAACTCCAGCTTTCAAAATTGGAGAAAAAGTGGATGATCCATTAACAATGTATGCAAATGATATCTTAACTATTCCAGTAAACCTAGCTGGAGTGCCGGGAATGTCGATTCCATGTGGTCTCTCTAGTGAAGGCTTACCAATTGGATTACAAATCATCGGAAAACATTTTGATGAAAGCACAATCTATCGTACTGCTCATGCATTTGAGCAAGCAACAGACTTTCATAAACAAAAAGCTAATTTAGGAGGTGACAGGTAATGAACTTTGAAACAATCATTGGTTTAGAAGTACACGTGGAATTGAAAACAAACTCTAAGATATTTAGTCCAAGTTTTAATGCCTTTGGTGCGGAGACAAATGCGAACGTCAATCCGATTGACTTAGGTTATCCTGGTGTATTACCTGTCCTAAATGAAGAAGCAGTAAACTTTGCGATGAAAGCTGCAATGGCACTAAATTGTGAAGTTGCTACAGATACGAAGTTTGATCGTAAGAACTATTTTTATCCTGATAATCCAAAAGCCTATCAAATTTCACAATTTGATAAACCGATTGGAGAAAATGGTTGGATTGAAATAGAGGTTAACGGGAAAAAGAAAAAGATTGGAATTACTCGCATTCATATGGAAGAGGATGCAGGTAAACTAACTCACAATAACGATGGCTATTCATTAGTAGATTATAATCGACAAGGTACACCGCTTGTTGAGATTGTTTCTGAACCAGATTTGCGTTCACCAGAAGAAGCATACGCTTATTTAGAAAAACTTAAAAATATTATTCAATATACTGGTGTTTCTGATTGTAAAATGGAAGAAGGCTCACTAAGATGTGATGCCAATATTTCACTTCGCCCAATTGGACAAGAACAATTTGGTGTAAAAGCTGAGCTTAAAAACCTAAATTCTTTTTCCTTTGTTCAAAAAGGGCTAGAGTTTGAGGAAAAGCGTCAAGAGCAGGTGTTGTTAGCTGGTGGAGAAATTCTTCAGGAGACAAGACGTTACGATGAGCAAACAAAAGAAACACTACTAATGCGTGTTAAAGAGGGATCGGATGATTATCGTTATTTCCCTGAACCGGATTTGGTACCACTATACATTGATGAAGCTTGGAAGGAACGAATTAGAGCAGAAATTCCAGAACTACCAGACGCTCGTAAACAAAGATATATAAATGAATTAGAATTGCCGGCATATGATGCAATGGTATTAACAAACAACAAAGAAATGTCTGATTTCTTTGAAGCAACGATTGGTCAAGGTGCTGAAGTGAAACAAGCATCTAACTGGTTGATGGGTGAAGTCTCTGCCTATATGAATAAACAACAACTAGAATTTTCTGACTTAGCATTAACTCCAGAAGGTTTAGCCAAAATGATTAAACTTATTGAAGATGGAACGATTTCATCAAAAATGGCTAAGAAAGTATTTTCTGAACTTGTTGAAAAAGGTGGAGACCCTGAAAAAATTGTTAAAGAAAAAGGACTTGTTCAAATTTCTGATGAAGGACAATTAACTGAGATTATATCTGTAATTTTGGATAAAAACGAGCAATCGATTATTGACTTCAAAAATGGTAAAGATCGTGCGCTAGGCTTCCTTGTTGGACAAGTAATGAAAGAAACGAAAGGGCAAGCAAATCCACCTATGGTTAACAAGATTCTTTTAGAAGAGATGAATAAAAGGTAATGTAATTTGCTTAGGGGGGCTGTTCACTTGAACAGTCCCCATTCAAATAAATATCTGGACTTTTCAAATTCTAACAAAACGACTATGATGTAGAATAGAATTGTTTAGCCTATGAAGAAGATAGGGGGAGACCTATGAAACGTGCCCGTATTATTTACAATCCAACTTCTGGACGAGAACTATTCAAAAAAGAATTGCCAAATGTCCTAGAACGTTTCGAAAAAGCTGGTTATGAGACATCGGTACATGCTACCACAGCTACTGGTGATGCAACAGAGGCTGCAAGAGTCGCCGTTGAAAGGGAGTTTGACGTTGTTGTCGCAGCTGGAGGCGATGGAACAATCAATGAAGTGATTAATGGTATAGCCGAACGAGACAACCGTCCGAAGCTAGGGATTATTCCAGTAGGTACAACAAATGATTTTGCTCGTGCCATTTCAATACCTAGAAATATTCATAAAGCAGTAGATATAATCTTAAGTGATAATATTAGAGCTCTAGATATCGGGAGAGTGAATGATCAATATTTTATGAACATTGCAGGTGGTGGAAAATTGACCGAGCTTTCTTATGAAGTGCCAAGTAAGCTGAAAACGGTACTCGGTCAATTAGCATACTATTTAAAAGGTATTGAGATGCTTCCATCGCTTCGCCCAACAAAAGTAAAAATAGAATATGATGGTGAGTTTTTTGAAGATGAAATCATGTTATTCCTTGTTGCAAATACAAACTCCGTAGGTGGTTTTGAAAAACTAGCGCCAGCCGCATCTATGGAAGACGGATTGTTTGATCTTTTAATCCTCAGAAAAGCGAACCTAGCAGAGTTTGTTCGGATTGCATCTCTTGCATTAAGAGGAGCACACTTAGAGGATGAACGTATTTTTTATACAAGGGCAAAACGAATTATCGTCCACACAGAAGAAAAAATGCAATTAAATGTCGATGGTGAATTTGGTGGGTTGCTACCAGGTGATTTTACTAATTTACGTCAACACATTGAATATTTTGTTCCTATTGAATTTGAAAAATATAACGAGAAAGAAGATAGCTAACAATGCTTCATCTTCTTTCTTTTCTTATTCAACGAAATGTAGCATTGTTATGTAATGCAAGTCATTTTTTTTGGTGTCGAATATATAAGTATTTCTAGATAAAATGATAGGTGCATCTAGATAATGAAAATATAATCGAATCATCATCGTATAAATCGCTAAATTCACACATATTTCCCGGGAAATTAGTTAAATAATAACAAGAAGTGAGTCGCATTCTTGGTGTTTTCCTTTCATCAACAATTATGATAAGCTTTTGACACAAGTGATATGAAGGACGGATGTTTATGGTGAAACAAAAACCACCTGTAGAGAAGAATGAAACGATTGAACTTACATTTGAAGACATTACGCATGAAGGTGATGGGGTTGGCAAAGTGAATGGCTACCCTTTATTTGTGCCGTTTGCACTTCCAGGTGAAAAAGCAAAGGTTAAAGTAATCAAAGTGAAAAAGAACTTTGGATTCGGTAAATTATTACATATTGACGAAGTAAGTCCTGAGCGTGTCGAACCGCCTTGCGATGTATATGTGCAATGCGGGGGATGTCAGCTCCAGCATATGAGCTATAACATGCAGCTAGAAATGAAACAAAACCAAGTAAAAAACACGTTGCGGAAAATTGGGCATATTGAAGATATTCCTGTTCATCCTACCATAGGAATGGAAGATCCATGGCGTTATCGAAACAAAGTTCAAATCCCTGTGGGTTATCGACATGGTGAGCTAATTACTGGCTTCTACCGAAAAAGAAGCCATGAAATTATTGAAGGAATGGATAGATGTGTCATTACTGCAGAAATAAATGATCGTATGGTTGAAGCAGTCCGTCGCATGGCTGATCGCCTTGGTATTACAGCATATGATGAGAGAAGCTATAGGGGCGTTTTGCGTCATATTATGGTACGTACAGGACAAGCAACAGAAGAAACAATGATTGTAATTGTAACGAGAACGGAAGAACTTCCCCATCAAGAGGAGTTTGTGAAGGAATTACATGAAACATATCCGCAAATTAAATCAATTGTACAAAACGTAAATAAACAACAAACGAATGTCATTTTAGGTAGAAAGACAAAAGTATTGTGGGGAGAAGAGTATATCTACGATACGATTGGTGATATAAAATTTGCAATTTCAGCAAAATCTTTTTACCAAGTAAACCCTCCACAAACAAAGAAATTATATGATAAGGCTCTTGAATATGCTAACTTATCAGGTGGAGAAACGGTAATCGACGCTTACTGCGGAATCGGAACAATTTCCTTGTTTTTAGCACAAAAGGCTAAGAAGGTATATGGTGTTGAGATTGTTCCAGAAGCAATTTTAGATGCAAAGCAAAACGCTAAGCTAAATAATATTGAAAATACAGAGTTCTATGTAGGTGAAGCTGAAAAAATAATGCCTTGGTGGACAGCTCAAGGATTAAAACCAGATGTGATTGTTGTTGATCCTCCACGAAAAGGTTGTGACGAGGCATTATTAGAGGCGATGATTACAATGAAGCCAAAACGTATTGTTTACGTATCCTGTAACCCGTCAACCTTAGCTCGAGATCTTCGAATTTTAGAAGATGGTGGCTATGAAACAAAACAAGTACAACCAGTCGACATGTTCCCACAAACAGGTCATGTGGAAGCCGTTGCTGAGATACATTTAAGGTTGTAACCCAAAATTAACAACGAATTAATACTAATAATAACTTACGAAATCGACCAAAAGTGAGAATAAAAACTTGTGAATAGCATGATAACATTCTCGCAAACCTCAGCCGAATCCTATTCGAACAAGGCATGAGGCAAGGTCAGTCGTAAGTTATTATTTTTTTGTATTAATAGAAACGCGTGAAAAAAAATGAGAAAAGTGAGAGGAAAAGTATAAGAAATCGTAAGTTATTATTTTTATGGAGAAAAGAGGGGCAAGTGAGAATGTTGATGTGATGCGGGTTTGAGGGTGAGATGGGTAGGTGAGAGTAATAGGTTATTATTATCGCTGAACGTCAGGCCCCGATTTAACAGTCAAGAAGAGTAAACTATCTCCAATAGGCTCTAACTAAAAAAATGATTGAAAGGCACCCGATTATACCTATATTAGAAGATAAGATTGTAATAAAAAGAGCTAAGTGATAGAGATGGACGAAAATTACGGTTGAAAAATGAGAGAATTGTAAGGTAATTAATTCTGATGAGATGGCCCATTTGAGTTGGTCGCATTTTTCAGAAAACGTAGGAAGGAATAGAGAATATGAGTGAGAGGAAACAAAATGAAAAATCTAAAAAGAAAACCACCCAAAAGCACGCTCGGAAAAAGTTAAAGGGGGATTCTCTTTTAAATATATTTTTTAAGCGAGTAGCCTCTTGCTTCGATCAAGCTACGTTAAGAAATTACGTGTTTAAATCACGGGGGATCTTATTTATATGATAGCATGTTGTTTGTTGTAAAGGGTTTCATTTTTTCTATTAGTAAAAAATGACTCTGTGGTACCTCTTAAACTACTAAGATATCGGAGAGAAAATCTGTTGTTTAGAATAATATGTTAATTAAACTTTCAATGCCCATTGCAATGAATGTAATAGCATAGAGAACTAAGAAAATTTGAGAAAGAATAACACTAATCTTTGCAAACAGATGGGTTTTATATTTCTTTCCAAGAATTACAGCCCAAATCAAAAATAAAATAGTGAACACAACACTTGATAAATTAATATTAAAATAATCTAGGATAATATCTCCAATTGGCCCCTTTCTTTCAATACGACATTATAAAGTGATAAACCTATGAGAAATAAGAGTAATGATAGACTTCCCCATCCTAATGATTTCCGTTTTTTTTCTTTCATTTTAAACTACCTCCTTTTAATCTACTGAAGTACATAAGAAAACGCTTTTATTTATTATGTTAGTATGTATAATACCATACCATATAACAGTTTTTTATATTAAAAAGGGAGGAATTTGGAATTAATTTTTTTGCAAAAGTTAGTATTATGGTGGTTACAACACTTTTCAAGGAATCAATCGTGAAAAAGGAAGCATCTTCTTAAACCTCAAGGAATCCTCTTTTCACCCTTCTACGGAGTGGTTTCAACAGGCTACCAAATAATAATTCTTAAAGCCGACCAGAATAGAAGGTCGTGTTTCTCTAATTCAGAAGAACAGAAGATCTGTAAAATATCGTAAATGCTGGTGGTTTACAAGTATTCCCTCGCTACGGGACAAATACTATCTTTTCTTCTTGTAATTCATCAGTCATTTTATTTTTCCACTGTACTAAAATATATATGTCTGCAATGTCATTTATTCCTATTGTCTCTCCATTTGGGTTTGTCGGCGATTCACCTTCATGTAGCTGATAGAATGTCCCATATATTCCTATTTCTTTATCTTCAGTTAAATCTGTGGGAGTATCTTTGATAAGCTCTTCTTCTTTAAAAAGAATATCTGCATTTTCATTTGAAACCATATGAGCCTCAATTTTTAGATAGTCTACTTTTCTTTCGGTTTCTGGAGAATTTGCTCCAAGGTTTCCATAAGAAATAGTCATAAAATAATCCGAGACGTATTCGACGGAGATGTTATTTATTTTCCAGTATTCACCTTCTTCTCTAGAAAAAATTCGTTTTATTTTATCTCTGTCGATTAAGAGTTCATTTGCATGGTAAAGGAGACCCTCTATTCTTCCTAATTCAGCTTGCTTTTGATTTTTACCAGAGATGGAATATGCCTTTCGTTCCACCTGTTGTATTTCATTTAGTATAACAGATTCTTTTAACGTCAGATTACTTAATTCATCTAATTTCGCATTGTTTTCGATGCCAACAAATAGGTCATATGCATCTTGCTCCAATATATAAATAGAGTTGTCTAGCCACCTAGCAAATAACAATAACCCCAAAATGGAAATTATAAAAATCACACCTATTTTTACTAGCGTATTCGAAATTGGTTGAGAATGATGCTGTATATACGGTATGACATGCTCTCCAAGTATTCGTTTCACCACTTCATTCGTATCTACATCCATACAAGCCTTTGGTATAGTGAAACACTTACTATCACTTATGTATATAAAATAATAGGACTCATCCTCTATAACCTGATGTACATCAGTCCATTTCATAAAAAAGTTTTTTCTTGAGTGGTAAACTCACATCCCCCTTTCTGAAATACAATCTTTTTGTTATGAAGGTTTTTAGGTTTGGAAATAAAACGTTTGTATTGGACATAGAAAAGAAGTTCTAGCAGAAGAGGACCAATGACAAACGCCCCAATAAAAGTGTAAAAAACTGGATATGTGAGTGCGAAAGATACAGGAACTGAATCAGTTAATAAGAAAATTACTTGGACAAGATAGATTCCTAATGGCCAAAATAGAAATTGAACATAGGAAAGTCTAACTCTCAATTTTTCAGAAAAGATGCGAGAGTTTTTGGTAGTAGCCCAAATGTCTTTTGGTTGTAAATCGTATTGAATTTCCATAAATCGCACCTACCTTTCTCAAGAGATAGTGTTTTAAACTTATATAGACGAATATCTTTAGTGTAATGTTTCACTATTATAAGACGCCCTTTAATTAGACAATGTCGTTCGATCTAAGAAGTCGATACAAAGATACTCTCTCTTCAGCAAGACACCGGTAAGAGAGAGAAGAATAGAACTAGAGTGAAAGTATTGTAACTACATTTTCAATTGGCTAATTAATATTGATTAAAAAGTTTGGCTATAAAATGCAGCTCTTTACTACCTGTCAGCAGCTTGATTGCAGGTTTTTGTACGAAATTTCTTCTGCAATACAGTGAGTTTCCTCACCCCATAGTCAGGGTGGTCCATATAAAGAAAAAGCCCCGATAGATTATCGAGAGCTTGTTCTATTGAAAAGTATTTAAACCTTCTAATTTCCATTGAGCTTCCATTTCTTGTTCATTAAATATACTAGCTGTGACAATAAAATCTTCTTCTATAGATTCTACTTCAAAAACAACTTGGAGCGAGATGTTTTCATCTGGCTCTAATGTTAGGTCTGAAGGGTTCACATTTTCTGGTAATACACCTTGGTAAGACGCATCTTGGTTTTTACTTGATAATGTAAACGCAATCGTTCCTGGATTTAACTCTTTATCTTGGGTTACATTTTTTACGTCAACAACAGCGGTTACCATATAGGGATAATTACTCTCTTCTATTTCATTAAAGTTAGAGTAAGCTGTTTGTAAAGTAATGCCATATTGTCCCCCTTTCACTCCTGCACCATAGGAAAATGGAGAAGACTCAACTTCATTCATATCCTGTTGAGCGGATGATTGCTTGTTTTCGTCTTCTTGAACCTCGGTTTCATTAGTTATTTCTGGTTCATTTTGACATGCTGCTAAAAAGAATACAGCTAGTAGTGTGGTTATTACAGTTAGTTTTCTTATCATTCTTTCACCTCAATTTGCTCTTTTTTAAAATTAATGTAAAGGACTTTAAAAAGTATTCTTTGATTTATTAAGCGAAACCAGACCCTAGAGCTCTCATAAATTCTATAACGCTATCCATCCTACAAATAGCTCCTGCACCAGGTCATCTACATTTGCACTGCCACTATAATAAATTAAAAAGGATTATATATCTTCTATATAAGTATCAAACCATTTGGTAATCACCTCTGCTTCTGTTTTCATGGAGCTCCTCCTGAATAACCTTTTCTATTTATAAGACGAAACATTTTATATAAAAATTACAGTAAACTGGTTATATATTTGAAATTGGACGTAGTATGAAAAATAAATTGAAGAAAAAAGAGTGAAAAAAATGAAACATTTTCGATATTTAATAGGTATGTATATTATAGTATAAGACTTTGTTTTAATTCAGGTTTGAGTAAATATAATTGACCTATATGGATTAAACAGAATTAAAGGAGGAAGTTATGATGAACCCAGCATGGCTATTTGCTATAGCTACAGTTATAGGCGTATTCGGCATATTAATGGCATTTAAAAACTTGATGAAGAAAGTTGGCAATAAGTTAGAACAAGGTCAGTCAGTGAGCACAGATTCTATTAAACAGGAGCTTACGAAATTTTTTATTCATGTTGCTTTTGCGGAATCAGTGCCAATCATATTAATTGTTTTTGCATTTATTCAAATGGAAAGCGTGACAGAAGAAATAAGTATAATTATTCCGCTAGTTATCATTTTACTTGTTGAATCCATTGCGTTAATCAATGTGTGGGCTGCGAGAAGAGATATAATAGGATACGAGAAACAGTCAAATCAAGCAAGGAATTCAATAAATTCACTATGTTTTATTGGAATAGCGTTACTGTCAGCTATCCCTATTATTTCTATGGTTGGATTATCAATTTTATAATAACCATAAAAAAAGAACGAGCTAAACATAGCTTGTTCTTTTTTTACGTAGGAGCAAATTTAATTCATTTTGATTTCCAATCAGTAATTATTAATAATCCGATAAATATTAATCTAATAAGACTTTTAGTTTCCCGGGATACAGTACGCCGAGAAATGTTGAAGGTTCACGATAGAGAAGGGAACCTTTCCATTGATTTTATTCGTCAAATCGCAGAGCATGGTAAGGAAAGATGTGAGTTTGTAATTGTGGAAGGGATCTTGAATAAGAGGAACATTTAAACGCCATAACTCTTGCCAAAAAGATTGAATTTGGATTTGATTCTCTTCGTAACTGGTGGAATCCAATAGATTAAATGATATGTCAGAAGACGATGATTTAAAATGATACTAAATCAACTACAAGGTAAATAATAATAATAGAAATGATGGTATAGTAATTGGGATGGTGAAGGAAAAGGCCTCTCAATAATACTGAGAGGCCTTTGGGTTAGAAATTTATTTTTTAACAGTGTGGATGAAATGAATGGTCTCAAATGCAGACAAATAATCCGTCCTAGTTTATTAGATTAAAGTGATTAAATAGGTTATAACAATGTAGATTAGAAGTACTTACAAGTAACAGAAGGAGATTTAACATTTATTTTTAAATATTCTTTGTAATTTAGTACAATAATGTTATAAATTTCCTCTTAAAAGGTGTATAGTGATGTTAGAAATTGTAAAAAAAGGGGTGAATCAATTGAAGAAGAAGAAAAAAATACAGATACCCTTTCGTTTAAATATATTATTTATTTTTGTATTCGCCCTATTTTCCTTGTTAATCTTTCAACTTGGAGTCGTTCAAATACTAAATGGAGAAGAAGCACAACAAAAGATTAATAAGACAGATAATACGTCATCTACTAAACCAGTGCCTAGAGGGAAAATGTTTGATAGATTCGGAAGATTAATATTAGATAATGATCCTGTCAAAGCAATTACCTATACTCCATCAAAAAACGGTGAGTCTGCCATGGACCGTTTAGATTTAGCCGAAAAACTTAGTCAATACATCACAGTGTTAAAAGACAAAAAAGAGTTAACTGATAATGTCCGCGAGAGAGACAAGAAAGAATATTGGTATCTATTAAACACGAAAGAAGCACAAGGTAGACTAACTAAAAAAGAGCTAGAGGAATTGGAAAATGGTGAACAATATAAATTAATGCTCGAAAGAATCACGCAAGAGGATTTACAAGCGATTGAATGGACCGATGAAGTATTAAACATTATTTCCATTAAACTAGAACTGGATCAAGCGTCTGAACTTACCCCACATATAGTGGTGAATGAGGGGATAACAGAAAAAGAATATGCACAAGTAGCAGAACATTTACCTGAATTACAAGGGATTGATGCTACGACTGACTGGAAACGGAAACCACTATTCGATAATACGTTCGCTAGTTTCATTGGGGGAATTACAACCGCTGATGAAGGGATTCCATTTGAAAATAGAGAGTATTATTTAACACATGGATATAGTCGTAATGATCGTGTAGGTACCAGTGGACTAGAACAAGAATATGAAAGTGTGTTGAGAGGAAAAAAAGAGAAAGTTCAATTCACTATCAATAATTCGGAAGAAATTGTTGGTTCTGAGGTAGTGATGGAAGGTCAAAGCGGAAATGACCTAGTATTAGCAATGGATATGGAACTCCAAATTGCAGTGGATCAGATTGTAGAAGAAGAATTGCAAACGGCAATGAGTAGGAATAATAATGGATATTTAGAAGATGCCCTTGTTGCGATGATGAATCCACAGACGGGCGAAATTTTAGCAATGTCCGGTGTACGTTATGATCGAGAGGATGGAGAGTACAAGGATCATTCCTACCGGGTCATCTATGATGCACACCAACCAGGTTCAGCCGTAAAAGGTGCTACTCTATTGTCGGGATATGATTCAGGAGTAGTTCATATTGGAGAATCAATACAAGATACAGCTATTAAAATTGCAGGGACACCTGAAAAATCATCCTATTCAGATTATTTAGGATCACCTACTGACTTAAAAGCTATCGAACGGTCATCAAACGTATATATGTTTAATATTGCTTTACGAATGAGTGGTGCAGATTACCAATATAATCAACCTCTACGTGGCTTTGACTGGAATTCTTTCCAAACTATGCGAAATTATTTCAATCAGTTTGGTTTAGGCGGAGAGACTGGAGTTGATTTACCTTATGAGGCTACTGGCGTGGTAGGACAAGATACGATTGCAGGTAAATTATTAGACCTTGCCATTGGTCAATATGATACGTACACAACCTTGCAATTAGCTCAATATGTGTCCACTATTGCTAATGATGGGTACAGAATACGCCCACATCTGGTCAATGAAATACGACAACCAGAACCAGAAAAAGGAGAGTTGGGACCAGTTGTGGAGAGCAAAAATGCGGATGTCTTAAATAAGGTTTCGATGGATGATACGTATCTGGAAAGAGTCCAACAAGGTTTTATCAATGTGTTTCATGGTTCACAAGGGACGGCAAGAGGTCCATGGGAAGGTTATGAAAAATACAAAGTAGCTGGGAAAACCGGTACAGCTCAAAACCTCCAATATGATGATGGATATGAAACCGAAACAGAAAATTTATCACTTGTTGGGTATGCTCCATACGATAATCCAGAAGTAGCTTTTGCGATAGTCGTACCTAAAAATAAACCATCGAAGAGCCAATACGCTGTTCATCATAATATAGGAAAAAGAATCATTGCAAAGTACTATGAGCTTAAAGAAGAAAGGGAAAAAAATGGTGTCGATATAGATTTACTTGATAAAAATGAGGACACTGAAGAATAACGATAGGCTGGGACAAGACTCAGTATAAGGCAATAAAAAAGTGGTACCCTTCCAATTTATAATTGGTGGGTGCCACTTTTTTATTTTTATAGTTTGTATTTTAAATAAGTAAAAAAAGGATACCATCTGATAAAATTAAAGTAACCACACCATAACTATCGGAGGTATCCTTATGTGTAAAGAGTATAACATGAATCAAGTAATCCTTGTTTATAGACCAAAATCTTTTTTGTTATTTCTGGCTAGTTATGTGTCAGCCCAGCCCTTTCATTTAATCTTCAGGAAAAAACCTATTAATTATCTCGTTAGTAGTAGTTCCTTTTGCAGATATGATATGGCGTGAGTAAATTTCTGCACCACTGTCTAACTCATCAATAACCTCATAACATTCGAGAAATTTTTCATATTTCCAAAAAACCTGTTCACCATAAATATTATTATATTTATTTTCATTTTTGATTGCTATATCCTCACCTATTAATTCAGCGTTTTTTCGATTCGATGTTCTAATTAAGTAGTGTCGTTCTTCAAATACTTCTTCCTCACTATGATCTACTTCTTTAAGCTCTATAGGAATATTCTGTTGACCTGAATTAATAGATTTATATAAAAGATTCACGACAAACCATTTATTTTCCAATTTAATAATACCTACTTTCTATTATCCTTTTTGTCAAAACGTTTATCAGTTAATAACTTCTTTGCTGTTTTTGCATCCTTATTTCCTGTTGAGATTACTTTCTCTCCAGGGCCATAATAAAAAATAGTATTACAAAAATGTCTGGTAGTAAATGTAATTTCTTAACCTTATGTAAATATTGTTAAAATTATACTATACTGCAGCTAGGCATCAATTGCTCTTTGCGTAAAGAATAAAACTCTTCTTTTTATTTTCTCATTTAGTAAATAGAAAATATATGTGAAGAAATTTTAATTATTAATAAAGGTAAACTAATGGGCTCAGGTTCAGTGAAAGATTTGGTTAATCAAAACTCTTCAGAATTCCACTTAAATAGTGCACCTTTTAAAGTTAGATGCTGCTTATTAAACTAAGGGTTAGCAGTGTTTATTTAGAAGATTCATATAGAGACTAAATGGAAGTAAGGATTACATAACAATAATCCTTAGTTATATATCATAAAAATGTTTGGATTTCTAAGAAGGGAAAATCAATCCATGACTAAACAAGTCCAAGGAAAAAAATTTCAAAGGCCCCCGTACCGTATTTACAGTAGTAAAGAAATACTACCTAGTTTGTAAAGGTTTTTTATATATAGTAAGTGCAGTGTATTTTATCCAATGATTTTCAGTTATTCAAAAAGAATGACGATCTTGTCTTGTTGTTGACTGAGTTTTACTGTTTTATGGTGTGTAAAACCATTTTCTAGTCAAAACAATATTGTCTCTTTACAAAACAACTTGTACGCACAATGTTTTGACAACGCTTACAATATGTTGTTAACTATAGGAAAGGAGGTTTAGTAAGTTTCCGAAACGAAAATATAAAGGAGGAGAATTTAATGAAAAAAACAATTGTATGGAAGACGTTATTATTATCCACATTGATGCTCCTAATGCTTGTACCGATTGCATCAGCTGATTTTTGGGAGGTAACAGGCGATACTATGTTACATGACCCTTCTATTACTCAAGAAGGAAATACTTGGTGGGCTTTTGGAACAGGAGAGGTTAATCAAAATGGTATTCGCGTGTTACGATCGGATGATGGTTCAAACTGGAATGCAACACCTGTAATTTTTCCGGAACCTCTTTCCTGGTGGAGTAGGTATGTTCCAAACCATGAAAGTAATCAATGGGCACCCGATGTTCAATATTATAATGGAAGGTATTGGGTTTACTACTCTGTTTCCTCATTTGGTTCTAACAACTCACTAATAGGTTTAACTTCAACAGAAAGTATCAACTCTGGTAACTGGAGAGATGATGGCTTAGTTATACGTTCAACCACCTCAGACAACTACAATGCAATCGATGGAGATTTGGTTATTGATGAAAATGGAGAACCGTGGCTTTCCTTTGGTTCTTATTGGAGTGGAATCAAGTTAACAAAATTAGATTCAAACACAATGAAACCAACGGGACAAATACATTCCATTGCCGCAAGACCTAACGTTTCTGATCATGCTATCGAAGCTCCTAATATCACCTATAAAGATGGTTACTATTACTTATTTGTTTCTTTTGATCACTGTTGTCAAGGTGTAGATAGTGATTATAAAATTGCTTACGGAAGATCTGAGAATATTACGGGTCCTTACTATGATAAAAACGGTATTAATATGTTAAATGGTGGAGGCACCATCTTGGATGCTGGAAATAACAGGTGGATTGGACCAGGGCATCAAGATGTCTATAATAACAATATTATTGTACGACATGCCTATGATGCAAATAATGATGGAGCTCCAAGGTTATTAATTAATGACTTATATTGGGATTCGAATGGATGGCCGAGGTATTAAGGTTGTTCTAACCAGAGAATGACTAATCTTTTATGATTTAATCGTACATTAATGAGAAAATAGGAAAAAAATGGTGAAGTACTCTCGTTTATTTGGTTTGTCTGAAGGTTTTATAATATAATCTTCGCAATTAAGGCTTGTCTTAACAAAAAAGTCTGAGGAGGAAGATTCAACTATCATTAATTTGTTGAAATCTTCCTCTCAGTTTTTTTTAAAGAAGGCTTATACTTCTGATAAGATTGATGATTTAGAAGCTAGTGTTTTAATAATATTTTATAATTAGGAGAAAGTAGATTTGGTCGTAAAATAGAACTTAGTAATATTCCTACTATACATATAAAAAAGTTGTTACAGGAGCTATTATTGGTTTATTATCTATCTAAATATCGAAGTCGTATAGTTGTATATTTGATAAAAACTTATTTCCTTGCTGAACTTAATAGTGAAGAGCTAAAGAAAAGGAGGAAACTTTCTCAAATTATTAATCTATAAAATCTGGATTTGTATATAGAAAATAATCAATATCTCAGGTGTAAAACTACAAAGGCTAACTATCCCAACTATTTTTATAGACTTTTTATCCTTTTTAAGCCTTTAATATGGTAAAAAATATAAAAAATAACCAATATATGGGAAAATGATTACTAAAAAGAAAGCGTTTTCGTGTTAAGGTTTAAGTGAGAAACGAGAAGGGAGGGGTGATGTTTTATTCCATCTTCGTCAGTCCTAAATATTATCAAAAATCTTTTGAAAGGGACGTGGGGAAAAAGTGAAAAAGAATTTGTTTAGGTCGCTGTCTCTCAGTCTATTTGTTACACTATTATTTTGTTTGTCGCTTCAAACTGTCTCTGCAAGCACCCCTAATTTCGATATGACAGGTTTTTCCACTCAAAACGGAGGAACGACTGGCGGATCTGGTGGGGATACTGTAACTGTTCAAACTGGTGAAGAGCTAGTTCAGGCATTAAAGGACAAAGATAATAATACTCCTTTAACTATTTATGTTGATGGTACAATTACGCCTGGCAATACATCTGACAGCAAAATCAATATTAAAGATGTATCAGATGTTTCTGTATTAGGTGTTGGTACAAACGGGGAGCTTGACGGAATAGGTATTAAAGTGTGGCGAGCGGATAACATTATAATCCGAAATCTCACCATTCATGAAGTGTACACTGGTGACAAGGATGCCATTAGTATCGAGGGACCATCAAACAACATTTGGGTGGATCATAACGAACTTTATGCAAGCTTAAATGTGGACAAAGACTATTATGATGGATTATTTGATGTGAAACGTGATGCTTACCATATCACATTCTCCTGGAACTATGTCCATGATGGATGGAAGGCGATGTTAATGGGATCATCTGATAGTGATAGCAATGATCGAAACATCACGTTCCATCATAACCATTTTCAAGATTTAAATTCACGTGTTCCTAGCTTCCGTTATGGCGAAGGTCATTTGTATAATAATTATTTTGAAGGGATTATTGATACAGGGATTAATGCTAGAATGGGTGCTGAACTGCTTGTCGAGAATAATGTATTTGAAAATTCAAAGGATCCTTTAGGTGCCTGGTATAGTAGTTCCCCAGGTTACTGGAATGTTGCTAATAACATATATACAAACAGTTCTGGCAGTCAGCCAACGACCTCTACCACAAATTATACAGTTCCGTATAATTATACGCTAACACCTGTTAATGATGTAAAATCAGTAGTTACGCAATATGCTGGGGTAGGAATTGTTCAGCCTTAGTTAATGAGGAGGGTGTCATTTTAGTGATACCCTCCTTTTGCTTATGTTTTAATACCATAGAAGAGTTTCTTGAATAGGATGGGCTATCGAATTCGGAAAACAAAATGAAATTCATTCTCGTCGAGGAAAATAGTTTATCATGCCCTTGTTGGAATGTAAGATTACACCGCTTCCTACTCTACAGAAGTGATAATGATATATGATAAATTAAGCAAGAGGTTTGGGATGTTTTTAAGACATAAAAATAGTGTAAACCATGCGATTCTATTACACATTGATATGTTAGTAAAAAATTCGACGAAGATATCTTTTTCTATTTCATAAGATAGTTAATAGGAAAAAGCTCTATGAGAATGTTTTTTGTGAGAAAAGGTATTTAATCAAGTAAATAATTTATAGATTTCTTGAAAATAAACCTCCCAAATTTATTGTCTTTTTCATGGAACTTAGTTTTCACAAAGTTAGACTCCCCCCATAAAAATGCAACTCAATTTAAAGCTATAGGATTTACAGACTTTTTATGGTATTTTGCTGCGTTGTATCCTATAAAATCACTCTAAATTTGTTCATTATAATAATTGTAATTCCACTACTTATTTATTACCTCAAATTAATAAGAACTCTGGTTATCAAAACTGGAGATTTTCAATAGAAAGAATACTTCATATATCTCTTTTAAATACATCAATATTTACTTCGAAGTAGTTTTTCCTGAAATAATTCCACCATCTAAATCATTACAACTAGGTGTAACTATAACATCAAATACTTACTCTCTTTTATATTAAATTTAGAATAAATGAGTCTTTTTGTTTATTTTTTTGTATAATAATATTATCTATTGTAAATAAAAATGAGAAATTAGTTCTACTAAATTTAGGTATAAATTACTATTTGAGGAGAAACAACAAATGAAAATAGTATGTACAGGTTACGGAGTTATTGCTCCAAACACAACCAATATTGAACAATATGTATCTAATTTAGAAAAGGGAGTTTGTTCGCTTGAGATTGTGGAATGTGCTGGTCCTAATAATGAAACGAATATAGTCGGTTTTGTAAAAGAAGGACTCGAACAGTATGAATTAGATAGAAAAATAAATCGCTTACCCAGAGTGACTAAACTAGGAATAGTGGCTGCAAAAGAGGCTATGAATTCTGCAAATATAGATATAGAAGATAAGAGAATTGGTGTCTTCTTTGGAATTTCCTTAGGCGCATCTGGTGAAGAACTATATCAAAATACAATAAAAGAAGCGAATGATGGTAATTATAAAAAAATACCAATCACCTTTACTCATTATGCTAACATGCACAGTATTACTGCTTCTATTGCTCATTTTATTGATGTGAAAGGTGTTGTAAAAACAATCACAACAGGCTGTACAGCCAGTATGGAAGCGATAGAGGATGCTTTGCTTTATTTGAAAAGCGGTAAAATTGATGTAGCAATCGTAGGTGGAACGGATAGCCCAATAAGCATAGCGACAACATATGCATTTACAAAAACGAAGGTTCTTCCACTTAATCAAGAACTTAATTTAGGGGCAGTTCCTTTTTGTGAAAGAAGTCTTGGATTTGCTATGTCAGAAGCTGCAGGTGTAATTGTTTTGGAAAGAGAAGAAGATGCAATTAAAAGGAAAGCACACATCAAAGGTGAGGTGGTGGACGTAATTTCAAATAATGATGGAAATTATATTTTTTCTTTGGATATTGAAGGTGAGCAAATGTTGAAAGCTTTAAAAGAAATAACAACAAATCGAAATCCTGATTACATTAATAGTCAGGCACTTGGAATTCAAGTTAATGACAAAATAGAGGAAAAATGTTCTAAACAGTTATTTGAACACAGAATCCCTTACACCTCTATTAAAAGTATGTACGGAAATCCTTTTGGTTCCATTGGTATTTTACAAGTCATTTCTTCCCTTTTAAGTATCCAATATGGATTTATACCTCCAACGATTCGAACAAACAAACAAGGGTATGAAAATATGAATATTATAAGGGAAACAACTTATCAAGAAGTGAAAGAAGTTGCAATCACCAATCATGGATATGGTGGGAATAATGCTTGTGCTTATATAAAAAAGTATGATTATATAAAGTAAACAATAATAAAGGGGGAATTCTATGATTATTGGATTATTAATTTGTACGATAGGGTTAATGCCTCTGGTTTTAGCTCTGAGTATGAAAAATATATATAAAGAATCAAAATTATCTACAGGGTTATGTATTTATATGTTTTTGATAGCAATTTGGCAAGCAGATGTAGGAATACTGTACTTCGCAGATTTATTATCAAAAGATGCTGCGCTTGTTCTATTTAAGTTGTTTCGGGTTGGACCAACATTCTCAGTCCCGATCGTATTTTACATCGCATGCATCATAATAAAGAATGAACCACGGCTATTAAAAGAAAATAACTGGGTTTGGAAAGTCTTAATTAAAATCTTTGATAAAAAAATCTTTTGTTTTTTGATAGTTTGGAGTGGGATTGTTTACTTTCTAAATTGGACACCATTAGGCATCGAAAACTTAAGTACTAGTAGGACAACCTTTTTACATATAGACCATTATTTCCCGATATATGGTTCATTGTCATGGATATATTTCTTACATATGTTGGGCTTTGTCCTTTTAATGCTTATCGTATTTTTGACAACAAGAAAAATGATCAATTCTAATATGAGGAATTTTTTGAGAGCATTTTGCATTTATTCTATTTTTTTGATTGTATCGGGTTTTCTTAACTTTTTCCCTGAAATGGGTGTCATATCTAGTAGCATTGGCGTTATCATCTTTTCAACTTTGATTGTACATGAATTTATAAAAATGAATACATATATGAAGTCTAATTATTATCAATTGATGGAGAGACAGAAAAAGTTGGATTATACTGGTAATCTAGCAGGGAGTTTAATCCACGAGGTGAAAAATACCAACCAAATAATAAAAGGGTTCTCAAATCTACTTGATAAAAATGAAATGATGTCTGAGAAAGGTAAAAGTGCTCTCGAAATGATTCAAAAATCTTCGGAACATCTGGAGGGTCTGGCTAATAATTACACGGAATATCTGAAATATTCTTCTGTTTCAATAAAAAAAGAGAACATAGAAATGATAATTAACCAATCTATTGACTTTTTATCACAAATTCTCAATGAACATAGTGTGAAAATTCAATTTATTAATAATTATCAACCATTGGATGCGTATGTCAACAAGACGAATTTCGAACAAGTATTTATTAATTTAATAAAAAATAGTATAGAAGCAATGCCGGAAGATAGAAGAGATAAGAAAATTCAGATTACCACAGAGATTATTGAGGAAAGTATTGTCATTCATTTAAAAGATACAGGGAAAGGGATTCCTAGCGGGAACTGGGAAAGTATTTTTGATCCATTTATATCTTATAATGAAAGAGGAATGGGTCTAGGACTTCCATTTGTTAAGAAGACACTTATCGAACACCTAGGAAATATATATGTGGTAGAAAGTAGTTCAGAGGGAACACATTTTCAAATAGAAATGCCCAAAAATGGAATTCTTAACATAACTTGACGTCAGAATAACTTATAAAAGTGGTTCTTTCTTTAACAGTAAGTGTTTAATTAATGAGAATCTACCATTTCTCCATAGCGTTGTCCCCAATAATAAGATGAAAACAGACTAACATACTTGATTCTTAATTAGAAAACTAGTTAGTAGCTCTATTAATTCAGCTACAAACTATAGAATCAAGGTAAATCAAAGTTTCATCATTTTATTTCTTTTTGTTTAATAAGCATCAATTTGTCTAGTTGTTGACTAAGACGCACTGTTGTAGGGTGTGCTAATCCATATCTGAGTCCAGAATCAATCATTCTAATTCTAAGAAACTCGATTTTACTTATAAGATGTTCATTATAAATTAATTCTTTTCGCAATTTTTGTTCCATGTATTATCCTCTTTCAAAAATAGTCCATAAGTAGAATATAATAGATAGTACCTATTTTTGGATATAGGTAATTGCTACCGTATTTTGTAATATATGTGAAGTTTATGACAAAAAAAGTAAAAAAAGATATTTTAGATTGATTTCATTTGTAACCAATTATATTTTTTGAAAATTGTAGTTATTTGGTAACAATTTTAACTGCATAAGCAGAAAAGTTTATTTAGTGTCTTGTTTCCTTTCTGCTGCCTCGATTAACAACATTTTAGCTTTTCTAGATACAGACTTAAATGTTTGATTTAAATAGTTTAATGAAAAAAATAAAATATAGTTGATATTGCAGACACTTTTCACTTTTCACTTTCTTTTATTAAAAGTAAATTATTCTATTAAATTACTGTTATAATTATTTAGATATATATTACTCTTAAAGGATAAGAGGGGTAAATAGTATGATTATAGGATTGTTAATCTGTACGATCGGGCTTATGCCTTTGGTTTTAGCCCTAAGTTTAAAAAGTATATATAAAGAATCTAAATTGTCAACGGCTTTATGTATCTATATGCTGTTAGTAGCGATTTGGCAGTTAGATGTAGGAATACTGTATTTTGCAGATGTCTTATCAGAAGAGGTTGTTCTTGTTCTATTTAAGTTGTTTCGGATTGGGCCGACTTTCTCTGTTCCTATCGTCTTTTACATAGCGCATATTATAATAAAAAATGAACCTACCCTATTAAAGGAAAATAATTGGGGGTGGAAGATTTTAATTAGAATTTTCGATAAAAAGGTTCTTTATTTTCTAATTGTTTGGAGTAGTATTATTTACTTCATAAACTGGTCATCGTTAGGTATCGAAGGTTTAAATATGAGTAGAACAACCTTTTTACCTATCGACTATTACTTCCCTTTATATGGTTCGATGCATTGGGCATACTTCTTACACATGTGCGGCTTTGTCCTGCTTATGATACTAGTGTTTTTGGCAACAAACAAAATGATTAATTCTAATATGAGGAATTTTCTAAGGGCTTTTTGCATGTATTCTATTATCGTAATCGTATCGGGTTTTCTGAACTTTTTCCCTGAAATGGGTGTTATATCTAGTAGCATTGGTGTTATTATATTTTCGGTTTTGATTGTACATGAGTTTATAAAAATGAATACACATATGAAGTCGAGTTATTATCAATTGATGGAGCGGCAAAAAAAGTTAGATTATACAGGAAATCTAGCAGGGAGTTTGATCCATGAGGTTAAAAATACCAATCAAATAATTAAGGGATTCTCCAGTCTACTTGGTAAAAATGAAAATATATCTGAGAAAGGTAGGAGTGCTCTGGAGATGATTCAAGAGTCGTCTGACCATTTGGAAGGACTGGTTAATAATTATAAAAATTATCTCGAATTCTCTGCGGTTTCATTAAAAAAAGAGAATTTAGAATTGATTATTAATCGTTCTATTGCCTTTTTATCAGAGATGCTGAATGAGCATGATGTGAAAGTCGAATTCACTAATAATTATCAACCACTTGAGGCATATGTCAACAAGGCAAATCTTGAACAAGTATTTATTAATTTAATAAAAAATAGCGTAGAATCAATGCCAGAAGAAAGAGAAGATAAAAAAATCGTGATTTGTACGGAGGTTATTGAAGAAAGTATTGTCATTCATTTACACGATACAGGTAAGGGAATCCCTCAAGGTAACTGGGAAGTTATTTTTGATCCATTTATCTCCTTCAGTGAAGCTGGAATGGGGCTTGGGTTACCATTTGTTAAAAAGACGATTATTGAACATCTGGGAAATATATATGTGGTACAAAGTAGTTCAGAGGGTACTCACTTTCAAATGGAAATACCAAAGAATGGGATTCTTAACAGTAATTAATACACGTGACAATTGACTTATTACATGTTAAAAGTAGGAAGGATTTGCACCTTTTACACGTGCGAATATAATAATTACTTTATCAATCTTTGAACATGGGAAGATACCTGTTAGAAATGAAAAAGAAATGAAAAGGAAATGAAACATTTTGTTTGGTCAATGTTTGTTACTATATAAGGATAGAGGATGAATCTTGACGAAAATGACAATTTATAAGATCATGATTAGCAAAAAAACTAAAGGCTTTTCTATATAATTGTTAAGGGACTGATATTCATACTTCTAAATTAGTATTGTGGGGGTTTCAAGATGACACTAGAGAAGCAACTAATCAGTAAATCCTATTATAAGACCTTTATGGAAGGTAATGAAAATACACAACCAATCAAAGCCTTGGGTGAAATATATTATATAGAGCAACAGAATGAAGCCATTGATTTGTCGCACATTCGCTTTGCACAAGGGGAAATTTACTATTTAAATAAAGATTTCGAAGCGGCTATTTTTAAGTGGAAAAACATTCTGAATGACGAGTTAAAGCCATGGGCACAGATGAATTTAGCGGATGCCCATTACGAATTAAATCAGCTTGCAATTGCTGAGGGCATTTATAAGGAAATTGACACAGATTCTGATGTCTTAAAGACCGAAGTGCTTTTGCAGTTATTTTCTTTATACATACAATTCGAAGATCTTGAGATGGCTGCTGATTCTATTAAAAAAGCAGTTGATTTAAATCCGGACTATCCCGATGTTACCGATATGGCACGAACATTCTTTGAGGACAACCATGATTTTAAAAATGCGGTGGAACTAGCGGTTAATGAAGCCGTTCGCACGGAGTCACTATCGTGGTTTGGTTTTTTAGAAGCGTATGTAAAAGAAGGGCACACAGTAGTCGTTGAACCGAACTATTTTAGTGAGGCTTTGCTGGCATTATATCATATCGACCTTGTTCATTTTGAACGCCTTACTATTACATTTTGGAATAGTTATAAACAAAATGATTTGTATTTTTCCTGGCTAAAAGAGATTAACCATCTCCTTCTAAATATCGAGCAGGAACGTTCTTATACATGGAAGAATCTTTCATTAAAATATAACGAAACATACTTTGAGTTAATTAATGGACAGTATCTAATAACAGAGTTTTCCTATATTATACCTAATCACTTAGTCAATTGGATGAAGTTAGCTACCGATTCAGATGTCTTAATCTCTTCATCGGCAATACTGGCTTGGAATGAGATTTTCCCATCGAGTATAGAAGCTTCTGTCGTTAATCAAGCTGAAGGTTTACTAAATCAGTCACCAAAAAAATCGGATATGTTGGAATTAGTACTTGGTTTATTCAAGTCTATTGGCAAATGGGCGGAGGTAAATGAGATAGCTTTGAGTGAACGTCTTGAATGGATGATTCAAGAAGTAGTAGATTTTGATTCTTACCATCTACTTATATCAGGGACAGCAATGAATGGGAAATCTGCCTTTGTTAATACATTGCTTAACGAGCAACTTTTGGAAGATTCAACTTCAGCAACAATTCTTTTTAAGGATGCGGATGAAGCTGAAATACATGCCGTCACCGACGATAAGGTGACAAATATAACTGATTTCGATCAATTTAAAAATTCAACAAAAGATGCGCACACATATATACGTTGTAAGATGCCCATAACTTTCTTGCATGAAAATAAGCTAGCCTTAATTGATACTCCGGACCTCGCAAATCATGGGAAAATAAGAAATGATGTATTTGAGTATCTCCATTTGGCCGATAGTATGTTGTTTGTTTTGAATGCTAACTCCATTTTGACCGGTAAGGAGCTCGATATTGCTATTAGAATAAAAGAACAACTACCAGATTTACCTATTGATTTTCTGTTAAGTAAGATGGACTTACAAGCGAATAGCCAGGAGGCTCTAGAGCTAGTTGAGCAAACCAAAGTGCGAATTAAAACTTATTTTAAAGAGGCAAAGGTATTTTCTTTTTCAGAGTATTATGAGAGTGATAGTTTATTAAACGAGTTGTCTACATTCATTAAATCGAAGAATCAGTACGATCTTGAAGAGACTCGTATGAATAGTATTCTATACTACATTAAGGAATCGATTGACTTTCTGCTCGGAAAACGAGTTGAGATGGAAAATTCATTTATTGATACGATTAAATGGGATGAAGATATTCTTACGAAACTTAAAGGAACGATTAATCAATTGAGTGATATGGAAGAAACGCAAGTACGAATTATTAAAAATTCATTTGGTAAAATTAAAGACCAAATTGCCGAAGAATTGAGGCAAGAGATTCCGGAGTTGCTCCGTAATTGCTCAGAGCTCGTCACAGAGGAAAGTGAATTTGGTAAAATTCATATCGAGCTGAATGATGAAATGAATAAACGAATGAATGATTATTTACAAAACACGGTTCTACCTAGTTTTAGGGAAAAGATTCAACAATGGATAGAGCAAAGTGAAGCAGAATTTCAAGAAAGTCAGACATATTTAGATGAAATGAGCGTCAGTTTTAATCACTTATACGGTGAAGAAAAAATCGCATTGGAATATGATGATAAGGTGTTGGATGATTGGGGAAGAGATGCTGATCGGCTAACGAGAAGAACCATACAGTTAGAGAAAGTTAATATACTCATGCGTTCTACACCTTCACAGCTGCTATTAAAGAGTGCAGGGAAACTGTTTGGAGCCATACCACAAAATAAGGAAATGCTCCATAATAAATATAAGCAATTGATAGAAAGTAAAGACTATAGTGGAATAGCTGAATCCATTACGAAGCAATTTATGCAGCAGTTTGAAATATTCGAAACATCTTTGGAATGGGATATCAGCATGTTTTATAAGAATCCATATGAAGTATTGAATAGAACGTTAGAAGAAACCCATGTTGAAATTGAAGAAAATAAAAAGTTACTAAGTAATATGCGAGAAAATCCTGAAATCCATCGCGACCCAATTACTTTATTCAAATTAAAACTTCATCAGTATGAGTGGATGGCTGCTGAGGGTGAAAAACTTCACCAATATCGTTAATCTTAGGGACAAGGAGACAGGCTCCTTGTCCCTATTTTAATTGTATTATGAAATTTAAGAAATTGCTGAATGTAGCTATTATATAGAAACAGCCACGTCCAGATTCAGCACCTACGCTTTCATATTCATCATAGAAATAGCAAGGTGGAAAACTCAATTCAACAGTTTTGAACTAAATCAGAGACTCGTGTGATTCGTCTCAAAGACTATTCATACATAAAGCTTATAATGATAAAATAAAAAGAGCTATACAGAGTTCTTTTGAAATCATTAGAAAATTTTCACATATACTTCTAATAATATTGTGTAATCTGTATTTCTAAAGGGACAATCACAGATTAATAGTTTCGTTTTCATAAAAAGATTAAGTAGGGGTAGTGTAGTATGGAAGAATTAATAAAGAAGGCTAATGATAGCTATCTGTTAGCTGAACAGAAAGCGGCTCAATATTTTGATTTGCTTCATGACGAGTTCGTAAAAAAATCTTTTGTTTCTACACTTACAAAAGATATACAATCATGGAAATCCAATCATATTAATCATCGTCATGCATTAATATCTTTTTTTTCTAGCGAAAAGCGAAATTCTAGTACTCTTGGGTACCACGGTTATATTCAATGGCTAAATCGCACAGATAAGCTGGATAAATATCTAGATCGCAGCATCTCATATATATATATGAGAGATTTAGGAAAGGACTTAGATTCATCTTTTACACAGGATAGGGTTCGAAATGTCGTAGAAGACTTGAAGGATCACTTGACTAACGACCGAGGAGAAAATACAGAGATCTTTAGCATGGCTGGCTTGTATCGCTGGGCCCAGAAAGAAGGTGTTGAGTCATCTATTTTATGGGTGATAAACAAGTTAAAAACAGTAGCTTTCAATATTCCAAATGGGATGGATGCTGAGCATGCCCAACGAAAACTTATTAAAACCCTTGGTGGGGTAGTCATGCACGCATTTGAAGAGATGGATGATGAGACCTCTGCAGAAGAACGTACGAAGAAACTTGATGAAGCAATTAAATTAGGTTATTCCTACGGTTTAACCTATCCCTTTATCGATGATCTTCTCGATGCTAATGTCTTATCTGTGGAAGAGAAAGAGAAATATTCTAATTTCATACGTACTACATTAATTACAGGTTCTGTGTCGGATTTAGGTGAGTGGACGGGAAGGAATGCTAACTTGATTCATTTTATTCATGGAGAGCTCGTGGAAGCCTTTGAATATATAAAGGAACACCAGCAACCGGAAACAGTAGAATCATTCCTTGAACAGTCTTATGTGTTCTTTCATTCTCAGGAAGTGGATCGATTAAAGAAATTATCCAACGCTCATTATACAAATGAAGATCTTTATATACCGATTATTTTAAAATCATCTTCTTCACGGTTAATTGTTCGATCCATAATTAATGCTCCTAAGGATAAGGGTTTTGAAGATAGAACGTTCTTTTATGGAATATACAATCAACTGTCTGATGATTTCACAGATATGTTTGACGATATGAAGGAAGAATCTGTGACCCCTTATACATACTATATGAAATTTCATGATAGTCGTCCTGATCTAATCAATCCGTTTGAATTATATTGGACCGTTATTTCTTATTTGGTTCATGATGTTTACCACTCTGATATAAAAACCTGTGAGGTAATATTGGACCGCGTAATCAATGGTTTGAAACGGTTTAAAGAAAAAATGGGAGCTAAGAAGTACAAGGAAGTTATGGAAATGTTCTCATTTGGAAACTCGAAGTTAAACCGTCTTATTCAACGGATGGTTCGTAAAGCTGATGATGTAGATTTTTTGGATAAATTAATGCGAGATCATATAGTTACCATTTTAAGAAATGAACAAAGAGATAAAGAAGAATTTTTAAGTGTTGTTGAGAATGTACGAGAGAAGGTCAATAACATCTTATATATATCAAAAAGTGAGGATGAGTCATTATCGAGCGATCCGATTATGAATGCTGCAAACTATAGTCTAGAAGGTGACGGAAAGCGGTTGAGGCCAATCGTTACTTGGGTCATTGGTGTAAAGGAATATGGATTGAATAGCTCAGTAATTGCACCACTTTTAAGATCTTTAGAATATATGCATACAGCGTCACTAATTTTCGATGATTTGCCAGCACAAGATAATGCTTCGGTTCGTAGAGGTCGTCCTACCCTTCATCAGGTATATAACATTGCCATCGCAGAGTTAACTGGTCTTTATCTTACACAGAAGGCTACTTGGGAACAAACAACTTTAGAACAGTTTGATTCTAAAAATGTGCTTAAATTAATTGAATACTCGTCTCGAGTGGCAGCAGAGATGTGCAAAGGACAGGCGATGGACCTAGAGTCCAAAGGAGTACCATTGTCAATTGAGCAATTAAATTCGATGTGCTTTTATAAAACAGGTCTAGGTTTTGAAGCTTCCCTCATAATGCCTGCAATTCTTGCCGAAGCAAGCGATGAAGAAATGAAAGCTCTGAAAAAATTTGCTTATCATGCTGGTATTGCCTTTCAAATAAAGGATGATTTACTTGATCTAGAAGGAGATCTTCGTACACTCGGAAAAGCAATTGGAAAAGACACAGAAAATAATAATTCAACATTTGTGTCCATTCTTGGTTCTGAGGGTGCAAAAAAAGAAATGTGGGAGCACTACTGTCTTGCTATCGAAGCATTACAAGGTATCCAATTAAAAACGACGTTTCTTAAGCACTTTTTAAATTATATTGTAAACCGTAATCACTAAGCAGAACTGGTAGCATGGACTTTTTAAAATGTGAAAAGAAGAACTAAATACAGGGGATAGGGACATTAAGCCTGTCCCTATGTCCCTTCTCTAAGGCGATAGAACCTGTATAAGTTTTTTGTAATTACCTTTAATACAGAGTAAACTGGAACAGCTATTAAAACACCAATGAGCCCATAAATACTTCCGGCAACTAGTAAAAGTAATATAACAGTCAATGGATGAATGGAAAGTTTGTTTCCAATGACAAGGGGAGACACAAAGTTTCCTTCTAGTTGTTGGACAATGACTAATAGAATTAAGATTTTTACAATCATGAACGGATCCATGATAAGAGCAACGATAATCGCAGGAAGAACACCTAGTACTGGTCCGATAAGAGGAATTACAGCAGTAATGACTACAAAAAGTGCTAATGCTATGGCATAGTCTAATCCAATGATTAAATATCCAATATACATGAGAATACCATTTACTAATGCAACAATCATTTGTCCACCAATATAATTGGATAGTGTTTTATCGATATCTATTAGTATTCTTTTCCCCTCATCCCTATGCTTTTCGGGTAAAAATTTCAAAAGAAAGGGTAATAACCGATGACCGTCCTTTAGAAAATAGAACAAGATAAACGGAACAATAACTAATACTGTTACAAAGTTTGTGATTGTCGATATAATGCTTGTCACATTATTCGTTAAACTTTCACTTAAACTTTCTACGTAGGTGAATAATTTTTGTTTCATTTCCTCATAAGAAAATAGACCGTAATTATTTTGTTCTATAATTTCTTTTGTTTGTTCTTGATTCTTTTCTATAATAGATGGAACATCTTCTGCGAATTGTACTACTTGGTTTTCAATTGTTCCACCAACCGTAAATCCTGCCAGAATAAACCCACCGATTATAATAGAAAATACAAGTAAGATTGCCAATGTTTTAGGGACAAATTTTGTTTTTGCAATCATAAGAACGAGTGGCTTTAATATGTAATATAAAAATCCTGCAAACAGTAAGGGAAAGAAAAGCGTAGTAATGAATTTTATTACTGGATCAACAATGAACTGCACAGCGCCTAATAAGTAGATGATTAATAAGCCTAAAGCAATGGCTGTTCCATATTTGAAAAAATTGTGTTTTAACCACATAGTTATCCTCCCAAAAACATAATAAGTTTTTTGATTTGTTCCCTGTACTAAATTAATCTAAACAAATATAAAGGTAGATAAATAAAAAAAAGACCTGATTTGTAGGAACAAATCAGGTCTTTGCTTTATTGATTTTGCAGCAATTTATTTGTGCTTACTAGTTGGATACATAAACAAAGTACTTCAATAGCGGTTTGGAGCTCGTTTAATGTTGGGAATGTAGGTGCAATCCGGATGTTTCTATCACTAGGATCCTTTCCATATGGGAAGGTAGCCCCGGCTGGAGTTAATTTCACACCTGCCTCAGAAGCAAGCTTTACTACTTCTGTTGCGCAACCATCTAGTGTATTTAGACTTATGAAATAGCCGCCATTAGGCTCATTCCATGAAGCTATATTTTGTTTGCCTAATTGTTTTTCAAGCACCTCTAGTACCATATCGAATTTCGGCTTAATAATTTCAGCGTGTTTCTTCATGTGTTGCTTAATTGTTTCTAGGTCCTTTAAGAAATGGACATGACGTAATTGATTGAGCTTGTCTGGGCCAATTGTTTGTGTAGCGATTTGTTTTTTTATGAAATTAATATTCTCTTCACTACTAGCCAACACAGAAATACCTGAACCTGGGAAGGTAACTTTTGAAGTGGAAGCAAATATAAAGACGCGATTTGGATGGTTAGCATCTTTACAAGCGGTTAAGATATTTTTTAATACATCTGGCTCGTCTGTTAAGTGATGCACAGTATAAGCATCATCCCAAAAAATACGGAAGTCATTCGCTTTTGTCTCCATTTTGGCAAGTCGGTCGACTACCTCATCGCTATAGGTGATTCCTTCAGGGTTACTATACTTCGGTACACACCAAATACCCTTGATTGCTTCATCATTCTTAACAAGCTCTTCAACAGTATCCATATCTGGGCCATCTTCTAACATATCAACAGTTACCATTTCAATGCCTAGTAACTCGCAAATAGCAAAATGCCTGTCGTATCCTGGACTTGGGCAAAGAAACTTAACTTTAGGTAATTTCCCCCAAGGAGTAGTACTATCTACTGTACCGAGAAGTAAAGAACGGGAAACGGCGTCGTGCATAATGGTGAGACTTGAATTTCCACCAACAATTATTTCATGTTGATTAACATCAAGAATTTGTCCAAATAACTTTTTTGTTTCGATTAAACCATCTACCGATCCATAGTTACGTGCGTCTATCGACTCTTCAACATGTATTGGAGAGTCGGAATTTAATATATCAAGTAATCCCATTGATAAGTCTAGTTGTTCAGCACTTGGCTTTCCCCGAGACATATCTAAAGATAGGTTTCTGCCCTTTACTTCTGTATACTTCGCATCTAATTTCTTATAGAGTTCGCTTAATTCTGATTTATTCCATGTGTTTAAGTCTGTCAAAGCCATTTCCTCCTTCTATAACTAACTATCTATAACTATTATATTATATTCTATGACCTAATAGTAATCCCTTCAAATAATTTGTAATGGCTACCATTATTCTGGAACGTTTAATGAATTTTGTTTGATGTTTTCATAATATTATAGAAATAACAAAATGAAAACCATGAAGAGAATATCTGTATGTTTTATGATGTACAGTGTGCTTTGAGGTTGGCTTGTCTTTCACCAACAAGACCAAATGTGTACGAATATGTTCAAAATAAATCAGTGCAAGAGTAATTGTTGTCTATGATAACAAAAAAAGAAAAGAAAAACTATTCGTAGATGTTAAAAAAATGGAATGTGTGGATAATTTACAGGAAATAAATTGAAAACTACTTTATCTGTCGTAGTAATTGTGGTATAGTAATATTACTACGACAGATAAAGTAAAAAACTAATTGAAACCGAAAGGAGAATATATTTGATTAGTAGTGATGTTATCCGAGGTTATAACGATACGATTATTCTCTATATGTTATTAGACAATGAGTCTTACGGATATGAGATTTCGAAAAAAATTAAAGAACTCTCGGATGAAAAATACATTATCAAAGAGACAACATTGTATTCTGCTTTCAATCGCTTAGAGAAAAATGGTTATATTGAATCTTTTTATAAGCAGGAAACGTTTGGAAAAAGGAGGACGTATTACAGAATTACAAAAGCAGGAACTGATTATTACAAGGAAAAGTGTGTGGAATGGGAAGTAACAAAACAAGTAATTAACCGATTCATAAAGGAGGTAAATTAAAGTGGAAACAATTAATAATTATTTAGAAAATATGTTTGCAAGTTTACCAAACACAGAGGAAATGCGGAAATTAAAAGAAGAATTATTATCTAATATGGAAGAGAAGTATCATGAGCTTAAAAGAGATGGAAAAACAGAAAATGAGGCAATTGGTATCGTCATTTCTGAATTCGGTAATATTGATGAATTGATTCATGAATTTGATATTCCTGTAGATAAGAATGAGGAAGAACTCCCAACTATTATCACAGATAAAGAAGTAAATAATTATTTAGAGGCAAGTGAAAAATTCGGAAAAGTTATTGGTATTGGCGTTTTTATGTGTATTATAGCTTCAGCACAACTAGTCTTAATTTCACAATTAGTCGAGGATAACGTAATTGTTGGTGTTTCAGAACAAGCAGGAAGTATTATTGGATTAGTTCCATTTTTCATACTTATAGCCATTGCAGTAGGTTTATTTATATACTCAGGAATGAAGATGGAAAAATATAAGTATATTGAAGACGGTGTAGAAGTCACTTCCAACACCAAAACGTATCTTAGACAAAAAAATGAAGCATTCCAGTCAACTTTTACAATATCATTAATTATTGGTGTTGCTTTATGTATTTTGTCACCTATTATATTGTTTATTACTTCCATTTATAGTGACGGTGCATCAGTTTATGGTGTGGTAGCTCTTTTATGTATGGTTGCAGTTGCTGTTTATATTTTTGTTTATTACGGGACAATCAGAGATAGTTATAAGAAGCTTTTGAGGATTGATGAATTTTCAAAATACAAGCAAGAAGAAAATAGAATTATAGGTGCAGTTGCATCCATAATCTGGCCACTAGCCGTTGTTATTTTCTTGATTAGCGGTTTGGTATTTAATCAATGGCATATTAATTGGATTGTATTTCCGATTACAGGGTTGTTATTTGCGATGTTTAGTGGAGCCTATTCAATTCTAAAAGAAAAACATTAATTAAAATAACTTTAGAAAATGTGAATAATAGAGACGTCATAGAAATACAACTGTTTTTCTTGTTATCCAGTGGTATAATATCTTTACAAAATATGTAAGGATATTTTGGATCATGGACATAGAAAGCGCAGTAGAAATAAGATTTTCACAAAACCCTTGAAAGTGAGAGAGAAAGATGAAAACTATGTATTGCTTACTGATATTCTTAGTGTTATTTGTAATTGTGGGTTGTCAGATATCTGGGGAAACAATGGTTTTATTAGATGAAAAAATAGAAGTGATAAACGTCTCCGCCGGCAATGAGGTTGGCAACATCAATACGAATACAATCATCTCTTTAACTGATAAAGAATCGATTGAAGCATTGGAAACTGTTATAAGGACAGCAGTAAAGCAAAAGGTGGATGTTAATAATAGTACTCCTGATTTTGATATATTAGTAGAGTATGCGGAAGGTTTCCCTGGGCATCCAATTCATTTATGGTTAGCTGAAGATGAGGAGCCTAGCACGCTAATGTACATAGTTGATGAAGAGCGAGTTACGTATAAGACGACTTCTAAGTCAACTATTCAGTTAAGAGAATTATTGATGACAAAATAACTTACCAGGAGGAAGATTACTTGCAATGGAGTAAAACGAAAAAAATGCTTGAAAGCTTTCTATGTGAAAAATTACAATCTCGTATTCAAATCCATGCAACAGTCTATCGGAAGTTTCATGATCAACCAAGCAGAGTTTGGATTATGTTTGATAAACAAGAGATCTTAAGTGCTTCAGATATGATCTATAATATAGAGCATGAAAAGATATATCAGCAAATAAAAAGTGAGAGAAAGCTTTTGCCTATTCCAACCAACGTCGATCTTTTAACAAGGTTTCACACATTTGAACGAAAAGCATTGGTGGAGGCCTCTGTAAATGCAGATTCATTTTTATTGAAAAAAGAGACTTTTCAAGCATACGATTTATATAAAGTTTTCATGGAATATAATAACTTATCGATAGAAGAAGCCTTAGAATCAGAGAATAACATAACAAAGGCATTTGCGATGTTTGATCGACGCTTAGGGAAAAGAAGGTTGCGTAAATTAACTTTCACAGGTAAAGAAGGTTCGATTATAGTCTTGTTTTATAAAGTACGATGTCAGGTTGAAAATATAGCCATTCTATAGAATTAAACGAAAAGCCTTCAAAGTATTGGAGGCTTTTTTAAATTATCTAAAAGATATACAGCTTTAAGGTTTTTTTAAGCTTTCCTGTATAAAATGTTTTTAAGTTAAGTGCTTCTGATTTAGCGCATGAAAGTTTAATCGAAGAGGAGTTTTAGCACATTAACGATTACAGAAGAGCAATTATTAAAATTAAGGATACATATAGTCAAATTGTCAGAAGCTTTCAACAAACTGCAAGTGGTGTGACAAGGATTAATACAAAATCGAAAATGATATCAAACCAAATAGAAAATGCATCTACGACAGCGGAAGAATTTGCAGCTAGTACGGAAGAAATATCAGCAGCGGGACAAGAGCAACTTGCGTCAACTGAGGTTATAGCGCAATCGTCCAAAAACTTAAACAACTTGGCTAGTGAATTATATGCTGAAATAAATAAATTAAAAGTTTAATAGTTTTATTAATCAAAGAAGTAGATCAAATTGTATCTGCTTCTCTTGTTGAAGTAAAAGACCTGTTTATAAACAGATGCTATATTTTTTTAAATTCTGAGAATAGTGTAAATTTCATCTAATTATGCGTGGTATAATTAAGTTTATAATATGATTAATAATCGAATATCGATTATAGATAGAAGGGATATACAATGAATTTATCTGATCAATTATTGGTTCTGAAGGATAATGAACCACAAATACGTTTGTTAATCGATATGGTCCAAGAATTTATTGTTTTAAAGGACGGGCAGGGTAGATGGATAGTAACTAATAAACAAGTTCTTGATGCTTACGAACTTCAAGGATGCGATTATCAAGGGAAAACGGATGAAGATTTAATAGAATTCAGTCCAAAATATAAAGAAGCTTTTCGATATAATTTAACAACAGATCAGCTTGCATGGGAAAAAGGTTCTGCTTTGCAAGTTGAAAAGTCACTTCGTGGACCAGATGGACAATTGCAAACATGGGAAGTTATTAAAACCCCTGTCTTTAATGATAAAGGAGAACCGAATCACCTGATTATAGTAAGTCGTAATATAACAGCACGAAAAAAAGCTGAGGCGATATTGCAAGCTAGTGAAATGAAATACCGTTTAATTGCGGAAAATATGAAGGATATTATTGTTATATTAGATAGAATGGGTAATATGCAGTATCTTTCCCCTTCTTTTGAACATATTTTGGGATATCTTGGTAAGGGGTTTATTGGAGAAAGCATAATGAAAATTGTTCACCCTAGTGACTATGCACTGGTGAGAAATAGTTTTAAAGAGATGATTATTCATAAAATATCTAGAAAGAATTTAGAATTCAGATGCCAAGACGTTACTGGTCATTATGTCTGGTTTGAAGTGAATTGGTCTTGTGTTTTTAAAGATAATGGTGAAATAGATCATGTCATTGCCGCAGCGCGTGAAATTACTGATCGTAAGAAATATGAAACTCGCTTAGAGACAATGGCCTACCATGACTACTTAACAAATATTCCCAATCGACGCTTCTTTATGAAAGAACTGCCAAAGGCTATGACCGAGGCTGATTTAAAAGATAATCAGGTTGCAATTGTATACCTGGACCTAGATCATTTTAAGCATATAAATGATACAAAAGGACACGATTTCGGTGATGACTTACTTATTCACTTTGTTAAAAGAATCCAAAGTAATCTTCGGTTAACCGATATGATAGCTAGAATCGGAGGCGATGAATTTGTCATCTTGTTAACGACCTTAGATAGTGTCGATGAAGCAAAGTTAATCGTAAAAAGGATCTGTGATTCTTTAAAAGAAGAGTGGAGGATAAACGATTATGTGTTCCAAACTACCTCTTCCTTTGGAGTTGCGTTATACCCTGGGGACGGGAATACTGTTCATGAATTGATTAGTAAAGCTGATGAAGCCTTATACAAGGCAAAAGATTCTGGCAGAAATCAAGTCCATTTTCATAATGGATTGGATGTAAGTTAATAAAGAAGCGGGGACCAACAGAGGTTCCTGCTTCTTCATGATTATAGATTAAAGTTAGACGCGAGAAAGGTGGAAAAAGATGGATAGGAATAGTGTCGTTATTGTAACAGGTGCGAATTCTGGGATGGGTTTGGCAACGTCGATGGCTCTTGCTAGGACGGGTGCTACAGTTGTAATGTTATGTCGTAGTGAAAAACGCGGAAAATTAGCACTTGATGAGGTGAAGCGTGAAAGTGGAAATGATTCTGTTATGTTAATGGTTTGTGACCTCGGTTCACATAAGAGTATAGCTGACTTTTGTTTGGAATTTAAGAAAAGGTACCAGCGGCTTGATGTGTTAATTAATAATGCGGGTGTTGTCATCCCTGGGCGGCATCAAACTTTAGACGGATATGAATTGCAATTTGGAGTTAACCATCTTGGTCACTTCCTTTTAACTAACATGTTACTTGAAGTCTTGATTGCGAGTGCACCTGCAAGAATAATTAATGTAGCATCAGGAGCACATAAGATAGGGAAAATTCATTTTAAAGATGTAAACTTAAGTGAAAATTATACGGTTTGGCGTGCCTATGCACAAGCCAAATTAGCAAATATTCTTTTTACATACCAGTTAGCTGAAAAGCTTGAAGGGACAGGAGTTACAGCTAATTGCCTGCATCCTGGAGCGGTAGCAACTAATATGGGCATTAATAGAAAAACTGGTTTCGGCACTTATATTACTAAATTACTAAAGCCATTTTTTCAGACTTCAGCGGAAGGAGCTGCCACCACCATATACCTTGCCACCTCTAATGATGTAAATGGTGTGACAGGAAAATATTTTTATAAGAAGCGTCCAATAGACTCTTCCAAGAAATCATATGATAAAAATTCAGCAAAAAAAATTTGGGATTTAAGTGAGGATATGACAGGGGTTCAAAGGTTTAATAATATTTAGAAAAATAAATAATATTTAGAAAAATAAATTAAAAAGGGAAAATGATATCAATATCATCTTCCCTTTTAGATGTTTATTCCGTAGTATTGCTCGTTGTAGTATCTTCTAATTCTAACTCTTGCTTTATTTGACTAGAAGCTGTTGCTAATCCATCTTCTGTATAAATAAAATACCAGAGCCCATCAACTCTATTGTCTTCACCCTCAATTTCAAATGTTTCAATTTCAGACGCGTCCATGGAAGAGTATGCTTTTTGTAAAGCATAGATCTCAGATGCTTTTAAACTAGTCTCTACATTTTCCCCTAAGATGTCAGTGATTTCACCAACTTTAAAAATAGTACCTGCTGAAATTGCTTGGTCTATGGTTGCTTGAATAAATTGGCGTTGTCTCTCATCACGAGGATAAATTGTGTTTACATCTCGTTTACGCATGCGTACAAATGCCAGGGCTTCTTCTCCATTTAATTCCGAAGGACCTTGTGTAAAATATACTTTCTCATTATTATTGTAAATGTTTTTTTCCCAAAATCCTTCTTTAATGTCTATTGTCACTCCACCTAGTGAATCAACAATATCTCTAAAGCCTTCAAAATTAACAGTTATATATTCATCTATCGGAATATCAAGCAAATCCTCAACTTTTTCTACAGTTAATTTGTTCGCTCCATACCCGGACATGGATCCATAAGTATAAGAGGAATTGATTCTGTGAAAACCAGCATGTAACTCTGTTGCTTCTTCTGCAGTAAATTCCACACGTGTATCCCTTGGAACAGAGGTCATTGTCATCTTATTCGTTTTAGGATTTAAAGTTACTACAATCTGCGTGTCAGCACGCCCGTTTTCTCCACCAGAAGAATAATCTTCGACACCGATAAGCAAGATGGATATCGGATCATCCCCAATTGTGACAGCTTCCTCTCTCCGTTCGGATTTTTCTCCAGGACGATCTAAGCTATCATAAGAATCATTTGCTGCATCCATAGCTTGATAGAATATGTAAATACCAGCTCCTAATAGGATAGCAAAGATTAATAACACGGAATAAATAATCCGCTTTTTCAATTTTTTCGACTTTTTTTGCTTTCTGTGATCTGATCTTAGTTCATTCAATAAAAATACCTCACTTTAATTCCATTTATTACGGTAAATATCAAAATAAGAATCCTAGCATAATTTTATACCATAAATGTTGACTTCGTTTTTTAAAGTTTTATTTCAGTCCTTATTATAGTTGAAAAGCTATTAGTTAACAATACAGACTTTATATTAACCCTAGGGATATTGTTTTTTTTAGAGCTAAAGAAGTTTTTAAAAAATCGGAGATGCATAGCTCCAGGGCCTACTGCTCTTTACCACATAGATGTTCGTTTTGATTGCCCTAGGGTGAGCACAAAGGAATGCTACCAGTACATAGTTAATTGAGTCAATTTCATAATTACCTTATTTAGTCATAGGTGACGACAAAATTGTTTGAAATTGATTAAATTTAAAAATTACTTCATTTTATTTCATATTAATAATTTTCTAGTGTAGTTTTATGTTAAAATATGTAAAACGATGAAAAAAATAGGGGATATGTTGTATGGTGGACTATAATTTAATTACGCAAGCGAAGGAAGGCTGCGATGAGGCTTTCGCAAAAATATTTGATCAATTTAGCCCTATTGTTCGGCGATATGCTCTGTCCATTAGATTTCCTTATGATGATATTCCTGACTTGGTTCAAGAAGTTTTTGTGAAAGTGTACCGGTTCATTAACCAAGTTGATGAAACAACATTTTATGTTTGGTTGTATAGGATTACACTAAATACTGCAAGAGACATGGGAAGAAAACAATTAGTCTGGCAAAATAAATTTACCTTGCTAATAAAAGATCCAAATCAATTATTAGGTTTCTCTAGTAATATAGAAAAAGATTTAGTAAATAAAATGGAGAGTGAGCAATTAATTGCTTGTATCAAAGAACTCGATGAGAAATATAGATTACCGCTTATCCTTCATTTTTTCTATTTTGTTAAATATGATGAAATAGCTCATCTATTAGGTGTTAAAGCCTCTACGATTAAAGTTAGAGTATTCCGAGCAAAAAAACAAATCGCAGATAAAATAAATAATATAGAAGAACTAGAATCCGTGATAAATTAGGAATATAGTTATTATTCTTAGATTCAAGATTAAGTTTGAGGTTTTCAATTGTTGTATTATCCGTTATAATGCAATATATCTTAGAAAACCTAAGGCATAACTTTCAAAATATATCAAACTCGTATAATAGCAGGGATACGGCCTGCGAGTATCTACCGGACTACCTTAAATGGTCTGACTACGAGTAAGCATGCATATGTTTATGAGAAAACTTTCCTCTTTAATCGGGAACGTTTATTTTTTCTCAGGAGAACATGAGCTTACTTTAATAGTAGGCTTATGTTCTTTTTTTTGTAGCTAAGAAAGTATAAAAGTTAGGAGATGTCTAGCTCCAGCGCCTACCTGAGACGAACATCTTTGTGGTAAAGAGCCCCACATAGATGTTCGTCTTAATTGCCTGCCCTAGGGTGAGCAAGGCGCCCTGAGATTTTTTTATAGAAAAAAGGGTGGGATTAGCCAGTTAGAGCATTACTTGTTGACGAAGATGAAGGCAGTTTAGAAAATTATTAAATATAAAGAAGGGGTCGATAACATCTATGAAGCTATTAAGAGAAAAAATCGAGTTAGAAGGAATTGTACTTAATGAGAACGTGCTAAAAGTGGATGCGTTTATTAACCATCAAATGGATCCAGTGCTTATGAAAGAAATTGGCAAGGAATTTGCAGCTCGATTTAAGACGGAAAAAATCACAAAAATATTGACAATTGAATCATCTGGGATAGCCCCTGCAATTATGACTGGACTTGAACTTAATGTGCCTGTGATTTTTGCTCGAAAAAGAAAGTCATTGACACTTACAACGGATTTATATACTTCTACGGTTTATTCGTTTACGAAGCAAGAATCTAATGAAATCACGGTTTCCAAAGATTACATTTGCGAGGGTGATCATGTATTAATTATAGATGATTTTCTGGCAAATGGTCAGGCTGCGATTGGGTTAGCAGGTATTGTGGAACAAGCAAAGGCAAAAGTTAGTGGAATAGGTATATTAATAGAGAAATCATTCCAACCTGGTGCAAATGAAATTATTGCTAAAGGTTATCGATTGGAATCTTTAGCTAGAATCGAATCCTTAAAAGATGGAAAAGTGAATTTTGCACCAAAGAGACAAATACAAAACATATAGAGAAAAGATAATACAGGGGGGAAACACGTGTGAGAAACAATGCAATAAAAACTTGGTCGGTTGGTTTGCAACATGTATTAGCGATGTATGCAGGTGCAATTCTTGTACCATTAATCGTTGGTGGGGCACTCAATCTCACCTTTGAACAATTAACGTATTTAATATCTATTGATTTATTAGCGTGTGGTGTAGCAACACTACTACAAGTGTGGAAGAATAAATTTTTTGGCATAGGGTTACCAGTCATGCTAGGTTGTACATTTACTGCGGTTGGTCCAATGATTGCAATTGGTAGTCAACATGGTATTTCATCTATCTATGGTTCCATTATCGTATCTGGTTTATTTGTAGTTTTAATTTCCAAATATTTTAGTAAATTGAATAAGTTTTTCCCAGCTGTTGTGACAGGCTCAGTAGTCACTATTATTGGGTTAACGCTTATTCCGGTTGCAATGCAAGATATGGCCGGTGGGCAAGGAAGTGATGACTTTACGAGTACAAGTAATTTACTTTTATCCTTTGGTGTTCTTGCATTTATATTATTATTGAACAAATTTGCTACGGGTTTTGTACGAGCAATCTCTATCTTACTTGGATTAATTGCAGGAACGATTGCAGCTTACTTTTTTGGTATGGTAGATTTCACGGAAGTAGGGGAGGCTTCTTGGTTTCACATGATAAAACCTTTTTATTTTGGGGTGCCGACTTTTGAAATCTCCGCTATTTTAACGATGATTTTAGTTGCGATTGTTAGTTTAATTGAATCCACAGGAGTCTATCTTGCATTAGGCGATATTACTGAGCAGGAAGTATCAGAGGAAGACTTATCTAAAGGGTATCGTGCAGAGGGTCTTGCTATCGTGTTAGGTGGAATTTTTAACGCATTTCCTTACACTGCCTATTCACAAAATGTTGGCTTAGTTCAATTAACAGGTGTTAAAACAAAGAATGTAATTTTTGCAGCTGGTACGATTTTAGTTGTTTTAGGTCTTTTACCTAAAGTAGCAGCAATAACGACATTGATTCCTACGGCTGTATTAGGAGGGGCTTCTATAGCAATGTTTGGTATGGTTGTAGCCTATGGTATTAAAATGTTAAGTCGGGTTGATTTTAACCAACAAGGAAATTTACTAATTGTAGCATGCGCATTAGGATTGGGGTTAGGGGTCACGGTTGTTCCTGAGATTTTTGCAAATCTACCTGAAAGTATTCGTATTCTAACTGAAAGTGGAATTGTCGCAGGGAGTATGACGGCTATACTATTAAATATTCTTTTTAACATTGTTCCAAATAGTAATAAAGAAAGTGATTCCGAGAACGAATATCAACAACAGAAAGCATCTTGATACAGCAAATCTCCCTCAAGTATAGGCTTGAGGGAGATTTGCTATTAGAGAGAAAAATCTCGTAGTGCCTTCAAAACAAGAAAAACCCTTGTTTCCAAAAGGTGCCTTTCTATTTCAAAAAAACAAATCTTTTTTGTCCAAAGTAATTTAATAAAGTGTACATAGCAGCACCGATTAAAATAGCAATGTCTTCTACATAAAGTAGAGGAACCTCAGCTATAGATTGAATAATCTGTGTTGCGACGCGAATTCCTATAGCGTATGCGATTACGTAGCAAACACAAATCACTGCTAAATATCGGATAACAGTATGTTGGACGGGTAGTGTGCTCCTGAAAGTAAACGTCTTGTTTAATAGATAACTTGTACAGGCACCAACAGCGTTACCTAAAGCAGTTGACGTCCAATAAGACATACCTGTATATAATAAAATGTACATGGTAGTTAGTCCAACAAAAGTATTGATTATTCCTACTAACAAAAAGCGAGAAAAAATCATAAAAGCTAACCTAACGCTTCCATTGCACTTTTTTAGCGTTTAAGGTTTGGTTTTCTTTTGGCTTCAAGTAAGAAAGTGGGTCCTTATTCGTATATAAATCAACGTCTATAGCATATTTTGGTCGTTTTTTCGTTTCCATAAATACCCTACCGATATATTCGCCAATAATTCCAATTCCCATAAGTTGCAACCCACCAATAAACCAAATGGATATCATCAATGAAGTCCAGCCAGCATCAGTAACTCCAAACAGTTTCTGTATAATAGCATATGTACCTGCAATCCCGCTCAGAAAAAACAAGGTAAAACCTATCATTGTAATGAAACGAATCGGAGCTACACTAAAAGAGGTGAGACCATTAAAAGCAAAAGAAAGCATTTTCTTAAGTGGATACTTAGTTTCACCAGCATATCTTTCTTTACGATCATAAAGTACTTCAGTAGACCTAAATCCAATCATAGGTACAATTCCTCTTAAAAATAAATTCACTTCCCTATATTTGCTTAATTGTTTTAATACACGACAACTCATTAGTCGGTAATCTGCATGGTTATAAACTAAGTTAATTCCTAACTTACCCATCAATTTGTAAAATGACTGTGCGGTTGTTCGCTTGAAATAAGTATCAGTTTTTCTACTATGGCGTACACCGTAGACAACCTCATACCCGTCTTGGTATTTCTCTACAAAGTCACGAATAACAGATATATCATCCTGTAAATCTGCATCAATAGAGATAGCACAATCACAGTCTTTTTGCGCTCGCTCGAGTCCAGCTAATAATGCTGTTTGGTGTCCGACATTACGTGCTAACCGTAGGCCAGTAACATATTTGTTTTTGGTACTTGATCTAGCAATGATTTTCCAGGTGTTGTCTATACTGCCATCATCAACAAACAATAACTTGCTACTGGGTGCTAGTAACTTTTCCAGAGTTAGTTGATGTAGTACAAGTGTTAGTTGATCTATTGTTTCATTTAAAACTTCTTGTTCATTGTAACAAGGTATTACAATCGTTAAATGAGGTTGTGTTCTATTCAAAATCATACCTCCTCGTAAAATGGTTTGGTTATACTGACGGAAGTTTTACTTTATAAAGATATATTTTCCAAGCTGAATTTGAATGGTCAAAAGCTTTTTCCAAAAATAAGTTATTTTCTTCTGCATTTATAATTGGAACGGAGGAGAAAATATAGCTCCCTCCCATATCTTTAAAAGCCTGAATATTTAGATCTAAATCTTTAATCTTCTTGTCTGAATCCTTCTTATAATTGTACTTTTTTCCAAGTTCATCGACAAAAAGATAGCAACGGCTACCCCATTCATCAAAGTATCGTTTTAACCCAGAATTTTTTTCTAACTCATTCGCTATTATTTTCCTGAACTTATATTTATATGTAAGTGGGTATAGATTGTTATACGTATCTAGTGTGTAAAACCCATTATACTGCGCAATTGCTGGGTGAAGCCCGATACTAGCTACACGGTATTCCTGTTGGGAGGTACCAATATAGTTTTTAATTTGTTTAAATTGCTCTTCTGCATAAAATTCTCGGAAGGATGGTGTCTTATGATAGATTCCATAATGTACTTCTTCATTAAAAGGGATTAGAACGATTAATTGAGCAATAACAACACCGGTAGCAACTGCTTTCCACTTTTTTCCCATGTTCCATAAAATCGAACATGCGATAGCAAAGCTCATATAAATTACGAGTGGGCGCAAAAAATGAAAGCGAGCAAAGTTAAAAGTTACTAATAAATCAAATCTTTCCTTTAATGGTGTCCAGAATTCGTTGAACCAAAGAGCATACCAAAGTGACAATCCATAGTTTAATATGAATAGAAATATAAATAGTTTTTCAATCCGTTGTTTTTTTCTAAATAAAAGGAGTCCAAGCGTTAGAAACAGGATTGGCATAATAATCATGGCATGAACAGTCATCACATGTGTATGACCAAGGAAAAAATTCCTTATTGATAAATCCACCGAATGCAGTAAATCATGTCTAGATGAAATGAATTCCGTTCGGTGCATTGGTTGATGTTCGGTGATAAGAGAGAAGACAAGTCTATATTCAATTGCCAAGAAAACTATAGTCATAAAGGCTATACTAGCTAAAAAAACTAAATTCCATTCTTTCTTTTTAAGAAGGTCATAAAGCCATAATAGGGAGACGGCCGCTAAAAAAAAGAAAAAACCGAGAACAATGCTAGCGTATAAAGGAATTAATCCAAGCGTAATCCAATTTTTCCAAGACAAATCTCCTGAACGAATATTTAAAAACGCCCATAGAGCTAAGGGATGTCCTAATGTACTTAGCATCCCTGATGGCCAAAAAGGAGTAAATGCAAATGCAAGTGCAACCCCCACACGAATTAGCGCTTTTCTTTGATCACGAATAAAGTGTTTTCTAAGTAAAAGATACATACCAAAAAATGCAACCATTCTAGTAAGAGCCTGACTTAAGGCATAAGCTGTCATCGTAGGGAATAATTCATGTAGCCAAACAATAATACTCCATTCTGTACCAAAAGTATTTCGTGGTAACCCATTAATAACTTGCGGAATAGTTGCTCCTAATTCGCCGAACGTTTCACCACTTTCATGCAAGACTTTATACCAAGCAAGATTGGAATCTAAATTATCGTGAACTCTTATGTGAGCGTCCTCTCCTAATAGGAAGAGAGGAGAGAGAAATAAAGCTAATAAGAATAAAGCAATAAGTAAGTATGTTTTTTCATTATATTGTTTTACGATTGACACTGAATAACACATCCATTGCATATCAAGATTATCTCAACTCAAATGTAGTATGAACAATAATTTGTGGAAAATGTATCCTCTTTAGAAAAAGATGCAAAGTAATATTGACCAAATTGGAGAGAGTAAGTAGCAAAAAGGGTGTTTAAATGGCTGATAAAATTGTTGAAACAGTTAATCATAAATTAGAAGACCAAATTGAAAAAGAGGGTAATGGATTACGTTCACCAAAAATTGTAGATCTGCTACAGTGGAGGAATGGTATTTATTTCTCCCAAGGTACAAGGAGCCTAAGTTAGGTGGTGCAGCAGGAAAAGCAATTGTACATTATAACTTATTTGAAATCGAGATGTGTTCATCAATACGACGGTAATTTTTGATGACCCTGAAATTTTTAATTCGGAACTTCATCCACTTGTCTATACAATTTGTGATGAAATAATTAATCGACTTGTCGGTTATGCAGATACGTTATTGTCTGTTCACGCTGGTGATAACTCATATAGCGCAGAGTATAAACAATAATCATAAGGAGTTTAAAAATGGATATAAATAAAGCTATACAAGAAAGTGCCAAACCCTTTCAAACAATAAAGGATCTGACACCATTAATCAATCGTATTGGCGATGCAAAGATTGTGTTGTTAGGCGAATCTAGTCATGGTACTTCTGAGTTTTATTCGATACGAGCAGAGCTATCTAAACGTCTAATTGAAGAAAAAGGATTTTCGATTGTTGCTGTTGAAGGTGATTGGCCGGCAAGTCAAGCAGTCAATCGTTATATTAAGGGAAACAGTAATAAAATAAATGCCAAGGAAACATTAAAAGCATTCAAACGATGGCCAACATGGATGTGGGCAAATGAAGAAATGGTTGAATTTATCGATTGGTTGAAAGCCTATAATCAGTATAAGGATACAAGAGTTGGCTTTTATGGAATCGATGTCTATAGTCTTTGGGAATCAATAGATGAAATTATCAAGTATTTGAAAAAAACCGAACCTTTAGGGGCTGATTTAGAGCTTGCTAAGAAGGCATTCGCATGTTTTGAACCTTTTAACAGACAGGAAGACCAATACGCTATTTCATCTTCTTTTTTTTCGGAAGACTGTGTTGAAGAAGTGGCTAAATTACTTGCTTCGATAAGGTCCAATCAAAAGTTATATAGTGATGATCTAGAAAGTGATTTAAATCTAAAAATGAATGCACTTGTAGCAAAAAATGCAGAAGAGTACTACCGAACAATGGTGAAAAGTGATGTGGATTCTTGGAACACCCGTGATAACCATATGGTTGAAACGTTAAATGAAATTAGAAATTATCATGGTGAAAATTCAAAGGTGATTGTGTGGGAGCACAATACACATGTTGGTGACGCATCTGCTACCGATATGAAATCGGAAGGAATGGTAAATGTAGGTCAACTTGTACGCGAACATAACGAAAAGAAAGACGTTTATATTGTTGGATTTGGTACACATCAAGGAACTGTGATTGCTGCGGACAAATGGGGAGTAAATCTTGAGCAGATGATTGTCCCACCAGCGGAAGTGGGTTCATGGGAAGATGTAATGCATCAGGCAGGTGCTTTTAATAAGTTTATACTCTTTGATGATCAAAATAGGAATTACTTCAATCAAGTCATTGGTCATCGTGCAATTGGTGTTGTGTACAATCCTGTATATGAATCGTATGGGAATTATGTTCCTTCGATTATATCGAAACGCTATGATGCTTTTATTCATGTAGATCGTTCCATGGCTTTAAGACCACTGGAGCAAATTGAAGCATATTTGTAAAAGGGTTATTAGTCATCTTTGTATCCATTTCGAATCAAAAAGACTCCTCATCAGAAGAATTACTGATGGGGAGTCTTTTGTTTTATACAGTTTTTTTCTGTAAAACACTATTGTTCTCATATTGTTCTATTTGTTGTTTATCCTTTTTGGTAAACAAGCGATAAACGGCTGGTATGAGCAATAAAGTAATAAATGTTGCAAATAGTAAACCTGAGATAATCGCTGTTGCCATTGGAGCCTGGTAATTTCCTGTAGTACCTGAAGCTAATGCAAGTGGTAACATACCGCCAGCGGTCGTCAAGGTTGTCATAAATATCGGACGAATACGATCTTTTCCAGCTATTATCAAAGCTCTGTCAACAAGATATCCTTGGTTACGAAGCTGATTAGTACGATCTATTAACAGGATAGCATTGTTTAAGACGATGCCAATTAACATAATAACACCCATCCCTGTCATGGCGCTAAGTTCCTGTTGTGTTAAAAATAAGCCAAGAATTACCCCTACAATTGTCATTGGTATGACTGACATAACTATAATTGGATGGATTAAATGATTAAATTGTACCGCCATTACAAAGTAAACTAAGAAAATTGCTATGGCTAAGACAATTATCATGTCTTGAATTAATTGTTGTTGTTGCTCTAGATCGCCAGCGACAGATATTGTATATCCATTAGGAGAATCATACTTTTTAATTAATTGTTGAACTTCACGATTTATTGATCCAAGATCCTTGCCATCAATATCTGCTGAAATAGATATATACCGTTCTCCATCAACATGGGTTATTTCATTAGGTGTTTCAACGGTTTTAAGACTTATTAAGTTTCCTAATGCCGTTTCTCCAGTTTGCGTGGGAACTTTCATGGTAAGCAACTCGTCAGTCGTCTCAATTTTATCATCCCACTTCACAAGTAGCGGGACAGTTTCTTCTGCTACAGTCATTTCACCTATCGGTAGATTTAAAAATGTTTGTTCAAGATATTGTTTCATTTGTAGCTGAGAAAGGTTTGCTTTTTCTATTTCAGTTTGGTTAAGTTCAATCTGCTGTTCAGGTGACGTGCGGTCTATCGAGCTACTAATTCCAACGATACCGTCAATATTGGATAAGTCCTCCATGAAGTCTTCACCTAAGGTACTAAGTTGCTCGAAGTTTTCTCCTTCGATATTTACTTGGACCGGATATCCTCCATCCCCACCACTCATCGTTCCTTGGACGCTCTTTATTGGGTAATCATCCTGAAGAGCTCTTAATGTACGAAAAATTTCTTCATTTACTTCTTCTTGTTCTTTTATTATGTCATTGCCCGTGGTCATATTAATAACCGAATATAGCATTCCCACGTTATCATCCATGACATAGTTGGTTTCAACATCCTCAATCTTCGATAACTCTTGATTGATTTTTTTGATTAATGCTTCTTTGTCTGGTTTTGATAAACCTGTTTCAACATTGACCATAATTTCTGCATAACGGTTAAATACATCCGGCATAATTGTCATCGGTATTTTAGTGATTAGAAATAAAGAGCTAACGAAAATTAGTAAAAACAATCCGATTACAGCTAGACTATTTCTTTTTTTCTTAACGACCCAATTAATTATGTTACCATACTTCCTTAGTAATTTTCCTTCTGGTTTGTTATGGTTAGTATCTTTTACTTTTAAGAACTTTTCCGAAAGCGCAGGAATTAGTGAGAAAGATACAATCACAGAACTAATTAGTGTAATGGCAACTACAATGGAAAGCATAATCATAAACTGACCCATTTCACCGCCAAGCATTCCTATCGGGAGAAATACAACGATTGTTGTAAGCATCGATGCAATTACTGCTGTTGCAACTTCTTTTGTTCCTGTAATAACGGCTTCTAAATTCTTCAATCCCTGTTCTTTTTTCTGGTAGATAGACTCCAATATAACAATAGAAGAATCAACCATCATCCCAATACCAAGTCCAAGCCCGATAAGAGTAAGGATATTTAGACTGTAGTCAAAAAGCCACATCACGGTAACGGTTAATAGGACAGAAGTAGGGATGGAAAGCCCAACAATGATCGTCGCCCTTATATTACGTAAGAATAACAAGAGAATGACTATCGCAATCACACTACCAATTAATATGTTTGTTGTGACACCATCAATAGAATCTTGAACGTAATCAGCTTGCGAGACCATTTCATCTAATTCATAGCTACTGTTTATTAGATTTTCATCGCGAATGCGCTGGACTTCTTCTCGGACAGATTGCGCCATTTCGATCTGTGTAGCGTCAGAAGTACGACCTATCTGAACAAATACTAAATCTTTATTTCCATCTTTCCATACAGAGGAGGAACTCTCTAAAGGCTGTATAGATACTGTTGCAATATCGCCTAGCTCAATAAAGCCAGTCGAAGTGGCTAGCTTAACGTCTTCGATATCTTTAGAAGAAGTTAGTGTTGTCTGCCACCGCAAAGAGGAGGATGACTCTTCTTTAGTGGTAATGCTTCCTACCGTAGCTTCTGTATTAGATTGTTGTATCATTGTAATTATTTGTGAAATATCTAAACCACTTTCCACAACTGCTTCTCGGTCAAACTCAATGACAGCCTCATGTTCAAGCGTGCCCATCAGTGCTACATCACGGACTTCGGGCAAATCTTCTAACCTTGGTTCGAGCGTATCTTTGGCAAAGGTACTCATTTCATCCATATCCCCACCAGATACAACCATATAAAAATCATAGCTTTGGCTTGTGCCAATTAGTCCTGTCTCGAAATCTTTTATACTAGAAATTTCGGTAGTTTTAGCTTGAACAACCGATTCTACTTCTTTTATGAGTTCATCACCTTGGCCTTGTGTAAGGGATAATTGGATTGAACTATTACCAACCGTAGTAGTTGATTGAGTGTCTTCAACCCCTTTAATAGCAAGCAATTCTTTTTCGAGTGGCGTTGTAATGGTGCGTTCGATTTCAATTGTGGATACATCACCAGCATTGATTGATACATAAGCTGCATCAAAATCGAGCGGTGGCATTAGTTCTTTATCAAGCTTTAACACACTAAAACTTCCAATCATTACGACTAAAACGGCTAACAAACCGATTAGTATTTTCTTCTGAACAAGAAACTTAACCATATTCATTTTTAAAATTCCCTCCAACTTTTTAGAAAATCTAGTAACCCTGGCATATTTTCTTATGTATTTACTTGTAGATGAAATAACTTGGTTAATTAGTGAATTTGCTTCCTAATAAGTATCATATAGGGGAAGCATGAAGTTTATAATGAGCTAGAGGTGTATTTTAAATAAGTCTTAGGTCTTATTTAAAAATTATTTTGAAGATTGCCTTCAATGATGTTATGGAGTATAAAAAGGGTGTTCTCTTAAAGGCTGTTGACTAAAATACTATAAAGTCTGGACTAAGTATTCTTAACCTTTTTGTGCCACTCATTCCTAGATGATGGATGATTGAAGTAGCACTGGATTTAGCATTCGTCTTAGATAGAATCAAGAAATTTACTGCGGACTTTCTATCAACTGTGATAAATAAAAAGTACTCATGCAGACAAAAGCATAAAAAAACTACAACATACCGAATAGGACTAGGGTATGTTATAGTTAATAAATAAAATGATTTAGTTAATTAATGCTTGTAATGGAGCTGGAATCCTACCACCGCGATTAATAAATTTGTCTGATCCAAACGGGTTAACACCCATCACCGGCGCTCGACCTAGAAGACCTCCAAACTCGACTGTATCGCCTTCTTGCTTACCAACAACAGGTATAACCCTTACTGCAGTTGTTTTCTTATTAATCATTCCAATTGCTGCTTCGTCAGCGATAATGGCCGCCAACGTTTCTGGGCTCACATCACCAGTAAGAGCAATCATGTCTAATCCTACAGAACAAACACAGGTCATTGCTTCAAGCTTAGAAAGTGTTAAAGATTTGTCCTCAATCCCTCGTATCATCCCGTTGTCTTCGCTGACAGGAATAAATGCACCGCTAAGTCCACCAACATAGGAACTGGCCATTGCGCCTCCCTTTTTGACAGCATCATTCATGAGTGCTAATGCAGCAATCGTGCCATGTGTTCCAACCCGTTCCAATCCTATTTCTTCTAATATCTCTGCTACACTATCATTAAGAGCATTTGTTGGAGCTAATGATAAATCCATAATTCCAAAAGGTACATGAAGTCGTTCAGCCACGACTCGTCCTAATAACTCACCAGCCCTTGTAATTTTGAAGGCTGTTTTTTTAATAATATCAGCAACTTGCCCGAGGTCTGCATCTGGAAATCTTTTTAAAGCGTTTAAAACAACACCAGGTCCACTTACACCTACACTGACTACTGCTTCTCCTTCACCTGAGCCGTGAAAAGCGCCAGCCATAAATGGATTGTCTTCTACAGGATTACAAAAAACAACGAGTTTTGCACAACCAATTCCATTACTGTCTTTCGTTTTTATCGCTGTTTTTTTTATTATATTCCCCATTTGTTTGACAGCGTCCATATTGATTCCTGTCTTAGTTGTGGCAACTGAAATCGAAGAACAGACGCGACTAGTCTTGCTTAGAGCATCTGGTAATGCATCGAGTAGAACTTGATCCCCTTTTGATATACCTTTATGTACTAGGGCGGAGTAACCACCGATAAAATCCACCCCTAAATCGAGTGCAGCTTTATCTAACGTTTTTGCTATTTCAACAGCTTGTTCAGCAGTAGCATTACCGAGTATTTCCGCAACCGGTGAGACGGCAATTCGTTTATTGATAATTGGAACTCCATATTCTTTTACTACTTGCTCGACCACTGTTTTTAAGTTCCCTGCGTAGGAAGTAATCTTTTCATAAACTCGTTTGTTCATCTTGTCAAAATCAGAATCGGCACAATCACGTAAACTTATTCCCATTGTGACAGTTCGGATGTCCAAGCTTTCCATTTGGACCATTCGCATCGTTTCTTGGATTTCTGTAAAGGCAATCGACATATTATTCCTCCTTTTTAAACGCGGTGCATAGCTTGAAAAATATCTTCTAATTGGATGCTGATTTTTAGACTAAGTTCGTTTTCTAGAGCTTCAAATTGTTGCTGTAGTTCTTCTAAGTCATTTAACTCAGTCACATCGACTAGCATCATCATGGTAAAAAAGTCTTGCAAAATGGTTTGGCTAATATCTAAAATATTCATGTGGTTATCAGCTAAAACATTTGTCACTTTAGAGATAATTCCAATTTGATCTTTTCCGACAACACTCACTACTGCACGCTTTTGCATGCTCATCACCTCACAGATTAGATTATAAACGACTAATTACCTAGTTATGATTCCTTATTTGCAGAACTTTATTTGATTTCGTTATAGTTTTTTTGCACAAAAAAAGATTGGAGTTAATCCAATCTCACAGGGAAGAAAATGATTATATCTTCATGAAATATCTTCTGTCCTGTTTGCCTGAGATTGTGAATCCTTCGGCGCCGTTCATTTACGGACTCTCCAGAAGCCGCTCCGGTTATAGTTTCAACCATAACTATCATCGCATGCCAACTATATTCAATTAATAAAGGAATGGTAACAGTTTAGGAACTTTTCGTCAATAAAAATATAAACCTATGCTATACTATTTACCAAAATTCTGTGTATTTTGGAGGATTTCTTAGCAATTGTTTTATTGTTATACTATTCTAGTAGGTTAGAAATCGTGTTTGTTTAATCTGGGAAACGATTATAATGAAACCTTTTTAACTGGATAGTCGTAGTTTATTCGTGGTTTGATAACAATGATAAAAGCGATTATTCAATTTAGTTAAGTTGTTCTTTATCTTCCCTGCTTCTCCAATCAAGTAAGACGTCAATTATCGTTAACAACCTTTTGCGATCTTGTTCACTAATATTTAATATGTGTTTTTGAAGTTGGTTAATTGTATCATCATGTTGGTTGTTTAAAGGTGAAAAACGAAACAGTTCCTCTAAGGATATATGTAAGGCTTTTGTGATTTTTTCTAATGTGTCGATTGTAACGTTCTTTTCACCTCGTTCAAGCTGTCCGATATAAGTAGGGTGGATAGAAGCTAAGTGAGCTAATTCTTCTTGACTTAACCCCTGTTTCTTCCTGAACGCTCTCAGCCGTTCACCAATAACTTTTGCTAGTTCTGTTTTGGGCATACCTTTATTCACCTCTAATAAGAATATACCTCCAATTGATTAACAACCGAAGATACTGTGGATATTATTTTTATGATATTGAAATACTATAAATATTATTGTATGATTTAAGTTAAGTGTGCTAGTTATTCATATAGGTGTCTCTGGTTCGTAATTTTTCATCAACGAAATATATACTTAATTACTGGCCTTCCCTTCGTTACAGGGGAGATTTTTTATATTGTTTAAATAGGTAATGATTGATTGGAAAGTAATCCTTAGAAAGACTGATGCATTTAATGTATTTAATGAGGTGATTTGTTGTGTTTGAAACTTTGAGTAATGAAAAACTTGCAACGGCTTATCAAAAGGCTATAGAACTTAAACTTGATGAAGACTTTATTGAACTGTTAAAAAAAGAAATGATTAATCGAGATCTTGAAATAATTAGGTAAGGTGGATGGAATGATTTCTTCATTATGGATGAAGGGAGAAGCCATTCGCACAAATTTAAAGGAACCATCAAGAAACAGATTAATTGTCGTATGCTAGACTAGTACCCTTAATCACTACGATTTAAAACCTCTTCAAGGTTAATTCCCCTTAGTTGTATTTCATTTTCCAAAATCATTATAAAATCTTCGTTGTATTCTAAAGTAACAGCCTTGATATACGCTTCAACCAACAAGTTATCACTCAAAAAGTACAATTAATTAAAATCCCCTTTATTAGCGAATGGCTTTCTTTCCCTTCACCTACCATTATTATAAGGATATTGCACTTATCGTCCAAGTGGTAAAATTTACCGATAAATACTTTTAATTGCGACATACTAGAAGTTAACCGTAAAGAATTGAAGGCGATTTGATGGAACACTCAAAAAACTGCCGAATTAAGCAACTTTTTCGGCAAGTTTCTCCGTGACAATTTCGGTAAGGGACCGGAAGCCGTTCATGTCTCCATTTACGATATGTATCTAATAGTTTACATAAGAGGGTTTATATCACCACCGGAAAAGGTGTTATTAACACAAAAAAATTATTCCTTTATTGAAGAGACTAGAGATTTATTAATGACAACTTTTCCAGAAATAAAAACCAATACTTTTCAAATTACAGGTATGGAAATTCAAGAATTTTATTATGATTGGGCGATACATAATAAAAATGCAATGTTTGTCTGCATTGGTTCGGGGAAACAAAGAGTGAGCATCCATTGCAAATAACATTTAATGGAAAAAAAGAGATGGACAATGAAATAACACACGTTAGCCGTGTCGCAGAAAGAGTACCAGACGAACTTAACTCTTACATGCTCAATTCAAGGACCTTTCTATTTATACGAAATGGAATCTTGGTTAATATAGAAAAACAGTTAATTCGTGATGGACATCAAGAAATATTAAAGTTAACAAAAAGAAAATTAGAGAAAAAACTCCTACATAATAATAGTCATTTTGGAGAATATTTAAGTGCAAAAGTAATTGATATATTTGTTGATTGGGACTTTGATCGTGCTATAAGTGTGATTCTATTTATTGTAAGCCCAACCGACAGGTAAGGAGAATATGAAATATTGGAAAAGGGTACCCCTTTAGGGGTACCCTTATTGTGTAACTTGTTGTTTCACAAGTGTAAAAATTTAAATTTATTTTTTCAATTATATAAACCGCCGCGGTTCGTGTTCCACCTGGTTAGTTTTTTAACCTAAACGACATAAGCCCTACCTCTCTTACGTCCTAACGGCTCCGAAGCCGATCCAGTGTGAATAAGTGTTTCTATAAAACATGGCAGAATGCCAGAAATCTTTACCTTGTAGTGATTCAAGTTACTTCTTATGGCGAAGTATCAATGTATTATATTATAAACATTTACATATGTCAAATCTCAGTGAATCTTCCTTGTGAATTTTTAAAAATACTAACCCAGATACGAATGCATTATATTATGTGTAAGAGTGTTAAAAGATATAGTAAAATATAGAGTAATTGGCTATTCGTTTAATAAATAACCCTTGGAAAGGAGCTAAATATATGTTAAATAAGAATATTCGTCTAATCGCTTTAGACTTAGACGGGACACTGCTAGATGAAAACCAAGAAATTTCTGAAATTAATCGTAAGACGATAGAACTTGCACGCCAACAGGGAGTAGAAGTAATAATTTCTACTGGTAGACATTATTCCACCTGTTCTAAATATGCAAAGGAGCTTGGATTATCATCCTATCTTATTACAGTTAATGGGAGTGAGATCTGGAAGGTATCTGGTGAACTTGTAGATCGACAACTTATTGATGTGTCACTGGTGGAAATGCTTGTTCAATTACATAAAAAATATAAAACCTACGCATGGATGACTTCAACAAACCAAATTTGGAGAGGTGAACTTCCTGATCAGTTAGAAGCACACGAGTGGTTGAAATTTGGATTTGATACAGATAATCCATCCGTAAAACAGGTGATTATTGATGAACTGGCAAAACATAGTACTTTAGAAGTTAGCAATTCTAGTCAAACAAACATTGAAGTAAATGCAGTAGGTATTAACAAAGCTGTGGCAATTGAAAAAGTGTGTGAACATATTGGAATAACGTTAAACGAAGTAATGACAGTTGGAGACAGTTTGAATGATATAAAAATGATTGAAGCTGCTGGATTAGGGATTGCCATGGGGAATGCGCAGGAGCAAGTAAAAGAGGCTGCAGATTGGGTAACTGGTAAAAATACAGAAAATGGTGTTGCTCAAGCAATTAAGCACTGGGTATTAAAAATGTAACTGTTTGATTCAGATATTTCTGAAAAAAAAGGGGTTTTACTTGCAGGGTATGTAAGCTTGTAATAAGTTTATATATAGGGAAACTTTCAATTGGAACTACGTGAGTCTTAAAGTGTGTGTGAAAAAAGTAGTGAACGCTATCGTGGTAACGATTTTTGGCATGTAAATGAGTGTGCTTCCCTGAAGTATAAATGTATAATGAAAGTAATTTAATACTATATTCCATATAGATAAGTTGCTATCAATCCCATTTATACGTATGATGGATAAAGGAATGATTTTGGAAGGAGAAATGGTAATGGCAAAACAACAAATAGGTGTTATTGGTTTAGCTGTAATGGGAAAAAACCTCGCAATGAATATAGAAAGTAGAGGGAATTCCGTATCTGTTTTTAATCGTTCTTATGAAAAAACAGAGGATTTTTTGAAGAATGAGGCAAAAGGGAAAAATTTCTTTGGTGCTTCAACAATTGAGGAATTTGTTGACTCATTGGAAAAGCCTAGAAAAATTTTGCTAATGGTGAAAGCTGGAGCTGCAACAGATGCAACGATCGAACAGCTTCGTCCGCATCTTGACAAAGGTGATATTCTTATCGATGGAGGAAATACATTCTATCAAGATACAATTAGACGTAATAAAGAGTTAGAAACAACAGGTATCCACTTTATTGGTACTGGTGTATCAGGTGGGGAAGAAGGAGCTCTTAAAGGACCTTCTATTATGCCTGGTGGACAAAAAGAGGCATATGACCTTGTTGAACCGATATTGCAATCCATAGCAGCTCAAGTAGATGGGGAAGCATGTACTACATATATTGGTCCTGATGGAGCTGGACACTACGTCAAGATGGTCCATAACGGGATTGAATATGGTGATATGCAATTAATCTCTGAAGCATATTTTATTATGAAACACGTACTAGGGTTAAGTGCAGAAGAGTTACACGAAGTATTTGCAGAGTGGAATAAAGGTGAATTAGATAGTTATTTAATTGAAATCACAGCAGATATCTTCACAAAGAAAGATGAAGAAACTGGAAAACCTATGGTAGATGTTATTTTAGATACAGCAGGACAAAAAGGTACTGGAAAATGGACAAGTCAAAGTTCATTAGATTTAGGTGTACCTCTTCCAATTATTACAGAATCTGTTTTTGCGAGATTCATTTCAGCAATGAAAGAAGAACGTGTAAAAGCAAGTAAAATACTACAGGGGCCTTCTGCTCAACAAACACCATTTGAAGGTGATAAGGACGAATTAATTGAAGCGATAAGACAAGCGCTTTATATGAGTAAAATTTGCTCTTATGCACAAGGTTTCGCGCAAATGCGTGCAGCTTCTGATGAGTATGATTGGAATCTTCGCTATGGTGATATCGCAATGATTTTCCGTGGTGGATGTATTATTCGTGCACAATACTTACAAAATATTAAAGAGGCATATGACCGTGACCCTGGTTTAACAAATCTTTTATTAGATCCTTATTTCCAGGAGATTGTAGAGAGCTACCAAACTTCTTTACGTAAGGTACTTGCTATAGCAATTGAGCGTGGAATTCCAGTGCCGTCATTCTCTAGTGCACTAGCTTATTATGATAGCTACCGCACAGAGACTTTACCTGCGAATCTTCTTCAGGCACAACGTGATTACTTTGGTGCCCATACGTATCAACGTATAGATAAAGAAGGTACTTTCCATACAGAATGGATGAAATAAAATAAGTGAAGAAAAAAGCGCCCCGCTAATTTTGCGGGGCGCTTTTTTTAGGTTAAAACGGCTTATCATCAAAGAGTATAACACGTGCTGGGGCTGCTTCTGTTCCGACAAGCTTCATTGGTGCAGCGACCATATAATAAACATTAGGATTGATTTCTTTTAAACGAAGCCCCTCGACAATAATGATGTTGTTGTTAAATAATTTTCTATGCGTAGGGTTTTTGGGTTGGCTACGCTCGATGCCAAGCGTATCTATTCCAACCCCATTAATACCACGTTCGACCAATAAATCTGCGCCATCTTCTTTAAGATAGATGAAATTAATATCAAATGAATCCATAGAGTGATATGAATTCTTTGTTTTAAAGAGTACAAAGTCATTCGCTTGGATATCAAGGCCTTCTAAATCTTCTCTACCAATTCCATCTTCTACGGCTGTTAAATCACATACCTTTACATGCCCTACTAGTTTTTCTAATGGTATCGTTTCAAAAGTTTCACCATCATTAATCATGTGTAGCGGTGCATCAATATGAGTACCCGTATGAAGATTAAAGTTCATATCTGTTGTTGTTATATGTTCATTTGTATTTCGAGTGAAGGTAGGCTGTCCTTCAGGTAGGTTTTCCCATACAGCCATTCCTTCATACACGGATGAAGAAATATCATACATTTTCATATACATATTTCCTCCTTTATTTAGGTTTTATTCCTCTTCCGGTGTAACAGACCACCAATTAAACCCGTCATTTTCAAGTAATGCCTCAGATTCTTTAGGGCCGTTAGATCCAGACTCATAATTAGGGAACTGTTCAGCTTTCGTGTTCTCCCATGCATTAGATATAATATCAACGAATTTCCAAGATAGTGCAACTTCATCCCAATGTGTGAAGTTAGTGGAATCACCACGCATACAATCATTTAACAATACTTCATATGCTTCCGGTGTATTCATTTTATCGTTGCTTCCATTATTATTATAATTTAAGGTAATCGGGGTAGACGTAGAACCATATTCTCCCTTTTTTGCATTTAAATGCAAGGTTATCCCTTCATAAGGTTGGATATGAATAACTAATAGGTTAGGGTGAATATTTTCTTCTTTATCGTAATATAAGTTCATAGGCAAGTCTTTAAATTGAATAACGATTTCTGTAGACTTTTTCTTCATTCTTTTCCCAGTACGAATATAAAAAGGAACACCAGCCCAACGGAAATTTTCAATTAGAAGCTTACCAGAGACAAATGTTTCTGTATTTGATTCTGGATCCACTGAATTACCTTCGCGATAACCATTTATTTCTTCACCATTTAAAATACCTCTGTCATATTGACCTCGAACAAAGTATTTTTCAACATCTTCTTCTGTAATTGGCTTTAATGCGCGTAGCACTTTTACTTTTTCACTTCGAATTTCTTCTGGCGTTAACTTAATTGGTGGTTCCATTGCTAATAATGCCATCATTTGCAACATGTGATTTTGTACCATGTCTCGAAGAGCACCAGAAGATTCATAGTATCTGCCGCGGTCTTCCACACCAAGGACTTCACTTGATGTTATCTGGATATTAGAGATGTGTTGATTGTTCCATAGTGGTTCAAACATGGCATTAGCAAAACGAATAACTTCAATATTTTGAACCATTTCTTTACCTAAGTAGTGGTCAATACGATATATCTGGTCTTCAGTAAAGGCTTCACGTATTTGGTCGTTTAGCTCTTTTGCAGATTTAAAGTTATGTCCGAATGGCTTTTCGATTACTAGTCTTGTCCAACCATTCGTTGATGTTAATCCTTCAGACTTTAAATTTGTTGCAAGTGTACCGAAGAAATTAGGAGCCATTGCTAAATAAAAGATTCTATTGCCTTCTGTTTCATGTTTTTCATCTAACGTATTTAGAAGTTTGTTTAAACTTTGATAGTAACTTAAATCCTGCACGTCAAACGGGTGATAATGAAAATGTGAAGCAAATGCATCAGGATCGATACTTTTGTCTTCAAAGTGGCTGATAGATTTTTTAACATTATTTCTAAAATCTTCATTCGTAAGTGGACGTCTAGCAACACCTACTACTGCAAAATTTTCGGACAGCTTACCGTTCCGATAAAGTCTATAAATGGAAGGATATAATTTACGGTTTGCTAAGTCACCTGTGGCACCAAAAATAACAATAATTGATTTAGGACTATTTGTTGTCATTAAGCTTAACTACCTTTCTCTGTTTTAATAGGGACATAATTATTCAGTTTATTCTAAAAACATAGTTTCTTATGAATATTCATGAAAGTTTTTGTACTTACTATACAATATCATGAGAGCACTAGTTGATAAACTGTTTTACATCATATGTCCAAAAAGTTTATAATTTTTATTAATGATTGTATTTACTATAGTACCATTTGTTCAAAAAATAACAAATGAAATACAAGTAAAACTTGATATTTGGAGGTAATAAAGTGAGAGCATACAGTGGTTTTTTAATTGATTTAGATGGAACCGTTTATCGAGGGACGGAAAAGATTGAAGAAGCAATAACATTTGTTAAAGAATTAGAGAAAAGAAAGTTACCTTATTTGTTTCTAACAAATAATTCAACAAAACATCCAAGTAAAGTATCAGAAACATTAAATAATATGGGAGTACCGTCTACTACTGAACATGTATTTACTACAAGTATGGCAACAGCTAAATACATAGCTGATTTAAAGCCAGGAGCTCGTGTCTATCCAATCGGGGAAGAAGGTTTGTTATCTGCATTAGAGGAAAGTGGTTTAGAGCTAGTAGAAACGGGTGCTGACTTTGTTGTAATGGGACTTGATCGAACAATAAATTATGAAAAGTTAGCAGGTGGAGCGCTAAATATTAGAAACGGTGCAAGATTTGTGGCTACCAATGGTGATATTGCTTTACCAACAGAAAGAGGTTTTTTACCTGGAGCTGGCTCTTTAATTTCTGTACTTTCAGTAACTACAGGAGTAGAGCCTAAGTTTATTGGTAAACCGGAGTCTATAATTGTTGAACAGGCACTAGATGTTTTAGGCACAGCAAAAGAAGACACGCTTATGGTTGGGGATAATTATCATACAGATATTCTCGCTGGAATTAATGCTGGAATTGACTCTGTATTAGTTTTTACAGGTGTAACAACGAAAGAACAATTAACTTCTATAGATATACAGCCTACTTACTCGATTGAGACACTAGCTGAATGGATTTTTAAAGAAAGTTAATACTGAAAAATAAGCATTACTTAAGAATAGTATTGAGAAAAAAGATTTACTCAAATGGACTTAAATTCTAGTGTACAAACATTGCGAAACTCAATGTTTGTACACTAGAAACTAACCTGTACTAAACCGCCATTTTATGCATGTTTTTATGTGTGTTTACATGTGTGATTCCATTTCTTTCAAAAAAAAGCGGATTTCCTCAATTGTCATCCCCATGTGCTTTGCTAATGCAATTAACAGTATCCATTCTTTGTCTATATACTGCCCTGTATTGTTCGTGCGTTCCATTTTATCCTCCTATAGTTATTTTTTAGAAGACATCCAATTTTTATATTTAATGAAATCATGGATCTCAAGAAAATCTTTTTTGCTCATTCCTTGATCAATTGCCTTTTTAAATAGCAACTCCCATTCTTCGTCCATTATGGGGGGATCTTGTTTGGGTAAGGAGGTGTATTGTTCATGTTGTTCACCTAACAGGTATTCAATAGACGTATCTAGTGTGTCGGCTATTTTGGATAACACTTGTAGAGATGGATTTTGCTGGATATCACGTTCGATGTAACTTAAATATGATTTTGATATACCAGCTAAGGTGGCTAATTTGGTAATTGAATAACCTTTTTTTCTTCTCGTATTTCTGATTCTTTCTCCAATCATCCTCTGCTCCTTACTTTAACTTATATTATTTCCAATAGGGTTATTTGTTCATTATATAAAACAATTAGTTCTTTAAAAAATACAATATTTTAAGTAAAAGAGTGCAAAAACAAGTAAAAATGCGCATGTTGTTCTCAATTAAGAAATTCGGACGGATTTGGAGGTTTTAATACTGATTATTTTGGTATATATTTCATATAAGAATGCTTTCATATTCACACGTTTGTTTTAAACATTTTTGATAAAAAATCTTCTAAACTCTCATGGTAGTATCAAGAGTTTTTTTATATTATAGTTCTTTATTGAGAATGATGGCGGTGTGTGAATTTGCTTCGATTATTTGTTTACTTAGCCATTCTAAATTTAATGGATGGAATTTTCACATTCTATGGTTTGAAATATTCGTATGTATCGGAGTTAAACCCTTTAATGGGCAACTTGTATCAACTGAGCCCTAAATTATTTATAACTGTAAAGATTCTACTTTCCATGTTTCTTGTCATGTTAGTTATATGGGCAAGAATTCCTAATACGAAATTAATCAAAGGATTAGTATTGTCTGCCTCTGTTTTATATACGATTACATTTGTTTTACATGGATTATGGCTATTCGGAATTTAGTAGGAGGGGAAAAAGGATGTATAAAAAAACATGTAACAATTGCTATCAGTTATCTTTTAGTTGTCACAGAAAGGGCCTTTGGATATGCTCTATTTGTCGGAAAGATATTAGTGATTTAAAAGTGTCTGCCTCGGAAACTTTCTATAATCAGATACAATTCAACGTAACGGATGTAGGGGAGAAATACGCGAACCTAGCCCCTGACAAGCCAAGGTTTTCAGTTCGCATTTAGTTGTCATCTATATTGAGTTCACTTAACTTGTTTAGCCTCGCGATGTGTTCCAACAAGTGCAGCGGCTCTCTTTCTATTTGTAATAATAACCCCTGTGATTACGAGAAATGAACCTGCAAATTGTAATAATGTAACTTTTTCCCCTAAAAATAAGACTGCTCCTAGCATTGTGAAAACTGGAATTAAGTTCAGAAATATCGATGCTCTAGATGGTCCGATTTCACTAATACCTTTATTGTATGCCATTAAGGCAATTAATGAAGGAAATATTCCCAAATAGATAAGCCCAATGATAATAGTAGGTGACCAGGTAATTGCGCTTAGTTGTGATGATTCCGTAGCGGCAAGTGGAATCAATATGACAATGGCAATGACGGACATAATAAGTAAACCACCATAGGTTGGGAACTTCCATGTATGTTTTTTGATTAAAATGGAGTAGATAGACCAAGTAAGCATAGCTAAGAGCATGATGATATCCCCAGGATTAAAAGAAAGCCCTAAGATTACTTCAATCGATCCCCTTAGTAATAACAATAAATACCCCAGTAAGAGACAGTATAACTCCAGTTAATTGTACTTTTGTAAAATACTCTTTAAAAACGAAAAAACCTATCAGTAGAGCAAAGACAGGTGTTGAGGACTCAACAATGGCAGCATTGACAGATGTTGTGTAATTTAATGCTAGATAGACGAGTATATTAAATAAAACGAGTCCGGTTGCTGCTAAGCTGATTAAAGCCTTCCATTCTCTTCGCCATAGCACTCTATTTTTTTTCCATTCCCGATAACCAAAAGGGATAATTACTAATAAAGCTATAAGATACCGAAATAAAGTTAAGGTAATCGGTGGAATCTCATTTGATACAGGTTTCCCAACGAGTAGGTTTCCAGCATACAGCATCATTGCAAATATTAGTAAAAAGTAAGGGTTCTTCATCCTATCCCTCCTGTTTCTTAGTGATTTCATGATTGTAAATAGTAGCATTGTACATCTTACAATGTATCCAGCTTTCATCGCAAACTAAAAGACTTCTCATAAAAATTCAAATTTAACTTGAAAACGACACTGTTGTCATTTATATTAAATGACAACAGTGTCGTTTTTTATTCGCGTAATAAAATGTTGGAGGGGGAATGATTGATGGGTAAAGAATCCGAAAATAAGTTATGGAAGAATAAACAGTATATGCATTTAATCGGTGCGCAAATTGTTTCGAGTTTAGGAGATTGGTTGGATATACTTGCGCTGCTCGCATTAGTTGCTATCAAATGGGATACAACACCGATTGGGGTCTCTGGAGTGATGGTTTGTATTGCAATCCCAATGATTACATTAGGGCCATTTGCTGGGGCTATATCTGATAAATTTGATCGAAAAAGAATCATGATTATCTCTGATTTAATTCGGTGTTTGGTGGTACTGGGATTTGTTGTAGCAAGTTCGCTTTGGCAGATTTATTTATTACTCTTAATTAAAAGTGCGTTTGCATCATTGTTTGTACCAGCCAAAAATGGAAAGCTGAAAGAGATTGTTCATGAAAAAGATATACAACAAGCAATGGGGATTAGTGGGATGATTGATAATAGCAGTAAAATTATTGGACCAACGCTAAGTGGTATTTTAGTATCATTTATTGGAGTAAACATTGCATTTTTTATCGATGCTGCAACATTTGTTATTTCAGCAGTATTCCTATTAGGAGTAACTAATAGTACGTATCAGCAAGCAGAAAAGAAAGAACAATATAGCAGGCGATCAATCTTCCATCAAATAATAGAAGGTTATGTTCATTTAAAACAAATTCCTTCATTAACTTTTGGTTTAATTGGGTTAAGTTGTGGTCTATTGGTTTTACAAATTGCTGATAGTCAAATAATGATATTATTACGTGGGATTGAGGGTGACCCAGTACGTATTGCTGGTTATGCGATGGCGTCTAGTGGTGCGGGGATGTTTATTATGTCAGCTATATTAAGTAAACGAAATTTAAATATTTCTTTACCTACCACAATGGGATTAGGGGTATCCATTGTTGGTGTTGGGATTGTAGGAGCGGCAATTATAGTGGAATTATCACAGTTAGCAATAACAATTGTATTACCTATTTTGTTTTGTATCATTGGCATTGCTTTCACAGCAGTGATTCTTCCATTTAATATTGCGGTACAAAAGGAAACTCCTGTACAATTAAGTGGAAGAGTTTTCGGAACAATAAATAGTATAACGATGCTTGCGACGATTATAGGAATGGTCAGTGGTGGGATACTATCGGAAATAATAGGAGTTCAGGCTACTTTTTTCATTTCTGGCGGGTCATTAATCATTGTTGGCTTCGGAGCACTATTCAGAAAGCAACATTTGGAAAGTAGGGATGTTTTTGCCGAAAGTAACGGAGGAGCACAAAAAAAAACGGCGCCGTGAAATTTTAGATGTAGCAAAAAAAGTATTCATTAAACAAGGATTTCAAGCGACAACAATGAGTGATATTGTTTCCGCTTCAAACATGAGTCGTGGTGGGGTTTACTCCTATTTTTCTACGACAGATGAAATGTATAAGGCGATTATTGCAGAAAATGATCAATCATTTGAAGCGTATTTTCAAAATCTTATGCAAATGAAATCGTACTGGAATGCACTATTGATATATCTTGATGATCTCGAGAGAAGTGCTTATGACGATGTGCGTGAAGGGTTTGGAATTGTAGCCTACGAATACTTGGTCATGACATGGAGAGAAAAAGAGAGAATTCAGTTTTTTAAAGACCGAGTGGACCAGTACATTAAATTGTTTGCAGGTTTGATTGAATCTGGAGTTAAAAGAGAAGAGTTTCATCCAGTTCAAAGTTCAGAAGCGATAGCACTAATGATTATAAATACAAATGATGCTGTTTATTTGTTATCAATGACAGTAGGTGCCGATAAAGCAAGGGTGAAAGACCAAGTTAAAAGTTTGAAAATCTACTTAAGGTATGTTCTCCAAGTGAAACATATTGAATGAGGGAAGTAGTGCTTTCAATCCTTTATAATTCGGGAGGGACCTATGGAGAAAATTTTAGAGACTCCGAGACTTTTATTTAGAGAGATGCATATGGGCGATGTAGAAAATCTTATGATGATTTTTTCCGACCCAATTGCCATGAAATTCTATCCAGAAGTGAAGAATGAAGAGGAAACTATCCGGTGGATTGTGTGGACACTAAATAACTATAGGCGTTTTGGAGTTGGAATGTGGGTTGTTGAAAATAAGATAACTGGGGATTTTCTAGGTCAATGTGGATTAGTTCCGCAAAAAGTCGATGAACGTGTTGAAATGGAAATAGGATATTTATTTGTTAAAAAAGAATGGGGAAAAGGCTATGCCACCGAAGCTGCTAAAGCATGCAGAGATTATGGCCTATACACGTTGAGAGTAGAAAAAATGGTTTCCTTAATTGATCCCCAAAATAATTCTTCTCTTAAAGTTGCCACTAGGATTGGGATGAGTAGAGAGAAAATAATAAAAAAGAGGGGGAGAGATTTATTCCTATATGTCTTAACTAGGAAAGAATGTGATGCCTTGTAATGAATAAGGAAATAAATTAATACCAGGAGGTTAATAATATGGCGGAACTTAAGTATGAAATAGTGGAACATTTAGGTATTATATCGGAATCTGCAAAAGGTTGGAACAAAGAGCTGAATTTAGTCAGTTGGAACGGCCGTGACCCCAAATATGATTTACGAGATTGGGCACCAGATCATGAGAAAATGGGGAAAGGTATAACGTTAACAACTGAGGAAGTAACCGCTTTGAAAACTCTGTTAAAAAAGCTAGAAATATAAAAGTAATGTTGAAAAATATGATTAATCAAACGTTTGATAAGTAAATAAGGATAAGAAAAAAATTAGAATCAATAAAAGAACATTGATTCTAATTTTTATATTTTTTAATAGCATTTTCACAAACAGTCTCGAAATCACTATACGGTAGTTTTTTGTTACCGATAATTTGATAATCTTCTTGACCTTTACCAGCAAAAACAATGATATCACCAGGTTCACTTATATCTAAAGCATGCGCAATAGCTTCACTTCTATTGGCAATCGCTCTGTAGTTATCATGCAACATTCCTTTTTCCATATCCGCAAGTATTTTCTCTGGATTTTCTGTTCTTGGGTCATTGATGGTAAGAATCACATAATCTGCAACAGATGCTTTCTCAGCCATGTCGGGCCTTTTGAAAGAATCGCGGTCCCCGCCTGTTCCAACTAGGAAAATCAATTTCCTTTTCTTAAAGGGAAGCACGGCATCAATTGATTTTTCTATTGCGTCAGAAGTATGAGCGTAGTCAATATATAATGTTACTGGAACATCAAGCTCAACTTTTTCCATTCTTCCGTTGATTGGTCCAATATCTACTAAATATTCAACTAATTGAGCTACATGTAATCCTTTTGCGAATAACGAAGCAATTGCAGCTAAAGAATTATAAACATTAAATTCCCCAAGTAATTGTGTTTGGACTTCATACTCGCCCTCTGGGGACAGCAAGGTATATAATGTACTATCTTCTTGATAACGAATATTCTTTGCCGAGAAATCAGCATCTGAGTGTATACCATAAGAAATTACTTCGAAGGGGGACCAATAGCTGTATGTTTCAAACCAAGGGTCGTCTTGATTGAGCACAACATATTTATCCATATTTAAATCTTGTCCCAATTGGGCAAAAAGCAATCCTTTTACATAACCATATTCTTCAATGGAATCATGGTAATCAAGATGATCTTGACTTAGGTTTGTAAAAACAACTATATCGAAATCAATCCCCCACAACCTTCCTTGACAAAGACCATGTGAGGAAACCTCCATGACCATATTAGGCACATTCTCTGCTAATGTTTTATTTAAAAATTTTTGATTTGTTAAAATATCGCATGTTGTATTTTCACTCGTGTATTTTTCACCATGCATTTCTAATCCTATTGTTCCAGAAAGTGCTGCTGCTTGGCCTGCTTTCTGTAACATGGAGTGAATAAGTGTTGTCACCGTTGTTTTTCCATTTGTCCCTGTTACACCGATTACGTTTAATTGAGAGGAAGGGTTTTTGTAAAACTTATTAGCAATGTGGGCCATTGCTTTATATGTATCTTTAACGATTACTAAAGCTGTTTTATCTAAGTCGATGTCAAGCGGTTTTTCCGCTACTATTACAGTAGCACCATTATCAATAGCTTCTTGATAGAAGTCATGGCTATCAACTGTAAATCCACGCGTACAAATGAACATACTGTTAGGTTTAACATCTCTTGAATCAACATGTATTTGGTTTATATTCTCAGGTAGGGTACCGATAAAATTTACTATTTTAAAGTATGTGAATAGTGTGGCAGTCTTCATATGTTCAATCCTCACATTTACTAGTTTGAATTCTCTTTATAATTTGTCCATTTTTTAAGTTTGTAACACAAAAAAGGTGATTTAATTAATGATTCCACTCCTGCTGAGCGTTAAACCTAAATATATATTGTGTGGAGCAAAAAAACTGATATATTTTCTTTTTTGTAATCAATTGTGTATTATTTCTTGGTTTAGTTGTTTCCATTCTAAATGGTACTTACTTTCTTCACAACTTCTTAAGAATGTGATTTATTTTGTCGCTAATTTGATTCAAGTCGTGTCTATTTGTTCAAAAAGGTATGATATAACTCATCCTCCAATGTACCATAACTTGTTATGATATCTATAATTCTTTGTTTTATATTGAAAAAACATTTCCTTGTTCCCTGTGTGTAAGGTGAATACAAATACATTAATATTCACCTTTTTTGAAGCAGGAAATTATAGATTTAGTGTCCTGTGGATAACTGACTATTGCATGTGACACGTCCAGCTACAGCGCCTACCCGAGACAGACATCTTTGTGGTAAAGAGCACCACATAGATGTCTGTCTTAATTGCCCTAGGGTGAGCAAGGCGCCCTGCGCTTTTGTTCAAGACACTATGTCCGCTCAAAAACGTGCATGATTTACCTGATACATTAATCTGTTATGTTTTTTGAAAGCAAAATCCAACCCAATTCAAGAAAACCCTACTCGGAAAATAGAGTAAGGTTTCTGATTTTATTTTACTGCTTTTTGTAATTTATGAATCATTTTTAAAGAACGGCCAGTACCAATAGCTACAGACTCTAATGGGTTTGGTGCTAAATGTACAGGAACATAAATCTCATTAGCTAACCATTCTTGCATTCCCTTAAGTAATGCACCACCACCTGTTAAAGTAATGCCGTGATCAACGATATCTCCACTTAATTCAGGTGGACAACTCTCCAATGTAGTATGAACTGTTTCTAAAATTGACTCCAAAGATTCTCTAATAGCTTGTTGAATTTGAGTAGAAGTTACTGTGATTACTTTAGGCAATCCAGTTAAAAGGTCTCTCCCGCGCACCTCCATGGAAGCTTCATCATGTTCGATTAAAGCATATCCGATTTCCATTTTAATATTTTCAGCAGTACGTACCCCGATGAGAATATTGAAGTTTTTGCGAATGTATTGAATGATTTCTTCATCCATTTTGTCGCCACCAGTTCTTACCGAATGGCATGTAACAACTCCGCCGAATGAAATAATGGCAACTTCACTTGTACCGCCTCCAATATCAACAATTACATTGGCAATTGGTTCTTCTACCGGTAAGTCGGAACCAATCGCTGCAGCTATTGGTTCCTCAATCAAGTGAACTTCTTTAGCACCAAAGCTTTTAACAGCATTATGAATTGCTCGCCTTTCGACAGATGTACTTCCTGAAGGGGTACAAACAACCACAGTCGGTTTTCTCATTGATGAGCCAATCTTCTTACTTACTTTTTTTAATATTTCTTTCAACATCTGTGCTGTGATATCATAGTCAGCTATTACACCATCTTTTAAGGGCCGTATGGGTGCAATGTGTCTTGGGGTCTTACCAACCATTTCCTTAGCTTCTGTTCCAACTGCGACAACTTGGTTGGTTCTTAAATCTATCGCAACAACAGAAGGTTCATTAAGTACAATACCTTTGTTTTTTGTGTAGACTAAAATATTTGCAGTTCCTAAATCAATTCCGATCTCTGCGTTTGAAAACATGATAGTTCCTCCATCGGTGTAAAATTTCTACTTTATTTATAGCTTTTCTCATTATGCATTGTATTTATGGGGGTAGAGTAAATAGTAATAAATGGAACCAGATAATCATAAAGTAATTCTATTATTAAGATAACCTAAATTCTCTATTCAATTATTAAATAATACAAAGGATTAGTTGTTTATTGCAAATTTTAAGATATTATTTGAGTAGGATGTTATATATAAGAAGTAGTGGTGAGAAAAATCTTTGCTTTAAAAAAAGCAGGAAGCTCACTCCCCGCTTTTGAAATTATTATTTAATTTTGTTTTTCTTCTAATAGGTTTGCAAGCACGTGAATTTTATACTTTTCAATTTTGTGTCCCTCGATTTGACGAACACCGATATTCTTTAATTCTTCCACATACCAACCTTTACTTCCTACATGCATCCCTATCATCCTTTCTGATTATATCTTTTATGCAGATGCAATTGTAACATCTCTATAAATTCATTTAAACTATAAAGTTTTAATAACTCTTACTAATATATATAATATGATTTATAGATGTTACACAAGAATTGTCATTAAATAATATTTTACATAAAAAGTTCTTACTGAGGAGTGTATTTTATATGGAATACCAGGTATTATCACTGAATATTGGTCAGCCTAAAACATATCAAATAAATAACAGAGAACTAAACACAGGATTTGTTAAACATGCTGTAACGGATTCAGTTTGGTTATCTAAACATGGGTTCGAGGGGGATGGACAGGCAGATTTAAAAAACCATGGTGGTGAAGAAAAAGCACTTTTAATGTATCCATTTGAACACTACTCTTATTGGAATAATCGGTACAATAAGAATTTTTCGGTACCTGCATTTGGTGAAAATATTACTATTGTAGGGCTTTTGGAACATGCTGTATTTGCTGGTAATATATATTCACTTGGAGAAGCTATTGTACAGGTATCACAACCTAGGCAACCATGCTATAAAATTGCTGAAATACATCGTGTGAAGGATATACCTGCCGTTGTAACCGAAACCGGTTATAGCGGTTACTATTTCCGTGTTCTTAAGGAGGGCTATGTGTCAAATGATGATACTCTTAAACTGTTAGAAGAAGAACCTAACAAAATAAGTATAGCTTTTATTTTTGGGACGTTATTTCATAAAAAAGCAGATATTAACCGAATTCAACAAATATTGAAAGTAGATACAATAGCAAATTCTCTACGCAAATCATTAGTGAAAAGACTTAGCAAATTAAGTGTGTAAGCTTTTTAATATGGCTGTCTTCTAAAAGATTGTTGTTTACGACAGATAAAATATAAAGTCTGCACTAACTTTAGTATGATTTTCTTCTGTCTTTACAAGATGAGTATTGGTCTAGAGCTATGAAAAAACACTCGCTTTCCTTGTCCGGAAACAGCAAATGTTTTAGGGTGGGGCGAGTAATTGCAGTCCCACGAGCTGAAGCCGTGTCCGTGGAAAGCGTAGTATTCTGCCGGAACGGACTTTTACCACTCAGTTATCATTGCATAAAAGTTAAGAATACTTAGTGCAAAGTTTCTATCCAGTTCGACGGCTTTGAAGCAATGATGTTTATGAGAAGAGTTTTTTAATGAGTTCAGAGTTTGCAATGCATTATTCTCTTTGAATGGGAGTATCAAGTTTTGAGATGGAAGGTGAATTACTATGTGCGGCAGATTTGCAATGAGTGTGAGTGAATTAGAAATATTACAAGAATTCGGAATCGAAGGTGAAATCCCTGATTTCCAACCAAGATTTAACATAGCTCCTGGACAAAAAGTGTTAACGATTATACATGATGGAAATACAAAAAGAATTGGTTATTTGAAGTGGGGTTTAGTTCCATCATGGGCAAAGGACACTAAAATAGGATATAAAATAATCAATGCAAGAAGTGAAAGCGCACATGAGAAGCCAAGCTTTAAAAAGTTATTAGCTAGTAAGCGATGTCTTATCCTTGCAGATAGTTTTTATGAATGGAAAAAGCAAGAAAGTAGTAAGCAACCGAAACGAATTTATTTGAAGAACAGAAAAGTATTTGCATTTGCTGGGTTATGGGATAAATGGCAATTGGATGATCAACAATTGTTCACATGTACCATTCTTACTAGAAAAGCAAATAATTTCATGGGAAAAATTCACGAACGAATGCCGGTAATATTACCAAAAGAAAAACAAGATGATTGGATTACCCCTATTAAAAGAGAACCTTCTTACATGCATGATTTTATTGAAAATTTACAAATAGAAGAATTAGATGCTTATAATGTTAGTGATATAGTAAACTCTGCCAAAAATGATTGTAAAGAATGTATAGAACCACTACTAAATTAAAATGTGTAAAAGAAATCTCTATTCTTTACATTTGAAAGCTTGCGATAATTGTCGATATAAATAATATTATCTTTTTATTATCTATATATTTAGTTATACTGTTAAAAAAGCTTTCTAATACTAGCTAAAGGTGAATAGCATATGACACTATTTAATTTAGAAAATATTTTCGATCAAAACAAGTTGGATCATTTGTTTTTTCAACTTAAACAAACAGATAAAAACGAAGGTATGGATCAAGCGTTTGCCAATTTGAAAACCTACTTAGATGAACAATTCAAAATATATAAAGATCTAAACTATGCGGTTAGTCAATCGACTACAATTACAGTCTCGGACTTAAATGGAGCTATCACATATGTTGATGATCATTTTTGTGAATTGACTGGCTTTTCTAAAGATGAATTGTTGAATCGAAACCATAGTGTACTAAATTCGGGATATCATGACCAACAATTTTTTGAAAACATATGGAATACCATCCTTTCTGGTAAGGTTTGGAATGGAGAAGTGAAAAACAAACGTAAAGATGGCGTGTTAATTTGGTTGCAAACAACTATTGTCCCTATTTTAAATAATGAAGGAGCTCCTTTTTCTTTTATTGCCTTTCGAACAGATATTACCGAAAAGAAGCTAATGGAGATTCAGTTAGTGGAAGCTTTGCAGAACGACTATCATCGTGTATTGAAAGAACTAATGAACCTTGTTTTTCGAGTAAAAAAGACAAGCGATGATGGATATATTTTTACAATGGTGGAAGGCAAATTAGCCGAAAAAATTGGTTTGACGACTGATTATTTACTTGATCAACCAATTAAATCATTATATGCGAAAGAAAGACTCGATATGGTTTATCAGGGTGAGGAAGTAACATTTAATTTTAAGACTGCTGATTTGTATCTATATGTAATGCTTTCACCGATAATGGAAAATGGAACGGTTGTGGAAGTTATTGGGTCTGCTGTAGATATCACTTCATTGAAACAAGCTGAAGAGCAAGTAGAGTATTTGTCCCATAATGATCCGTTAACCAATTTAGCGAATCGTACTAAATTTCGGGAAGATATCGAAAAATTAACCGAAACATCTACCCGAAATAACCCTTTTTCTATTTTATTGTGTGATTTAGACAGGTTAAAATATATTAATGATTCATTAGGTGAATTTGCAGGTGACAAAGTAATCAAGGTGATAGCCGAACGTTTACAACGAGTAATTCATGATAAAGGTAGTTTATATCGCTATGGTGGCGATGAATTTATCGCAATCATTAAAGGGTCCTATCAAGAAGTTGATGAACTTAGTGACAAAATGATAAACGCTATAAAAAAACCTATCTCTGTGGCGGGAAAGGAATTTTTTATTACATCCTCTATCGGGATTAGTAATTTTTATCAAGATGGTATTCTAACAGATGAATTAATTAATCATGCAAGTATTGCAGTCCACTATGGGAAGGTAAATGGAAGGAATAGTAAATTATTCTATACACCTAAAATGAACAAAATGTATAATAGCTTGCTTTTATTAGAAGGGGAAGTAAATAGGGCCCTTAATAAAAATGAATTTGTATTACATTATCAACCTAAAATTAATGTAATAACAGGCGATATAATAGGATTCGAAGCCTTGATTCGGTGGTTCCACAAAGAAAAAGGGTATATTCCACCTAGTGAGTTTATTCCTCTTGCTGAAGAGACGGGGTTAATTATTCAGCTTGGTGAATGGGTGATTACAGAAGCATGCAGGCAACATGTTAGGTGGGTGGAAAAAGGACTAAAACCTTTTAATATTGCTGTCAATGTCTCTGCAATCGAACTTCAACGGTCTGATTTTGCAGAAAAAGTGAAGACTATTGTTTATGAAACAGGAATGAATCCTGAATATTTAGAAATAGAAATAACAGAAAATAGTGTCATGCAAAATACAGAAGACTGTATCCGTACGATGAATCAACTGAGATTAATGGGGATATCTTTGTCTATTGATGATTTTGGTACAGGCTATTCTTCATTAGGCTACTTACGGAAGTTTCCAATAAATCACTTGAAAATTGATCAATCTTTTATCAAAAATTCTTTGATTGAATCTAGTAACGCTGAAATTATTAAGGCAATGATTCAGATAGCTCATACTTTTGGATTGAAAGTTGTGGCGGAAGGCGTTGAAGAACCACACATATTAAAATTCATCGAAGAACAGAGTTGTGATTATTATCAGGGGTATTATTTTAGTAAACCGGTACCGCCGGATGAAATTGAAGCGTTAATTGTTAGCGATAGTGAAATTAGAAAATTATAATTATTAAAGAGAAAGAGGCTTATCTAAATCATCCTTAATAAAAAGGAATTTAGATAAGCCTCTGTCTTTGATTATATAGTATTCTTTTTATTATCTAACTTGCAGCTTTTTGTAATTTTTCTTGTCTTTTTTCTTCTTGTGCCACTTTCATGAACCGTTTTGTCTCAGCGACAACTACTCCGGATAGACCAAGAAGGCCAATTAAGTTCGGGAATGCCATTAAACCGTTCATGATATCTGCAAAGCCAAACACGACATCTAAACTTGCGATAGATCCAACGAAAATAAATAAGATAAACGCAAGTCTGTAATAGATGATGGCATTGTCTTTAAATAAGTAACTAAAGCATTTTTCGCCATAATAAGACCAACCAACAAGTGTTGAAAAGGCAAAAAGTATAATTCCGATGGTTACCACGTATTGTCCCGTGCCACCTAAAAACATTTCAAACGATGCAGAAGTTAATTCTCCACCATTTAAGCCCCCTGCATAAAGGTTACCCATTACAATAGTAAGGCCTGTTATGGTACACACAATAATGGTATCAATGAAAACTTGTGTCATTGATACAAGTGCTTGACGACCTGGATAATCTGTTCTTGCTGCAGCGGCGGCAATTGGAGCAGATCCTAAACCTGCTTCATTGGAGAATACACCGCGTGCCACACCATATCGGATAGCCGTTCCCAATAGTCCTCCACCAACAGCACTTCCTGTAAAAGCATCAGAGAAGATAGTGCTAAAAGCAGTTGGTACTAAATCAAAATTTAGAATAATAATAATAAGTCCACCAATGACATAGAAAGCTGCCATTATAGGTACAAAGAAGGCTGTGACCTTACCGATACTTTTAATACCACCAAGGATAACTAATGCAGCAATTACTGATAATGCCACGCCTGTAACCCATGTAGGGATGTTAAAGGAACTATTCGCTACATCAGAAACGGAGTTGGCTTGTACCATATTACCTATTCCAAATGCTGCAATGGAACCAAAAATGGCAAACAAAACACCCAACCATTTTGCATTAAGCCCTTTTTCAAGATAATACATGGGACCGCCAGACATTTCACCTTTGCTGTTTTTTACACGATATTTTACTGCTAGAATAGCTTCCGCATATTTTGTAGCCATTCCGACCAGGGCAGTAATCCACATCCAAAAAACGGCACCCGGTCCACCTACCACAACAGCTGTAGCTACACCTACAATGTTACCAGTACCTATTGTTGCAGCCATTGCGGTCGATAATGCTTGGTAATGACTGATGTCACCTTCCGCCTTTTTATCTTGTTTAGCTGGACTGAATGCTAGCTTCAACGCATAGGGCAACATGCGAAATTGTAGAAATCCAAGCCTTATCGTTAAGTAAATACCTGTACCTACTAATAAAATTAATAGTGGTGGACCCCAGACGTACCCACTTATCTGACTAATTATTTCCATTAATTTACTATCTTTTCCCATTGCATTACCCCCTTCATGTATTGTTTTAATTTTCCGAAAATTTTACTGAAAAGTCAATGACAAATTATAGCTTATTGTGTCACTAATTTTATATAATTCATTTCTTTTAATAATTTCTTATATGTCTTGTATAATGGTTGTAACATTATAATAGTAAAAATTGGTGGGTGGTTAAAACGTGATTAAAGTTTTATTTATTTGTTTAGGCAATATTTGTAGATCTCCGATGGCAGAAGCTATCTTTCGAGATTTAGTAAAAAAACAGGGACTTGAAAGTGAATTCATGATTGATTCAGCAGGAATAGGTCGATGGCATGTTGGGAATCCTCCACATGAAGGAACAAGAAATTTACTTGATGAGAAGGAAATATCATATCAAGGAATGAAGGCGCGTCAAGTCGATAAAAAAGATTGGGATGGTTTTGATTATATTATTGCGATGGATGAAAAGAATATTAATGACCTAAAAAAGGTTAGAGACACATATGATGGTGTTGTTGTTGCAAGATTGATGGACTTTGTAACCAATCCTAAAGAAACTAATGTTCCTGATCCATATTTCACAAACAATTTCAGCTATACATATGAGCTGATCCATGAGGGATGTCAACAATTAATGAAAGAAATAAAGCAGAAAAACAATTTAATCTAGGTAGGAGTGGACACATGAGTAATGATAGTAAATTCCTAAAAGGAATAGTAATTGGTGCTGCAGTTGGAGGGTTGGCAACGTTATTAGACCGAAACACGAGAACTCAAGTATGGAATAAACTACAAACAACCTGTAGTTCTACAAGTTATTACATGAAACATCCATCTGAAGGAGTTCATTTTGTGCGCAATGGTTATGAAGAGTTGTCTGGGTCATTATCCAAAGCAATTAATAGTACAGTAGATGTTCTAGTTCAGCTTCAAGAAATAATTGATGCTTATGGTAATGTAGACGAAGAGGAAAATATAACTGTTGTGAAGAGTAGTCGTATCGAATAAAGGGGAGGAGAGGCTATGAGGAACGTCTTAGATTTTTTAAAGCACCTTTTTAAGAGAACGATGGACGATGATGTTTTTGGTCTAGCTGCTCAATTAGCCTATTTCTTTTTATTATCACTTTTTCCATTTATGATTTTTTTATTTACTTTAATTGGTTACCTCCCAATCGAGGAAATAAATGTAATTGAATTCATTCAAACCTATGCTCCTCAAGAAATAGTGCAGTTGATTAATGAAAATGTAACCCAAATTACGAATGAGCGGAATGGCGGATTATTATCGATAGGCATTATAGGAACATTATGGTCAGCATCGAATGGAATTAATGCCATTATGCGTTCCTTTAACAAAGCATATAATGTGGAGGAAGATCGATCGTTTATTGTATCGAGACTGATAGCAATTGTTCTTACTGTTGCCATGCTTATTGTAATAATTATTGCCTTTTTATTACCAATATTCGGAAAAATGATAGGAGTTTATTTATTTTCATTTATTGGATTATCAGAAGGGTTTATGAGTGTTTGGGACACATTAAGATGGGTAATTTCATCGGTTGTATTCTTTATTGTATTATTAGCCTTATATATATTGGCTCCAAACAAAAAGGTCCATATAAAAGATGTTGCTATTGGAGCAATTTTTGCTACAATTTGTTGGCAATTAGTATCCCTGGCATTTTCTCAATATGTAAACACGATCGGGAACTATTCCGCGACATATGGAAGTCTTGGTGGTGTGATTATATTAATGATATGGTTTTTTATTTCAGGAATTATCATTATTACAGGTGGAGAAATAAATGCACTCATGAAACTGCGCAGAATCGAAAGAAACAGCTGACAATAAGAGGTCAGCTGTTTTTCTGTGTCTACAAAATATTTAGGACTTTAACAAGCGTAAGCTGTTTAGTATAACAAGAATTGTACTTCCTTCGTGTCCAATAACACCTAATGGAAGGTCTAATACTTGAATAAAGTTTGTTGCAATTAAAACTGCAATAACACTAATAGAGAAAATAATATTATACTTAACAATCTTATTCATTTTAGTGGACAATTTAATTGCGTTCGCGATTTTTGTTAATTTATTTTTCATGAGTACAATGTCTGCAGTCTCAAGTGCTACATCAGATCCTGCACCCATAGCGATACCGATATTGGCTGTAGCTAGTGCAGGTGCATCGTTAATGCCATCTCCAACCATGGCTACATTTTGATACTTTTTTCGTAATTCTTTAATGTGAGTTACCTTATCTTCTGGCATACAATTTGCTATATAGTGATCAATATTTGCTTCTTTAGCTATTGCTTTAGCAGTATCTGAGTTATCTCCAGATAGCATAATGGTATGGATCCCATAATTGTTTAAGGTTTTAATCGCTTCAATTGTATCTTCACGTAATGAATCCTTAAGGGCAATTAAACCCACAACTTCATTTTTTTTAGCGATAAAAACGAGTGTTTTTGCTTCTCTAGCCAATTGTGATGGGAGGTTACCAGCAAATTGATATGCATGCTCGCCAATAAAGTCAGCTTTACCTATTTTCCAGTCCTCATCATTAATAATAGCGGTTATACCTTTACCACTTACGTCTTTCATCTCGTTAATCTCAAACGGTTCTTTTATATTTTTTTCGTTGCAAAACTTTACAATTGCCTGAGCTAAAGGGTGATTTGATTCTTTTTCCATTACTCTTACGACCCCTAAAATATCACTTTCATGATGATCAGGATGAATATAAGTATCAGTAACTTCTGGTTTACCGATAGTTAGAGTTCCTGTTTTATCTAGGGCGATTGCTTTGATGTTGCTCAGATTTTCAATGTGAACTCCGCCTTTGAATAAAACACCATTTTTTGCACCATTAGAAATAGCGGATAGTGTTGCTGGCATTATAGACGCAACTAGGGCACAAGGTGAAGCGACCACTAGAAGAATCATTGCTCGGTAAATAGTATCCGTCCAGCTCCATCCAAATAAGAAATGAGGTAAGAACATCATCAATCCAACAGTTATTAAAACAATTTTGACATAGCTGCTTTCAAATCTTTCAATGAACAGTTGGGATGGTGACTTCTCACTCTGGGCAGTTTGTACAAGGTTAATGATTTTTTGGAACAATGATTCACTCGATAATTTTGTTATTTCTGCAGTTAAGCTACCATTTATGTTGACTGTTCCGGCAAAAACTTCATCGTGTTTGTTTTTTTCAACCGGAATAGATTCTCCAGTTATTGCACTTTCATCAATAGAAGAACTACCCTTGGTTATTATTCCGTCAGCTGGAACACGTTCTCCTGCTTTAATTAAAATTCGATCTCCAATTATTAATGAAGTAACATCAACCCATGCTTCTTTTTGGCCAGAGACACGTAATGCTTTTTCTGGTTGCAAGTTCATCAGGGAAGATATTTCTCGTTCGCTTTTATTGATGGTATAGGTTTCAAGAGCTCCAGACAAGGCAAATATAAAGATTAAAATAGCGCCTTCCGTCCAATAGCCGATGGATGCTGATCCGATTGCTGCAAAAATCATAAGCAATTCGACATTAAGTTGTTTGTTAACAATGGTGTCTTCTAAACCTTCTTTTGCTTTTGCGAAACCACCAATTGTAAATGCGGTAAGGTTTAGGGCTACCCAAGATGTATCGTGTATTTTCCCTTCTAAAATCCAAGCGATGAGTATGAGAACTCCGCTTAAGATGGCAGCTATCAGTTCGCTATGTTTAGATAATAGTTTGATATATATAATTGGAAATTTTGGTAATTGAAAATCATTCTTTGTAATAATTCTTAAAAGTGTGGACAAGTAAATCAACCTCCTTTATTAATTGATAATGTTAATCATTCGCGTAAAATCTTTTCTTTCAGGTTTATTAGCTGATTTGAGAATAATAATCATTATTATTTATTTATAGTTATTATAATCTAGTATTAAATATTATATTATCATAGTATTTATATCCGTCAATACTTAGTCATCTTATTAGGCTCTATAAGCATAATTTTTTTTGGGGAAAATAAAACCATCTTAAAAGGAATATAAATAATGAATTTACTGTTATATTTACAATCCTTATTTATATAACAGTTAGTAAATAATTTAGTAACAGTGAGTAATAGTGTTGAAATGATAACTGTAAACTGTTATCTTTTAGAGGGTATAAAATATATAACAATAAAAATAAGGTGGGTATATAATGAAGCAAAAGGGGTTTTTATTACTACTGTTCATTGGTTTGATTGTATTAGCGGCATGTGGTACTGGGGAAGATAGTCAGGAAGAACAATCAACTGATAATGTATCATCACAATATTGGGATGAAATTAAAGAGGCTGGTGAAATAGTGGTTGGCACATCTGGAACATTGTATCCGACTTCTTTTTATAATGATGAAGAAAAAAAAGAATTAACAGGTTATGATGTTGAGATAATGAAAGAAATAGCTAACCGTTTAGATTTAGAACTTTCTTTTGAAACAATGGGTATAGACACGATGTTTGCGTCTTTGAAAAATGGACGAGTGGATTTAATTATTAACGATATCGAAGTAACAGAGGAACGAAAAGAACAGTTTTCTTTTAGCGATCCATATAAATATTCTTACACTACGATGATTGTAAGGGAAGAAGATCATTCAGGTATTGATTCGCTTGAAGATTTAGAGGGTAAAAAAGCAGGTGGAGGAGCAACGACCGTATTTAGTCAAATTGCTGAACACTATGGAGCTGAAGTGGTGACATACGGAAATGCAACAAATGATACGTACCTACGAGATGTGGATAATGGTAGAACGGACACAGTTATCAATGATTACTATTTACAAAGCCTTGCATTAGAAGCTTTTCCAGAGTTTAATATCGTACTTCACCCAGACTTAAGATTTCATCCTACAGAACAAGCAATAGTAATGCCTGAAGGTTCTGATACACTTACAGAGAAAGTCAACGAAGTTCTAAATGAAATGCGCGAAGATGGAACGTTGACGGAACTATCAGAACAATTTTTTGGTGGGAAAGATGCTTCTAAGCAGCCAGAAGAAGAAGTGGTTGAAATTGAAGGACTTGAGCTGTAGGTGAGAAGAGATGTTTGAGATCGATGTTAATGGTTTTGATTTTGGAAACCTTTTTGATGTAGAGCTTGCAATTAGGAGTCTTCCATTTGTATTAGGTGGCTTACCGATGACCATTGCTGTTTCATTTGTAGCGATGTTCATGGGTTTAACCTTGGGGATATTTCTAGCTTTAGGGCGTAGTTCAAAAAATCGTTTATTACGTTGGCCGTCTCGATTATATATATCGTTCATGAGAGGAACGCCAATCTTAGTTTTCCTTTTTATTCTTTATAATGGCTTGCCTGTCGTTGGTATTGAACTAAGTGGGTACACAGCAGCTGTCATGGGCTTTGGTTTAAATAGCGCTGCTTATATAGCTGAAATTAACCGAGCGTCATTAAATAGTGTGCCGAGTGGGCAATGGGAGTCAGCTAAAGCGTTAGGGTTTAATTACTGGAACACGCTAATACGGATAGTTTTGCCTCAAGCAACTAGAATTGCTTTACCTCCATTAACAAACGTATTTTTAGATGTCGTAAAAGCCACGTCACTTGCTGCCGTGATTACGGTACCAGAGTTATTTCAAAAAGCACAAATTGTTGGTGGAAGTACGTTTGATTATATGACGATGTATTTATTGATTGCTTTTATCTACTGGCCTTTGTGTATTGTAATTGCTGCATTCCAAGAAAGACTTGAAAAAAGGTTTAGCCGTTATGTAAGCTAGGTATAAATATGAAGAAAAGTGGTGTGCTTGGATGGGAAAGAAGATTGTTGTTCTTGGTAGCCTAAATATGGATGTTGTTGTTTCCGCAGATAGAGCTCCGCTTCCAGGTGAAACGATTCATGGAAAGCATGTTTTATATTTACCAGGAGGTAAGGGTGCGAATAAAGCTGTTGGAATTAAGAAGTTAGGTGGCAAAGTCCAGATGGTTGGTGCTGTTGGCAATGACATGTTCGGTAACCAAATCACTGAGCAACTCAAGCGATATAATCTAGACACGAATTATATCAGTACTGTTTCAACTGTTCCTACTGGAATAGCTAATATAGTTCATTTACCTAATGATAATAGTATTATCGTTATTCCAGGGGCAAATGGAGAATGTACACCTAACCAGTTACAATCTTTAGAACAATTAGTGGAACAAGCGGATATTTTACTCATGCAGTTAGAAATACCGCTTGAGACAGTTGCTTTTGCACTGAAGATTGCCAAGAAGAATCAAGTGGAAACAATTTTAAACCCTGCACCAGCAACACAGTTAAGTGATGAGCTTTTAGAATTAGTAGATTATATTACTCCTAATGAGACCGAATTAGAAGTCCTTGTTGGTTCGAAGGTTAGTTTCGATAAGAAGAACTTAGAAAAGGTATTTGAAAAGTGGCATGATAAGCATCAAACGAAGTTAATTGTAACGTTAGGAGAAAAAGGCTGTGCTTATTGGTGTGAAGATCAATTAATGATAGTTCCTGCTTATAAAGTGAATCAAGTTGTGGACACGACTGGCGCCGGAGACGCATTTAATGCTGCTTTAGCATATGGTTTATCACAAGATTGGCCGATTGCCAACATAGTGGCATTTGCGGTCACCGGATCAGCACTTGCAGTAACAAAGTTCGGAGCGCAAGAAGGAATGCCGACAAAGCAAGAAGTAGAGGAAGCATAGGTCTATGCTTCCTTTTTTTATAAACAGGAAATTATAAAATCTTTTAGGTGTGGATAGCAATGCAGAAACAGCTATGTACAGATTCAGTACTTTCCATAGTGGTGTGCAAGGCGCCTGCTCTTTTATTTTAAAAAAGAAGTGCTCGGACCGTCCCCTCGCTTACATAACAGAATGACAAGCACAACAAATAGTAAAGTGCTGAGAATGTGAAAGAAACTGACCTTTTCAAAATATTGAATAAAGAAACCGCCAAAAAATGGCCCTCCTAAACTTCCGAAACTAAACGCAATCCCACATAATAGATTTCCTGTTGGCAATAAATTTCTAGGCATTAAATCTGTCATATAAGAAATTCCGAGTGAAAATGTTGAGCCAACTGCCATTCCTGCAATAAGAATACATATAAAAAGTACTAGGAACGATTGTTCCATGAAACTTGCGATGAAAAAGCTAGTAAATCCAATTGATAATACGAGTTTTAGGATGGCTTTGCGACCATATTTATCACTTAACATTCCAAGCGGTAGTTGAGTAATGATTCCACCAACAGCAAATGTCGTTAACAGTAACGAAACATTTCCAACTTCAACACCAATACGTAAGGCGTATATTGGAAAGCTGCCATTTAGTGAAGACTCTAAAAAACCGTAAGCCATGGGTGGTAAAAAGGCAATCCAACCAAATTTTAATGCTTGTTTAAAACGACTTGCAGTTCTCATGAAAGAATTGATTTCAATCCCTTGTTCATTATCAGGGAATTCATTTTTAAGGAAAAATAAGAAAACCCAACCAATAAAACATAGTATGGAGGAAGCGATGAATGGTATCGATTCATTAATATTAACTAAAGGGGTCATCAATGGACCCATAGCAAAACCTATACCAAAAAATAAACCATATAACGAAATATTTCTACCTCGCTTATTTTCTGGTGAAAAAGAAGTAATCCATGTCTGTGTGGCAAAATGTAATGCATTGTCACCAATTCCTATCAAAAGCCTTAGAACAAACCAAAACCAAAAGGATTTCCAAATAGGGAATAATGCTAAGGATACGACAACAATAAGTCCTCCATATATAATAATGGACCGATAACCAAATTTACGTAAAGGTTGTTCCATAAAAGGTGAAGCAATTATTATACCGATATATAATGCAGTAGCATTAATCCCATTTAATGAGGATGATACACCACTATTTTCAAATATAACTGCAATTAATGGAAGTAACATTCCTTGACTAAAACCAGATATTGCGACAATACTAACTAAAATCCAAAATCTAAAATTTTTCATATGTATCTCCAACATTCTTTTATATTGTGTTACACTTTTTACCAAATTTAACTTTTACTTTTAAACAATAATAACAATGTAATATGACAGGTGAAAAAGGTCAAACATAAAGCGTACCATGCTTGCTACTTAAACATTAGGTTAGACCTTAACGAAAAGTGGTAAGATTGATAGTAGATACTTAAAAAGGGAGTAGATAAAATGGAATTTGTTTTAAATGAATCTGGTGTTCGTACATCACTTCCGTATGGTTTGTTAGAAATATCAGGGAATGAAGATGACGGATTTCGTCCTTATCAACTGATGGTCGCGTCCATTGCTGGTTGTAGTGCTTCTGTATTTAGAAAAATCCTAAACAAGCAACAAGTAGACCTTGATGATTTTACTTTAACAGCTGAAGTGGAAAGAAACGCGGAAGAGGCTAATCGAATTGAAAAAATTCGTTTGCATTATGTAGTTAAAGGAAGACACTTAGATGATGATAAGCTTTACAAAAATTTGGCGGTGGCAAGAAAAAACTGTTCAATGATTAGATCGGTGGAAAAGAGCATTCTAATTGAGGAAAGTCTTGAATCCATAGAGCTTAGTCGATAAAATGAAAGAGCCATTCTTTTTGGATAAGGTGGCTCTTTTTTATTGTTGTTAAAAAACTTTTAGACATAAATTAATATAAAGTCTGTACTAGAGCACTTGCCCCGCTCCTCAAGCAAAATCGACTCTCTTTCCGCAGACACAGCTTAAACTAACTCAGAAAAAAACCGCTTCTGAGTGGATCTTCAGCTCCTGGGACTGCGATTACTCGCCCCAGCGAAAACATTTGTCCTGGGGTAAGAGCAGCTTCCGAAAACCCCACAGGGTAAGGAAAGCTCCAGTGAAATGACATCGCACGCAGAAAAAGTATTGTTCTTTTTCAAGGAAATGGTCTTTGTTAGCGAAGAGGCTAAGGTGCTGCCCCCGGAAAGGGACTGTTTTTCCGTGGCGTTAGATTTTGCACTCATCTCAGAAAGGGTGCAAGGAAGTTACGATAAACTTAGTGCAAACTTTGTATCAAAGGTGACATAATAGCAACAAAGTATACGGCAAGTGGCAAGTGCCTTTTATTAAGTAGTTGGGTGATCCAAGTACATAATACAAGATTAGAGATAATTGTGCAGTTTTACAAAAGAGTGTAATGATTTGAAGTGGGGGAGATTGGAATATGATTAATTTTAAAACGAAAATTTTATTTTTTGTAACAGGCTTGATTGTACTTTCTTTTGGTATTTCATTGACAATAAAAGCAGATTTAGGGGCTGGGGCTTGGGATGCATTAAATGTTGGTCTATCCTCGTTAACGGGCCTCACTGTGGGAAATTGGGTTATAATCATGGGTGTTATCTTGATGGTTGTTAATGCACTAATTGGTAAAGAACGTCCAGACTTATTTTCTTTAATTACCATATTTGTTATTGGTTTTATGATCGATTTTTGGCTATTGATTGTAATGACGAACTGGCACTTAGAAGGCTTCTTGATTCAAGGGCTTTCACTTATGGTCGGAATAGTAATTTTAGGTTTTGGAGTTTCACTATATTTGCAGCCAAAACTATCGTTAAACCCAGTTGATGGTTTAATGGTTGCTCTTCAAAAAAGGTTTAAAATAAACTTGCTAACAGCCAAAACTATTACAGAGGTATTTGCTTTATTACTTGCTATTTTACTTGGTGGACCAATTGGTATAGGTACATTTATCATCTTACTATGTATAGGGCCTGTTATTCAGTTGTTTGAACCATTTGCTAAAAAAATGTTAAATAAATTTACGCCAGTTGAAGCTATACAAAATGATTAATATCTATTGTGTTGAATAACTTTCTAACGTCCCGAAAATACTAATAAAAAATTAGGAAGGGATTGGGACACATGAAAAAAATGGTTGCAATAGTTATGACTATTATACTTTGTATGAATGCTCCTTTATTAATAAGTGCTAAAGAAGCTAAGCCTAAAGAAAAGGATCATAATAAAATACCAAGTCATGTACTTAATATTTCAAAAGAAAATACGTATCCAAATTCTACAAAGGATGAAATAATTCTAGAAGCAAGTGATTTAGTTGAAGAATTAATTGAAGAGGCAGATATTGAAATTGAAAATCCTGATTTGATAAAAATGTTGAACGAAACATCTTTGAAGCCTTCACCAATTGCCATTGGTTACCGTGGTATGATTTATATGGGCCATTGGCCGTTAAGTTACAAATCAGATGAAACAAATATAAATTGGGAATACCAAAAAATTAATACAAATCAATTGAACAACATTGGTGGTAATAATCAAAAAACGATGAGCTATAATCAAGAAGAAGAGAAGCATGTAAAAGGTGGATTAACAGCAAAAATAGATAGCCCTGATCAAATTAAAAAGATGTTAATTTTAAATGCAAAAGAAAATACAGATTTACCGTTATCTTTTCAAACAGTTGTAGGAAAAAATACAAAAAAAGATAACACATATGCCATACCGGTTAAGAAAATGGGTTACTTAGATGCATACGCTCCAGCAGTTAGTGAAAAAGGTCAAGTCACATTTGGTGAAGTATATATAAAATTAAAAGGATCCAAGAAAGAGATTGAAATAAGAAATGTTACAAAACAGGGTATTGGAGCTTGGATACCTATTCAAGATCATGTTTCTTTTTCTTTTAACCTAAAGTAATTAAAAAAGCCCCTTTTGGGCTTTTTCTTATTCATCATTTAGATTCTGATTGTCTCATATCGATATGTTGTTCTGCCATTTGAATTTTTTCTTCAAATAAGGTTTCGGCAATAATTCTCCTTGTTTCTTTAGCAGCAGTAAAATAGAAATGGTCAACACAAAAACCAGTGACTGTATATTGATACCCGCGGAATTGATTATTCAGCGAAGATACTCCAAAAAGGGCGAAAGGCTCAAGTGGTTTCCCATCTAAGTCCGTTAATAAATAATGACCTAACTCATCATTTAACCGAACGCAAACTTTCTCTAATAAATAGAAAACCTTTTTTGGATCTTCATAAAAACTTACAGTGATATTTTCGATTACACGCATCTTGTCCATATTGTAATTCTCAATCGCTGTAATCTGCCCATTGCTTAATGTAACTAATACTCCAGACCACTCGCGAATTTTTAGGAATCGCAGACCAATATCTTCTACAACACCCTCATATGTATTGTTCACCTTTATCCAGTCACCTTGGTGGAGTTGTTTTTCGTACAAAAGGAAAATACCAGCCAATAAGTCTTTAATTAGACTCTGTGCACCAAATCCTAGAATGATACCAAGTACCCCGGCACCAGCCAGTATTTTTCCGACCTCTATTCCTAATATACCTAATAGATAGATGATGAATCCGAACGTAGCTATATATTTTATAATTGAATTAAGCATAGATTCGATTGTTCGTTCTTTCTTTTCATCAATGAAATTAGTTCTTCCAAAAAAAGTACTAATCACCTTTTTAGAAAAGATAACAAATAAAAAGGCTATTAATGCTCCTATAATAATGAGGGATACTTTGTTAGTGAAAATTGGATTAACATATTGCTCCATAACTTCATTTACTGTCATTTTTGTCCTCCTAAAAAGAAATACTGAGTGCCTATTATAGCATTATTCATCGAATTAACGGGCAGTTATGATTTAATATAAGAATAGAAAATCCGTATTTCTAAATATGATAAAAATAATCAGAGTATGGGAAGCCTAGACATAGATCATAAATTCTTATAGGATGAATAGTGTATTATTTGTATTATTCTCTTGTAGATTAGTGTCTTAGATAGACTGTTATCGTTAGAGTTAAACTATTCATACAATCATTTAATTAAAGGGGTAAACCGATGACACAACAAGCGAAAATAGACCAATTAAAAGTGCAATTATCAGGATTTCTAGAACAATTAGAGAGCCTGGACCCAAGCAAGACATCTGTGGAAGATATAGACAGCTTAATCGAAATAATTGAGAAATTAGAAGCAGATTTACATTGAAAAAGAGACATTATTGATGAATATTTCTCATAGTATTTAAAGAAAACCCACGTGCTTCATGTAGTCAAAAATGTTTCTCGGTCACTTCTTCTTCGATTATAAAACCGGTAAGAAATTACCGGTTGATTTTTTTATAACACTACTTTATCATGGTAAAGTGTTATAGAGGTAAAACATAGATAAAACTTTGAAGGGGAGCAACATAAAATGGCTTGGGTAGTTATTATATCTGTTCTTATTATGACAGTATTAAGTTTGTTACGCGTTAATGTAATTGTTGCTATTACTATCGCAGCATTATCTGCAGGATTGATGTCCGGTTTATCCTTGATTGATTCCGTGGATTTGTTTGTAGCTGGTATGGGTGGACAATCTAGTACAGCACTTAGCTACATCCTATTAGGTGCTTTTGCAGTTGCAATCAGTTATACAGGAATTACCACTTTACTGGTGCATTCACTTGTCAAGATCCTGACAGGTAAAAAGGCGATGTTAGTATTAGCAATTGCAGGGATTGCATCGTTGTCGCAAAACCTTGTACCGGTGCATATTGCATTTATTCCAATCTTAATTCCACCGTTACTTAAAATATTTGATGAAATGAAATTGGATCGACGAGCAGTTGCTAGTGCATTGACATTTGGACTAAAAGCGCCTTATATAATGATTTCTGCTGGATTTGGATTATTGTTTCATGAGACGATTTTAGAAGGTATGAAGAATAATGGAATGAGTATTACGGTCAATGAAATAGCTTTGTCGCTTTTGATTCCTGGTTCAGGAATGATTGTCGGTCTATTGATTGCTGTTTTTATCACGTATCGTAAAGATAAAGCAATAAGTAACACCGACCATGAAGTGGTTAACATGAAGGAAGGTAGTGTTACTCCGAAGTTTAATGTGAAGCACTTGCTAACAATTGTAGCGATTATCGCTGCTTTAGTAGTACAAATAATTACAGAAAATTTAATTTTAGGTGCTTTAACAGGACTTATACTTATGTTTATATTTGTTGTTGTACCGTTTAAAAAAGGTGACACCGTCATAAGTGAAGGTGTGGCGATGATGGGAACTATAGCATTTGTTATGTTAGTAGCTTCAGGATTTGGCCACATTATTAAAGAAACTGGTGCTGTAAATGAGTTGGTCGGAATGTCTATGAATATATTAGGTACTAACAAGCCACTTATTGCTTTTACGTTACTGCTTATTGGTTTAGTTATTACAATGGGAATTGGCTCTTCATTTGGTACCGTACCAATTTTGGCTGCTTTATATGTTCCTATTTGTATTGCTGCAGGATTCTCACCGTTAGCTACTGCTGCTTTAATTGGAACAGCTGGTGCTTTGGGTGATGCTGGTTCACCGGCATCAGATAGTACGTTAGGTCCAACCTCAGGTCTTAATGCAGACGGAAAACATCATCACATCTGGGATACATGTGTACCAACTTTTCTGCATTTTAATATTCCATTATTCTTATTCGGTTGGGTTGCTGCTTTAATTCTTTAATTTATTGTATTGTTTTTGCATATTATCATCTTCACTCAGAGAAAATAAGAGAAAAAATTGGGTGATAATATGATGAAGAAACATTTTGTTTATGTGTTAATACTGTTATTGATATTGGTATCCTTTCCGTTTGCAGTTCAAGCAGAAAGCTATGGATGGGGATTTAAAAAAGGCACCAATCATCAACCGCCTGAAGTCGGTAAGTATGGTAATATTCTTGAAGAAAATGGTGGCTTTTATTTAGATAAGTCAGGTGATAAGGTTGTTTACTTAACTTTTGATAATGGCTATGAAGAAGGATACACTGAAAAAGTACTCGACGTATTACAGAAAAAGAAAGTTCCTGCTACATTTTTCGTAACGGGACATTACGTTAATGACCAACCTGACTTAGTAAAACGAATGGTAAATGAGGGGCATATTGTTGGAAACCACTCGAATCATCATCCTGATTTTACGTCTTTAACGAAGCAAAAATTAGAAAAAGAGTTAGCTTCCTTAGAAGAAAAGGTAGCTTCCATTACGGAACAGGATTCAATGAAATATGTTCGTCCACCAAAAGGTGCCTTTAATGAAGATACAATCCAATGGGCTAATGAATTAGGCTACATTCACATGTTCTGGTCGTTGGCATTTGTAGACTGGAATACGAACAGTCAAAAAGGTTGGCAACAAGCTTATCAACAAGTTATAGATCAAATACATCCAGGTGCTGTAATTCTTTTACACACGGTGTCAAAAGATAATGCAGAAGCTCTAGAAAACCTTATTGATGACCTCCGTAAACAAGGCTATTCCTTTAGAAGTATTGACGAGTTAGTATTAAAAGATATGATTCCAAAATCAATATTTGGTATGTAAATGTAAAAAGCCTTTGCCCGTTATTTCGGCAAAGGCTTTACTCAATGTTAGAGTGTATTACTATTCCTCGTCATCTAATAAGCGATAGGCCATGTTATATAAAACCATCTGACTATCAATCACTTCATTATCAGATTCGGGATAGATATGACGATAGTTCCCATTGTTAAGTTGAACTCGGGTCTTCACGTTATCCTGAAGCATAATTAACAGTGTCTTTTTAATACGACTTTTAATAGCACCTTCATAAATAGGAAACAATATCTCGACTCGTTTCACCATGTTTCTTGTCATTAAATCTGCTGATGATAAAAAGATTTTTTCTTCGCCATTGTGATGAAAATAATATATTCGACTGTGCTCTAAAAATCTGCCTACAATACTATGAACGCGGATATTATCACTAATATCTTTTATTCCTGGTCGCAAACAGCAGATACCACGGATGATTAAATCTACCTTAACGCCAGCTTGAGAAGCTTCATAAAACTTCTTAATTAAGGGTTTGTCAGTTAATGAATTCATTTTGGCAATAATTCGCCCATTTCCATTGGTTTTATGGAACTGAATTTCATCATTGATATATTTTATTAGATTACTTCGAATATCAAAAGGAGCCATTGCTATATGATGAAACTTAGGTGTTTCGGTATACCCACTTAAATAATTAAAAAAGTTAGTTGCATCTACACCAAATTTACGTTTGGTAGTAATTAAGGACATGTCCGTGTAAAAGTTGGCTGTTTGGTCATTATAGTTTCCGGTACCTAGATGAACAAACCGTTCTATCTTACCAAAGCGCCTCCGCACAATCAGGGTAATTTTGCTATGTGTTTTTAAAGCGTTCATTCCGTAGATTACGTGGCAACCAGACTTTTCTAACTCTTTAGCCCACTGAACATTCTTTTCTTCGTCAAACCGAGCTTTTAATTCCACAAGAACGGTTACTTGTTTACCTTTTTCTGCCGCGCGTTTTAATCCTGCAATAATAGGAGAATCCCCACTCACACGATATAATGTTTGTTTAATTGCTAATACATCAGGGTCATCAGCTGCTTCTACCACCAAATCAATGACAGGTACAAACGATTCATATGGATGATGTAAGAAAATATCTCTTTTTTTGGCTGCTTCAAATACACTTTCCTTGGGCTCTATATCACGTGGTGCCTGGGGTATTAACGTTTGAAATACGAGGTGGTCATGATCAATAAATAAATCATTGTAAAATTTAAAAAGAAAACTCAAATCTAAGGGGCCTTTAATGTAGTATAGATCTCCTTTATGGATTTCCAAAACATGTAGTAAAAACTCAACAATGTTCTGATCATACTTTTCCTTTCGTACTTCTAAGCGAACAGCGCTACCCCATTTTCTTTTTTTAAGTTCTTTTTCAATTTCTTTTAAAAGATCTCTTGCTCCTTCTTCGTGAATAGTCATATCGGCATTTCTTGTAATCCGAAATTCAGTTATAGAAAGTACCTGATATCCTTTAAAAAACTTATGAATGAAAAAACCGATAAGGTCCTCTAGGAAAACGTATTCGTTATTATCATTAATGTTAATATATCTATCTAAAAGGGCTGGTACTTGTACAATTGCTGTTTTTCGCTTTAAATCAATGTAATCATCTTGTTTTTCTAACACTACTGCAATGTTAAGTGATTTGTTTAAAAGCATAGGAAAAGGTCGATAGGCATCAATAGCCATTGGTGTTAATACCGGAAATATATGTTCATCAAAATACTCTTCTAGTTTAGCTAGTTCATGGTGCGATAAACTATCAATAGATAAAATCGATATACCTTCACGATTTAAAGGGTCTTGCATTTGATCGAACGCATTATATTGTTCTTCAACTAATTGATGATTAAGCTGAGAAATTCTTTCGAGTTGTTGTTTTGGAGTTAATCCAGATTTGTTGTCCATTTTATTAAAACCAGCTTTAACCTGATCTTTTAGTCCGGCAACGCGTACCATGAAAAATTCATCTAAGTTGGAAGTAAATATAGCTAAAAATCGAAATCTTTCTAACAGTGGATTATTGTTATCAAATGCCTCTTCTAATACGCGTTTATTAAAGTCTAACCAGCTAATTTCACGATTATTGTAATATAAAGGATTGTCTAAATCCTTTGCCTTGTCTAATATTGACATCCCCTATCATCCTTTGTCGATAGTCTCTCTTATCTATCTTACTAGGTATACTATTCAAGTCTATACTTTTTATGTTAAGTTTTTGTAAATTTTTGTCTGTTATCTACAAACTGAAGCTCAATATTCTTTTTAACCGTTTTTTCAAAATGTTTTTTTTGTTTTTCTGCTTGATATGCTTCTGGCATCCAATCTTGATTACAATACAACGTTATCTTTATATTGTCTTGTGTGGATTCACATTCAAAATCTTGAACAACTTGTCTTTTTGTTGCATCTAAGCAATAAACGAATTTTAGTAAGGAACCTAAAAAACGTATCTTTTTTCGTTCTTCTTTTAAGAACCAAGATTTGTATGGATATATAAATTGTTTAAAAACCGTTTTATTCTTAAAGGATGCAATCAGTGCTAACTTTAACCTTTCCATGTGCAATAAACCATCTATTGTGCGATTAGCTAATAGATAGAAGGTATGTTGAGCACTTGATTCTGAATCAATATAATTTCCAAGGTTGAATACATAGCTTGCTCGTTTTAGTAAAGTCCAGTCTTTTGAAGTTAAAGAACCAATTCCTTGTTCTTCAAGATAAGCAAACATTTTTCTCGTAAGATATTGAACGTGAATTATCTGGCTAGGATTTAAGTCGTAGTCGTTAATTAACTCTTGAATACTATCTTCAAGAACGTTAGGGAATATAAAAGATCCTAAGTCTTTAGATAATTGTTCATAAAAGACGCCATCTCTTAATCCCTTTCTACTTAAAATGAAGCTATCGGCTTGCATGGTTTGATATAAACACTGAAATACTTCAATAGCAGGGATGATAATATCAGCCCGGTCTTTTGAAAGTCCCTCTACTTTTTGTAACTTACTAAAAGGTAAGCTAGCTAAATAGTTACCTATCTGGATAATATCACTTGCTTGCATTTTATATTGATGAAGCCCCGCTAATGGATATTTTTTAATGTTTTGATCGATCTGAACCAAATTACGGGCACTTCCTCCAATACCAATTAGTGGTATGTTTTTATTTTTAATCCAAGGAAGTGAATCAAATTGTTCTCGTAAAAACAGATTTAATTTTACACATTCATCTTCCTTCGGTTTTTCGTTTGTAAAAAATTCCTTTAATGTCAGTGCACCAAAAGGAAAACTGTGGGAGTGAATTAGTTTTCTATCTTTGAAATAAGTGAGTTCAGTACTCCCGCCACCAATATCAACGGTAATTCCTTCTGTAATGGAGGTGGAGTTAACTACTGCTAGATAACCATAAAATGCTTCTTCGTGTTCAGAAAGTATGCGCATGGTAAAGCCGACTTCTTTATTTAAAACCAACTTTATTTCATCTTGATTTGTTGCTTGGCGAATCGTTGCAGTTGCTACACAAACGATTTGTTCTAACTGATAAGTGTCTGTCACTTGTTTAAAACCATGTAAGAATTGAGTTAAGGTGCGGATTCCTTGGGCAGAGAGCTTACCATCATCGTCAAGATGGTTCCGTAATCGTGCTACTGCTTTAACATTCTCTACTTCTCGTAACCGACCTGCTTTTTCTTGGAGATATACTACTAATCGCATTGTGTTGGAGCCAATATCAATAATCGCATAAAATTTCTTGTCCATTATATCACCTGTCCATCTTCTTAATAGATTGCACATAGTATATCATAGCTATGATTTAGTTTTAATGATTGATTTTATTATGAAACGTATTGAGGAATAAATTTGCATTCCTCATTTGATAAGGATAATCCATTGCTCAGGAAATACACAAAAAAACCCCATTCCTAATTGAAGAAGTAATGGAGTTAATAATTTTATGATGTTTTTTGCATTTGAATTAGCAACTGTTGATAAGCAGATGCTTCTTCTTTATTGCCAATTTCGTTAAGCGCTTTTGTTAATGACTGGACTGGTTTTGGATCACTTGGATTTAATTCCATTTCCCATTTAAAGCAGTCAACGGACTTTTCGAATTGATGAAATTCTAGATATAATTGCCCAAGCGCATACTGTTGATCGGGATCATCTTCGAGCGTTTGCATTTTTAATAACTTTTGCTCAATAGGAAGATGGATTTTTGCCTTGCGATATGGAGAAAACCATTGGAGGATAGTATCTAAACTATGCTCTCGCAAAAAAGATGAGACAAAAACTGTTGTTAAAGATTCTAGTGTTTTATGATCGTTAGAAACTAATTGAAGCAACCGCTCGTTTGAATTATTGATTAACGGCGTAAGGTTTGAGGGGTCTGCCTTCTCTATACTTATCTTAATACTTTCAAGCTGTTGTTTGTTTGGTTGATAATCAGATGTCATTACAAGGTCAACCGCTTCATTATGTCTACCTGAGTGAATTAAATGGTTTAAGACGGTTTCTTGTAAGTTTGGATTATTATCCGCTTGCTTTGATAACAATTGTAATAGATCTGTTTGCTCCTCCTCGTTAAATAATGTAATCATCTCTTGAATAATCGCAAAATTTTCAGATGAATAGTCAATGTTGAGTAAGTGAATTCTTAATGCAAGTTCATCAATCCAGCGCTGTTGTTTTTTATATAACTCAAGAAGTAAGTTTACATGCTTCTTATTTTTTAAATTATCAAAGCTAACTATTTCAAATTGTAAAGGGTCTTTTATATATACTTGATTTAAGTTTTCATAGGATTGGTGGTAGGAACGGAATTGCATATTATTGATCATGTCTTGTGCAAAGCTATCTTTTTTATCATGATGTATGTATATAAGTAATAATTGAAAGGCTGCAAGCATTTGCCCATTTCTGCGGTACTGATAATAGGTTTTTTTTAGAAGTTTCTTTATGGAATCTTGCGCGGTGAAGGAATCAAAAAAAGTGAAGATTAACGCGGTCTCTAACTCAGTGTACTTTTGTTGTAACTTTTTGAATAGTTGATTAAAGGTTTGTAAATGGAAGGAGTCATGTTGACGTATTAGCGCGACTGTTAATGGATGCTCTCCATCCATATGAATACCATGTGTAAAGGCACGGTGTACGTATGAATTAATTCCTATCTGATTGGAGCTTGTTCCATTTATATAATCATTTTTATAGAAAAACAAATAATAATAATTATGATTAGAATCTCTAGCCTCGACTATCTTGCTCTGTTTATAAAAGGTCATCTGTTGTGCAGTTAATGTAAGCTTTTTTTTGTTTAAAGTCACATGGAGTTGATTTTGTTTCATCATTAATCCCTCCTTATTTGGTTTTATCATAACATACTAATAAAAAATATGCTTTCCGAATTTATAATAGTTTTTGTTTCTAACTTCTATTGTAATAGGATTACTTGCAGATTTCTTCACTGATGATTATAAACCTGTTATAATTACGTAATTAGGACCTGATACTAAAAGTTGGGACCTATTACTAACTTGTAAAAGGGTGATCACATTGAAAAAAGAGGATTTAATTGCCCCTGAAAATTATAATATTGTAATGGAAATGGAAGAATTCGCTAAAGACCCTAACAGAAAAGCTTTAATTTGGCAGGATGATCAAGGTAATTCAGAAGAAATAACGTATGAGAGATTGATTAAGAACGCAAATAAAATAGGCAATGTTTTTAAACAGAATGGGTTAAAAAAAGGTGATAAAGTCTTGGTGATGATGCCTAGGCTAATCGAAACCTATCAAGTGTATATTGCTGCACTAAAAGCAGGAATTGTATTAATTCCAAGTTCCGAAATGTTACGGACAAAAGACTTACAATACCGAATAACACATGGGGAAGTAAGTGGAATTATTAGTTACTATCCATTCGCGAACCAGTTTAATGAAATTGAGCAATTAGATGAATTGATTACATTTTCTGTCGGGAAAAAAGTTGATGGTTGGAACGATTTAGATGAACAAATGGCAAATAGTTCGGATCAATTAGAAACTGTTCAAACAAAAAGTAGTGATACGGCCTTTTTACCATATACATCCGGTACCACTGGTCACCCTAAAGGTGTCGTACATACACATGCTTGGGGTTATGCACATCTAAGAACTGCTCCCGCAAATTGGTTGAGTATAAGTGAAGGGGACAAAGTTTGGGCAACTGCTGCGCCTGGTTGGCAAAAATGGGTATGGAGTCCACTCCTTTCTGTATTGGGTTCAGGGGCAACCGGATTTATTTACCATGGTAAATTTGATCCGAAAAGATACTTAAGTTTACTCGAGTCCAATAAAATTAATGTACTGTGTTGTACGCCAACAGAATATCGTCTAATGGCTAAGGTGGACAATCTTAATGAATATAAACTCCCCGAACTACATAGTGCAGTATCTGCGGGAGAGCCTTTAAATAGGGAAGTAATCGATACGTTTATGAATCATTTTAATGTTACGGTAAGAGATGGTTATGGACAAACGGAAAACACTTTATTGTTAGGATTCTTAAAAGGGATGAAAGTGAAACCAGGCTCGATGGGTAAGCCGACTCCGGGTAACGAAGTTCATCTTATTGACGATCAATGTAATCCAGTAGTTACTGGTGAAGTAGGAGACATTGCAATTCCTCTAGATACACCGGCTCTATTTAAAGAATATTATAAAGATCCAGAACGTACGAAAAAGGCGCAACGTGGAAACTATTATGTTACTGGTGATCAAGCGTCCATGGATGAAGAAGGATATTTTTGGTTCGAGGGTAGAAGTGATGATATTATTGTTAGCTCTGGCTATACGATTGGACCATTTGAAGTGGAAGATGCTCTAGTAAAACATCCAGCAGTAAAAGAATGTGCAGTCGTAGCAAGTCCAGATGAAATACGAGGTAATGTAGTGAAAGCTTACATTGTACTGCAGGAAACAATTGATTCAAGCAAAGATAATTTAATAAAAGAATTACAAAATCATGTAAAACAAACAACTGCACCATATAAATATCCGAGAGTAATAGAGTTTATAGAGGAATTACCAAAAACATCCTCAGGAAAAATTCGTAGAATTGAATTGAGACAAAAAGAACAAATAACAAAGTAATGGAAATGAGAGGGAATTTGCCTTTTTTCGTCTTTTAAGCTAATCATATGTTATGATAGATTAAAAGAATTCATTAGGGGGAGTAGTTCGTGTTAAAGGAACTAGCCTGGATTTTAGTTATTTTGTTAGCATTAGTACTGATACCTTTTGAAGTCGTTAGCGCAGAAATCAGCCAATATAAAATACCAATTCATGACGAGTGATTTTCATGAATTGGTATTTTTTTATACTATCAAAAATGATTAACTTTCTTTTTCGATAGTATAAGTGAAACTAGGCTTTTTCATAGAGACTTGGTAGTAAGCGAAGTTATAAAAAAATATACTAGATTCAAAAAAATTAATCAAAATACTTGAAAGTCAAAGATAGTCAAATTATAATGTAGTCAAAGGTCAAATATAGTCAAAGTCAAAATTGATCTTATAACATATACATTATTGAAGAAGGAGGAAGCGAATATGAAATGTCAACAGTGTGGTGTTCGTGAAGCTAATGTTAATGTTACCCTTCGATTTAATCAAAAAACTCAACAATTACATGTATGTGATACATGTTTTGAAGAAATACAAAAGCATACTAAAAATCCATCAGGGTTCTTTTCAAATCAGCAAGGACCAATGGACTTTAATAACTTCTTTACTGGTGCTGGTGGTCCAGCAGGATTTCAAGAAGCCAATGGTAATAAACAAGCATCAAAAGGTAATGGTGGTTTGCTGGACGAGTTAGGTAGAAATCTAACACATGCTGCTAAAGCAGGTCTAGTAGATCCAGTAATTGGTCGCGAAAAAGAAGTGAAACGTGTAATTGAGACGTTAAATAGAAGAAATAAAAACAACCCAGTTCTAATTGGTGAACCTGGTGTTGGTAAAACAGCTATAGCGGAGGGCTTAGCATTAAGAATAGTAGAAGGAAATGCACCATCGAAGTTACTAAATAAGGAAATTTATATTTTAGATGTTGCTTCACTCGTTGCAAATACAGGCATAAGAGGACAATTCGAGGAGCGAATGAAGCAGCTTGTCACTGAGCTACAAGAAAGAAAAAATGTGATTCTTTTTGTAGATGAAATCCACTTATTAGTTGGAGCTGGAACTGCAGAAGGTTCACAAATGGATGCAGGTAATATTCTTAAACCAGCGTTAGCTAGAGGTGAATTACAGTTAGTTGGTGCTACAACATTAAAAGAATATCGTCAAATTGAAAAAGACGCAGCACTAGAACGACGCTTTCAACCAATAATGGTTAAGGAACCTTCATTAGATGAAGCAATCTTAATCTTACAAGGATTACAAGAAAGGTATGAAGCATATCACAAAGTATCCTATACAGAAGAAGCTATTGAAGGTGCTGTAACTTTATCGAAACGCTATTTGCAAGACCGCTTCTTACCAGATAAAGCAATTGATTTAATGGATGAAGCGGGTTCAAGATTGAATTTAATTCAATCCGAAAATGATACCGATAGTTTACAACAACGATTAGATGAAATTGCAAAAGAAAAACAAGAAGCTGCAGAGAAAGAAGATTATGAGCGTGCAGCCAATCTTAGACATCAAGAATTAATGCTTGAAAAGAAATTAAATGATACAAGTGAACAGCCATCAGTATCTGTAGGATTAGAAGATATCCAACTAATTATCGAAGAAAAAACGGGTATTCCAGTAAGAAAGATTCAATCCGATGAACAATCAAAAATGAAAAACTTAGCAAGTAATCTGTCAGCTAAGGTTATTGGTCAAGACAATGCGGTAGGAAAAGTATCAAAAGCAGTACGTCGTAGTCGCGCAGGACTAAAATCGAAACACCGTCCAATCGGTTCATTCTTGTTTGTAGGTCCAACAGGTGTTGGTAAAACAGAGTTAACTAAATCCTTAGCAGAAGAGGTATTCGGAACAAAAGAATCATTGATAAGGCTGGATATGAGTGAATATATGGAAAAACACTCCGTTTCCAAAATTATTGGTTCACCTCCAGGTTATGTAGGTCATGAAGAAGCTGGCCAATTAACAGAACGAGTTCGTCGTAACCCATATAGTTTAATACTTTTAGATGAGATTGAAAAAGCACATCCAGATGTGCAAAACATGTTCTTGCAAATCATGGAAGATGGGCATTTAACGGATAGTCATGGTAGAATGGTTAGCTTTAAAGAAACTGTTATTATTATGACAAGTAATGCTGGTACTGGAGATAAGCAAATAACTGTAGGATTTAATAGTAGCAAAAATGATGCAATATCAACACTTGAGACATTAAGTGCTTATTTTAAACCTGAATTCTTGAACCGTTTTGATGCGATTATCCCATTTAATGAATTGGAACAAAATGATCTAATTAAAATTGTGGGAATTATGCTAACTGAACTTGAGATGAATTTAAAAGAAGAGGGATATAGTATTACAGTCTCTGAGCCAGCCAAACAATACTTGGCAGATAAAGGCTATGACCCAAGATTCGGTGCACGTCCATTACGTCGTGTGATTCAAGACAAAGTAGAAGACGGAATTACCGATTTAATTTTGGATGAGGAAGATATTGTAACGATTCACGTAGATGTAATGAATGATGATATAGTAGTTAAAAAAGTATAAAAGTTAACCCTTGATTATGTTTGTATAATCAAGGGTTTTTTCTATTTTCCCAATCCTCTTTAAGAATGGCATAGACGAAATGGTCAACAAATCCACTAGGTAAATTTTCACTTTGACGAAGTACACCTTCTTTGACAAAACCTAATTTTTCTGGGATTGCTTTGCTTTTGATATTGTCTGTAGCACAACGTATTTCAATTCGGTTTAATTTAAGTTCATTAAAAGCGTATTTTATTAGTGCTTTTGTTGATCTAAGCATAATTCCATTTCCAGTAAAACCTTCTCCAAGCCAGTAGCCAATACTTGTGGAATGATTTTTCCAATTGATTTCGTGAAAGCTAATAACTCCAGCAAGCTCATTCTTGTACCAGATTCCTGTAGTGAAACCATTATTTTTTGGTAATCTTTCTAGTGATGATTGAATAAAGATTTTCGAATCTTCGACATCTTTTGTTTCATCCACCCATGGTAACCAGGTTCTCAAGTGTGCTCTTGAGCGGCTTGTTAATTCAAATAAATCATTAGCATCACTTATATCTAATATTTTTAAATAGAGATGTTGATCAATACGATGTATAAACAAATGCGGCTTCCTCCTCAACTTTTAAAGGATATTATATAAGATTAAATCGAACTGTCAACAATTTCTAATAGTACGTATTCATAATTCAACATTAAAATGAGAAGCTAAAGAAAAACTGTGAAAAGAGTTGTAGCAGATTCTTATGGAAATGGGAGCGGGTGTCTCGTGTTAGAAGGTAATATAACAATTAAAGTACTCGCCTGGATATTTTTAGTGGTTTTAGTAGTATTCTCACCACTACGTGAAGTACATGGTTCTAATACTGAGAATGGGCAACAATTACAAGTTCATTTTATTGATGTTGGACAAGGGGACAGTATGTTAGTGGAAACACCAAATGGGAAGAAAGTTTTAATTGATGGCGGGCCACCATCTTCATCAGATAAGTTAGTTAAGTATCTAAAACAAGAGGGGATTAGAGATATTGACTTAGTAGTTGCCACACATCCAGATATTGACCATATTGGTGGTCTGGTGGAGGTGCTCGAAAGCTTTGAAGTAGATTTGATTTTGGATAGTGGTAAATTACATCATACCGAAACGTATTTCCGATATTTACAACAAATCAAACAACAAAATATACCTGTGAAAATTGCCCGGAAAAATGATGTCAAACAATTGGATAAGGATATTACATTAAAAGTACTGAATAGCTTTGGTTTTTTAAAAAACAATAATGAATCTTCTCTGGTATTCTTATTAAACTATAAACAAATTGATTTTTTGTTAATGAGCGATGTCGAAAATAAACAGGAATTAGAAATGATAGAGGATTATGACATACATGCAGAAATATTAAAGGTGGGCCACCATGGTTCCGATACATCTAGTTCGCTTTCATTTTTAAAAGAAGTTAAACCTGAAAAAGCAATATTGTCTTACAGTATAAATAATGATTATGGCCATCCAGTTAAAACAACGATAGATAAGCTATTAGATGTTGGTGCAACAATATATTCAACAGCTAAATCAGGTGATATTGTTATTCGTACAGATGGTTACTTTTATCACGTTGATGTAGCTGGTAAAGACCGGATTATATCAAGGGAAATCAGTTAATTATGCCTTTATTACCAGCCTTTGCTATAATAGAAGAAGATAGAAATTGTACAAGTTAAAGGGAGGTTTTTTTCCGTGTCAATAGAACCGCGGGAAAGTCTACAAGAAGTATCTTGTCAAAATGAGTATGATACCTTACAAAAAGTAATTGTCTGTTCTCCAGAATATATGAAAATAGGGAAGATTATCAATGAAACACAAAAACATTATCAGAATGAAAATATCGATGAAAATATTGCAACAGAGCAACATAATGAATTTGTAAATGTAATGCAGAATAATGGCGTTGACGTGATTGGAATTAGATCTCAACCTGATTTACATGAACAAGTCTTTACTAGAGATATTGGCTTTTGTCTTGGGGATCAACTCTTCACTGCTTCGATGGGAAGCGACGTTCGAGTACCAGAGATAGGAGAACTTAGAGCTGTTTTAAAACAACATGACTTTCCTTATAAAGACTTAGTTCAAAAGTCGATTGAGGGTGGAGATGTTATTGTCGATAATAATACAGTTTGGGTAGGAATTAGTAATCGAACAACATTTGAAGCTGTTGATGCATTAAAAGCGTTATTACCAAGCCATCAAGTGAAACTTCTTCCGATAGCAGAAAGAATATTACACTTAGATTGCTGTTTTAATGTTATCGGCCCAAATGTCGGTCTCGTTTACCCAGAAGCCTTAACAAAAGAAGACATGGATATATTGTCACGAGAATATGATTTAATTGAAGTGAATGAGGAAGAACAATTCACCTTGGGAACCAATGTACTTTCCATTGGTAATAAGAAGATAATAAGTATGCCAGAAAATAAGAAAGTTAATAAAGAAATGGAAAAGTTAGGTTTTGATATCATTGAAGTGGAATTCAATGAAATCATTAAATCTGGTGGGTCATTTCGTTGTTGCACATTACCAATACTACGTGGGTGAAAATGTCAGTTCAATAGCAACTGAAGGTAAAAATGAACCATAATCAAAAATTTAAAGAACGTGTGATAGTAAACTTATCACACGTTCTTTTTTGTATTATCTAAAAATATATATTGACTTGAAATTCACTTGGTTATATAGTTAGTTACATAAGTAATTAACCAATGAAGTTAGGTGGTAAAGATGAACAGTTCATTAGATGACAGTAAACCGATTTTTCAACAAATCAAAGAACAAATAGAAGATATGATTATTAATCACTCTATTCTTGAAGGTGAACGCGTTCCATCAACGAATGAGTTTGCTAACTATTACAAAATAAATCCAGCGACTGCCGCAAAGGGTATTAACCAACTTGTTGACGAAGGTGTTATTTATAAAAAAAGAGGTGTTGGTATGTTTGTGTCAGAAAAAGCGAAAACAATTTTATATCAGAAAAGAAAGGATGCTTTTTATTTCAATTATATAATTCCACTTAAAACAGAGGCGAAAAAACTTAATTTAACGAAGGAAGAGTTAAATGAAATGTTAATGAAGGAGGAGAAATCTGATGATAATTGAAGCAAATAACCTCACGAAAACATATAAGAATAAAATAGCTTTGAATGACATTAGTTTTTCATTGGAAGAACCAAAGATATACGGATTATTAGGAAGAAATGGCGCTGGCAAAACGACGTTTATGCAGGTATTAGCTGGCTTATTATTGCCAACTAATGGCAGTGTTTTAGTAAATGGTCAGACACCTTTTGATAATCAAAAAATAACAGAGTCGATTTGTCTAATTAAAGAAGGAGACAACTTCAAAAAAGATTTAAAAGTTAAAAATGTACTGACGATTGCTTCCATGTTTTATCCTACATGGGATAATCAATTGGCTTTTCAATTAATAGATGAATTTTCACTCGATTTAAATGTTAAGGTAAAAACCTTATCTAAGGGAATGGAGTCTGCTTTAGGAATCATTGTTGGACTCGCAAGCAAAGCGCCAATTACGATGTTTGATGAACCATATATTGGTTTAGATGCATCTGCACGAAACAGGTTTTATGAGGTATTGGTGGAACAATATCAAGAGCACAAACGAACAATCATTTTTTCTACCCATTTAATTGATGAGGTCAGTCTACTTTTTGAAGAAGTACTGATTTTTGAAGGTGGAAAATTAATTGTTAAAGATGATACGGATGAATTAAGGGAAAGTTGTTTTTCAGTTTCTGGACCTGTGGCTAAAGTGGAAGCCTATATCGCTAACAAAAAGGTAGTAAACAAACAGGAGTTTGCAGGTATGTTAACGGCAACCGTATTAAATGCAAACAAACAAGCGGCACGTGAACAAGGATTTGACGTAGAAGGTGTACCAATTCAAAAGCTAATGATCTATCTTACTTCTAAACAAGGAGGAGGAGTAAAGTGAAACGACAAGTAAAAGCGATGTTATATTTCTTTGCTACAGATTCACGATATTCATTTTTCATATTTTGGACGATAATGAGCCTAGTTATTGTTGTTTCTTTAATTGCCACTTATTATTTACAAAATGTTGAAAATGGAAAATTTTATTTAGCTGTTTCAGGAGCGATCTATATCTATTGTGCTATTTTAGGTTTCTTGACGGTTCGGGAAAGTTTATCATTTTCGCTAAAAATGGGAGGGACGAGAAAAAACTATTTTGTTGCAACGGGAGTCTATTTCCTTGTAGTATCATTCATTATGGCTTTTCTTGAAACAATTGTTCATGCCATTATTATGGCTTTTACTAAATGGTTAAACCTAAGTAATTTTACACTTCTCCACCCGGCAATGATTTTAGGTGAAGATAGCTCTATTATTTATCGTTTTGTCATCGATGTCTTCATTATCTTTTTGTTAATAAGTTGCCTTTATTTTATTGGGCTAGTTTTTCATAAATATGATTTAATTGGCGGTTATATAATGATTGGTTTGTTGGCATTAACGATGATTATTACAGTAGCTACTGGTGATTTATTTGACTTGATTAGAAATTTAGCTCTTAACCCAAGTGTGAACCATTATCTTATTGCTTTTGTAATTGGGATTATAATATATCTAGCCTCCTGGTTATTACTATACAATGTACCTGCAAAATCAGCGCGTGCTTCATAGATTGAATCGGCTTTACTTTTTTATAAAAGTGAAGCCTTTTTTATGTGCGCTTTATAGATTTCTATTGCTACTAAATCAATTTCATAAAACAAATTTTGTCGTCACCTCCAACAATATTGTCATAGATGACTGAATAAGGTGATTATGAAATTGACTCAACTAATTAAGGATTTCAAAAACATATTATTGTTATATACAAAGTATAACAGATTTGTTATAGTATATGTATAATGAACTGTTATAGTAGTTGTAGAACAAAAGTGATGGTTGAAGAAGGTTTGATAATTATCATAGAAAACAAATCATAAAGAAATCATTAAATTTTTTCTACATTCATACACAAGTAGGCCATTCTAAATATGGAGGTGAAGAAATGGAGCTTTTAGGTATTGATTTAGCAATTATTGCACCACTTCTTATTATTGAGGCAATTTTAGCAATTGTTGCTATTATTGCTTGGTTCAAAACGGATGAAACAAACGGCCCAAAATGGTTATGGCTACTATTAATTATCTTTATTAGTATCATAGGTCCAATATTATTTTTTATCATTGGGAGGAGGCAAAACTAGGATGTCGGTCATTAAAGTAAATGAGCTTACAAAGACTTTTGACAAGAAAGATGTAGTCAAAGCGTTAAATTTTGAATTGAATCCAGGTAAGTGTGTTGCATTACTTGGACCAAATGGAGCAGGGAAAACAACAACATTGCGAATGTTATCAGGCCTATTAAACCCTTCAAGAGGATCTGTCACCTTTGAAGGAATGAAAGAAAATGGTGACATTAGAGAGCATATTGGCTATTTACCACAGTATCCAGTATTTCATAATTGGATGTCAGGCAAGGAATTTTTAATTTATGTGGGTCAACTAGCTAATTTACCAAAAAAGCAAGCCTCTGACCAAGCGAATTCGTTATTAAAACGTGTAGGGATTGCAGATGCGGGTAATCGTCGAATTGGAAAATACTCAGGTGGGATGAAACAACGTCTTGGAATTGCTCAGGCAATGATTCATAAACCAAACTTAATCATATTAGATGAACCAGTTTCATCACTAGATCCAATTGGCCGAAGAGAAGTTTTGAATTTGATGGAAGAGTTAAAGGAACAAACAACTATTCTATTCTCTACACATATTTTAAGTGATGCGGAAGAGGTCAGTGACGATTTGCTGCTCATGCACCAAGGAGAAATTGTAGAGTCGGGTTCAATAGAATCCTTGCGTACGAAGCATCAAACTGCAAAAATAAATTTGACGTTCGGTGATAGCAATGATAATTATTTGAGTAGCCTAAAATCTATTCCTTCTGTGAATGAAAGCTTGATAGAGCGTAATGAGATTCAACTGCTTGTGGATGACATCGATCAAGCTAGAAAAGATATATTATTAAAGGTAAGTCAAGAAAACTTGCCACTTACGAAATTTGAGATAAGTCGAACGTCTCTCGAAGACTTGTTTATGAAAGTGGTGAAAAACTAATGCAATGGAAAACAATATTCGTTAAAGAAATGCTGGAAGATTGGCGAAATTTTAAATGGATTTGGGTACCACTTGTGTTTATTCTAATTGCTATTATGGATCCCCTTACAACATATTATATGCCAAAAATTTTAGATGCTGTTGGTGGTCTTCCTGATGGAACGGTCTTTGAAATACCAGATGTTTCACCGGTTGCTGCAATGATGATGAGTCTAAGTGAAATGAGTATGTTTGGCGTGGTTGTCATTGTTGCGATTACGATGGGGGTAATAGCAGGGGAAAGAAGAAGTGGAGTGGCAGAACTTGTCCTAGTAAAACCTGTTAGTTATCTTACTTATATTACGAGTAAATGGGCAGAAAAACTTGTATTAGTGTGGATCTCATTTATCATTGGTATGTTTGCAAGCTGGTATTATGTGAACTTATTATTTGGAGAGATATCCTTTAGTGCGTTTTTACAAGTACTATTCTTTTATGGGTTGTGGCTCAGTTTGGTAGTAACCATTACTATCTTTTTTAATACATTATTTAAGGTTCCTGGTTTAGTGCTGTTTGTCACAATTGCAACAATTATTATGATGAGTATTATTAATCAAGTATTTTCACATGTACTTATCTGGTTTCCTAATAATATGAGTTCACATATTGGAGGCATGCTTGACGGTAATCATGTCTCTGGTGATCTATGGGGAACAGCATTTGTTACTATAGAGGTAATTATATTATTAATAATTGCTTCTTTGTTTAGTTTTCGCGGTAAAGAAATGGCTAACTAATCAAAAAACATCGGGATCTATTTTTAGAATGTGATCCCGATGTTTATTTTTAAATAATATTGTCTAAATAATATTATTAAATTATAATATTCAAGTTAACAAGTTATTAGAAATATACTCGGGGCATTAGCTCAGCTGGGAGAGCGCTTGCGTGGCACGCAAGAGGTCAGCGGTTCGATCCCGCTATGCTCCATATATAAGTAGAAGTAGACTCTACCATATTGTTTCATATTGATTCTTACCTAATTGGTTAGTAACGACGAACACTTAATATCCATACTGGTTATATTAATTTATTTTCTGTCCAAATAAACTGTAGTAAAAATTACATTCTAACGTAGTACTATTGAAGGCTATACAATAATAGTTAGTTTCTAAGTTAACTATTATTTTTTTGGCAGTATTAAAAATTTAATAAAAGAATGAGGATCAATTCAATGAAAAAGAATGTTGCTTGGTTAATGGTATTTTTATTTTTTACTAGTTTAGTATTGGCAGGATGTGGTGAGGAAGCTGTTAGTGGCAAAATTAATGAGGAACTAAAGGTTGAAGAAACTTCCCTCACAGTAAAAGGATTTGAAATTTATGATCGCTTAGTATTGGTGGAAAATGGCGAGGAAATGGATTTAACCTTTGAAGATGGACATAAAGCTATCACCGTAGACATATCAATGAATATAGGAGATGCTGAAGTAGATCATACTAATTTTCTTATTGAAAGTGAAACATCTGAAGACATAACTCCATATGAGGCTTTATCTTCGGATGTGGTGTACCGCGAAGATCAAAATATAATAGATTTTAATAATTCTTCTAAGGGAAATATTCAAGGGAATATAGTATTTTCTTTTAGTGAAGAAGAAATTAATAACAACATAAATACCTTAGTAGTAGAATTAGAGGGCGCAGTATTTAAAGTTCCGTTAAAATTAAATTAGTTACTGTGAATTACTGGTTTTTATATGTACAGTTCCATAGCTGTAAATAATGATATGGTTTTAAAATAGTTCGATTCAGCTATTGTGCTCTATCTAAAAAAGTCTCCTGTTAATCTAGGAGACTTTTTATTATATTTAGTCTAATTCGGTTGTCTTAATATCATCAATAACCCAGGAATCATTATTTTTAGTTAATGTGTACTCGACTTTTACATGCCCCATTAATTCATTTTTCCGTTCCTGCACTACCGTTGCTGTCTCATCATCAGGTTTACTGAGGGCAAACGGTTCTTCTTCCTGTAGAAATATTGGCGCATCCATTGGTACTATATACAATCCATCCTGTTTTTCTTGGAAATACGTGTCTGTCATAGATTGTGCTAAATCCTCCGACATAAAGTCTTTAAAGTGTTCAACAAGATCTTGTTTTGTTCCAAATTCCAGTAACATTTGATTATCAGTTGTGTTGTTAATTATTTTGTTAAAAGCTTCCTTATAATCAGTTAGTACAACTTCAGCTCTTTCTTTATCAAACAAGTTTGTGTTTTGCTCGTCTGAATGATTAGAATTTAGATTCGGTTGTTCTTCTGATGTATTATCGGTATTTTCATGTCGATTGCTATTACCATCTTCTTTCTCGTTGCTAGTATTTTCAGTAGATTCATTATTTTCTTCTTGATTATTTTGTAGTTCATCTTGCTGTTCTTCAGTTTGATTATTGTTAGTTTCTACTTCATCTTCACTTTCTGACATCCCACAACTAGATAAGACAATAGTGCCCAATAGCAACAAAGAAATAAAAAGTATTTTTTTCATAATAAAAACCCCCAATATGTGCTTTGTTATAATTCATTTCCCGATTTTGGCTGTAGATATGCATAGGGTGGTCATAGGATTAGCAAAGAGTTTTCAAACAGATAACTTCGTAATTGATGATAAGTAACTTTACATATTCTGATATGTTATTGAAAGATTTTTCCTTTTAGTGTATTATAAAAAAATGGTAAAAAAGATACATAAAATTTCATAAATTATGGTTGAAAAGGCAAACTATTTGAAAAAGTAGGACGCAAAGCTCAGGGTCTAAGGTTGGATGTTGCATCCATTATGCTATGACTGCCTAGCTACCAAACTGAGTTTAATGAACTATTAATCTTGTTGGCTATCCTATATTATGGATAGCCGTTTTTAATTGATGTCAAAACTTAGCAGGAGATGATTCATAATAAAAGTAATGCAAGGGTTAGTAATATAGATAAAGATATGAGGGGGAGTTAGTGTGTTGAAAAAGTTGAAATTAAAAAAACTGAAAAATCTTAATATTAACGACTTGAAAATGAACAATCTTAGTATCGGTAAGAAATACGGTGTTACATTACTAATTGTGTTTATTTTATTTGGTATATCTACTGCAGTAGTTTCTAAACTTATTGTTGATGTTGGACATGGTATTGAAAATATGGAAAACGGTGGAGATAATGCAGTTAAGGTAACCGAGATGGGCTCTTTACTTCAATCGAAAGGTAACAAAGTATTTAGTTTTTCAAAAGATCGACTATCCAGATTAGTTGGTGAATATGAAGAAGACGAAGCTAAGTTTGATCAATTAGTAACAGAAGTGGAAGAAGATATGAATACAGAAGAGTTAAAGTCTCTTTTTGAACAAATAGTGGAAATAGATAATCAATTAAATGAGTTATTTTTACAAGATATGGTAGAAGCGGATGACAAAGGTGATTTGGGCGATTTAGCTGTCGGGGCTTTGAAGGCCAATAAGGCCCAAACTGAGGCAGTAGCATTATTAAATGAACTGCGTACACTAGTTTTACAACAGCGAACAGCTTCTATAAACGAAGCAGAAGAGAATCAAAAGTTCACCCTTGTCATTTTGCTTGTCTCTATGGTTATATCGATTATCATAGGTGGATTGCTAGTATATCTTATTAGTAGGAAAGTCTCTAAAAACTTAAAGGAAGTAGTTCTAGTAAGTAATCAAATAGCTGTTGGTAACCTTGCAGTTAATAAAATTAATTATGATTCAAAGGATGAAATTGGACAAATTGCCTTTGCGATGAACAAGATGACTGAAAGTCTTCGTTCAATGATTCAAAATATATCGGCTATATCAGACACGGTAAGTAGTCAAAGCGAAGAGTTAACACAATCTGCAAATGAAGTTAAATTAGGATCAGATCAAGTAGCGTCTACAATGCAAGAGTTAGCATCTGGTGCAGAATCTCAAGCAAACAGTGCGGGAGAGCTTTCAGAAATAATGGGAACTTTTGCTGATGATGTAAGTGATGCTAATGATAATGGCGAGCAAGTATATCATTCATCCAATCAGGTTCTTGGTATGACAAAACAAGGTAGTCAACTTATGGAGACCTCGATTAGTCAGATGAACAAAGTTGATCAAATTGTGAAAACTGCAGTTGAAAAGGTACAGGGATTAGATACTAAATCACAGGAAATTTCTAAGTTGGTAAGTGTAATTAAGGATATCGCTGATCAGACAAATCTTTTGGCGTTGAATGCTGCAATTGAAGCTGCTCGAGCTGGAGAACATGGTAAAGGATTTGCAGTAGTAGCCGATGAAGTTCGTAAGCTTGCCGAACAGGTTTCTTTATCAGTGACTGACATTACAACGATTGTTGGGAATATAAAAAGTGAATCAAGTTTAGTTACTGAGTCACTGAAAGATGGTTATAAAGAAGTGGAAGAAGGTACTTCTCAAATTCAGTCAACAGGTGAGACTTTCGCAGAAATAAATAGTTCTGTAAAAGATATGGCAGATAAGATTCAAACGATAACTGGTAAACTATCAACGATTACATCTAGTAGTCAAGAAATGAATGCTTCTATTCAAGAAATAGCATCTATTTCCGAAGAATCAGCTGCTGGAGTAGAAGAGACGTCAGCAGCATCAGAACAGACAAGCCGTTCTATGCAAGAAGTCGCAGATAACTCTAGTGAGTTGTCTAAATTAGCTGAAGACTTAAATGAACTAATAAAAAGATTCAAGCTTTAAGATTTCAGGTATGATGCAAAACAAACGAACCCTTGCTTACAGCAAGGGTTTTTTAATTTTCTACCTATTGGAATATTTTAACATGCAACAGTTCTTACTTATGACAAGGATTTGTTGTGATTAAACATAAACATTTTCTAACGTAATTTGAACGTATAACTTGAAAGAAGAATCAAAGGATAATTATAAGATAAAACTGTGATATGTATTTCCTTAAATAAGACAAGAACTACCCTACCCATTTACTAATATGCGAAGGAGTTAAAATCAACTTATCGTTTTAGATTTATTAAATGATTCTCGATTATTATGAATAAAAGAAAGGAACACATCTACGATATTCGGGTCGAATTGTTTGCCTTTGTTGTTTTTTAATTCTTCAATTACTCTGCTAAATTCACGTTCATCCCGATATACTCTTCGTGATGTCATAGCATCAAAAGCGTCAGCAACTGCCATTATTCTAGCAACTAGTGGTATTTCGTTTCCTTTTAGCTTATGAGGATATCCGTTGCCATCATAACGTTCATGGTGATACAAAACCATATCTAGTATGCCATTATCTTTGAATGTTTCTATATGTTTTAAAGTTTCATATCCGATTTGTGGATGTTGTTTTATTACATTAAACTCATCTTTCGTTAGTTTTGCTGGCTTGTTTAAAATTATCTCGGGTATTACAATTTTACCAATATCGTGTAATAGGCCACCGATATAAATTGTTTCTTGTGTTTTTTTACGTAAATTTAATTCTTTTGCAATAATTTGTGAATAGGATGCTACATTTTCCGAATGTGTTGCGGTATAGGGATCTCTTGAATCTAATAGTTTAGCAAGGGTTGTAGTTAATTGAATATTTGAATTTTGTTGGCTCACATAATTAGATACAAGTGTTGAGGTAGCAATACCAATCATGAAATAGGTAAACCATAATAAGAAGAAAGACTCAAAAAATGGTAGGCTTTCGGGAATGACGATAAGTCGCGTAGTAGTAACTAATCCACTTTGGAGTAAGAGGATCCATTTATTGTTATAAATCAATCCCAAGAGTAACATGACTATTGTATAAATAATTAATAAGCTTCTTTCATAATAAAGAATGCTATCCAAATATATAGAAAGAGCCATACAAGCATATAGTAACCAACGATACTTCATTATGAATTTTAATATAGGACTTGATTCTATTTGCGCGTGATAGATATTCATGGCGTAATTCCTCCAGAGTATAATTAAAGATTTTACCATATATGCTAAAAATGTAAAATTATGTTGACTTTTAATTAATTATGTATCATTTACATGTAAAAAAGAGGTTCGAAGTCATAACTGTCTTCGAACCTCTTTACATATGATTTGTTGTACACCATAGTGGTGGCTGGTGTTGCATGTTTATTTAACGACTAAAACCGGTGCTTTAGCATATTTAACGACCTTGTGACTTACACTGCCTAAAACCATTGTTTGTAATTGATTTTTACCACGACTTCCTACAATTACGCAATCATAATTGTGATCATTTGCATACTCAATAATGGTAGGGGCTGGTTCACCGTGTAGTACAATACTTTTTGTTGCTATTCCTTCTGCTTTCAAATAGTCTTCTGTGTCCTTCATTAGCTCTTTACGTTTTAAGCTTGCAACATCGGAATCTCCATACTTTAACACATCAGCTTTTGATACTTGACCCCCGACAACATACAATAAATCAATCGTTACCTGTTCTTTATAATTTGAAACCATTTCAACAGTCTTTTCAAGTGACCGTTTAGAGTGTTCAGAGCCATCTGTTGCTACTAACAATTGTTTAAACATTTAGATACTCTCCTTATTAATGTTAATTTGTTCATGTGATGTTCTAATGTCCTGATCCTAAGCCACCAATTTTGTCGAACAATTCAGAGCTTTCTCTATTTAAACCTTTATATTGAACTTTAGTTCCATTTTGTTCGAATTTTGCTTTTACTTTATCTAACGCCCCAACTGCGGAGTCATCCCACAGATGAGAGTGGGTTAGGTCAATAGTTACTTCTTTAAGATCTTCCTTAAATTCAAAGTGTGTAATAAATTCAGTTACAGAAGCAAAAAACAATTGCCCATATACAAAATAGACACGGCTTTGGTCATCGCCAGATGTTGCAGAAAAGACTTCTATCTTGGATATTTTAGCTGCAAAAATGATTGCACTCAAGACGACTCCTGTTAACACACCGTATGCTAAGTTATGTGTAAAAAGGACTGTACCAACTGTAACAACCATTACTGCGGTATCGGTAAGAGGTATTTTAGTTATGTGTTTAATAGAACTCCAATCAAATGTTCCAATCGAAACCATTATCATAACACCAGCAAGTGCAGCCATTGGTATTTGTACGACAACATCTCCGAGTACAATGATAAGGAACATTAGAAAAACACCAGCAACTAATGACGACAACCGACCGCTACCACCTGATTTGACATTAATAACAGATTGTCCAATCATAGCGCAGCCTGCCATTCCACCAAAAAAACCAGTTATTATGTTTGCGATTCCTTGACCACGACTTTCTTTGTTTTTATTACTTTCCGTGTTTGTTGCATCATCAACAATAGAAGCAGTTAATAGGGATTCTAATAAGCCAACGATTGTTAATGCTAGCGCATAAGGAAAAATAATTGTTAACGTTTCGAAATTCAATGGAATATTAGGAAGTAAAAAGGTTGGAAGCGTACGTGTTAGCTCTCCCATATCTCCAACTGTTCGTACTCCCGCATTCATTGAAATTGCAATAGCAGTTACTGCAATAATTGCTATTAGAGTCGATGGGACAATTTTAGTTAACAAAGGTAAAAGGTAAATAATAGCTAAAGTTAATGCTACTAATGTATACATAATCCATGTTTCATCAACGAAATGGTCTAATTGAGAGGTAAAGATTAAAATCGCTAATGCATTTACAAAGCCTACCATCACTGAGCGTGGGATAAACTTCATGAATCTGGCCAAATTACAAAGTCCAAAAATCACTTGAAGTATACCAGTTAAAATAGTGGTAGCGAGTAGGTATTCTAGCCCGTAATCCGCTACGAGGGTTATCATTAGTAATGCCATTGCACCAGTTGCAGCGGAAATCATTCCAGGCCTACCGCCAACAAAAGCAATTACCACGGAAATAGAAAATGACGCATATAGCCCTACCATCGGATCAACTCCGGCTATAATAGAAAAAGCAATAGCTTCTGGTATTAATGCCAAGGCTACGACCATACCCGCTAGAACATCCCCCTTGATATTACCAAACCATTGTTGTCTCATTGATTCCATATTTTTAAATCATCCTCTCTTTTTCTTTAAGCTATTTTCTAAAAGTTTTTTGTTTCATAACAAATAAACTGTAAAGTCTTTTATCTCTTACAAGATGAATGAAAATACGCCGCTGCGTAAAAATAGGTAAGAATACTAAGGGGAAACTTTATGTCAAGTTCGACTACATGTTTATGAAAAACAGCCTTTCCTTATTAGAACGTAGACTATATAAATAACTTCCCTTAAACTTTAGCTCATATGCCATGAATTTATAAAAATATTGAAATCTGCTATTTACATATATATAGCTAACTCTTCTTCTATTGCACTTTTAATTTTCACTAAGCATTGCTCTGGGTCCTTAGCATGAATTCTTCTACCATTCACCATTGCATAGGGCTTTAATCGACACAAACCACAGAAGCTCAAACAGTCATTAACGAGAACAGCGACTTCGGGGTATTCTGTTTCGATGATTTCTTCTATGTTAATTGTATTCATCAAGTTACTATCGCAAATTTCTACTACAACTATTCCGATTTGAATCACCCTCATCTATATATAGTTTCACCGTATTTTCTTGAAAAAAGGAACTGTTCATAAGCTATCGTTATGACACAACTTTGTCAACATTTAAGTACAAAAACGCAAAGTTTGTTATTTACTTCACAAACTTTATCAATTAAAATATAAGGGAGGGTAGGTGTTGAATATGGTACAACAAATGTCAACTCGACAAGCGATTCTTGAATTGTTGAAAAAGCATAAAGATTTATCTGTTAGTGGGTTGAAAAAAAACTTGGATATCACAGAAATGGCTGTTAGAAAACATCTAGTAAAGCTTGAAGGTGAACATTTAATCACATCTCGCACTGTAAGACAACCGATGGGTCGCCCTGTGATATTTTATTCGTTAACTGACGCAGGTGTAAATTTATTTCCTAATAATTATGATGGCATTGCAGTAGAGTTTTTATGCGACATCGAAGAGACGATGGGACCTGAAGCAATTGATCAACTCTTTGAGAATAGGGAAAAGCGTATGCGAAAAAAGTATGCAAGGCGAATTTTCCAAGAAGACGATTTAAAGGAAAAGGTAAAAGAGCTAGTACAGGTGCAAAACGAGAGTGGATACATGACAGAGTATGACGAAGAAGATGAAGTTATAGCATTTTCTCAGTATAATTGTCCAATAGTTGCGATTGCTAACAAATATAGCAAACCGTGTGAGTGTGAACTATCGCTATTTAAAGATGTTCTTGGAACAGATAATGTTGAGCGTGTTGCATGCATAGCAAAAGGAGAAACTAGCTGCAAATACGTCGTAAAAGCACAAACAGAAAAAAAGGAAGAAAGCCACTCGTAGAATTACCCCATCTAAACATTGGAAACCATTTGAAAGCACTTGTAACAGATACAGGTGCTTATTTTGTCTTCGCTCTTTCTTCACTCTTTCACTAGCGGATGTCTTTATCACTTTAATGACGATATACCGCGTAAATGCTCTGTTGATTTCCGCTCATTACAGTCGCTTGCTGGGGCTGACGATTTAGCTTATTTGGAACTAAACATCGTCCAGTTGGAATCTCCGAAGGATAACCATTCGGTTAAAAAGAGGGGAGTAAAACCAAGCAATCAAAATTTTAGTCGGTTTATATTCAATAACTTGCCTTTAAATTATCCTGGTTTATATTTAGGCTTTTTTATAGGTTTCACATTGCCTAGCACTACTTCATATCTTACTTATAGATACGAAGTAGGAGGAATGACTATGCAGTTGCCAGCAATTGATGTTGGTTTGATGAAAGAACATCTTACCGCACATGAGGGTATTATCTATGATATAAGTAATGATTATTCCAAAGTTAGACATACTTTTCTAAAAGCATTGATAGAAAAACAAATTATTGTTATGACAGATCATGTTAGAGTGATGTTGAAATTATTAGAACCGGAACGAGAGAATTGGGTATCATTAGCTACTTCTAATCCCAATATTTCTATTGAATCACTACAGAACAGTGCTGCAAACCAAGATGAAAAGCCAATTGTAGCTGGATTAATGACCACTTCCATGTTAATGGCTAATGATAATTATAACTCAGCTTTAAGAATGAGTAACGAAAATGTGAAACACGTTCATTACATTATGGCTATGCAGCAAGCTTCATTTCAGAATTACTATACAATTTTCATGGAACAAATGGGGTGGAGTATTACTCCCAAGGCAAACTTAGAAGATCAGAAACAGGTAATACAACACTTTAGGCATCTTATAAAATAATTATGGATTAACATACAAAAAGGCAGCACAATATTGCAGCCTTTTTGTTACGATTGTCAACCTCTACCGAAAAGGGGAGGAATCGGGTTGAACAAAAAAGAGAAGTAAACAATCACTTACACACAGTTTTATCCACAACAGAAAGCTTTTATACACAATAACCAATATAGATATCCACATCATCCACAAATCCATTGTTAGTTATCCACACATTTTTACCCACAATAGAAAACTAGAGGATTCAATAGGTTTTAAAGGTTATCCACACTGTGCACAACTATGTGGATAAGTTTTATTCACAGAGAGGTTGACAAATAACTGACTAAAGTTGATTTTTGGTACGATTATACATTCGGTTAGCTGTTTTAAATTCTTTTTGATACAGCACTTCTTGTGTTTTAGATAAACCATTTTTCCTAGATTTATCCATCTTTGTTTTACTTTTCATCATGTATCCCTCACTTAATAGTATTCCGTTGCTATTTAAAACAGTTTCGTTTTAAATGTAGCGGTTAATACTATAATTTCCCATTGGCGAAGGTTTATACTACAGCCTCATCTTCATTAAGATTAGCTGTAAGTTCAAGATGAATCATATATTGCTCTCTCGTTATAACAAATAATTCATAAATAGGAGATTCCATTGATTTTTCATTGATACTTTCAAATACTTCAGGATATAACACATTTCCTAATGAAACAAATGGTAATTTTAAAATTGCTTTTAAAGATCTAGTATTCGTTTTTCTAATTTTTATGAAAATCGCTTCAATATCCTGATAGAAGAATAATTCGGTGAAAAATGCATCTTTAGCCACCTTGTTGTACCCTTTACCAAAGTAAGGCTCGCCAATCCATGTTGCAAGAAATCCTTTTTTATTTTGGATATCAAAGAGATTAATTGTTCCAATTGGGTGGTTATAATCATCTGTAATTGTTCGAGAAATTAGTTCTCCATTTTCCTCTGCTTCAATGGTTTGTTTTGTTAAAAAATAAAATTCATCAGAAGAATATGCCTTGTGTCTTACATAAGGAAAAACTTCTGGATGTTTTATTAATTCATATAGTTCTGGCGCGTCATGTAATTCTCGTTTTTTAAGCATAAAAATACCCTCCATTTTTAGGGAGGGTGAAAAAACACTATGGGAAGAATAGTGTGGTTGATTCACCCTCGAATTTTTATCAAAATACCAACAAAAATTCGGGGTGGGAATCGAACCCACTAGGACCAGCTTAATACTGGTGGCGCACCATTTGCCTTCCCTCTATTTCAACAATTGCTACCTGTGTTTGTAGACTTTGATAGTTGATGTTAGTTGAAACGAATAGTTTTAAAAATTGTTCTTATTGAATGATTACCCATGACTATATTACACAAAATTAAACAAAATGGAAACACAATTTTTATAAATTTTTACGACATTTTTTGTAAATTTTTTTATCACTAACTACTGACTAAAATTATATGCTAAAAGGCTGTAATTTAGGTAGTGTTTTGTTAGAAAATATCACGCAAAGCCGTATCGATTTTGGTAAACTGAAAAGTGTAATTATTGGACAAAGCTTTTTGTGGTTTTACATATTGTCCTTTTAATACTAATATACTCATTTCTCCTAATAATGTTCGAATTGCAAAAGAGGGTACAGGTAACCAATAAGGGCGGTGAAGTACTTGTGCTAGGTGTTTACTAAACTCAATGTTTCTTACCGGACTTGGGGCAGTTACATTAATAGGTCCTTTTATGTTTTTATTATTTATTGCGTGAATGATAATTCCGACAACATCATGAATGTGAACCCAAGACATCCATTGCTCACCAGAACTTACTTTCCCCCCAACAAACAGTTTAAACGGCATTGCCATTAAAGGAAGTGCTCCATCTTTGCCTAGAACAATTCCAAGTCGTGCAAAAACAGTTCGAACACCAAATTCATTAGCATGTTTTGCAGTATCTTCCCAAACATTTGCTACCTCTGCTAAAAAATCGTTGCCACTCACAGTGGTTTGTTCTGTGAAAGATTCTGTTTCTGAAGTACCATAAAAACCTACAGCAGAGGCGTTAATTAATACCTCGGGTTTCTGATCCATGCTATCAATTAAATTCAACACGTTCTTTGTTGCACGGATTCTACTATTTATGATTCGCTCCTTTTTCGTTTTTGTCCAATATCCAAATAAGGAGTCGCCAGCTAGGTTAATAATTGCATCAAGTTTTGGTAATGATTTTTCAGGCTGATAAACTTCACTTAACCAACCAATGTAATAAACGCAATCAGTTTCTGTATGTTTGTCTGGAGAACGAGTTAGAATGAATACTTTGTGTCCTTGTTTAACCAATGCATTCGTTAATTGCTGTCCAACAAATCCAGTACCGCCTGTTATTGCAATTTTCATTTTCAACCTCCTCGTAAACAATCGTATTTACTATGTACAATACGTTTATTAAACGAAAAATACAAGGCAAAAAGATATAAATACCAAACGTATGATCTGTTATGATAGACTAAATCAAAGGAGTTGCTTAATAATGCCAAAGATAACTCGAATAACTACACAGAAAAACAATAAAAATCGTTATAATATTTTTTTGAATGATGGTTCTAGTGAAAAGTATGGCTTTAGTGTAAGTGAAGATATTTTAGTTGAATATTATTTAAGAAAGGGTCTTGAACTTGATTATTCTACGATAGATATGTTACAAACGCAGGATTCAGTACATAAAGCATATTCGATGGCTTTAACCTATTTGGGTTATCAAATGCGTTCTAAGCAAGAAGTTGCTAACCATTTAGAAAAAAAAGAAGTAGATGAGGAACAGATACCGGAAATAGTGAATCGGTTAGTTAGAGAAGGGTTATTAGATGACCGAGCTTTTGCTGAAGCCTTAGTACGTACAAGAATGTTAACTACAAGTAAAGGTCCTATATTAATAAAAAAAGAATTACAAGATAAAGGTGTATCATTGACCATTGCACAGGAAGCATTGGTACATTACCCGTATGAAGCACAAATAGCTAAAGCAAATAAATGGGTAGAAAAAAAGTTGAATTCTAGTAATAGAAAATCGTTTAATCAACAAATTCAAATTATACAACAAACACTCATGCAAAAAGGATTTCCACAAGAAGTAATAAAAGGTGCGCTTGTTGATATTAAGGAAGCTGAAGACAAAGATGCCGAATGGAATGCTGTAGTATTTCAAGGAGAAAAACTACAAAGAAAGTATGAAAAAAAGTTTGAAGGTTTTGAGTTGAAGCAAAAGATCAAGCAAGGATTATATCGAAAAGGATTTAAATTTGATTATATTGATCGTTTTTTGGAGGAATTTGAAAACGAAAATGCTTGATTTTGATGGTACTAAATAAGAAAGTTATGCAATCTAAGACAATGGAACTCTCGTGCCTGAAGCATGAAAACCCCACCAAGGGTAAGCTCATGAGGAAAGCTATATTGCACTATCCTCATGAAACAAATGTTTTTATTAATACAATCCTTGATTTTTCAAATCGGTAATAGCTTCATGGACATGATTGACAACCTTAGATGCTTTCCTTTGAACATCTGGATGCGCAGAAGCCATTGCATAACTAAGTGGAGTCATTTCAAGCATCGGAATATCGTTAAAGGAATCACCAATAACTGCAATTTCAACAGGATTGATTTCAAGAATTTTAATAAGATGTGAAAGTCCTAGTGCTTTACTTATTCCTTTGGGGACAATATCAACACAATGATTATCTGATAAGTATGCTTCAACTTCTGATTCGAATTGTTTCATAAGTAAATCTTTTTGTTTAGAGATTTCATCAGTTTCGCCTAGAATCATAAATTTTGCTGGATGAATCGAACTGCCATACTGGTCTGAAAAATTAACGCCTTCCTTTAATGGAAAATATAATAAGTGTTCTAATTGTTGTATGATCCCAGTTTTTTCGGATACAAAGATATCGTCTGCCGTTGATACACAATAGAGTGGAATTGAATTGGAAATAGCATTGTGGATTCTTTTACTAAGTTCACCAGTGAAAGTTTGCGAGTAAATTAATTGACCTTCTTTATCATGTACAAATCCACCATTTTGACTAACTCGATGGCTCTTTTGCTTAATCAATTTTACAATTTCAGTGATATCACGATTCATGCGGCCGGTTGCAATAGTGAATTCAATTTTATTTTCAACTAGAGAGTTTATTGCATTAATGTCTTTTTCATCTATATGATTGCCATGGCCAAGAAGTGTGCCATCTAAATCAGTAGCAAATAATTTTAACATGTAATTTCTCCTCTTTACATAATTATATCTAAAATTATACACGTAGTAAGAAGATAGATTCAAAATCAATGTTCAATTGTTTTGTAATTTGTAAACAATTGATAAAATAGAACTATTGAATTGGAATGTCGAGGTGTTAAACAATGGAAAAAAGATATAGTGAATATACAGTAGAAGAATTAAGAGATGAAGTAGCAACCCTAAAAGAAAAAGCGCAAAAGGCTGAACAGATGGGAAATGTTAGTGAATATGCAATATATGAAAGAAAAATTCAAATGGCGCTTGCGTATATGTTAAATCCTGCAGATTTTAAGCCAAGAGAAACATATGAATTAGCTGGTGATCCTGGACAATCATTTGTCATTACGTATATTAATGGTGTATTTGCTTGGGGACACCGTATAAATTTACTTGGTCAAAAGTACGACCAGGAAGAGGCTATACCAATATCTGTTTTAGGGAAAAAAATAGAATAGAATACAGCCCTCTAAAAAGAGAGCTGTATATCTATATTACCCTCGCTTGTTTGTTTGAACTTCGGTAATGATTTCATTCTGACTCTTTTTTGTTTCACCATTTACCTGGTGGCCCGTGTGTTTTCGACTAGCACGGGGGTTTTGGAATGGGTCTTGATAAAGATTAGCATAGAATGGTTTGTGTTTAGACATGCTGTATTCCTCCTAAAGGATTTATCGCTTAGAAGACTTTTGCATTCGCTCTTGTGGTTGCGTATTGATAGAGCCGTCTGCACGTTTAGAACTATATTCAGCTCTAGCTCGGGGCAATCCGTCCATATGCGGTCTATCAACTGGAAAACCATATTTTTTGTTACGCATTCATCAAACCTCCAAGGTAAACTAGGCATTCACAAAGCATGTGATGCACTACTTAATTTGCGCGATTTTTAGCAGTTTATGTGGTACAATGACTTATCAAAGTATGGAAATGCAGTAAATGTAATAATTCAATCTTTTTAGTGAAAATTAATACCAGTGGGGTGAGATAGCTAATGGAAGAAATCTTTGAACGGCTAGCTGATCGACTATATGATAAAAATAAAACCTTAACAATAGATGAAGCAAGAACATGGGTGGAATTGTTGTGGGAAGATTTTGAAACAACCCGAGCTAAGGCGGGAAGAAAATATAAAGGGAAAGAAATGACAGAACAAATTGTTATTAGATGGATTGATCACTATGGTCCCAAATTGCACGACTTCATCGATAATAACCCTAAATACAAGAAAATGTTTGATCAAGAAAATCAACAATTGCATTAAAAGAAAAAGGCTGTGCGTCTTACGCACAGCCTTCATCATTACATTAGGGACGGATTATCAAGTAGTTTACTTTGTAATTTCTGTTCTGAAAAAATCCAGCCTGTATAAGAATTCATAATCGATAAATTATCATCAATTTGTACAACGGCAACGAAAGGATAGTAATCTTTTGATCGGTATCTCAGGTCAATGAACCTTACTTCTGTAAAATCATCGTACATGTTGATTTCCCAACTATACACAGGGGAAAAAGAAAGAAAAGCAGAGATGTTCTTATCTTCCTTCGCTTTTTTGATGATTTTATTATCAGGTAAGGGAACCTTTTCGAATTCATCAATTATTTCAATATGACCATCTACTGCTTTACCGACATAAAGGTTATCTTCGGTGGTAATTGCTAAACGCCAAACATTTTGTTTTAGTGTTGGAGAGGTTGCTATCTGCTCAGTATTTGGATAGTAATTGTGAATTTTTTTAACCAATTCTCGTTTGTCTAGATATCGTTTTATATAATAGAGAGCGATGACGAAATAGATAACAAGCCAAGTGTAACCGGGTACTGCTCCTAAAGTCCAAGCAACTATTCCAATGATGTGTAAAGAAAAAATATAAGGGTCAAATGTATTAATGAATCCATATGCGACCCACCTGCGAGTAAATGGCCTATATGCCTGTGTTCCGTATGCATTAAATACATCTACAAACACATGGAGAATTACAGCTAAAGATGTCCATAGCCATAGATGTAAAAAGCTTACTTCTGGTAAAAAGGCATAAATGATACTAGCTATGGCAATGCCCCAAAATATTACAGCGGGCATAGAATGTGTAATTCCACGGTGATGTCGTAAGTAGACAGCATTATTTTTTAATTTTAATATTGTATCAAAATCGGGCGCATGTGAACCTACTATTGTACCGATTATAATTGCATTAAATAATTCGGAATCGTTTTGTACCACAGGATCAAGGGTGGCAATACCCCCAAGAGCAACCCCCATGACAATATGGGTTCCTGTATCCATCTAGATAGGTCCTCCTTTGTGCTATCAAAATTGATTTCTCCGGTTGAAGATAGCTCCATGATAAATACCGAAGTTAAAATTTATTGTTTATTTCATTTAATAGTATAACCAAAGCACATACCATTAAAATGCTCAAGATTAATTATTGTAACATGAAGGGTGAAGCATTGTGAAAAACAACGAAATAAAGGGTTTACTAAAAAACTTTCATATAGATTTATTTCAAGATAATTTAATTAACTGGTTTGAGTCTGAAAAAAGAGACTTACCATGGCGGATTAATCAAGATCCTTATAAAATTTGGGTCTCAGAAATCATGTTACAACAAACGAAAGTGGATACTGTCATTCCTTATTTCGAACGGTTTATAGAAAAGTTTCCAACCTTAAGCGATCTAGCAAATGCTGACGAGCAAGAAGTTTTAAAAGCTTGGGAAGGCTTAGGTTACTATTCCCGAGCTCGTAACCTTCAAAACGCAGTTCGTGAAGTTGTTTCTTTCTATAATAGTAAAGTGCCAGAAAATCCAAAGGAGCTTGGGTCTTTAAAAGGTGTTGGTCCATATACGAAAGGTGCAATACTAAGTATTGCCTATGATAAGCCAGAACCAGCGGTAGATGGAAATGTTATGCGTGTGCTATCAAGAGTATTAGTAGTTGATGCTGATATTGCAAAACAAAGCACGAGAAAATTATTTGAACAAGCTATTTATGAAATGATTTCACCTGAAAATCCGTCCGCTTTTAATCAAGGTCTAATGGAGTTGGGAGCGCTAATTTGTACACCGAAATCACCATCTTGTTTGCTATGTCCAGTACAAGAGCATTGTAGGGCTTTTAAAGAAGGTATTCAAGAAGAGCTACCTATAAAGCTAAAAGCAAAAAAACAAAAGAAAATTAATTATTGTGCATTAGTAATTAAAAATTCAAACGATGAATTTCTAATAGAACAACGTCCAGGTGAAGGATTGCTTGCAAATATGTGGCAATTTCCAATGGTGCCTCTAGCTGACGTTGATCCAGAATATATCGAGAGCTACGTAGAACAAACATACGGTGTACCTGTGGAAATAGGGAAGCAATTGAATCCAATAAAACATGTGTTTTCTCATATTATATGGGATGTTCAAGTATATGAGGCGACGGTTATAAATAATCCTAATAATGTTAAGCGTACGGTTTTTGTCAATTATGATCAACTGAAAGATTATCCTTTCCCTGTTTCACACCAAAAAATACGAGCTCAGATAGCTTTTGACTAAAATGTAAGCCTGGATCCAAGCGGTATTAGAAAATGGCTCGTTACGTTAGTATCTTTTCTTTATAATCATTGTAGTTGATTGAAAGTCTGCACTTAGTATCCTTAATTTTTGTGAACTTCTCTTCCGTTGCGATCAGCCTTGAGTGGTAATATTCCGTTCCGACAGAATACTCCGCTTTCCGCGGGCACGGCTTCAGCTAACTCAGAAGAAAAGCGCTTCTGAGTTAGCTGAAGCTCGTGGGACTGCGATTACTCGCCCCACCCTAAAACATTCGCTGTGCCAGTGGGGTAAGGAAAGGAACTTGAATCCACATCGCACGTTGAAAATCGTTATTTATTTTTGAGGAGTTTCCGTATTCTCTATCCACTAAATGTGATAATAAATTACACATTAGTGATTTAAATGTTCTTATAGTTTTTTTCTTTTAAATCTAGATTGTTAACCTTCATGAAATGTAGGATTGAATTCTATGAACAACACTATTTTAACGCAGGAAATCATCATAGCAGTTAGTGCAGACTTTATATTAGGTCTGTATCAAGGTTCTATTACTTATTATTGTTTTACTAAACTAATGATCCATCTTGTTTAAGCCGCCCCTGTTTGTTATTTCTTGATTTATTTCTCTTAAAATGGTTGTTCCCTCTTGATTTAAATAAGGAACAATCTGTGTAAGGGAATTATGAAAATGGGTTAATTCCTCACTTTTCCAATCATCTTTTCCCATCATTAGAAGTTCTGTCATATCTCTAACATTGTACATATGTCTTCTATCTCCTTTAGATTTGTTATTTTACTATCGTTATTTTAGAACTTTTAAGCCAAGATTATGCAACACATTGCTTTTTGAAAAATTATTTATTTTTTTTGGATAACATCGAGTCACTTTGGATAAATTAAAGTTTGCGGAGGTGATAAGAGATGGCAAAAAAGCAAAAGCAACAACAACCAAACGAAACAGTTGCGGGTACTAACGTACAAAAAGTACAGCAACAAAACCAACAAGCTTCTCAAGGCCAAGGTCAATTTGGTACTGAATTTGCTTCTGAGACTGACGCACAAGAAGTTAGAAAACAAAACCAAAAGTCTCAACAAAAGAAGTAAATTAGATTCAACCCCCGAATAAGAAACGAAGAGGAGCTCTCCTATGACGTGGGGAGCTCCTTTCTTTTCTAATATTGTTCCCTCTTAAAAATCCCTTCTGAATCTTCGTGTACACTCTACTGGAAGATGTTTGAAACAGTCTATTGTTTCCAATTATTGAATTTAGAAGTTATAATATGAAGTAATAATCTGTAATCATAGATAAGAAAGGAAGATACGATGGCTGGTCCAAAACCAGGTTCATCCATACAAATACATAGTTACAAACATAATGGTCAACTCCATCGTGTCTGGCAGAGTAGTATGATTTTAAAAGGGACAAGCACTTCTGCTATTATTGCTAATGACAAGACGTTGGTTACTGAAAGTGATGGACGCACATGGATTACTAGAGAACCTGCCATATGTTATTTTCATTCTAATTATTGGTTTAATGTCATAGGCATGTTACGTAATGATGGTATTTATTATTACTGTAATATAAGTTCCCCGTTCGTTTATGAAAATAATATAATAAAGTATATTGATTATGATTTAGACATAAAAGTGTTTCCGGATATGACTTATACATTGTTAGATGAAGATGAATATGAATTGCATAGCAAGATCATGAACTATCCAAAAGGATTGGATCGAATTCTCCAAAATAATATTAATTACTTGGTCCATTGGATAAGACAAAGAAAGGGTCCTTTTTCACCTGAATTTGTTGACCAATGGTATGAACGTTTTTTAACTTATCGTTAATTTATATTTTTTTGATTAATGATCCTTGTCTCATTATGTGACAAGGTTTTTCTGTTATAGCTGAGGGTGATAGGGCTAGCATGGTTTAATAAGTGGTCGGAAAGTCGACTTAAGACAATCAAGGCCATTTAAAATGGATGATGTAGGTTGTCCTTTATCCTGTACTCTTTTTTCTTCAGTCGTCGTGGTAAGGCATCAAGTGAGAGGTGAATATATTGGACAGTATTAAACGCTATTTAGAGTTTGTAAAACCATATAAGTGGAAAATATTTTTAACAGTATTTATTGGTGTTTTTAAATTTGGTATTCCATTGTTAATGCCTTTAATTGTAAAGTATGTAATTGATGATATTGTTGGGGCTGAGCAACTAAGCAATGCAGAAAAAATCAGTGAACTTTTATGGTTGGTTGGTGGGGCCTTTTTAATTTTCTTGGTTCTACGACCGCCGATTGAGTACTATCGTCAATATTTAGCGCAATGGACCGGAAATAAAATCTTATTTGATATAAGAGGAAAATTATTTGACCATATTCAAAAGCTTAGTCTGAACTTCTACTCTCGGACAAAAACCGGAGAGATAATTTCTAGAGTAATTCATGATGTAGAACAGACAAAAAACTTTGTTATGACTGGTCTAATGAATATTTGGCTAGATATGGTTACGATTATAATCGCCATTGCAATTATGCTGTCGATGAATGTATGGTTAACAGTTGTAGCTGTCGCTTTATTCCCCTTATATGGTTTTGCGGTGAAAATCTTTTATGGTCGATTACGAAATCTTACGAAAGATCGTTCGCAAGCACTAGCACAAGTTCAAGGGCATCTGCACGAACGTGTGCAAGGGATTCCTGTAACAAGAAGCTTTGCTTTAGAAGACTACGAGCAAGGACAGTTTGATCGTCACAATCAAAATTTTCTAGATAGGGCAATCGAACATACTTCTTGGAATGCTAAAACATTTGCAGTCATGAATACGATTACGGATCTTGCACCATTGTTAGTCATAGCGTTTGCAGGTTATTTTGCGATAACTACAGATCTTACTGTCGGTACGATAGCCGCATTTGTTGGTTATATGGATCGTGTTTATAGTCCGTTAAGACGTCTAATTAGTTCTTCTACAACGCTAGTTCAATCCATTGCTTCAATGGACCGTGTCTACGAATTTATCGATGAAGAATACGATATAAAAGATAAGAAAAATGCTAAACATCTAGACCATATTGACGGTACAGTAGAATTTGACCATGTTTCATTTAAGTATGAGCAGGAAGAAGAGACTGTGCTAAATGATATATCTCTCCAAGTGAAACAAGGAGAAACAATAGCATTAGTTGGGATGAGTGGTGGAGGAAAGTCGACCATTATCAGTTTAATCCCACGTTTTTATGATGTTACTAGTGGAAGTATTAAGATTGATGGAACCGATATTCGAGATGTGCAAGCTCGTTCACTAAGAGACAAGATTGGTATGGTGTTACAAGATAATATTCTCTTTAGTGAATCAATCGCAATGAATATTCGTATGGGTAATCCGGATGCAACAGATGAAGAAGTCATTAAAGCGGCTAAAGCGGCAAATGCCCATGAATTTGTTACTGGTCTAATTAATGGCTATGATACATTAGTTGGGGAACGTGGTGTTAAGTTGTCAGGTGGACAAAAACAACGAATTGCAATTGCACGTGTATTTTTGAAAAACCCTCCAATCTTAATCTTGGACGAAGCAACGTCCGCACTTGATTTAGAAAGTGAAAGCTTAATCCAAGAAGCTTTGGAGAAATTAGCATCTGATCGTACAACGTTTATTGTTGCGCATCGGTTATCAACGATTACGCATGCAGATCGAATTATCCTAATTGAAAATGGGGAAGTAAAAGAACAAGGCAAACACCATGAGTTAATGAAAAAACAAGGTAGTTACTATAGGCTTTTTCAAGTTCAACAACTGAATGATGAAAAACCAGAAATATTTAAATTATAAAATGAAAAGGAACACTTCCATATTGGAGTGCTCCTTTTTTAATAGCTAAGAAAAAATTCGTACATGTCTGGCTCTAGCGCCTATCCACCCTAAGATCAGCAAGGTGTAACGAGCTTTTCTTATCCTTCAGAATGATCGTTTATTAACAGGAAAGAGTGCAACTTAGATAGTATTCTTACATTAGTCTCTTTTCATGAATTCTAAATGTTCATCCTCATGATATTGCTGGTAGCTTTTTAATAGTATTTGTAAATGTTGTAGATTGTGATGATATTCCATTAATTGTGATGCTAGTGGTAAGAAGATTAAATGATTGTCTTCATCCTGTCTATAAACCTGAATCAGTTCTTCTACCAAGTTTGGTATGTCTGGTTCTGATATATCTTGCAGTGTTTGCTTATGTTTCTTTTTGATTCTACCCATTGAACTTAATAGTAGTCGTTCGTGTGAATGGATTACTTTATCGAGTTCTTCAACAAGTGCAGTTGGAAATTTAGTGGGTATGGATTCTATCTTTTCATCTAATTGATGAAAAGCTTTTAATACATCAAATGATTTTTTAGTGGTAGCAATTAATTGTCGAAATACAATTAGTTTTCTAGCTTTAGATAAATGATTTTTTCTTAGATAAGTACGTTCCTCTGAAAAGAGTAGATAGGTTTGGTCAATCTGTCTTAATTCTGTTTGTATTCTTTTGATTTCGCCTTTAAGTGCAGGTTCATCTGAAAGGTGTCTTGTCGTAATTCTAAGCCATTGTAAAATATCAGCCGTAGTTCGATCAACTCGTTGAAAAAGCTTTGTTTCATATTTTGGTGGTAGGAATAGTAGATTAACTAGAAAAGCTGAGAAAATCCCTAATGTTAATGCCGAAAAGCGCATCATAGCAAATGTAACAAAAGTCATCTCGGTACTTTCCATAATAGCAATGACAGCTACCAGTGCTAAAGAAACAGTAGTTTCACTCATTTTTAAATACATACATATACCAATAACAAGAATGGCTGTAAACCCAATCACAAATGGATCGTTACCAAGAGTAAATACCACTAGCATGGCAACACCTACACCAATAATATTTGCTTGAAATTGTTCTAATATAGTCTGAAAAGACCTGTATATAGACGGTTGAATAGCAAATATAGCAGCGATTCCAGCAAATACTGGAGATGGGAAACCAAGTAGAGAGGCTGCATAAAGTGCAATGGCTACAGCTAGTCCGGTTTTAAGCATTCTGGCTCCGAGTTTCATAAAATCATCCTTTATTCAGAATTCAAAGGCAGTACACGGCCACGTCAACTATTGAACTTGATGAAGTGGAGAAAATCTAGTTGAATCTTAGCCACTAGTTAGATAGTTTTAATAATCAGTGAATATACTTAGGGCTTATATCAAGCTTATTCTTAATCTACTATAAATATGTTAAATTATCTTACTTATTATACCAAACATTATACATAACACATAAAAAAGCAAAACAACAAAAAAAGGACCTTTGCTCGTGAGCAAAAGCCAAGTAATCATGCTTTGAAGGGAAGTCATAAAAAAACATTGACAAAAAAGCATGAGTTGAAAATTTGAAATTTTCTAAATAATCATAGCACAGAAAATTGTAATATTCAATATTTATTCATAAATATGTATAAAAAAACATTAATAAGTTACCTTTATTTGGAAGGAGACCCTGTAAAGGAGGGGTCTCTAGTATATTAAATATATTATTAATTTGTTGAGAAAACTACAAGTTTTTAAGAGCGTAGTCGATTGCCTTTAACGTTTGTTCGATGTCAGCTTTAGTATGTGCAATAGTTAGAAACCATGCTTCATATTTTGAAGGTGCTAAGACAATTCCTTGGCTTAACATTAATTTGAAAAACCTTCCAAATTTATCCCCATCAGTTGCTTCTGCTTGTGCATAATTTTCTACCGTTTCATCTGTAAAATAAACCGTAAGTGCACCTTTTAGTCGATTAATTGTTAACGTCACGTTGTGTTCTTTAGCAAAATATAAGATGCCATTCTCCAGCATTTCTCCGAGTTGGTCTAATTGTTCATAAGTACCTGGCTGTTTTAAGATTTCTAAACAAGCGATGCCGGCTGACATCGATGCTGGATTTCCTGCCATTGTTCCAGCCTGATAAGCAGGGCCGAGTGGTGCCACTTGTTCCATAATTTCCTTTTTACCGCCATATGCTCCGATAGGTAACCCTCCACCGATGATTTTACCTAGTGCTGTCATGTCAGGCTCTACGCCGACTAGTTGCTGAGCACTACCATAAGTGAAGCGAAAAGCAGTAATGACTTCATCATAAATGACTAAGGCACCTACTTGATGTGTAAGGTCGTTTAGTTGTTGTAGGAATCCGGGTTTGGGTTCCACAATGCCAAAATTTCCAACGATTGGCTCGACTAATACGGCAGCAACTTGATCCCCCCAACGTTCAAGCGCTTCTTTATACGCTTCAATGTCATTGAATGGTACAGTGATAACATCTTGTGCAGTAGATTTGGTAACACCAGCTGAATCAGGGTTGCCAAGTGTGGATGGTCCAGACCCAGCTTGAACAAGTACGATGTCGGAGTGTCCGTGATAACATCCAGCGAATTTGATAATCTTATCTCGATTTGTGTAAGCTCTGGCAACACGAATTGTAGTCATGACAGCTTCGGTTCCAGAATTTACAAAACGGACTTTTTCAAGTGAAGGAATTGCTTCTTTTAACATTTTCGCAAAGGTATTTTCTAATGCTGTTGGTGTTCCGTATAAAACACCATTCTTAGCAGCTTTTGTAATTGCCTCTGTAATCTGAGGATGAGCATGTCCAGTGATGACTGGACCGTATGCGGCAAGGTAATCGATGTATTTATTCCCATCAACATCCCAAAAATAGGCTCCTTCTCCTTTTTCCATATAAACAGGTGTGCCACCACCGACCCCCTTAAAAGCGCGAGATGGAGAATTCACCCCACCTACGATATGTTGTTGTGCCTCTTTATGTAACTTTTCTGAATTTGTGAAATCCATAAATAAACCTCCATTAAACATTGTTAGACAGACACATTATAGCAGTAAAAAATAGACAAGAACAGTTGGACTCATCATCAGTGCTGTAGAAGATGCAAGCATAGTGCAAATAAATCTAATATATTTTGTCATTACTTTTTTGCTCAGTCGTAAACTAATAAGAAACGAGGTAAAGATTAATTTTAATTTAATAAGCAGAGGTTAGAAGTTAGTGGAAGGGGGATTTTGATTGATTGTTGCAGTTGTTTCTATATTGTTGATTTTTATACTTATGGGCGGAAGCCTCTATGCGTTTATTTATCAAAAGTCATACGAAAGAAGTTATTTTTCTTACGAAGTCTTTTTCACACTAATTTTAGTATATTTTAGTGTTTTAATTAGCTTTGCATTGTTGTACTTTATATTATCTTTTAACGGTGTCTTATTAATAGAAGGAGGCGGGTTACGAAAAGTCGGGGTACTTGAATCATTGGCACATGCATTTTACTTCAGTGGTGTTACATTAATGACAGTGGGCTATGGGGATATAACTCCAGTAGGATGGGGGAGGTTATTAGCCTTAATGGAAGCGCTGATTGGCTATATTCTCCCTGCAGCTTTCTTTTTAAAAATATGGCAATTGTCTAATGAGTCGAAAGATGAGGAAGAAAAACAAGACAAGCGTGAAGTTGATTATTTGTAAGTATGGACAATTTTGGATACCCTTAGTATAAGTAATTCATATAGGAGGTTAAGTAAATGAGTATTGAAGTAGGTAAAACTGCACCAGATTTCGAATTGAAAGCAAATAATGGTGAACAAGTAACGCTTTCGGATTTTAAAGGGAAGAATGTAGTATTATATTTTTACCCTAAAGACAATACTCCAGGATGTACAACAGAAGCGTGTGATTTTCGTGATAAACATCAAAGTTTTGCAGACCTAGATGCTGTAATTTTGGGTGTTAGTCCTGATTCAGAAGAAAGTCATAAAAGCTTTATTGATAAACACGATCTTCCTTTTACTTTATTAGTTGACGAGAATCATAAGGTGGCAGAAGCTTACGAGGTTTGGAAGCTAAAGAAAAAGCCAGACAAAGAATATATGGGGATTGAACGTTCCACTTTTATTATTGATAAAGAGGGTGTCCTTCAAAAGGAATATCGTAATGTCAAAGTAGATGGACATGTTGAAGACTCTTTAAATTTTATTCGTGAAAATCTGAGTTAGGAATTTTGTCTGGTGGGTGTAAAGAACGCTATTTCTTTTTTAAAAATGTGAATAGCGTTCTTTTCTATAATTATAGCCTAAATCGTTAAATATAAGGAAATGTAGGCAAATCCTCTATACAAAAGATAAAGGGCTACATATAGTAACTTAGAACCCTGAAACCTCCCCTTTTCATATAATAAATTGATGACACAAGGATGACTCCCTTGTGTCTTTTTTTTGAAGTATAGAAGGAAATTATGGTTTTAATGTTTTTGTATAATTAACAATTTAGCACGTGTCACGTCCGGCCACAACGGCTACCCGAAACCTTCAATCCGATGTTAGCCTTAATTACCTTGGGGGGAGCATAAAGGGATTCTTCATAGCAAGACATCCCGGAAACAAGGATTTTCTTATTTCGAAGGCGTTCCGAACTTTTCCTATTTGTGCTAATTACAAGGAATAAAGATGAAGGGCATTGTATAAAAGTTTAAATGTTTTTTATTATTATTTTTGATTGATAAAGTATATATTATAATTAACTATTTTAGGAGGTCTCGGAATGCTTGTAATATCCACAACAAAGTTAACAAAAGATATAAGAAATAATCTAATCAATTCATATCCGTCACTGGATTTTAGATTTTATGAAAATATAGAAAAAGCTAGTGATCAGTTATCGAATGCAGAAGTTATGTTGACATATGGTGAAGACTTAACAAAAGAAATCATTGAAAAATCAACAAATTTGAAATGGATTATGGTGTTATCGGCTGGCATGGATGAGATGCCACTAAATAAAATAAAAGAACGTAGTATAATAGTCACCAACTCTAGAGGTATTCATAAAACTCCAATGGCAGAATACGCTATCTCTATGCTACTTCAAGTTTATCGGAATTCTGCAACCTTTATCGAAAACCATCAGAGAAAGATTTTCGATCGAACTGTGCCAACGGACGAAATTTCTGGAAAAACAATGCTTATCGTAGGAGCGGGTGCAATTGGTCAAGAATTGGCCCGAATAGCAAAAGCTTTCCGGATAAAAACTATTGGAGTATCTAATAGTGGGAAAAGCAAGGATTATATTGATGAAATGTATCGAGCTAAACATATAGAAAAAGCTATCCCGGAAGCGGACTTTATCGTTTCCATTTTACCTAGTACAAAAGAAACAGCTGATTTTTATACCTATGATCATTTTAAGTTAATGAAATCAACTGCAGTATTTTTGAATATGGGACGTGGGGATGTAGTAAGTAGTGATATACTAATAGAAGCAGTTAAACATAATGAAATTGCCCATGTAGTATTGGATGTATTTGAACAAGAGCCATTACCACCTGAACATCCATTATGGGAGATGGAACAAATAACAATGACACCCCATATTTCAGGTAAATCACCAAACTATATTCCAAGGGCGATTGATATATTTGAAGAAAACTTGGTAAAGTATCTTAACGGTAAATCAGATTTTATTAATTTTATTCATTTGGAGCGGGGGTACTAAGTTGCGTATCTATACTAGATCTGGAGATAAAGGCAAGACTTCATTAATATACGGACAACGCGTTGCTAAAGATGATTTGCGTGTTGAAGCCTATGGCACTTGTGACGAAGCTAATTCTATGATTGGACTAGCACTTAGTAATATTGGTGATATAAATTGGGAAGATAAAGATCGTTTCCTTGATGAAATGTACACAGTTCAAACGCTTTTATTTCATGTTGGATCTATACTTGCTACGCCAAATGGAAAAGATGTTTCTTGGAAATTAAAACAGGAGCACATTAATAATCTGGAACAACAAATAGATAATTTGGATAGGGAACTTCCTGAATTGAAAAATTTCATTTTGCCATCAGGTCATGCGGCATCTGCTGCAATGCATGTAGCGAGGACAATTGTTCGAAGAGCTGAACGAAAGGCTGTGAGCTTAGCAGATGATTTAGTAGACCCATTAGCTATTACCTATCTGAATCGTTTATCTGATTATTTATTTGTTGTTGCTCGTTATGTGAATGTTAGATGTGGAGGTAAGGAAATTCCTCTTAAGGTAAAAGATTAGTATAAAAGTTCATTGAATTTAATATACTTTTATTGACAGAATGTTTAACAAAAAGGTACACTAATTATAAGAATTATAAAATAAGAATTGTTAGAAGCATGTTTTTAATAATTAATGTCGTTTAAATATACTAGTAGTTGCTATTTTAAAATCCCCATTTGAAAGCGAGGTGCATGACGATGACTGAAGTAAAACTTCAAGAAGCTGTTGGAAAGTTAAAAGAATCAGGAGTTCGAATCACACCACAGCGTCATGCGGTATTAGAGTTTTTATTAAATGCTAAGATTCACCCTACCGCTGATGATATATATAAAGCGTTAGAAGGAAAGTTTCCAAACATGAGTGTCGCGACCGTTTATAATAATCTAAGGGTATTCCGTGAGATAGGTCTTGTTAGAGAATTAACTTATGGTGATTCATCTAGCCGGTTCGATTGCAATACATCTAAACATTATCATATTATCTGTGAGTCATGTGGGAAGATTGTTGATTTCCATTATCCGAGCTTGGACGAAGTAGAATCACTTGCGGAACAAGTTACAGGATTTGATGTAAGTCATCATCGAATGGAAATCTATGGAACATGTAACGTATGTAAAAATACAAAGAAAGCACTTGTATAGATTGTATTAAAAACCCTTTCTTACTCTGAATTGAATAAGAAAGGGTTTTTATTTTGTGGTGTTTTTGGTACCGAAGTAGTAACCTACTTTTTCTCGTTAATTTCATTTCGGTATTTTTTTTCATTATACTTTTCGTCAAACTCTTTACCTTCTAAGTTTTTATCTAATGTAAGTGGTTGTTTACAATGCATGCAAGCATCAACGCGCCCTAAAATTTTTGTAGGTTTTTCACATGATGGGCATACAATTTGAACAGCACGTGTTGACAACAATCCAATCCAGAAGTAAACAACTGTACTAAACACAATACAAAGCATACCGAGAAGAAAGAATATTAACATAAGCCATTCTATATTTTTAAGTAACAGCCCCAGATACATTACACCGAAACCGATAAATACTAAACTTAATGCGAACGTCCGAATTTTATTTATCTTACTAGAGTAGTTTAATGACAATGTAATCCCTCCATACTTTTCACTAACGTAGTATAGCATATTTTCTAGTAGGATAAGAAAATAAATAACTTTTCTTTATTTGGATGTGGCCATTGATAGAAGGCCTATCATTAAATAAAGCTAATTTTAATAAAGGGTTTTGGATTGTTATATAGAAATTAGTTTGTAAACTTTCTATATAATCATAGAAAGTTTACTTGTAAATATATAAATGATAAGTAACGATGAAATCGAACCTTTATACTGATTTTTATAATGGAGGAGAAAGAATGGAAGATTTGTTAAGGCCGTTATATCAAGAGAGAGCTAGTCATTCAAACACATTAGGGATATTAATCATAGAAAAGAATAAAGTAATCAGCCCTGAAACAGATAATTTTGATGTTATCTTATTGATCATTGTCTCAGAAGCGGAACAATCCTGGTACGTGAAGCATTATGAATTCAATGGGAAATCTGCAGCTATGCATATAGTAGAAGAAAAGTTATTAAAAGATTGGATAGATACAAGCACATACAGACGTGCGGTTGAATGGGTTATAAATGGAACAACAGTATTTGATCGCAATGAATATATTTCTGGATTAAAGGAAGAGTTAAGAACTTTTCCTCAAGAAAAAAGAAATTTAAAGTTGGCGATTGAATTTGCAAAGTTAACAAGAAGTTATAGTGAGTCAAAAGATTTATATGAATCTGGTCACTATCTAGATGCATATAGTCGTATACTTCGGTCTTTGCATTATCTTGGTAGATTGGCAATCATTGAAAAAGGCTATCATCCTGAGGTTCTTGTTTGGAGTCAGGTTAAGCGCATTGCTCCGGAAGTATATAAGTTATATGAAGAATTAATTAAAAGTAATGAAGAAACAAAAAAGCGTGTGGAGTTAATGCTCTTGGCAGTTGAGTTCGCTTTAAACTCTAAAGCTCAGATCTGTGCCAAACATTTGTTAGATATTATGCACACAGAGACAGAACCGTGGAGTTTCGGTGAGTTAAAGGTACATCCTGGAGTGAGGTCATATGCATTAGATTTAAGCACTGTGATTGAATATCTTATTTCAAAAGATATTATTGATGTCATTCTTGAAGAAACAAAAGGCAACAGTATTTATCACAGAAAGTATAAAGCTAAATAATAGTTACCCTAAACATGTTTCTACTATTAATAAGTAATAGGCGTTTTTATAGTAAGCTGGGATTAGATAACCTTGATAAGAAACATAATAAAAGTTCTTTAAGATAATAATAATTAATGCCTGGTAAATGAGAACATGATTATTTACCAGGCATTAATAGTGAAGGAACGATGAAAAGTGTGTGTTATTGTGGAGTATCTTATCGTTTTCCTTCTATAAATATCAGATATCAGTCGCATACTTAGCTTAGTCGAGAAGGTTATGGTAAGATGCAAAAAACTGTTGACTATAAATAATATGCATGTTATATTTATTTCCGTCGCTCAAACAGCGGCAGTTTAACAAGAAAAAACAACATTAAAATGGCATTGACATTATTGGTATTCATGTGCTATATTAATGAGGTCGCAATTTTGATTGCTGAAAACAAGAAATGAAAAAAGATGTTGACAAACTTAATTTAGATTGATATAATATAAAAGTTGTCGCAAAAACAACACCGCAACATTGATCTTTGAAAACTGAACAAAACAATCAGTATGTTAAGTAAGAAAAAAGCTAGTTAAGTAATGAGCAACCAAGCTTACATTTTATGGAGAGTTTGATCTTGGCTCAGGACGAACGCTGGCGGCGTGCCTAATACATGCAAGTCGAGCGCGTGAAGCAACTGGATCCCTTCG
>NZ_JASTZU010000049.1 GCF_030282825.1 Aquibacillus rhizosphaerae
AAGCGGAGTATTCTGCCCGAACGAAGTATTACAACTCAATCCCCATTGCAACAGAAAGAATTTTACAAATGTAAAGAATACTTATTGCGCACTTTCTATCAATTACGAAGTTTCATAAGTTTATAAGGGATGGTGGTTATTTTGAGAAAAACAAAAATATATGGTCACAGGGGAAGTAAAGGTAGCTTTCCGGAAAATACACTACTTAGTTTTGAACAGGCAATTAAGCAAGGTGTTGATGGACTAGAAATAGATGTGCATCTAACAAAAGATGGTGAAGTGGTTGTTATTCATGATGAGTTCTTAGATCGAACTACAAATGGTAGTGGGCTTATAAAGGAGTATGATTTGAAAGAAATAAAGAAGTTAAGTGCAGGTTCTAAATTTACTGAGCTTGAACTTTATGAACCACATTGGCAACAAGAAACTGTCCCAACATTACAAGAAGTATTTCAATTGTTAGCTCCTTATAATATCGATTTAAATATTGAACTAAAAACATATTTAGTGAACTATGAAGAAATTGAAGAAAAAGTGCTTGCTATCGTTAATCAATTTGGTAATAGTCGAAAGGTTATTTATTCCTCGTTTCATTTGCCTAGTTTAATAAAATTAAAACAACTAGATGCATCCGCCAACATTGCTTGGTTATTAAATCAACCGGATACACATCTTAAAGAATATATGGATGGGCTTAATTTTGAGTCATTGCATATCAACAAAGATATTGTTCTGTCAGATCGAAGTCATTGGACACATTTATCTTCACATATACGTGTTTGGACAGCAAATAGTCGAGAAGAGATACAGCAACTATTAGAAATGAGTGTAAACTCGATTATTACTGATTATCCGGAAAGGGCGTTGTCATTAAGAAATGAGAGGAAAACGGTGCTTTGATAAAAAAATGGTGTTTTTCTTTTTAGTTTTAAGTTATCTATGTACAATTATTATTTTAGTTGGAGCTCAAGTTGAGAACCAGCCAGTACCTTCTATGGTAGATCAACCAAAAATTATTGCGCATCGTGGTGCTAATGACCGGTTTAATGAAAGTACCTTAACTGCCTATGAAATCGCAGCTAAAGATGGAGTGGATTCTCTTGAAATAGACTTACGTCTGACCAAAGATAACTCCCTTGTGGCGATTCATGATCAGAGCGTTGATAGAACAACTGATGGGGCAGGAAAAGTTATCGATTTTACTTTAGAAGAAATACAGAAGTTTTCAACTGTTGCCGTCTTTGGAAACAACACACATAAAGAAGAGATTCCAACTTTAGAAGATATATTGGAAAAATTCGTTGATACCGAGCATTATTATATTGAAACAAGGTTAGTGGACGGTCGACTAGTGATGGAAGAGCAGTTAGTTCAACTATTAAACGAATATGGTTTAATTGAAAAAGGATTAGTAACTATTCAATCTTTTTCTGAAGAAAGCTTAAACAAAATAACAGAGTTGGCGCCAGAAGTACCGCTAACTCTGTTATTTAAAAAAGGTCAATTTGATTTAAGCCGCGCTAAACAAGTTGAGTTTCCATACATAGGAATTGAAACAACGGATGTAACCAGAAAAGTAGTGAACGAATTACATAAACAAGGAAAAGAAGTTCATGTATATTTTAATAACCGAGATACAGAAAAAAGTGAGCAGAAAAGAGTGAAGGCACTTCTTGTAGATGGGTATTTCACTAATGATATTACCTATACAAAAGAATTGTTTAAGCAATGATGAAGAGAATCTTTTCTATAAAGGGTGGATCAAGGCGCCTCGAACTTTAGATTTCCTTTTTGAACCTCTCATGACTGAAGTCACGAGATTACTAAGTGTAAAAACCTTTTGGCTTCTAATGGATTAGGCTACCCCCGCAGTCCCTGCGGTTCATCGTAACGGTTCGTAGTGTTCTTGGGTTAATCATAAAATAAAATATATTTCATAACTAATCAGAAATTTCGAATTATTGAGATGAAAAAGTGTTGTATAGTGGTAAAATAGTGGACAAGTAATGTTATTTACACAGGAGAGGAAGATTTCAATGGCCAATAGTGTGACAAAGACAGGGTTTTATGGTGAATTCGGTGGTAGTTATATTCCTGAAGACTTACAAAAAGTCATGTCGGTTCTTGCTGAAGCGTTTGAAAAATACCGTGATGATGAAGAGTTTCAAGAAGAATTCAACTATTACTTAAAGGAATATGTTGGACGGGAAAATCCATTAACGTTTGCACATAACCTAACTAAAAAAGTGGGCGGGGCAAAAATCTACTTAAAACGAGAGGATTTAAATCACACTGGTGCACATAAAATAAACAATGTGATTGGGCAAATTCTTTTAGCAAAACGAATGGGCGTCCATCGAGTTATTGCTGAAACGGGAGCTGGTCAGCATGGTGTGGCAACAGCAACAGCATGTGCTATGTTTGGAATGGACTGTACAATTTACATGGGTAAAGTCGATACCGAAAGACAAGCTTTAAACGTATTTCGGATGGAGTTATTAGGTGCAAAAGTTGTTGCAGTAGACAAGGGTCAAGGAAGATTAAAAGATGCTGTTGATGAGGCATTAGGAGATTTAGTGCAAAATTATAAAAATACTTTTTATTTATTAGGATCTGCGGTAGGTCCACATCCTTACCCAACAATGGTGAAACATTTTCAATCTGTAATTAGTGAAGAGTCAAAGCGTCAAATCATGGAAAAAGAAGGAAAGCTTCCTACAGCAGTTGTGGCTTGTGTAGGTGGGGGGAGCAATGCGATCGGTGCTTTTGCTCATTATATAGAGGAAGCGGGTGTTCGCTTGATCGGAGTTGAGCCAGCAGAGGCTGCAACAGTTTCCGAAGGAGTTCCTGCAGTTATCCATGGTTTTAAGTGTTTAACATTAATCGATGAGTTTGGAGACCCTAAACCAACACATTCAATCGCAGCAGGTTTGGATTATCCTGGTGTCGGACCAGAACATAGTTACTTAAGTACTACCGAACGAGCCGAATATGTAACGGTATCAGGTCAAGAGTCGCTTGAGGCATTTCAAGAACTATCAAAGGTGGAAGGAATAATTCCTGCATTAGAAAGCGCGCATGCAATTGCTTATGCAATAAAATTAGCTAAGTCCCTATATGAAGATGATGTGATAATCGTTAATCTTTCTGGTAGAGGAGATAAAGATGTCGGTCAAGTTTATAAAATGTTAAAAAAATAGTTGTTATTGTCTTAACTTCGGAGTCAATATAAAGTCCAAAATAACTTTATGGCAACTTTCTTTCATTCTATTTAAGATGAGTGGTTAATCCAGCCCTACGGAAAAATACTCCCTTTCCATGGGGAACGCTTCAGTCTCCTCGCGAGCAAATGTTTTCGGGTGGGCCGAGTAACCGCAGGCCCAAAGAACGCTTCCTTGAAAAAACGCCACTTTTTCTGCGTGCGCTGTGATTTCACTGAAGCTTTCCTTACACTGTGGGGGCTTCAGACTGTTCCTTTCCTATAGGACATTGATATGACATCCATGAATTTACCCCAAAAAAAGAAAATGGGTCTTTATTTGCGAGGAGTATCGCAGTTTCCCTCCGCTTGGCAAACTTTTCTTTCGAGTAAAAATAGTCCAATAACTACTAATAACTATCTATCTTTAGATTAGGACAACTGTAGAATGCGTGGACTCCTCGAAAATACAAATCGATTTTCATCGTGCGATGTGGATTCAAGTAGCTTTCCTTGTCCTACGGGAACAGCGAATGTTTTCGGGTGGGGCGAGTAATCGCAGTCCCACGAGCTGAAGATCCACTCAGAAGCGGTTTTTTTCTGAGTTAGCTGAAGCCGTGCCCGTGGAAAGCGGAGTATTCTGCCGGAACGGAGTATAAATACTCAATTATTTTTGCAACGGAAAAGAATTCAACAAAAGTTAAGCATTCTTACTGCAGAATTTATATTAGTTTTGTCTAAAAGAACACAAATACAGACGTAATAACTAGATGAAAATCATTCGATGAGACTGTTTCCTGAACTGTAGGAAGGTCTTTATTTCTTTGTTTAAGTGAATCTCAATAAAATTTTAATGTAAGAAAGGTTTCTTTTTTCTGAAGTAGGGTAAATTTTGTTAATGCGAAAAGAGTTATAAGTAGTTGTCCTTATCGTTTATGTTTGATACTTTTTAATCATTATGGAATTTTATATGATTAAAAATTGAATTAGAAACAAACATTAATACATAGGAAGGAGCGTTCAAATGGACTTTTACCGTAATAGTTCTAAAGATGTATTGCAACAGGTTAACTCTTCAGAGAATGGCTTGTCTCCAGAAGAAGTGAAAAGTCGTCTTGAAAAAGATGGGTATAACGAGATTAAGGATAAAGAAAAAGTCCCTACGTGGAAACTTTTTTTAGAAACATTAAAAGATTCAATGGTAATTGTTTTGTTAATTGCCGCTGGTGTGCAAATTCTACTAGGAGAGATGGTTGAGTCAGTTATTATTTTTATTGTAATAATTCTGAACTCGGTGATTAGTGTTGTGCAGACTAGGAAAGCGGAGAGTTCGCTCGATGCACTCAGGGATATGTCAGCGCCAGAAGCTAAAGTTCTTCGGGATGGGACTAAGCAAACCATTCCTGCAAGAGAACTTGTTGTGGGCGACATTGTTTCCTTAGAATCGGGCGATTTTGTTCCAGCGGATGGCCGTATATTGGAAAGTGGTTCACTCAAAATTAACGAAGGGATGCTAACAGGTGAATCAGAAGCGGTTGAAAAAACCATAGAAATGGTTGAAGACGAAGCAGTACTTGGCGATCGCCGGAACATGGTTTATAGTAGCTCGCTTGTTGTTTATGGACGAGGTTCATTTGTAGTTACTGGAACCGGTGAAAAGACTGAAGTTGGTAAAATAGCTGATATGTTATCAACAGCTGAAGAAAAACAGACACCTCTACAGCGCAAATTAGATGTGTTTAGCAAAAAACTTGGAATTGGTATTCTAATTTTGTGTGCTATTATCTTTGCAGTCGAAGTAGGCGGTATTTGGTTTGGTGAGACGGAAGTTGATACGACAACCGCAGTATTAAATGCGTTAATGTTTGCTGTAGCTGTAGCTGTAGCAGCAATACCAGAAGCGCTTCAATCGATTGTAACGATTGTTATGTCCGTTGGTACAAATAAAATGGCTAAACAGCATGCAATTATTCGGAAATTGCCGGCTGTGGAAACATTGGGCTCTACGAGTGTTATTTGTACAGATAAAACAGGAACGTTAACACAAAACAAAATGACGGTCACTAACTATTATATTGGTAATGAGTCGAAAGAGAAGTTACCAGAAGACCCTGATAACTGGAGCGAGACAGAAGAGTTGTTAGTCAATATTGCTGTTCTATGTAATGACTCTTATATTAACAACGAAGGCAAGGAAGTAGGGGATCCTACTGAAGTTGCTTTAATTAATTTTGCTAACACCAATAATAAAGATTATGATGAAATTCGTGAAAAGTTTGAGCGTAAAGAAGAATTGCCTTTTGATTCAGATAGAAAACTAATGTCAACGGTTCATAAGATGGACAATCAGAAGCTGTTACTCACTAAGGGTGGTCCAGACGTCATGTTTGATCGTGCTAGTTACATACTAGTCGACGGGGAAGAAAAGGCTTTGACAGAAGAAGACCTAGACCGCCTTAAAAAAGCAAATGAAGATTATTCTCGTCAGGCATTAAGAGTATTGGCCTACGGTTTTAAACGTTTGCCGGAAGATAAGACAAACATAAACCATGAGGACGAAAATGATTTAGTATTAGTCGGACTTACAGCGATGATGGATCCACCACGTGAAGCTGTTTATGATTCGATTAAGCAATCGAAAAAAGCAGGTATTCGTACGGTCATGATTACAGGTGATCATAAAACGACAGCACAAGCAATTGGTCGTGAAATCGGCCTGATGGATGAAAATGATATTGCTGTTACGGGACGGGAGCTTGATGCGATGTCTGATCAGGAATTGGATGAAAAGCTCGAACAAATTTCTGTTTATGCTCGCGTTTCCCCAGAAAATAAAATAAGAATTGTTCGTGCGTGGCAGAAAAAAGACCGGATCACTGCAATGACCGGTGATGGTGTTAACGACGCTCCCGCCCTAAAACAAGCAGATATCGGGATTGCGATGGGAAGCGGAACAGACGTAGCGAAAGATTCATCAGCAATGATCTTAACAGATGATAATTTTGTGTCGATTGTTAAAGCTGTTGGTGTTGGACGAACGGTATTTGATAACATTAAAAAAGCGATTAGCTATTTGTTTGCCGGAAACTTAGGTGCAATCATAGCCATTCTGTTTGCGGTATTTCTTGGTTGGACAACGCCTTTTACTGCATTGCAGTTACTGTTTATCAACCTTGTAAACGACTCACTTCCAGCTATCGCTTTAGGTATGGAAAAAGAAGAACCAGATGTAATGGAGCGAAAACCACGTAATATTGATGAGGGGATATTCTCTGGTAGAACCTTGCAAGCTGTTATCACGCGTGGTGTATTGATTGGTGTTGCTGTAATTATATCCCATTACATTGGCTTGCAACATTCACCTGATATGGGTGTCGCGATGGCGTTTACTACTCTAATCCTATCACGAACACTACAAACATTTGCAGCACGTTCCAATACGCAAACGGCTATTGGAGCAGGATTTTTTAGCAACAAATATGTGATAGGCGCTGTTGTTATTGGCTTCCTACTATATAGCATCACCATCTTACCATTTGCACGTGATGTGTTTGAGATTCCAACTACGTTTGGCTTTAACGAATGGTTAGTTGCAACAGGACTTGCTCTAGGAGCGGTAATTCTAATGGAAATAGTAAAATTGATACGAAATCGTGTATAACTTTAGCATGAAAAGGCTGTCTCTAACTTCAAGACAGCCTTTTTGTTATATCTGGTAAAGCTACACCTGAGTCTCCCTTGACCCATGCGTTTTGTGGGTATCCTCTTTCTTCCCAGTAACCAATATGTTCATCTTCAATTAATTCCACTCGTGTTAGCCATTTTACCGACTTATATGCATATAATTTAGGTGTAATTAAGCGTACTGGTCCACCGTTTTGTTGAGTGATTAATTCTCCATCAATCAAGATAGCAACCATCATGTCATCCATCATGGCTTCTGATAGTGTTAAAGAATCGGTATAGACCCCATCACCTGAATGTAGTTTCACATAGTTGGCTCTATTATTCACACCAGCCATCTCCAAAAGGTCTTTTAAACGTATGCCTTCCCACAAAATTTCGTATACACTCCAACCAGTTACACAATGGAAATTACTTATTTGTGCTGTCCGCTTTAGTTTAATGAAGTCCTCCCATTTGAAGGATAAACGCTGATTGACTAAACCGTCCACCGTAAAAGACCAGTTTTGATTCGTAAATGTCGGCATCTCGGTAACAGTGTAGTAACGAAAGTCACCTTGTTTACCACCTGAAGAGAGTGTGGTCTGAGGAGTTGGAACAGGGCTCATGGTATTTCCGCTAGCCATTTCAGGTTGATTTTCACCAAATAAATATTTATTTATCCACTTACCGAAAAGCGGAACCGTTACAATTGCAATGATCAAACCAGTTAATCTTTTCAGGAAAGTACGTCTGCGTAACAATGGATTGTAAGCATCGATGACAGTTGGTTCGAGTTTATCTCTATGGTTTTGTTTTGTTTTTGTTGTTAGTCTTATAAAAAATTGGCTTCGCGTAATACTATGATAAATGACATAAGGTAATCCAATCCAAGTTGCTAAATCATGAATAAATAGCGCATACGTGTTAATAATTGGGGGGAATTGTCGTTGAAAAGTAAGAATCAGACCAGAAAAAATCAATGCTAAAAGAATCACTAAAATGCCGAATAAATTAATACGGTTTGGTTTTCTTTTTCGTAGTGTGATCAGGTGTTTTTGCATCTTAGGTATATAAAAAAAGATGGGTAGCATGCTTAGAATACCAATCCAAATGTGAATATCTTTTACGATAACACGCGTACTTGGAAAGGAAGACCGAAAATATGCAGAGATTAAAAGTAAACCAGTAGCGCTTAGTATGTAAAATAACAAAGCGTTTATATGGTGAATTCTAGTAAGCTTTTTAGCGAATTTTAACTTGCGCTTAAAAAATATCTCTCATTGCATGTTGTTCACCCCTTTTATTATTTTGTTCTCTTCCATCATAACAGCTTTGAGAATTTTTTTAATGTGAAAGTAATTATCTAGATATAGACAATTAAACAAAGCAAATATACAATAGAATGAATAGTATTAGTCGTAAATACCTAGATGTGATAGGAGTTGAAGGAAGTGGATCAAGAGAATTTTTTTTCGAATTTTGAAACAGCCATCACGTTGTCAGACTTCCTAAATACCATAGATACAATGGGTGTTGGTTTATCTATTGTAGATGCCAATTTAGAAGATTTACCTTTAGTTCATGTAAATGAAGGTTTTACTAAGATGACAGGATATGAAAAAGAAGAAGTTTTAATGAAAAATTGTCGTTTTCTACAAGGAGAAGGTACCGACCAAACACAAGTTGGTAAAATCCGCTCTGCCATTAATGAGGCAAAATCTGAAGCAGTTACTTTGAAAAATTATCGGAAAGACGGTAGTTATTTTTGGAATCAATTTGTTATTAGTCCTATTGTTGGTGCAAATAATAAGGTCCTTTATTATATCGGATTTCAATTTGATGTAACGAAACAGATAGAAGATGAACAAGGTGCTAAACAGAAAATAAGGCAGCTATCGGATTTTGATCAATTAACTGGATTAATTAAATTGGATTATTTCAAAGATAAAATACAACTTTATATAAATGATTATACCAATGAGATGGCAATTATTAGAGTTAACCTGAATCGATTTAGAAACATAAACAATAGTTACGGAGAACAAGTTAGTGATTATGTTCTAGTAGAAGTTGCTAATAGATTAAGCGAAGTATTCCCACATGCGCCAATTACACGCAGTTTTGCTGATGATTTTATCATCTTACATAACCAAATACATTCTTTCGCTATTAAAGATGCACTGCTAGCTGTTGAATCTAAACTAGAAAAACCATATCTGCTTGAGGGAGAAGAGTTAACCATTGATTTTAGCATTGGAATTAGTCAGTACCCCGAAAATGGTAAGCAAGTAGAAACCTTACTTGCCTTTGCTGCACTCGCAATGAGAGAAGCTAAGAAAGATTCATTATTGCGACATCGATTTTTTAATGATGCATTAGCAGAAAAGCTGGAAACAAGAATGAGTATTGAAAAAAGGTTAGTTAAAGGGCTTGAGAAAAATGAGTTCTTTTTAGAATACCAGCCCAAAGTAGCAACAAATACATATGAAATTGTTGGAGTGGAAGCTCTTATTCGATGGAAAGATACTGAAAAAGGAGTAATCAGCCCTGGAGATTTTATACCTGTAGCAGAAGAAACTGGTTTTATTAATGAACTCGGTGAATGGGTAATGCTCGAAGCGTGTAAAACAAATAAAGAATGGCAAGATAAAGGTTTAGCGCCTATTCCAGTTTCTGTGAATGTATCCGCTATCCAGTTCAGGCATCCACACTTTACGCAGACAGTTAAAAACGTTCTAAAGAAAACGGGTTTACAAGCGAGGTATTTGGAATTAGAAATTACGGAGACTTTGTTAATTGAACCAGAACTTATCATTGAAAAATTAAACGAACTGAAAAGAGAAGGTATTTCCGTATCCATTGATGATTTCGGAACCGGGTATTCATCGATTAATTACTTAAAAGAATTACCGATAGATACATTGAAAATTGATCGTGCTTTTATTAAAGAAACGCCTCATTCGGAACGGGATAATGCACTACTACTATCTGTTATCCAACTTGGAAAATCATTAGGTTTAACGGTATTAGTTGAGGGTGTTGAAATCGAAGAACAAGTTTATTTCTTAAGTGAAAGTGATTGTGATCATATACAAGGTTTTTACTTTAGTCGTCCACTAGGTGCAAAAGTGGTGGAAGAAAAACTATCCTTTGCTACACTAGGTAAGAAAGAATAAGCAAGAGATAGAATGACTATATTTATCTTTAGTTGTTTTTGAAAAATTGTCATTGGTTACTAACATCCATCATTAAAATGAGGAAACCGAGTAACTAAGACTAAGTCGTATTTTCGATTTAATACGAATTTTAAAATCAACAAAACTTACAAGAGATTCGGATATGATTTTTCCTAAATGTATCCCTAAGTATAGTGTTCGTAATGCTAGTCCATACAATAAAATGATAAAAGATGGCCTATTGTGCTATATAGAAATTTTATGGAGGACTGGTAAATGATTAAAAAGACACTAATAAAGCTTATTGGCTTTTCCATTGTTGCATTTTTGCTAAGTGGTTGTTTTGGAGAAAAGTCTATATCATTGCCGATTGGTGAAGAAGGTGAAAGTGTATCAATTGGTGGAGATGAAGAAGAAGGTTTTACACTTGAAACGGAGAATAAAGATGGGGAGAGTATTTCACTAAGCTCCTCTAAAGAATTACCAGAAGAGTTCCCGTCTGAAGTACCATTTCCTACTGAGTATCAAATAGTTAGTACCGTGAAAGTTAATGATGATGGTCAAGAAGGTATAACAGTTTCGTACCTAACGGAAAGTATGTCAGCCGATAACGTATGGGAGATGTATAAGAGCTTCATGAGCGAAGCAGGTTTTGAAAGTAGTTCTGAAATGACTACGGATGCTTATAATTCCATTTCAATGCATAGAGATGAGGAAAGTTTAATTATTAATGTTATTTCAAATGAAGATTCCACAGTTACTAGTACAATAACTTATGTTAAAAAAACTAGTAATGAATAGTGACCAGGTCAGGTTTAAATAAGTTAATTTTTAAATGAGTTCAGGGAAGTGTCACGTGCACTTCTCTTTTTTTGTGGCATCGCATATTATAGATTTAGTATTCTATGGATATCTGATTATTAACATGTCCACTTCCTACTACATTGCCCCGAGATTATTTCTAGTAGCTTTTCGTATTAATTGTCTTATAATTACATGTAAAGATATCTAAGTTAAAATAAAGTTAGTAGACGATAATTCTAAAATGTTAGGAGGAAGTAAATATGAAGTTTAAAGAAAATGAAAAGATAGTTTTGATAGGGGATAGTATTACAGACGCAGGGAGAATGAGTGACCCAGAACAGTTAGGCGATGGCTATTTTCGATTAATTCGTGATTACTATTTAGCGAAATACCCTCATATGAACCTAAATTTTGTTAATAAGGGAATTGGCGGAAACCGGGTAATTGATCTTCTACATAGGTGGGAACAAGATGTTATATCTTTAAACCCAGATTGGGTGTCCATTTCCATCGGTATAAATGATGTGTGGAGACAACTGGATAGTCCGAACATAGACCAAATTTATCCTGAGCAATTTATTGCAATTTACTCAAAATTGTTGACAAACTTGAATGAATCAACAGATTCTAAAATTATATTGATGGAACCTACAATCATAGAGGAAGATATAGACTCCAAGGGAAATCAACTGCTCATTCCTTACGTAAAAGGAGTTAAACAATTAGCTATAGAATTTGATGCGTTCCTTATTCCAACGCATGATGCTTTCGTGCAATATTTGCAAAGCAATTCTAGTTATAACTTAACGACAGACGGCGTCCATATGAATTCAATTGGAAACATGCTCATGAAGAACACATGGATTGAAGCGATGGAATAACAAGATTAATGGGACTACATAAAAAGGGCCAATAGTAAAATAATTGGTTCTTTTTTTGCGATTAATTATTTCATTTTAGCGTAATAGATCCTACACAGATAAAAGAGACCACTAATTTTATACTGATTTTACATCTAATTAATGATGTGTTTATTCTCCAATTCGTATGTTAAATTAAGTTTAAATGGTTTTATATTTATATAACTGAAGACTATGAGTAGTTTCAATAAACTTTATGGAGTAGCTAAAATCACTCTTAATTAAAATTGAAAGCGGTTACTAAAGGGTGTAGTTCTTAACAATTGCTAGTTCTACATATGCTAGCTCTACATATAAACACTATAAGTTAGGGGGGATTGGGATGAATAAGGATAATCTTTTATTTAGAAATAATATGTATTCTTTAGAAGAAAGGTTAGCTGATTTAGTAGGATCACTTACATTAAAAGAGAAAATAAGTTTACTATCCACCTCTCAAAGTGCTATTCCTAGATTGAAAATTGATAAATATCATGTTGGAGGAGAAGCTGCACACGGTGTTGTTGATCGATCTGGAGGGAAAACAACAGTCTTCCCTCAACCAATTGGCTTATCTAGCACATGGAACAGAAATTTAATGAAGGAAGTAGGTAGTGTAATAGGGGATGAAGCAAGGGTTTTTTATCAGTTAAATGATAAAAAGACTGGTTTGACATTATGGGCACCAACCATAGATATGGAGCGTGACCCTAGGTGGGGGCGAACGGAAGAGGCTTATGGGGAAGATCCATGCTTAACTGGAAAACTGTCAACAGAACTAATAAAAGGTATGCAAGGTGAAGATGACTTCTATATTAAAATGGTTGCTGCTCCTAAACACTTTTACGGGAATAACAATGAATACGGCAGGGGCTACATATCAAACAGCATTGATCCAAGAAATAGACGAGAATATTATTTAAAAGCGTTTGAACCAGCTTTTAAAGAAGGTAATGCTCTATCGATGATGACAGCTTATAATGGTGTGAACGGAATTCCGTGTATGCAGATAAATGAGATAAAAGAAGTTGTTCGTAATGAATGGGGTATGGAAGGTTTTATTGTTAGTGATGGTGGTGCTTTAAGCCTCAATGTACAAGAGTATCATTATTATAATACACATGCCGAAGCCTTAGCGGATGCATTAAAAAAAGGAATTGATTGTTTTGTCGACGTGAAAGAATTAGTTGAAACATCTGCTAATGAGGCACTAGAAAAGAAATTAATAACAGAAAATGACCTAACGAAGGCGATACGCAACACGCTGAAGGTGCGCTTTCGATTAGGACACTTTGATGATGATCATTCACAAGACCCCTATTATAATGTTGATACAGGGAAGATGTGTTCTGATGAGCATGCAGCGGTTGCACTTGAAGCAACAAAAGAATCGATTGTTTTATTAAAAAATGATAACCAAATGTTACCTTTAAAAGAAGGAAAAACGAAAAAAGTTGCTGTAATTGGACCTACTGCAGATGTTATTTACAAAGATTGGTATACGGGATATTCACCATACCAAATTACCCCGTTAGAAGGATTAAAGAAGAAATTAAAAAATGCTGAAGTTTCTTTCGTAAATGGTAATGATAGTATTGCGATTAAACGTGTTAAGGATAAAAGTTATCTAACCATCTCAGATAAAGGGAATAAAATAATTGCTAATAGCAAGACGATTGGTAATGAAGAAACATTTGAATTAGAAGAATGGGGATGGAATGGAAACTTACTTAGAAGTAAGGCGAACAATAAGTATGTTTGTCAACAAGATAATTGCCCAACATTTGATGTCAACAATGAAGAAGTGTTTGGTTGGTTTGTTCGTGAAAAGATTGCTTTTCAGCCATTAAACGATAATTTGGAAAACTACCATTTATCTACATGGAAAGGGGAACCACTATCTGTCTCTGGAGAGAAACTGCTCGTTGCTTCTGAGATTCCCGAGGTATTTGAAAAACGGGTGATATCTTCTGGAATAGAAGAAGCGGTACAAATAGCAAAAACAAGTGATGTAGCGATCGTGTTTGTTGGGAATAATCCAATGTTAAACGGTCGGGAAACAGAAGATCGTCCAGATATTACTCTTCCGGAACACCAGCAAGAACTAATCGAGGCAGTTTACGAAGCAAATCCAAATACAATTGTTGTAGTAATAGGAAGCTATCCATTTGCGATGAACTGGGTTAATCAGCACATTCCTGCTGCAGTGTATTCATCACATGGTTCGCAAATGCTTGGAGAAGCAGTTGCTTCGGTTCTTTATGGGGACTCTTCTCCATCGGGTAGATTGAGTATGACTTGGTATAAGGATGTGCAACAATTACCTTCTATTTTTGATTATGACATTATAAACGGAAACAGCACGTACATGTACTTTGATAAAGAAGTACTTTATCCTTTCGGACACGGGTTAAGCTATACTACGTTTGATTACTCATCATTACAACTTGACGATGAAGTTATAAAATCGGGTGGGGAACTTTCAGTAAGTGTTACCGTTGAAAATGGTGGCAATGTGGAAGGGAGCGAAGTCGTTCAACTATATGCCACTGTTCTGGATTCTAGCGTAAAAAGGCCAAAGAAACAGTTGATTGATTTTGCTAAAGTTAGGCTAAAACCGAGGGAGAAACAAAATATAATTTTAACTTTTAAAACTGATAATTTAGCTGTTTGGGATGTAGACAAAGAAGAGTATTGTTTAGAGAAAGGACGTTGTCTTCTTTCTATTGGGGCATCGAGTGAAGATATCCGCTTATCGAAAGAAATTAATGTAGATGGAAGTAAATTGAATTCACGTTCTTTGAGCCATCTAACAAAAGCCGAAAATTATAATGATTATCAGAATGTCTACATCAACAAAGGCGAAAATGAACTGAATTGTGTAACTAGCCGTACAAGCGGGTGGATTTGTTTCAGGAATGTTAAGTTTGAAGAAGGCAGCAATTATTTTAGGTTAAGGGCTACGACAGACGGAATGCCAGGTAAAATATCGATTCGTTTTAATGATTTAGAAACAGATAGTATCTCTGAAAAGGATATTCATACGGAATATCCGTGGCAATGGAAGGATTTCAATTTTTACTTTGAACTAGAAGAGCAAGTTACGGATGTGTACGTATTATTCGATGGATCCATTTCATTAAGTACAATTCAAATACTATAGATGTTGGTGATCAAAAATGTTAAAAACAAGAGATATTGTCCCTGCAAAAGGGGCTTGGAATAAATCACATGCTGAAAGGTGGGAAGAAGCACTGGTAAGTGGAAATGGGAACCAAGGGGTTATGGTATTTGGAAACCCTCAAAAAGAAACAATTATTGGTAACCATAGCAGACTGTATCTACCAACAGGGACAGGAAACCAATTGGTAAATATGGCGCCGTATCTGGATGAGTTTAGGCAACTTATACAAACAGAAGGTTATGAAAAAGCAATTCGAATTTTTTATGATAAAGCAAAAGACTTAGGATATCAGGGATTGCAAATGAGTGATCCTTTTCATCCTGGATTTCATTTGTACATTGAATCACCTATACAAAAAGCAGAGCAATACATGCGAAGCGTGGATTTTGAGACTGGTCAAATAGCTGTGCGTTTTGTTGATGAGAATAACATTTATCATAGACGGAAAACTTTTGTATCACGTGCTGATGACGTAATCGTCCATAGTATTGAAAATAACCAATCTGATGTATCCTGTATTTTAAATGTAGAAGATTACCACCATACCCTCATTACTCATGAGCGAAGCATGGAAACGGATTTAATCCAATTGCATAACGCGTATGAAAAGGGCCCCGGTGGTTATCAGGTAGCAATTCAAATACATGCACCACAAGGTAAAGTGAGCGTTAGAGATAATAAAGTGTTCATTGAGAATGCAGAGCATCTTGTATTGGTTATGAAGATTACCCCATTCTCTTCTGTGAGGGGGAATGAAATCGAGATAGCGAAAGATGTTTCAAGCTCATCTTATAAGACATTATTAGAAAAGCACATCGCTTTACACAAAGAAATGTTCACCCGAGTGAATTTAAACCTATCTACTGAAAAAGAACGAATGCGTTGTACGGAAGAATTAATCGAAGAAGCAAAGCAAACAAATGTTATTCCATTAGCACTATTAGAAAAAATGTATGATGCTGGTCGCTATATGTATATGTGTAGTGCAGGTGAATTGTCGCCAAATTTACAGGGGATTTGGACAGGAACATTTAGTCCAGCATGGAGTGGTGATTTTACGTTTGACACCAATGTTCAATTATCGATTGCATCGGCGTTATCTAGCAATCTAACAGAGGGGTTACATGGTTTGTTTCGATTAATGAAGGAACTTATGCCTGGTTTTAAAGACAATGCTAGCTATTATTATGGTTGCAGAGGCATCATGGTACCGGCTCATGCGAGTAACTCTGGAAGACATTTTCATTGGAATGATGAATGGCCACTACATTTATGGACGTGTGGTGCAGGTTGGCTAGGACATTGGTATTATCAGTACTATTTATATACAGGTGATAAACAATTTTTAGCCAATGAAACAATTCCTTACCTAAAAGAGTGTGTTCTTTTCTATGAAGACTTTTTAATAGAGGATACAGATGGAACATATCGATTTACTCCCTCTTATTCAGCCGAAAATGGATGCGGTGATAATGCGACCCAAGATATTGCAGTGGCAAAAGAAGTACTGACAAATTTAATAAACTGCTACAAAGAGTTGAATATAGAATCATCAGAGACAAAAAAGTGGGAAAAGATGCTTATAAAACTGCCGAATTATAAGATTAATCAAGAGGGTGCCATTCAAGAATGGGCGATAAATGGAAAGGAAGAAAATTATAATCATCGGCATTTCTCTCATTTATACTCTATCTTCCAAAGCCGTGAATTTACAGCTGAAAGCGAACCAGCATTATGGAATGCATCTGAAGTAGCTTTGAATAAACGTTTAGAAGCATGGTTGCGTAGCGATGATGCAGATACTTCATCCACTCATGGCAGAATGCATGCAGCACTTTGCGCAACACAGTTTAACTTAAAAAACTTAGTTTATGAGATATTGCAAATGATGGTTATCAATGACTCTATTTTTCCATCTATGATGACGTCCCACTATAATAATCATCAAGTTTTTAATGTTGATGGAAACGGAGCAATCCCTCAAGTTATAAATGAAATGCTGGTTGATGGAGTTCCTGGAAAGATCACGCTACTACGGGCGCTACCAGATCAAGTTTCACAAGGTGCTATTTCAGGTGTTTTATTACCAAAACAAATTAAAGTGGAAAAACTAGCATGGAATATTACGGCAGGAACGATTCAAATTGATGTAATCTCATCAATAGAACAGGAAGTTGAGTTAGAAGTACCACTATTTTCACATGTGGATGTTGTTAGTGCAACAGGTTGTTCCCCTTCTTTAATGGAAGAACACAAATGGAAACTAAAACTATATGCAAATCAAACAGCACAGTTGGAAATTCATTTTTAAAAGAAGGAGGGATTTTGCTAGGAATCCTGTTGCAACCGTGCGTAAGATTTCCTTTTTAAAACATGTAGTGAAACGTAGGTGCATTAGTAGAATTAAACGAATGCTAACACTTCGATTGGCTTGTTCAAGGCCCTTTTATGTGTCATACCTTTAAGTACTAACAATAGGTTAGGGAGAGGAAAATCCCCAACTGCTTAAAGTTTCTCTTTATGACAACTATATACAATTTCTTTGATAAATTATTCGTTATGTCGAAAGCAATGATATTAATTGACAACATGTTGTAACATATAGGTATGAATAGTATGTAATTATTTTGTAAGTCTTGGATAAAGGCTTATATGAAGAATTTTTAAGCGGATTTATGATAGCGCTTAATCAATACATTTAAACCTTTTACTGAGAATTTTATATTCATTCAGTTCAGTTAATTTGTTTTATTTTCTTCAAAGCATGATTACTTGAATCTGCAAAAATACTAATAGAGGTTCTTCTTCTGCATTTTTGTAGTGTGGTAAGTGTGATTATTTAAGATGAAAGTTACTGAAGACATCATGAGATAGTGGGGATTTTCAATGCACTTATTTGATAAAGTATTCTCTATATTTGACGACATGAAAGTTAGATACAAGCTATTAGGTATTTACATCATTGTTACCTTGGTACCAATTCTATTAGTTGGAATTTATTTGAATTATGGAATGAGGGAAGTCGTTCTAAATAATACATTAAGCGAAACTAATGCAAATATCGACAAGTTAGAACTGCAATTAAATAATATTATTGATCGTGCTACAAATATTTCTGATTTAATTTATATTAATAAAGATTTGGAATCACTGCTTCTTGAAGAATATGAAAATAATCTAGAAATATACAATGCGTATAATCGATACCCAATTTTTGATGAGTATTTGAAATATTATAATGAAATCGAAAATATCCAATTTTTTATGACGAAAAAGATGATTACTAATTCATATTTTGTTCATGCCGATCAAGAAATTAGAAAAGAAGATTGGTACCAGCAAGCGCTGAGTAAAAAGGGATATGTAACTTGGCTTTATAAAGAAGATATTTGGACAAAGAAAGAATATATGACCTTAACAAGGGCAGTTTATGCAAGTGATAACAGCTTGCTAGGTATTTTATGTATTTATATATCACCGGACAGTTTACGAGAACTATCATCTAATGAGGTCTATGATGCTTATATATCTTTAAATAATGAAACAATTGTTCATAATAAAAACCGTGATTTAATTGGAACAAAACCATCCTTTTTAGCTCATCTTTCAAATGAAATCAATAGTGAAAGTTTTGTTTTAGATACAAGCTATTTAAATGAACAAGTGAAAATAAACGTTCGATCTTTTCAACCACAAAAAGCACTAGATACGAGCGTGCAAATTTCTACAATAATTCCAGTAGAAGATGTCATGCGCGAACCTAATATTGTTATTATAAAAGGATTTATCGTTATCATCGGCAGTATACTTATATCTATTATATTAATCATTCTTTTTATTCGATCATTTGATAGAAGGTTGCATGAATTAAAACATGCAATGAATAAAGTTTCTAAAGGAAACTTTAATATACGTAAACAAATAGCTGGTAAAGATGAAATTGGTGAAGTGTACCGCGAACTCTATATCACCGCTGAAAGTATAAAAAAACTAATCAATGAAGTCTATGTTCATAAAATAAAAGAAGAAAGGTGGAAACGTAAGCAGAAAGAATCCGAGTTTAAAATGTTAGCAAGTCAAATCAACCCTCACTTTCTTTACAATACACTTGAAATGATTAGAATGAAAGCATTTATAAATAAAGATGTAGAAGTTGCCAACAGTGTGAAGCTACTAAGTAAAATTATGAGATCCAGTTTAGAAAGAACGGATAAACCTATACCGTTAGAAAAAGAAATTGATTTAGTAAGCACGTACCTAAAGATTCAAAAACTACGATTTGGGGATAAGATAGATTATGATATTGAGACAAATTGTAATATCGAAAATTATATGGTATTTCCACTATTACTCCAACCAATTGTTGAAAATTCAGTCATCCATGGAATTGAGAATAAAGAAGGAGAAGGGCAAATTAAAATTGATATTTTTGAAGATAATACTAGTTTAGTAATCCAAGTTAAGGATAACGGAGTAGGTATAACAGAGCCTAAATTGGATAAATTGAAGTTCCGTTTAAGTGAATCAGAAGAACAACAGTCTACTTCTAACCGAATCGGCGTTTTTAATGTTCATCAAAGAATCAGGTTGCATTATGGTGATTCCTATGGTCTGAGAATTAAAAGCGAAGTCAATAAGGGTACATCTGTCACGCTTCATTTACCGTTGTGGAAAGGACAAGATAGCGATGCGTAAAGTATTAATTATTGATGATGAACCTATTGTTAGAGAAGGATTAAAAAGCGTTATTACTTGGGAAGACTTTGGTTATAAAGTTTGTGGTATCGGAACAGACGGAAGAGATGGCTTGAATAAAATTCGTCAACTTCAACCAGACTTAGTGCTAATCGATATTCGTATGCCAGGATTTTCAGGGATAGATATCATCCAACAAATTAAAAATGAAGGTTACATGACTAAATTCATCATACTATCAGGATATTCTAGTTTTTCATATGCAAAAGAATCAATGAAACTAGGAATCTCATCGTACTTATTGAAGCCAATTGACGAGAATGAGTTAATTCATGCAGTTAATAAAGTCTCTGAAGAAATCGAAAAAGAAGAGAAAATTTATAATCAGTTGTCGCTTTTCAAGAGAATAAATGAAGAACAGTCTTTTAAAAAAATGTTAGAAGGCAAGTGTAATGAGATTGAAACCAGTATGCTAGTTGACTTTGAACAAAGTTCGATACAAGTTGCCCGAATATTATATGAAGAAACGAAATGGGCAACCAATTGGATTATAAAAAAAGTTGAACAAAAACCTAATCATATAAAGATGGTTACAAAAGATAATCATTTCCATCTGCTATTTATAGAGGAAGAACAAGCGGAAGTAAAGGTGTTTCTTACGGAGTTGATAACGGAATTAACCCGACTTGGAAGTACCCACTGTAATGTATTACTTGGTAACCAAGTTATTGGACCTAAAGAAGTTTCATTATCATACAAACAAACAAAAAAATTAATGGATGTACATTTTTGTTATAGCAAACAACACTTGATAAGTTTTGATATGTTACAAGCTGAAAATTCAAACGTATCTTTTGTTGAAATACAAAACAAATTATGCCGTTTTATGGAATTTCAAGAATCAAATAACTTAAATAATGAATTAGAAGAAATAGAAAAGTATTATCAGCATACATGTTTCTCACAAGAAAAAATTAAGGCTGAATTAATTGATTTCACAATATCTATCTTTAGCACTATAAAGCAAAATCACCCATCAATAACATGTACGAAAAAAGAAGATTTGGTAGATCAAATTTTTAATCAGTCAAGTTTACAAAGTTTAATAGGCTACATTTATGATGAGTTAATCAATCTAAGTCAAAGTATAAACGTTCATACTTCAAATAGAAATACAATAGATAAAATTAAAGATTATGTAAATCAGTACTATTATGAAGAAGATTTAAACTTAAAGGTGTTAGCTGATTTGTTCAATTATAATAGCTCGTATCTTGGAAAAAAATTCAAGAAACAAACTGGCGAATATTTTCATACCTATTTGGACATTGTTCGAATTAACAAAGCGAAAGAGGCGTTAACAAAAGGGGAAGAAAAGGTTTATGAAATATCTGAAAAGATAGGATATTGTAACATTGATTACTTCTATAAGAAGTTCAAAAGATATGAAGGAATCAGTCCAAAAGAGTATCAAAAAAGTATCAGAAATGATACAAACAGCAGATGCTAAATAGTTTGAGAGGGATGCTTATGTCAACACCAATGATGGATAGGCCAATTTATATGATGACAAAATATATGTATGCTTTTTTTGTTACAAATTTATATTTCCTTCTTTGTAACCTACTTTTTTTTATCGTTTACTTTTTAGCAGACTTTACTTTTCAAAATATTATACTGTTTTATTTAACCATGATTCCAATGGGTCCTTCCATAACTGCAGTTTTGTCTGCGATGGGAAAGTTAGTCAGAGAAAAAGATGTATCCCCATCGATAGAATTTTGGAAGGCCTACAAGCGTAATTTTTGGGTAACAATGAAGTATTGGTTTATACAATTAACAATTATATTTATTTTAATCATTGATATTTACTATGCTACTACAAGAATTAATTTTATATCTCCGTTATTTTTTTTATTTCTGCTTGCCAGTTTATTTGTAATGATGTATGCGCTACCAGTAATTACTCGGTTTGAAGTGAAACTGAAAAATTTACTTATTGTTTCGATTTATTCTAATTTCAAATTTTTTAAAACTACTGTTTTAAATGTTTCGAGTATCGTTGCATTTGGATTCACTTTTTATTTTTTTCCAAGTATAGGGTCATTATTTTTTGTAAGTCTCATCGGATTTTTTATAATGTTTAATTTACAAGTTCCATTTAGACACATGGAAAATGAAATGTCTGAGAAAAATAAATAAGATGATTTAATTGGAGGGTTATTCATGAAACGTCGTACGTATACGGTAGGTCTTGTAATAAGTGTGTTTTTTTTAGTGGGATCATTATTGTTTTTTTCTAACCGATTAGACAGTTCTACAGAAAAAGAGCCTACTGAAAAACTAGAATCATTAGTAGTAGCTCATGAAGAGATTGAAGAGATTCATATTTTAAACGAAGATAATGAAGTAACCTTAGACAAAGCAATGAATGGGCAATGGAGTGGTCAAAATTTAGATAGAAAGTCAAACAAAGAAAAAATAAATGAGACCGTAAATAATATTTTTTCTTTAAGCGGAGAAAAAATAGATATAAGTAAAAAAGATGCTGGTTTGCAAGATTCAACTTTTACCATTGAACTGCTTGACTCATCAGAAGAAACACAAACAGTTTCTATTGGAAATATGAGTGAGAATGGACTTTATTATTTTGTATCTTCATCAGGTAAGGAAGGAGTTTTTGAAGTTGATGCTACGTTAATACAAGAAATTCCATTGACGAACTATGAAATTATGGATAATAAAATAACGAGTATAACACCGGAAGCTGTTAATCACTTTGTTATTAATAATGGAATTCAAACGATTGAGCTAAAACCTGAGTCGCCGTACGATGAAGCTGAAGTTAGAACTAACTTAAGTGGTTGGTTCATGCATCAACCTTATAATTCTATTTACAGTGTAAATTATAATAAAATGAAGGATATGATTTATGGAGTTGAGAATTTACAATTTAAAGAAATAGTTGCTAAGGATGAAGAAAACCTTAGTCAATATGGTTTAAAAGATGAGGACTTTACGATTTTTTTGAAGTCGGATAGTGAAAGCGAGACTATTTTAATAGGGGATCCATCCAGTGGAAATGCTTATTATGCAATGGTAGAAGGGGAACAGACTATATTTACCATTGAGAAAAAAGCATTAGAACCATACAGTTATCAAGCATTTGATATTGCGGAGAACTTCGTTAAAATACTAGCAATAGATGTTCTCAAGCAAATAGAGATTAAAGATTCAACACATCATATTACAATCAAGATAGAGCATGAAGAAAATAGAAAAGAAGCAGCAACTTCCACTTTTAAAGTAAATGGATCGATAGTGAAAGATAAGTCTTTTAGAGATTTATATAAAGAAATTGCCGGTCTTAGCGTAGATAAGGAAGTAAGCGATGCGACATATCAAGAACCAGAAGCAACGATAAAATATACAATCAAAACACAAGAGGAACAAGAAAAAGAAATAGTGATAGAATTTGTTCCTTATAATGAAGATAGTTATGCGGTGTTTATAAATAATTCAGTAGATTTTCTAATTGCTAAAGAATCTATTTTAACATTGATTGAATCAGTATCAGCTTTAGAAGAAAAGGCATCCTAATAAAATAAGGATAAAAAAAGAGTTCTTGTAACTAAAAATGTTTAGTTGCAAGGATTCTTTTTTATTTGATTCATATTTATAAGAAATGCAGTGAAATTATGTGTGAAATAACCAGTAAGAATTAGCCATAGCTAATTTATACATGATTTTTAGTCTAATTTAACGTGTGTTATATGTAACCGTTTTCTTTTAAAATGTAACTAAGGGAGTTATCAAAAGAACTTAATGACAAACAGTACTTTGTATTTACTCAGTAAGGAGAGAAGTATATGGGGAAATCTATTAGCGAAGTTAGTGGACAGTCGAATAATCCTTTATTTAAAAACCAAGTTGGAATGAATAAGAAGCCACCAATTAACCCAAAGAAAAAAGGTTTTTGGAAAAGAGCAAGTAGACAAAAAGCATTGATTTTAATGTCTTTTCCATTTGTTATTTGGTTAATTGTATTTAAATATATACCAATCGGTGGTTGGTTAATGGCATTCCAAGACTACAAACCACAATTCGGAATGTTTGATCAAGAATGGGTAGGGCTTCAACATTTTAAAGATTTATTCCAAGAGCCAATGTTCTATCAAGCGTTAGAAAATACACTAGGAATGGGTATTCTCGGTCTAGTATTCGGAACATTGTCTGCAATAACATTTGCATTATTACTAAATGAAGTAAGATTAATAACCTTTAAGAAACTGACTCAAACAATTTCATATTTACCGCACTTTGTCTCATGGGTTATTGGTGCCAATATTGTTATAACGATGCTGGCTCAAGAAGGGGTAATTAATAACATCTTGGTAGGACTGGGCTTAATAGATAGCCCAATTGGATTTATGTCAAATCCCGATTTGTTTTGGGGAATCGTAACTGTTGCTGATGTATGGAAAGAGACAGGGTGGAACGCAATTATTTATTTAGCTGCTATGGCTGGGGTGGACCCACAATTATATGAGGCTGCTAAGGTTGACGGTGCAAGTAGACTAAGACAAATGTGGCATATTACTTTACCAAGTATCAGGCCCGTCATTATTGTTTTATTAATATTAAGTATTGGAAATCTTATCAACATTGGTTTTGAGAAACAAATGCTATTAGGTAACAACGTTGTTGCAGATAAAGCACTTGTGATTGACTTATACGCACTTGATTATGGTATTGGTATGTTCCGTTATTCCTTTGGTACGGCAATTGGTATTTTTAAATCAGTTATTAGCGTTATACTTATTTTAATTTGTAACCAATTCGCCAAAAAGATTGGCGAGGGGCGTGTCTTTTAATAGATATAAGATTTCAGCTAGTAGGTAAAGGGTATGCGGGAAGAGAATCTATCCATACTATTTTCCTAAGCTTTTAAGGAAGGGGAAGAAATATGAAAAAAGATTTCAAGAAGTGGACATTCTTTGACATTGTTCTTGTTTTATTCATGGTATTTGTACTGATTATCACATTGTATCCATTTCTGAATATATTAGCTATTTCATTAAACAATGCCGTAGATACAGCAAAGGGAGGCATACATATTTGGCCAAGAGAATTTACCTTTGCAAATTATAAGGAGATATTTGGAAGCAATGATCGATTGTTACAAGCATTTTTTATGTCCGTATTAAGAACAGTGGTTGGTACTGTTACTGGAGTTATAGCGAGTACCATGCTTGCTTATACATTAAGCCGAAGGGATTTTGTCTTCAATAAACAAGTTGGTTTTTTACTTGTTATAACCATGTTTGTGAGTGGTGGGTTAATTCCTGAATACATGTTAATTAGACATCTTGGTTTAATTAATGAGTTTGCAGTTTATATTTTACCAATGTTAATCTCTGCCTTTAACGTAATCATTATCCGCTCATTCATGGATAATATACCACCAGCCTTAGAAGAATCGGCTAAAATTGACGGAGCAAATGATTTTACGATTTTCTGGAGAATTATTGTACCTTTATGCTTACCAGTCATCGCAACAATTGCTTTATTTTTGGCTGTCGGTCAATGGAATAGTTGGTTTGATACGTACTTATATGCAAGATCAAACGAGAACCTAACTACATTACAATTTGAACTAATGAAAATACTAGATAATGCTAATATTTCAGGAGGTGATGTTACTTCACAAAATGCACAAGTAATAGCTGATCAGACAAATCCACAATCTATAAAAATGGCAATCACAATTATTGCAACGGTTCCTATTTTGTTAGTTTATCCTTTCTTGCAGAAATACTTTGTAACAGGTTTAACATTGGGTGCTGTTAAGAGTTAGGTATTAATGAAAAATTATTATAAGTGTGTTAAATGAAATGGAGGAGAATATATGAAAAAGAAATTATCTATTTATACACTGTCTTTACTGTTTATACTTGGGGCGATGATTATGACGGCTTGTAGTGATGATTCATCAAGTTCATCGTCCTCAGATGATCAATCAGATTCAACGAATGAAAATGATGATAGCGCTTCAAAAGAACCGATTACACTTTCTTTTTTTAGTGCTGATGGGGAGGAAAAAAACTTTGATGATCCTGTTGCTCAGAAGATTACAGAGGCGACTGGAGTTACTTTAGAAATAGACTATCCTGTAGGCGGAAATGATGAAACAATTCCGTTGATGATTGCTAGTGGCGATTATCCAGATATGATTTATGCTAAAGGGGATATTGGTAAGTTGATTGAAGCTGGTGGTGTTATTAAGCTAGACGATTTAATTGAAGAAAAGGGAGACAATCTAAAGGCAATGTATGGAGATCAAATTGATCGACTTCGTAGAGATGTAGATGACCCTAGCATCTATACTGTAGGAACCTATGGTGTAGAAGGAGCGTATTGGTCAACAAGTGGTACTTTCCAAGTTCAACTAGATGTACTACGTGAACTAGGTTACCCTGAAATTAATACATTAGAAGAATATGAAGCTGCTATAACTGAATATAAAGAAAAGTATCCTGAAATTGATGGACAAAAAACACTTGGACTTTCTTTGCTAGGTAGTGACTGGCGTTGGCTAATCACAGTTGGTAACCCTGCTGGATTTGCTGCTGGAATTCCAGATGACGGACAGTGGGCTATAAACGATGATACAGGTGAAGCAACTTATAAATTTTTAAAGCCGGAAGTGAAAGAATACTTTAAATGGTTAAACGGGTTAAATGCCAAAGGATTACTTGATCCAGAGTCCTTTACACAAACATATGACACATACATTTCTAAACTTTCATCAGGTCGAGTCTTAAGTGTCGCCGATCAAGATTGGGACATTGCTGATGCAGATAAAGCACTAGTAGCTGATGGTAAAGAAAATAGAACGTACGCCCCACTTCCGGTAACTATAGATGATGAATATAAGTCACAAGGTCTTAAGGATTATGGTTTTGCAGGAGGTTGGGGAATTGCCATTTCTTCAACAAGTGAAAACCAAGAAAGAGCATTTGAATTTTTAGATTGGATGGCCTCAGAAGAAGCGCAAATTCTAGTGAACTGGGGTGTGGAAGGCGAAAACTATGACATCGTTGATGGAAAACGTGTGATGCAAGAAGATGACAGAGAACGTATGAACAATGATGCTAATTATGCAAAGGAAACGGGTGTTGGTTATTATATTTATCCATTCCCACAATGGGGAAATGGTGCTGTAGATTCTAACGGACAATCAATTACACCAAATTCTGAGCAAGATATCATTGATAATTTTAATGAAGTGGAAAAAGAAGTTCTAGCTGAGTATGGTATGGATAATTGGATTGAATGGTTCCCTAAAACAGAAGAGTTGGGTGTTTCTCAACATGGTACAGCAGCAAACTATACAATCGAGCCAGGAAGCGACCTACAAATTATTCAACAAAAAGCGGATGATTTAACAGAGCAAAGAATCACACAAGCCATCCTTAGTGAACCAGAAGAATTTGATGCGGCATGGGACTCCATGTTAAAAGAATTAGAAGAAATGAATATTGAAGCTGCGAATGAAGCGATGACTAAATTAACACAAGATACAATGGAATTATGGGGTACAAAATAATTGTAATTAAGTCAATTTCATAATTACCTTATTTAGTCATCTGCGTTGTAGGTGACGATAAAATCGATATTTTGAAATTGATAAAATTAAGTAATAAATTAGCCTGATTCCACTAAAGTAGAGGAGTCAGGCTAAATTTTAAAAAAGACTTCCTATCTATTGTCCTTTAGATATTAATGAAAATACATAAGTTGGAGGGGAACAAGATGAGTAACCAAAAAATAGGTACTCCATTAAAAGGCTTTGCAGAATTTAGTAGGAAAGTTGCAGCAGATGGGGCAGTTCTATTGAAAAATGAAGAACAAGTACTTCCGATTAAACAAGGAGAAACTGTTTCTATTTTTGGAAGAACACAGTTAGATTACTATAGAAGCGGAACAGGTTCTGGTGGTAGTGTGAATGTTACTTACACGACCAATCTATTAGAAGCACTTCAAAGTAAAAAACAAACAAAAGTTAATGAGGATTTGGCGGCTACATATAAGAAATGGATAAAACAAAACCCATTTGATAATGGTGGCGGTGGCTGGGCAGCTGAACCTTGGCATCAAAAGGAGATGCCATTAACAGATACAATAGTGAGAGAGGCAAGGGATGATTCGGATAAAGCGGTTATTGTAATTGGACGTACTGCTGGTGAAGATCAAGATAATGCTGATGAACCGGGAAGTTATCAACTAACGTTAGAAGAGAAAGAAATGCTTAGACTCGTTAGTAAATACTTTGAACAGGTTTGTGTGGTACTTAATGTATCAAATATTATTGATATGGATTGGCTTAATGATTCTAGTTATGTAAACCCTATCAACAGTGTTATCTATACATGGCAAGGTGGTATGGAAGGTGGTAACGCCGCTGCCGATGTATTAGTTGGTGATGTGAATCCTAGTGGTAAATTAACTGATACAATTGCTTATTCAATTAATGACTACCCATCGACTAGTAATCATGGGAATGAACATAGAAACGTTTATCAGGAAGATATTTATGTAGGTTATCGTTATTTTGAGACGTTTTGTCCGGAGAGGGTGCAGTTTGCTTTTGGATACGGTTTATCTTATACAGCTTTCAAGATTGATCCTGACGAAGCTAAAATAGTTACCAAATCAGGAGAAAATTATGTTGAATTAAATGTTAGGGTTGAAAATATTGGACCTATATTTGCTGGAAAGGAAGTTGTTCAGGTCTATTATGAGGCACCCCAAGGAAAGTTAGGTCAACCTTCAAAAGTATTAGCAGCATTTGTGAAAACAAACTTGCTTCAACCCGGTGAAATTCAGATGCTATCAATTAGTTTTCCTGTTAAACGTATGGCCTCGTATGATGATAGTGGAGTAACGGGTCACCCTTCTGCCTATGTGTTAGAAAGTGGCCTATATCATTTTTATGTAGGCAACAGTGTTAAGGATGTAGTGAAAATAGGTATTGATGGAAAGGACGGTTATGGATTAGATAGCCTTCAGGTCATTGAACAATTAGAGGAGGTATTGGCACCAACAGAAAGCTTCACAAGAATGAAGCCAGGGGTGCAAAAAGAAGATGGTTCATATGAATTAACTTATATAGAAGCACCGAAGCAAAAAATCTCTTTAGCAGAAAGAATAGAGAAAAATCTACCTCAAACATATAAGCAAACAGGAAACAAAGGTTATAAATTGAAGGATGTTTATGAAGAAAAAGTGGGAATCGAAGCATTTATTGCCCAGCTATCAGATGAAGAGCTTGCTACAATTGTACGAGGGGAAGGAATGAGTAGTCCTCTCGTTACACCGGGAACCGCTTCGGCATTTGGGGGTGTAAGTGATAGTTTGTTTAATTATGGTATTCCGGTTGGTTGTACTGCTGATGGTCCTTCAGGTATTCGAATGGACAGTGGTCATAAAGCCACACAAGTTCCAATTGGAACATTACTTGCGGCAACTTGGGATGTTAAATTAGTTGAAGAGTTATATGAATTAGAAGGAAAAGAATTAATAAATAATAACATTGATATGTTATTAGGACCAGGGATTAATATTAGAAGAAGTCCATTAAATGGACGTAACTTCGAATATTTTTCAGAAGACCCACTTATTACTGGTGCGTTTGCTGTAGCAAATACACGTGGAATCATGAAAAGTGGTGCGCATGCCACGCTTAAACATTTTGCTTGTAACAGTCAGGAATATTCACGTACGAATGTGGATGCAGTTGTTACTGAGCGTGCGCTTAGAGAAATTTATCTGAAAGGCTTTGAAATGGCTGTTAAAGAAGGTGGCGCAAAAGGGATTATGACATCGTATAATCCCATCAATGGACACTGGGCAGCTTCGAATTATGACTTAAATACGACTGTGCTTCGTAAAGAATGGGGATTTAATGGAGTTGTTATGACCGACTGGTGGGCAAAAATGAATGGTTCTAGTTTTGGTGGCGTGGCGGATACGAGAAATACGAATTATATGGTTCGTTCACAAAACGACTTATATATGGTCGTTAATAATTATGGAGCAGAAATAAATTCATCTGAAGATAATACAATCAAATCATTAGAAGATGGCACATTAACTCGTGGTGAATTACAACGAAGTGCAATGAATATATGTGAATTCTTAATGGATGCACCTGTCTTTTCTAGAAAACAAGAAATTGTAGAAACGATAAATAAATTTTCTGGTAATCCTTCATTGAATTCTATAGAAGCACAATCTTTGTTTGATTATATTAAAGTCAATCCAAATCCTGCGATACCAAGCTTTATTAAAGTAGAAGATGGAGGACTTTATCGTATTATTGTGAAAATCATGTCACCTGAAACAAATCAATCACAAACTGCATGTAACGTGACACTAAATGACCAATTGATGACCACTATACAAACCAATGGAACAGATGGTAAGTGGATTAAACAAAAGCTTGTGAAAATCGAACTTGAAGCGGGTTTATATAATCTAAAATTAGACTTCATTAAACCAGGTATGCAGATTGAATGGATAGAATTCAACAAAATTTAAATCTAAAGTGGTTAAGCCAATAGGAGGGAAAACTCCCATGATAAATGAAAAATTACCAAAAGTATGGTACGGAGGAGACTATAACCCAGAGCAGTGGGATAAACATGTTTGGGATGAAGATTTAAGAATGTTTGACCTTGCAGGAATTGATGTTGCTACAATTAACGTTTTTTCATGGGCTTTGAGCCAGCCAGATGAAGATACATACAATTTTGAATGGCTCGATGAAATAATAGAAAAATTGTATAAAAATAATGTGTATATTTGTTTAGCAACCAGCACCGGTGCTCACCCAGCGTGGATGGCAAAAAAATACCCTGATGTATTGAGAGTTGACTTTGAAGGCAGAAAAAGAAAATTTGGAGGAAGACATAATTCTTGCCCAAGTAGTCCAACCTACAGAAAATATGCTGAAAGAATAGCAGATAAGTTAGCTGAACGGTATAAAGACCATCCGGCAATACTAATTTGGCATATTTCTAATGAATATGGTGGTTATTGTTATTGTGAAAATTGCGCGAAAAATTTTCGGGAATGGCTTCAGGATAGATACAAAACACTTCAAGCAGTTAACAAAGCTTGGAATACACGATTTTGGGGACATACATTTTATGCATGGGATGAAGTCGTACCACCAAATATCTTGAGCGAAGAATGGCAAGGTGGCAAGAATACGAATTTCCAAGGTATTTCTTTAGATTATCGTCGTTTCCAATCAGATAGTTTACTAGATTGCTATAAACTCGAAAGAAATGCGATTCGTAAATATACACAAGAAACTCCAATTACAACTAATTTGATGGGGTTTTATCCGGAATTAGATTATTTCAAATGGGCTAAAGAAATGGATGTTGTGTCATGGGATAATTACCCATCATTAGATACACCTGTGAGTTTTACTGCGATGACACATGACCTAATGAGAGGTTTAAAAAGCGGTCAACCGTTTATGTTAATGGAACAAACACCAAGCCAACAAAATTGGCAAGCGTATAATTCACTAAAACGACCAGGAGTAATGAGTTTGTGGAGTTACCAAGCGATTGCGCGTGGCGCTGATACTGTTATGTTTTTTCAATTACGTAGATCCATAGGTGCCACCGAAAAGTATCATGGTGCTGTAATTGAGCATGTTGGGCATGAACATACGCGTGTATTTAAGGAAAGTGCTGAACTAGGAAATGAACTTATTCAATTATCAGATGACTTTTTAGATGCTCGAGTGAAATCAAAAATAGCGATTGTTTTTGATTGGGAAAACAGGTGGGCTATTGATTTGTCAAGTGGTCCTTCTGTTGCGTTAGATTACGTTAAAGAGGTTCACAAATACTACGATGCGCTTTATGAACAAAATATCCAAGTAGATATGATTGGAGTAGAAAAAGATTTAAGTGATTATGAAATCGTTATCGCGCCTGTATTATATATGGTGAAGCAAGGATATACGAAAAAGCTAGAATCCTTTGTTAAAAGCGGAGGGACGTTTATCTCTACGTTCTTTAGCGGTATTGTCAATGAGAATGATTTAGTTACCCTCGGTGGCTATCCTGGTGAACTTCGTGAACTACTAGGGATATGGTCAGAAGAGATTGATGCGCTTGATCCTAAATTAAAAAACCAAATCGTTATGGAGGAAACGTGGGGAGGACTAAAAGGTGAATATGAATGCAATATTCTATTCGACCTTATTCATTCAGAAGGTGCAGAGGTATTAGCAACATATGGATCTGATTTTTACAAAGGCATGCCAGTTGTTACTAAAAATAAATTTGGTAAAGGTAATGCGTTTTATATCGCGTCCAGTCCAGACCAAGCATTTCTAAGAGGCTTATTAGCTAATCTATGTACAGAAAGAGAAATAGAACCTCATGTGATAAGTGCTGATAGTGGTGTAGAGATATCTGAACGGATTAAAGAAGGTGTATCGTATTTATTTGTTATGAACCATAACGACAAGATCTCTACTTTTGATTTGGGGGAAAAGGAAACAAGAGATCTAATTAGCGGTATATCTTTTACGGGCAACGTTAGCATTGACTCCAAGTCAGTTATGATATTAGTAAACTAGTATATGTAATCCAAATGTATGCTCAATCTTATTAAATGCGTGAAAATATTCATTAAAGAATACAGAGGAGTTGTATAAAAATGAAATTCACTAGTGGTAACTGGCTTGTTAAAGAAGGGTTTACGATTAACCATCCTCGAATTGTTCATGATATCGATGTCACTGAAGAAAGTGTTACGCTTTACGCACCTTGTAAAGACATAAATCACAGAGGGGATACGTTAGATGGTCCAATGCTTACAATTAAGTTATCATCTCCATCCGATAATATTATCCGTATTCAGACATGGCATTTTAAAGGTGGAATTAAAAAGCATCCTAATTTTGATGTAAAAAACGAAAGTTCTACCCATCATCTAGACACAAATGATGATGAAATTACATTCATTAGTGGTGATTTGAATGTAAAGATTAATAAAAAACAATTTGGAATGAAATTTTTAAATGGAGATAAAAAGTTAACGGAATCTGATTCTAAAGGTCTAGCATGGATAACAGGGCCTGAGAATTCCACATACATGAGAGGTCAACTTAGGTTACATGTTGGAGAGCAATTATACGGATTAGGAGAACGATTCACTCCATATATCAAAAACGGGCAAACAGTAGATATTTGGAATGAAGACGGTGGTACTAGTTCTGAACAATCATATAAAAATATTCCTTTTTATATGAGTAACAGAGGGTATGGAGTATTTGTTAACCATCCAGAAGAAGTAAGCTTTGAATTGGGATCGGAAGTAGTTTCTAAGTCACAGTATAGTGTACGTGGAGAATACCTAGATTACTATATTATCAATGGACCAACACCAAAAGAAGTAGTTAGTCGCTATACGAATCTAACTGGAAAGCCTGCCCTTCCACCAGCATGGTCGTTTGGCTTATGGCTGTCAACGTCATTTACAACCGATTATGATGAGACTACTGTAAACCACTTTGTTGATGGAATGGCTGAACGTGGCATCCCGTTAAGTGTTTTTCACTTTGATTGTTTCTGGATGAAAGGATTTGAATGGAGTAACTTTGTGTGGGATGATGAACATTTTCCTGACCCAGAAGGAATGCTTCGACGTCTTAAAGATAAGGGATTAAAGATTTGTGTTTGGATTAACCCATATATTGCCCAAAAATCAAAGTTGTTTGATGAAGCAGTCGAAAACGGTTATTTGTTAAAAAGACCGAATGGCGATGTTTGGCAATGGGATCTTTGGCAAGCTGGTATGGGAATCGTTGATTTCAGTAATCCAAAAGCTTGTAAATGGTTTGCGGATAAGTTAAAAATCTTACTTGATATGGGCGTTGATTCCTTCAAAACTGATTTTGGTGAACGGATACCTACCGATGTAACTTATTACGATGGATCTGATCCATACAAAATGCATAATTACTATGCTTACAAATATAATGAAGTAGTTTTCGAATTGCTTAAGAAAGAAAAAGGTGCAAAAGAAGCAATCGTATTTGCTAGAGCTGCTACAGCTGGTGGTCAAAAATTTCCTGTCCATTGGGGTGGCGATTGTGATTCAACGTATGAAGCCATGGCTGAGAGTCTACGTGGGGGATTATCGTTGACGATGTCTGGATTTGGTTATTGGAGCCATGACATAGGAGGGTTTGAAAATACAGCTACACCAGATGTTTTCAAGCGTTGGACAGCTTTCGGTTTACTTTCCAGTCATAGTCGATTCCATGGCAGTTCATCGTATCGTGTTCCATGGAAATTTGATGAGGAGTCAGTTGATGTAGCACGGCATTTTGTGCAACTAAAAAATAGTTTAATGCCTTATTTGTATAGTGCTGCTGTTGAAAACAGTAAAACAGGTATTCCGGTTATGCGTTCGATGTTATTAGAGTTCCCTGAAGATACCCTTTGTGAGACGTTGGATAAACAATATATGCTAGGTGAATCGATTCTAGTTGCTCCAATCTTCAACGAAGAGGGAGTTGGGTCCTACTACTTACCATCAGGTATATGGACGCATTTGTTATCAGGAGAAAAAATTGAGGGAAACATATGGAGAAAAGAAAAATATGATTATATGAGTTTACCTTTGTTTGTAAAAGAGAACACGATATTGCCCAGAGGGGCTGTAATTGATAAGCCGGATTATGATTACTCGAGTGATATAACCTTTCATGTGTATGCATTACAAGACCAAGTAGATACAAATACAATCATTCATGATGTGCATGGGAAGATGACTGGCTCTTTGCATCTATCACGTCAAGGTAGAAGTATATTAGTGAAAGCAGACATGAATGGTAAAGCATATTCTATTGTATTACATGATGAAAAATCTATATCTACTACCACAAGTGGTACATGGTCCGCCGAATTAAATGCAGTAAAGATTACACCAGCTCCATCTGATTATAGCTTTACTATTACGTTATAACTAAACATATGTTTTTTTACAAGGCAGTTCTTTTGATTTTCACAAAAGGGCTGTTTTGCTTAGCTTTTAAGGATTATTTTTCATCTTTTTTTAGTTTTCTAATTAATTTGTCAACCGTCGCTTGTCCTGGAACTGCTGCTTGAACATTTTCAATTACCATCTTTGGAATTGTTTTCCCAACAAGTGATTCTTTACTACTGGCAATATAATAAGCTTTGTTCTCTAAAGAGCCGTTATAAGACAAGTTATTGGTAGGATCGCCATCCGGTGTGATCTTCATATGTTCATGTAGGTAAACAATATCATTATTTCTGGTCCATTATAAGATGAGTTGTGGTACCCATAGTTTAATTTGAATAAAAGCTACCCTCATCGACTTAGAGAAGTCGGTGAGGGTAGCTTCAAGAAGCCTTATGAAAGTTATCGTCTGAAGAGCTTTTGTTCATAGCATAGCCAACGATTAAATTTGTTACTGTAATGATGGCAATGATTAGATAATTAGTAGAATCGTGTTGAAGGTTTAGTAGCTCAATTAATTTCTTATCAGTTATAATCATTTCTCCTGCAGTCCATGCAAGAATACCAGATCCAATATAGGAAATCCATCGATACTTTTCTAAAGCTTTTACGATTATTTTGGAACCAAATATCATAATCGGAATACTTACCATTACACCAAATGCAATCATTTTGATATCTCCATGTGCTGCACCAGTTATCGCGATAACATTATCAAGACTCATTACCGCATCTGCTATAATTATTGTTGTTATTGCTTTAAAAAGACCATTGTGTGAAGTTACATGTGCTTGTTCTTCTTCCTCGACAAGTAAGTTATAAGCAATCCATAACAGTAACATTCCTCCAATGAGGTTTACAAAAGGAATTTGCAGCAAGTAAACAATTATAACGGCAAAAAGTATCCGGAGAAGGACTGCACCAGCAGTACCAAATAGTATTGCTTTATTTTGATGTTCTTTAGGTAAAGATTTCGTGGCCATTGCAATGACTACAGCATTGTCACCAGATAGGATAATGTCAATAGCTATTATTTTTAAAAATGAAATCGTTGCAGCGGACGTAACTGTGAGTCCAAGTGAGAAAAGTAGATCCAATTTTTATCTTCCTCCTAAGTACAAAACATTAGTATAAAAGTTTGTCCATATTTGATTTTATGAATAGAAGTAGGAGAGTAAACCAAAAAAGTATATTTTTTTCAAAACAAAAATTCCGTATCTCACGCATGAGCATTAAAATACCTATTCTTTATATTTTTTTAATTAATCTCGTTTAAAGATCTAGAATTTATTGTAGAACAGCAAAATCAAGATCTAACTTAACCAACGGAAGGATATGGTTTATAAAATAAATATTCTATCTTAGAATAGCAAGCTGCTAAACTGTCCAATTCTTAAAAAAGAGTATATTGGGATTTTGCTGGAGAATATCGAGGGTTATGCTTGTGAATAATACTAAACAAAAAAATGCCTGCAATCGTTAACAGGCATTTATTGATTATCTTTAAAAATATGGTGTTTTTTGGTAGTAATCGTAAAGATTTATCTCGTCTTCTCTTGTGATAGGACTTTCAATATTTAAGAAAGGACCATTTTTAATGACTTCTTTTGGTAAATCAACAAATACTTTGCTATCTGGCCATGAAATGTCTTCAATCCAATCAACCGATAACATGATGAATTTACCTGGTAACCAATTTCTTGTTTCTACAATGAAATAACGTAGCTTCCAGTTGTAATCATCAATGATGAAATCTGTTATATGACCAATTTGCCCGTCACTAGCTTGAATGGTGTAACCATTAAAGTCGCCTTTAATTTCTTTTACACTTCTCAATTTTGTTTCTTCTTCTTGTTCTACAGGAAGTGCATCTTCTGCTCGGTTAATACGATTTAACTCTTGAGGAGTATCGAAACCACCCCATAAAGTGTTATTAGTACCTAAACCGTTCCAATAAAGCGGCCAACCAAAGTAACTATTAACTTCTAACTCGTGTTTCCTTGAGACTGGTTTTTTCTCATCAATCGTTGGACTGTTTTTAATACTATCTTTCGATTCGAAAATAGCCACTTTCGAGTTATCATAATCTACATAATCAAAAGATATTGGAGATACTAGAACTTTGCGTCCAGGTAACCACTTTTTCGTATCTACAACAAGATAACGAACGACCCAATTATCTTCATCAAAATAAATGTCTTTTACTTTACCTAATTCATCATCAGTAGCTTGTACTTTGAATTCTTGAATGCGATTTGAAAAATGTAACACAGTAAAAACCTCCTAATATCAAGTGTACATTTAAATTCTTTCTTATTATTCTTGTTACCTGATATGAATTTTTTTAAACATGTATGGTGGTTAAAGTGATTAGTTTACTGATTTGAAATGAGTGGATTAATTAATGAAATCAACTTTTTATATAAATAAGTATAAAATTTAAAACATTATATTGACAGTTCCTTCTAAATAACATATATTTAATTTACAAATTGAATGTTTCTCCTCAAAGGGGAGTAGCTTTTACAGCAATGTCGTCATTACAGAGGTGTCTGCATCTCTCGGCTTTGTTGGCAACGATCGGTTGTTAGCAAGACCTTTGCCTATTGGTAAAGGTCTTTTATTGTTCAAAAAACCTTTACTGTTTTCGGTAAAGGTTTTTATTTGTTCTGTAAAACCGAAAAAATCCAATATGAACTTTCAATAAATAAAAAAATAGAAGGAGAGCTAAAGCTTTGAAGAATAGTAAACTATCATTTACTGAGCTGATTCAAACTAACATGAAACAACTATTGGATGACAAACAATCTGTAAAAGTCGAACAAAAGAAAAAAGAACCAACGTTTACTGGCCACATATTAAAGTTTATAAAATTTAAGTAATGAAAAATATAAAAAAATCTCGTTATTATGAAGTAAATATTCAAAAAGTCAGTTTATTAATTAACTACAAAGGGGAATAATGTATTGGATATATCAATTATTTTAGAATATGGATGGGTATTATTATTATTAATAGCACTAGAAGGTTTACTAGCTGCTGATAATGCACTAGTTTTAGCTATTATGGTAAAGCATCTTCCTGATGAAGAAAGAAAAAAGGCATTATTTTATGGACTTGCAGGTGCATTTGTATTCCGTTTAGCTTCATTATTTATTATTTCGTTTTTAGTGGATGTTTGGCAGGTACAAGCGATAGGTGCTCTATACCTATTATTTATTGCAATTAACCATATACTAAGAAAGTTAATCTTTAAAAAGATAGAGCACAAGAAAGATAAAAAGGAAAAAAAGAAATCAGGATTCTGGGGAACAGTTATCAAAGTTGAGCTTGCAGACATTGCGTTCGCAGTCGATTCAATTTTAGCTGCCGTTGCCTTGGCAATGACACTTCCCAATACAAACTTACCAGCTATCGGTGGTATGGATGGAGGAAAGTTCCTAGTCATATTTGCGGGCGGATTAATTGGTCTAATCATCATGCGATTTGCTGCTAATTTGTTTGTTAAATTACTTCATGCAAGACCTGGTCTAGAAATTGCTGCTTTTGCCATTGTAGGATGGGTAGGTGTCAAACTTGCTGTCTTAACATTAGGACATAAAGATATAGGTGTTATTTCATATGAGTTTGCTCATTCAACTGAATGGAAGCTGATTTTTTATACAGTCTTACTAGGAATTGCTGCAGCGGGTTGGTTCTTTTCGAAAGATAAAAAGAAAGCTAGCTAATGTTACAAAACGAGGATGGAATTACCAGATTTTTGGTAGTTCTATCTTCAGTTTTATTAAAAACATAGGCTCTTTTTAATGGTGTTGTTATTTCATACTTAATATAAAGTGAGCAATAGAGCACTGGCCTCGCTCCTCAAGCAAAATTGGCTCCCTTTCCGCGCACGGCTTCAGCTAACTCAGAATAAAACCGCTTCTGAGTGGATCTTCAGCTCGTGGGACTGCGATTACTCGCCCCACCCTAAAACATTCGCTGTTCCTGCAGGAGTGTCGCCAATTTAACTTGATACGCTGAAAAATAGCATCTATTGAATAATCTTTCTTATGATTGTAAAGTTTTTTAATATGTTCCGTTACAGTGCATTTAACCAAGGTCCAACTACCTCTCACTTGAAATAGAAAACGATACTAAGCGCAGGGAAAATACGAGACTCCTCGAAAATAAAGAGCCATTTTCTTCGTGTGGGGTAAATTTATGGATGTCATTTCAATGTCCTATGGGAAAGGAACATCTGAAGGCCCCACAGTGAGCGGTCTTTGCGAGCGAGGAGACTGAAGCGTTCCCCATGGAAAGCGAGTGTTTTTCCGCAGCGTTGGATCACAACT
>NZ_JASTZU010000050.1 GCF_030282825.1 Aquibacillus rhizosphaerae
AAGCGGAGTATTCTGCCCGAACGAAGTATTACAACTCAATCCCCATTGCAACAGAAAGAATTTTACAAATGTAAAGAATACTTATTGCGCACTTTATATCAACTGTGAATTTCAAAAGACAACGAATGTATGCTGTGAAGTCAGATTATTTATTTTTGCTTCTATTAAATTATAAGTTGAAAGTCAAAGAAATCGACAGAAACTAACTCAAATACTACTAAAAATTAATTAATAGGGGATTTCCCGACAAAGGATGAGGAGATTCCCCGATTACGAAAACTCCAATCTAATCTTATAATGAAATTACAAGATAAAAGAGCGCATTAAGCTAAGTGAGGGAGAGTTAAAATGGAAGAAAATAACGCGAAGGTAACAATGGGAATATCACCTAAAAGAGCGAATTCAGTAAATAATGCATTTGCTTCAAAGTTTGCAAAATCAATGTTTATTGCAATTAGTGGTCTAGTTATTCTTTCTTTTATAGGAACGAGAATGTTTACACATGTTGACTTAAATCTTTATGGATATATGGTTGGAACAATTGTTTTCTTAGGTGGTTTCTTCTATCGTTTTATTGCTTGGGGTGAAAGACCTCCAACAAAGATATTTATAAAAAAAGGCATTAAATTACTATTTCGTAAATCTACTCCGAAAACCTCTGTAGATCACTTGGCTACATATAAATTCATCTGGAATAGGGGAATTTACCGATGGACCCAACACATGCTGATTGGCTGGGGAGTAATCATTTCATGTCTAGTCACCTTTCCGCTCGTATTTGGATGGATGTACTTTACGATGGATGAAAGCGGCATGTACACAATCGTTGGCATGGGAATGGATATTATGACAGTTCCAGCAGATGGTTTTATCGCTTTTATGTCATACAACGCGCTAAACTTCAGTGCAATTATGGTGATCATAGGTGTCTGTATGGCTTTGTATAGACGTCTGAAAAATATGCAAGCAAGAGCGGAACAAAAATTCATGTACGATTTTCTACCGCTGTACTTATTAATATTTATTAGTGTTACTGGACTAGCATTAACATTTATTAATGTATTTTTACATGGTGCTGGTCATTACGTGATGTCTTTAATACATCAATATTCCGTAGTTGTTACATTAATTTATCTGCCATTTGGAAAACTTGCACATATTCCATTCCGCCCGTTAAGTGTTTTTGCAAGAAATTACCGTGAACACTATGGCGAAAAATCAATGAAAAAATGTAAGGTTTGCGAAAATGAATTTGTTTCAACAGAACAATCTAGTGATGTCATTAATGTGTTAGAAACTAATAATATTCAATTTGATATGAAAGATGGCTTTAATTTAGCAGAATTGTGTTTGCCTTGCCGAAGAAAATACCGCATCGCAAGATTTTCAGGATTCTCTACACATGAAGTACCAGTCAAGGAGGCTAACCAAAATGCAAAGGGATAAGTTCTTTCGAGAAGAAAAAAATGTGAAACATCCGAATGAAGAATTGGTTAAAACCCATTGTAGCTATTGTGGCATGCAGTGTGGCATGAATTTACGAGTAAATAAACTTACAAATAAAATCATTGGTGTCGAGCCAAGATATGATTGGCCAGTAACGCATGGCAAAATGTGTCCGAAAGGTGTTACCGCTTATCAACAAACAAATCATGATGATCGACTCCTTAAACCACTTATACGTGATGATGCTTCCCTAAAAGGTACAAAAGAAGGGTTTCGAGAAGCAAGCTGGGAAGAGGCTTATGATTTAATTGCCGAAAAGTTCGGTGAACTCCAGGAGAAATATGGTAAAGACAGTCTTTCTGTATTTAGTGGTGTATCAATGACCAATGAAAAATGTTACTTAACTGGAAAGTTTGCCAGAGTAGCAATGGGAACAAGGTATATCGATTATAATGGGCGATTTTGTATGTCGAGTGCTGCAGGTGGTTTCCTAAGATCATTCGGTGTTGACCGTGGTTCTACTCTACCTTGGACAGATGTCCACGAAACAGATTGCTTATTTATTGCAGGAAGTAATACGGCTGAGTGTCATCCAACTTCGATGTTCCGCGTATGGGCTGTGCAAGATCGTGGAGGATACTTAATCGTTGCGGATCCTAGAGAAACTCCTGTTGCAAGAAGAGCAGATGTTCATTTGGATCTGCGTCCGGGTACAGACTTAGCGTTAGCAAATGGCATTTTAAATTTGCTAATTCAAAATGGCTATGCAGATGAATCATTTATTAATCAACATACAAACGGATTTGAAGAAACAAAAGAATTAGTAAAAGACTTTACTCCAGAATATACAAGTATGATCACAGGTGTTGCAATAGAAAAAATTGAAAAAGCAGCAGAGATTTATGGGAAAGCTCCGAATGCTATCGTTATGTTTGCTCGAGGAATTGAGCAGCAACATAAAGGAGTAGACAATGTGTCTGCTTATACGAACATGGCACTTATTACTGGTAAAATCGGTAGACCAAAAGCAGGAGTAGCGACGTTTACTGGTCAAGGAAATGGCCAAGGAGGTCGTGAACATGGACAGAAATCAGACTTACTACCGGGTTACCAAAAAATTACTAACCCTGAAGCTGTTGAACGTGTAAGCAAGGTCTGGGGAATTGAGCCTGAAGAAATGCCGAAACCAGGTGTATCAGCCTATGAAATGTTTGAGTTAATGGACAATAAAACGATTCGTGGTCTGTACTTGCTTTGCTCGAATCCAGCTGTATCAGCACCAAATTTGAATTTTGTAAGAGGTGCAATGAAAAAGCTTGATTTCATGGTGTGTGGCGATTTCTTTTTATCAGAATCAGCAGAATATGCTGATGTCATATTACCATCTGTTTCATGGTCTGAAGATGAAGGTACAACCACAAACCTGGAAGGTCGAATTATTAAAATTAATAAGGCACAGGAACCAATTGGTGAATCGAAGCCAGATTGGCAGATGCAGGTTGAACTTGCGGAAAGACTTGGTAAAGGAAAACACTTTTCACACTTAAAGACGGCTAAAGACGTGGCGGAGGAATTCCGTTTAGCTTCAAAAGGTGGAGTTGCCGATTACTACGGGGCTACATGGGATAAGATTGATGAACAAGATGGTGTTTTCTGGCCTTGTAAGGATAAAGAAGATAAAGGAACTCCACATATGTTTCTTGATAAAAAGTTTTATCATCCTGATGGAAGAGCAAAGATTTGTGCGTTACCATATCGTCCGGCAGCAGAGGAACCGTGTGAGAAGTATCCTCTCAGATTAACAACAGGACGTGTTGTATATCATTATTTATCCGGTAACCAAACGAGAAGAATTCAGTTCCTTAATGATATGTGTCCAGAACCGTATGTGGAAGTTCATCCAATCACCGCAGAGAAATATGGTATTAAACATGATGAGAAGATTCTTTTATTTACACGAAGAGGTAAATGTAATTATAAAGTAAAAATCACGGAGGCCATCCGTGAGGATACAGTTTTTGTACCTTATCATTTTGGCGGTGATGACTCTATTAACCTACTAACCATTGCAGCATTGGATCCAATGTCAAAAATGCCTGAGTTTAAAGCTTGTGCTGCTCAAATAGAGAAACTTAAATCTGGGAAGGTGCTCTAAATGACAACAACAAAAAGAAAGTTATATATGGAACTTGAAAATTGTATTGGGTGCAGAGCTTGTTTGGCTGCTTGTACACAATGTGGCGGCCATGAAGAAAGAAACAGAAACTATGTGTATGACGTTAATCCACTTGTAAACAGACAAACTATGCCGTTAATGTGTTTACATTGTGTTGATCCCGCATGTGCAAGAAGTTGTCCCGCTCAAGCGATCCAAATTCACGAAACTGGTGCAGTACTATCTGCATTAGTTGAGAAATGTATTGGTTGTCAAAACTGTACGATTGCTTGTCCTTATGGGATTCCTAAGTTCGATGAAGAAGAAAACTTAATGTATAAATGTGATCTATGTATTGATCGAACAAAAGATGATATCCCGCCAATGTGTGCAAGTGTTTGTCCTTCTCATACGTTGCAGTGGTTATCAGAAGATGAAATTAACCAAAAGAAACAAAAACATGAGCTTGATAACGACAAATGGGTAACAAGTTTGCCACATCTCGAAGGTGATACACATGTTACTGTAAATCTCCCAGGTATCCTACAGGGAACGACTAAACTCTTTTAAGGAGGGTGAACAATGACAGATTGGAACAATAATTTACCAAAAAATGATGATAATTATACCCATAATATAAACCGTAATAACGAAAGATCATTAGACCGAAGAGGTTTTATGAAAACATTAGTGGGAGCAGCAGGAGTATTCGCTGTAGCTTCCCTCCCTTGGGGAACGCTTGCTGCAAAAGAATTAATGGGTTTGTCTGATAAAGAATACCCTCGTCAAAAAATAGTGGATATAACTAATATTGCTGTAGGTGATTCAGTAGAATTCCATTTCCCAAGTGAGCATGATAGTGCTGTTCTAATCCGTTTGAAAGAGAACAAATTTGTAGCTTATCAAAATGCCTGTACACATCTTAGATGTCCTGTATATTGGGTCAAGGATCAACAAGAAATGGTGTGTCCTTGTCATCACGGGAAATTCGATGTGCAAACAGGTGAACCAACAGCGGGGCCACCACGACGTGCACTGCCAGAAATAATTGTAGAAGTAGAAAGTAATTCGGTTTATGCAGTGAGGGTGAAACGATATGAAACGTAGTTATTTTGGAGTGATTAGTCTATGTGCAATTTTATTTATGGATATTGTGTTTATGCAATTACTTGTCCATCAGTATTTTCACCAAAATTATAAAATTGTTCTGCTATTTATGTTTTGTAACATAATCCTATTTCCTATCGCTTTGTATATATATAAACAAGAAATTAATAAAGGTGGTCAGTCTCATGAAAAAAAGTGAAACATATTTAGACTTTTGCTTTATTCAAGAGGTGTCTGGTGAATTAGCAACGAACGTTCAATCTATGTTTGAGCAGTTATTTAAATATGAGCGCCTTCATTGGTATTTAGATGCGAAACAGGAAGAAGGTGCTGAAATTGTTGTAGCGGAAGTGAAAGGAATGAGTCGTTGGGAGACAGAACAAGAAGTGATTGATTACCTAGAGGAAACTGCAAATGAAGACTTTTGGTCTACACTTCAAGGGTATCAGTTTCAAGTACTTCCTGTCGAGAAAGGGTGTTAGAAAATGCAGACGGTAGAAATGAAAAGTTTAGAAAAACTGGTCGATTCATCGGTTCAAGTTTGTATATATGGGAAATCTTCTGAAGATAAGGCCCCGTGGGTAGATAAAAGGATAAGTAAATTATCTTTATGTCCTGATGAAACCCACTTACGTATTTATTTCGACAGCCACTTTTTTTTTGCAGTACCTTTAACTAGTTCAGTAGAACAAAAGCAAAATGAATGGATTGCATATGACAAGGAAGCGAATTTACATTATGCAATCAAGAGTGAGGAGAAGATTTCATGAATAAAAAAATGCAACTGCCATTACAGACGATGAATTTAATAGTAGGTTTTATGGTTTGGGTACTTTTATCATCTTTGCTATCATTTATAATTGAAGACATACAAATCACACCACAACAAGCAGCATGGGTAACTGCTATACCTGTTATACTAGGTTCGATACTCCGTATTCCAATGGGTTATTTAACAAATCTAATTGGAGCAAGATTAATCTTCATTATAAGTTTCATCTTATTAATTCCACCAGTGTACTACATAAGTATAGCTAATTCATTTATTGATTTAGTAATTGGTGGCCTGTTTATAGGTATAGGTGGTGCAATCTTTTCCGTTGGTGTAACGTCACTACCTAAATATTATTCGAAAGATCGTCATGGTTTTGTAAATGGGATTTACGGGGCTGGTAACATTGGTACAGCAATCACGGCTTTCTCAGCACCAGTTGTTGCAGCTAATTTTGGTTGGTCGACAACGGTTCAATTTTATATGGTTCTGCTTGGAATTTTTATTGTAGCAAATATTATATTTGGTGATAAACAAGAAGTGAAGGTGAAAACGCCTTTAATCCAACAAATAAAAAGTGTTTATAAAAATGAAAAACTATGGATATTTTGTTTATTTTATTTTATTACTTTCGGTTCTTTTGTCGCTTTTACCGTTTACTTACCTAACTTCCTAGTGAATAACTTTGACTTAGACAAGGTAGATGCTGGAATGAGAACTGCAGGATTTATTGCAGTCGCAACATTCCTTCGTCCATTAGGTGGTTGGTTAGCAGATAAGTTTAATTCACTAATTCTACTGATGTATGTATTTGCTGGATTTACTGTAAGTGCTGTTTTACTTTCTTTTGCACCATCGATAAATCTATATGCTGTCGGTTGTATTTCCATAGCTATAAGTGCAGGTATAGGTAATGGTGTTATTTTTAAATTAATGCCACAATATTTTAATAAGCAAGCAGGTATTGCTAATGGTATTGTTGCTGCTATGGGTGGTTTAGGTGGATTTTTCCCACCACTTATTTTAACAACGTTATACGATTTAACTGGTCACTATGCCATTGGTTTTATGGCATTATCACAAGTTGCATTAGCAAGTTTAATTATTGTAATCTGGATGTATTATCAAGAGAAGCTAACAATTTCTGCTAAGGTTATAAAAACTTCTCCATTAGGTATGATGGTCACCAATAAAAATGGTAAAATTATAACTGTAAACCCAGCATTCACCAAACTTACTGGTTATAGTCCCGAGGAGATGGTCGGGGAAAACCCAAATAAACTTAGTTCAGGAAAACAAACAAAAAAGTTTTATGAAGAAATGTGGAAAGATATCCAACAATATGGCTATTGGCAAGGTAAAATATGGAACAAACGAAAAGACGGCAATGATTATCTAGAATGGCTTACGATTAATGCAATTCAAGATGATTCAGGGGAGATAATCCAATATGCCGGAATATTCAGTGATATAACAGACAGTGACTTTTCAAAAACCGATTTAAAACCACAAAGTATTTAATTTTTAGGAGGCCATACACATGGAGCTTAAAGCTATAGAGCATGCTAGTACCTATATTATTCAGTCGCAAGAAGAAGAAATAAAGCGGATTGCGCTTGAGCTCCATGAAGGCATCAGTCAAAATTTGTACAGTTTATATACTGGTTTAGAATTTCTGCAATCAGGAATAAACCAACCTGATTTACAAGGGTATGCAAAAGAGATGTCAACCTTATTGAGTAGGACAATACAAGAAGTGAGGTTGCTTTCAGTCGAATTATATCCTTCGACACTAAAGACATTAGGAATATTTGCTGCCCTAAAAAGTTATATAAAACTGTTTATCTCTACTTTTGGGGTCATCATCCATGTAGAATCACAAGGAGAAGAACGGGAGCTCACTGAGCATAAAAGTTTGGCTGTATTTAGAACTTGTCAAGAAGCGTTAATCAATATTGCTAAATACGCTGATACTTCTGAAGCAACACTTAGCTTTACATGGGAAGAAAAAACGCTGAAAATTGACATAAAGGATAAAGGAATTGGTTTTGATTTACAAAAAGCAATCGAGACCAATAGTTTTAAAGGTATTGCTGCGATGAAGCAAAGAATGTTCATCGTTGGTGGGGATGTTCATCTATCTTCTGGAAAAGGTAAAGGTACAAACATTTCAATTGTTCTGCCTATCCAGGAATAGGAGGGGTTATGGATGATAAAAGTTCTATTAGTAGATGATCATGCAGTAGTTAGGATGGGGCTAAAAGTTCTGTTAAATGGAGTAGAAGATATGGAAGTTATAGGGGAAGCTTCTGAGGGTAATGAAGGTATTAGTAAAGCGCTTGAAACAAATCCTGATGTTGTGTTGATGGATTTAAGTATGCCACATGGAAAAGACGGTTTATCTGCTACATCAGAATTAATCAAACAGTTACCTGAAGTTTCCATCTTAATTCTTACCATGCATGATGACGAAGAATACTTGTTTCGTGCTATCCAAGCGGGTGCTTCTGGTTGTGTGTTGAAAAGTGCCCCACATCAAGAACTCATTGATGCGATTAAATCAGTTCGTAGTGGAAATGCATACTTGCATCCAGCGGCTACTAAAAGATTAATGGAAGAATACTTAGGATCACTAAAACAAGATGGTTCCGATGAATATAAATTATTATCGGATCGAGAAGTTGAGGTATTAACGTTAATTGCTAAAGGTTATTCCAATAAAGATATTGGTGAAAAATTGGTTATCAGTGTTAAAACAGTGGAAACACATAAAAGTAATCTAATGGATAAGCTCCAAATGAAAACAAGGCCCGAGTTAGTTTCCTACGCCTTAAAGAAAGGTTTACTGGGATATGGAATATAGTGAAAATGATGTGAAGGATCTGTTTCTAAAGGAATGTGAACATCTTAAACAGGTAATTGGTTGTGATTTTACAGGTGTAGCACTTCAACATCATAAGAAACTCGATGTGATATGGCCCTATGTTTGTGGGAATAGAAATGATAAATATAAATACATTACTGTCCGTTATGGAAAAGGAATAGCAGGCAAAGTAATATCCAGTGGAAGCCCAATGGAAATTGAGAATTTCCCTACTAATATTATTGGAAAATCAACGGAATATCCAATTATGTTAGCGGAAAAAATAATCACAGCGTATGCGTATCCATTAGTTTGGAATGGCATTCCTAAAGGTGCTCTTTTAATCGGATATCGCCAAAAATATGATTTTAAAGATGAGGACTACCAAAAATTAAAACAAACAGCAAGCAGGGTTCAGGGATTGCTACCTGTATACTTTGTTGAGAACTAGGAGGGAACACCTACCTATGAAAACGCTAAATGACACCACTTATTCTAAGGGTGAGTCTCCAGGTGATGCTACCATAGTCATTGATCACTATTCGAAGATAAAATCTATTAACAAGAAAGCGGCTCAACAATTTTTTTTAAGAGAAGAAGACTATATAGGTGAAGAAGTTGCCATGCTTTTTCCTGCAATGAATATTATGGAGCTAGAAGAAGGGGTCATTGTTCAGCATTATTTAAAAAATAATAAAGATGAACATTTCCCTTTGTTTCTGCGCAAAAGCACATTTAAGATTGAGAACAGTGCGTATTCTATGCTTACGCTTCATAAGAGTAACAACTATTCAGTATTTGGTATGGAACCTCAGAAAGCATTAAATGAACTACTTGATATGAAATTTGCCCTTGATGAGTCTACCATTGTAGCTATTACGGACCAAACAGGGAAAATAAAGTATGTAAATGATAAGTTTTGTCAGATATCTAAATACTCAGAAGAAGAATTATTAGGGCAAGACCACCGGATTATTAATTCGGGATATCATTCAAAGCTTTTCTTTCGTAAACTTTGGCATACGATTGCTAACGGAAATGTTTGGCAAGGAGAAATTAAAAATAAAGCGAAAGATGGTTCATACTACTGGGTCGATACAACCATCGTGCCTTTTTTAACGAATGAAGGAAAACCACATCAATACTTAGCAATTCGTAAGGAAATAACTGAATACAAACGTGTGGTTACTGAATTGAAAAAGTCTATGGAAGAACTAGTTGACATAAAATTTGCATTAGACGAATCTTCTATTGTAGCAATAACGGATCAACGTGGAAAGATTACGTATGTAAATGACCAATTCATACAAGTCTCTAAATATTCACGTGAAGAACTGATCGGCCAAACACATACAATTATAAGTTCAGGGTATCACTCTAAGGAATTTTTCAAGGAATTGTGGAAAACAATTGGAACGGGGAATGTTTGGAAGGGTGAAATAAAAAATAGAGCAAAAGATGGTCAATTTTATTGGGTCGATACAACCATAGTCCCTTTTTTAAATGATCAAGGAAAACCATATCAGTATTTAGCGATTCGTTTTGATATTACGAATAGAAAAGGAATGGAAGAAGAATTAAAACACACGTTGTCTCGGATTATCGATGTACAAGAGGGGGAAAGAAAAAGGTTATCAAGGGAATTGCATGATGGTATCGGACAAAATTTATATAGCCATTTAATTACAATTAATCGTTTAAGTACGGAGATAAATCATCCTCTCGTTGATCAAATGTTAAATGAGGCTACAGAGATTATTCAAGAAGTTCGGGATTTTTCTTGGGAATTAAGACCATCAGTACTTGATGATCTAGGGTTGGTACCTGCAATTCGGTCGTTTCTTAATCGGTTTTCAGAGCATTATCAAATCGATGTTTTATTTGATTGTTCTCTGAACAAAAGACCAAGTAGTGAAATGGAAATTACCATATATCGAATCATTCAAGAAGCGCTTACTAATGTTCGAAAGTATGCTCAAATTGATCAAGCATTCGTTACGATTAGAGAGGTAGAAGGTGCTATTCGAGTAGTGGTTGAAGATGAAGGAAAAGGTTTTAATCAAAGTAACATATCAACAGGAGTAGGATTAATTAGTATGGGAGAAAGAGCAAGGTCAGTGGATGGAGAGGTTAAAATTAACTCTGAACAAGGACAAGGCACAAAAGTTGTATTAGAGATACCGAACTAATTAAGGTTTACTTTAAAAGTTGTAATGGTTAGATAAAACGTCGCTACGATTTGGTAGCGACGTTTTATCTAACCATTAGCATATATAGTGTTAATGATTGGTGTTATAGAAAACTAGACTTAGAGGAGCGATTACCTCATGACACACAAACTTTTACAAGATAAATTTGGTCGTGCACTAAAGGATCTTCGAATCTCAGTGACAGACCGTTGTAATTTTAGATGTACGTATTGTATGCCTAAAGAAATATTCGGTAGTGACTTTGCCTTTATGCCTAAAGAACATTTATTAACGTTTGAAGAAATAGAGCAATTAGCAAAGATCTTTATCGAATTAGGAGTTAAGAAGATTCGCTTAACTGGTGGTGAACCTTTATTACGAAGAAATCTCCCCGTGTTAATTGAAAAACTGGTGGCGATTGATGGGTTAGAGGATATTGGTTTAACGACAAATGGTGTTTTACTAGAAAAGATGGCTGAAAAGCTAAAAAGTGCAGGGTTACAGCGTGTCAATGTTAGTTTAGATGCGTTAAATGATGAACTGTTCAAATCAATTAACGATAGCGGTGTAAGTACAGACCGTATACTAGCGGGGATAAAGAGAGCACAACAAGTAGGAATTGAAGTGAAAGTAAATATGGTTGTGAAAAAAGGAATGAATGATCAAGAAGTAATCCCAATGGCTCAATATTTTAAAGAACAAGGAGTCACTTTACGTTATATTGAGTTTATGGATGTTGGCCAACATAATGGGTGGAATTTTAGTAAAGTAGTAACAAAAAAGCAATTATACAATCAATTGTCTCAACATTTTGAATTAGAGCACGTTGATTCATCCTATGTAGGGGAAGTGGCAAAAAGATACCGATATGTAGGCACGGATACGGAAGTTGGATTTATTACATCTGTTTCTGAATCTTTTTGTTCGACTTGTACACGAGCAAGACTAGCGGCGGACGGAAGGTTTTATACTTGTTTGTTTGCAACAGAAGGTTTAGATTTAAAGCATGTGTTACGTTCTGGCGCTAATGAAAAAGAGATTAAAGACGTGATTGTTCCAACTTGGAAAAAGCGCGGTGATCGATATTCAGATGAACGGACAGAAGAAACAGCAAAAACGAAGAAAAAAATAGAGATGTCTTATATAGGTGGGTAGTATAAGTGATTGGTGTATCAAGAAAGGAAGAGGCAAGTGAGTGAAAGATATTCTAGACAGGTTTTGTTTAAACCAATTGGTAAAGAAGGACAAAATAAAATAGAACAAAAGCATGTACTGATTGTTGGTTGTGGCGCATTAGGGTCTTCAAATGCAGAAGCACTCGTTCGTGCCGGGATTGGAAAATTAACCATCATAGATCGTGATTATGTAGAAGAAAGCAATTTACAAAGACAACAATTATTCACAGAAAATGACGCGATTGAAAAAACACCAAAAGCAATTGCTGCAAAACAAAGGCTCAATCAAATTAATTCTGATGTAGAGGTAATAGCACATGTTATGGATGCTACAAGTAACTCACTTTCTCCTCTTATAAGAGAAGTAAATCTCGTCATAGATGCTACAGATAATTTTGATATTCGCTTTATCATGAACGATTTATCACACAAACACAATATTCCCTGGATTTTTGGTTCGTGTGTCGGTAGTACAGGAATGAGTTATACGATTATTCCCAATGATTCCCCCTGTTTATACTGTTTATTAGAAGCAGCACCTTTAACTGGTGCAACATGTGATTCAGTAGGAATCATCTCGCCTGCTGTGCAAATGGTCGTTGCGCATCAAACTACGGAAGCACTAAAATTGTTAATTGGCGATATAAAGGCACTAAGAACACGTTTAGTTATGTTTGATCTTTGGAATAATCATTATCAAACGATTAATGTGAATCGTGCAAAAAAAGAGTCATGTCCGACTTGTGGAATAACACCTTCGTTTCCGTATTTACAATTTGAATCACAAACAAAAACCGAAGTATTATGTGGGCGAGATACTGTACAAATACGATCCAACCAAAAAGAATTTCCATTAGACGAGTTAGAAAAACGATTTATAGATTTAGGACAAGTTAAACGTAATCCTTTTTTAATCTCGCTTAATTATCAGAATTTTCGGGTAGTGATATTTAAGGATGGAAGAACATTCATCCATGGTACAAGTTCAATAGAAAAAGCAAAAAAGGTTTATTATCAATTATTAGGATAGGGGGAGAAGCAATGGTTGAAAGAAGAAAACCTATTAAAGTAAATGAAGCAATTGAACGATTGATGGTATATAGCGTTAAGGGAAACCAAGAGATGATACCAATTGAACAGTCTTATGGTAGATTTCTAGGTGAAGAACTAATTGCTGATCATGATGTTCCCTTGTTTGATCGTTCTCCTTATGATGGTTTTGCGATTAGGTCACGTGATTCCAAAAACGCTTCTAGGGAAACCCCGATTAATTTAGAGGTAATAGGTGAAATTGGTGCAGGAAGTGTATTTGAAGAGCCGATAGGGGAAATGCAGGCGGTTCGAATTATGACTGGCGCACAAATGCCAGAAGATTGTGATGCAGTAGTGATGTTAGAATTGGCAAAAGAGTTTGAAGAAGATGAAAAATCCTACTTTCAATTAAAACGGAGCTTTCATTCTGGAGATAATGTCTCTTTTAAAGGTGAGGATACAAGAGAAGGAACGGTATTAGCGAAGAAAGGAACTTATATTAATCCTGGCGTTGTTGCTCTATTAGCTACTTTTGGATATAAACATGTACCTGTTACAAAAAAACCAACCATCGGAATAATTGCTACAGGAAGTGAATTATTACAAATTGATGAACCATTGCAACCCGGGAAGATTCGCAATAGTAATGCTTATATGACTCAAGCACAAATAGAGCGTGCAGGGGGGCAAGCGATCTATTACGGCCAATTTAGTGATCAATTTTCCGTCTGCTTTGAGCAAGTGAAAAACGCTTTAGAAAAAGTAGACTTTTTAATTACTACCGGAGGTGTGTCGGTAGGGGATTATGATTATTTACCTGAAATATATGAGGCTTTGGGTGCGAAAATTTTATTTAATAAAGTCGGAATGAGACCAGGTAGTGTTACGACTATAGCAGAAATCAATGGCAAATTGCTTTTCGGTTTATCTGGCAATCCATCCGCATGTTATGTTGGTTTAGAACTATTTGTGAGGCCAATCATTCGTACATTTTTACATTCTTCACAACCATTTGTAAAAAAAGAAGTAGCTGTACTTGGCGGTGATTTTCCAAAACCTAATCCGTTTGATCGATTTGTAAGAGCGGATTTAACATATCAGGATGGAAAACTAATTGCCACCCCTAGCGGATTAGATAAATCAAATGTTGTTTCCTCCTTAGCAAGCGCTAATGTTCTAATATTGTTGCCAGGTGGAACAAGAGGTTATCAAAAAGGGTCAGAAGTAAAAGTATTATTAATCGAAGACCAGATGGGTACCACTTATGAAAATTTCAATAGAAAATAACTGAGTCAATCTCATAATTACCTTATTCAGTCATCTACAACAATATATAGTTTGGAAATGGTTTTATCCAACTATATATTATTGTAGATGACGACAAAATAGGTATTATGAAATTGATTAAACTAATAACGAAAGGAGCCTCAACGTGACAGAGGAGCTTTTTCAAATAACAGATAAACCTATACAGTTAGAACAATTGGTTGCCAAGGTAGAACGGCCAGAAGCGGGTGCGATAACTACATTTATCGGAACCGTTAGAGAATGGACAAAAGGAAAACGAACGATTTATTTAGAATATCAAGCATATAAACCAATGGCGGTTAAAATGCTTGCAACAATAGGTGAAGAAATTGAAGCAAAGTGGCCAAACACTCAAGTAGCGATTACACATCGTATTGGTCATTTAGAAATATCTGATATTGCTGTCATTATTGCAGTCTCTTCACCACATCGAAAAGCTGCTTATCAAGCAAATGAGTATGCGATTGAACGGATTAAAGAAATCGTACCTATTTGGAAAAAAGAAAACTGGGAAGACGGCGAAACGTGGATCGGTGATCAATTAGAACAAGTATCTTATCCAGAAGGAAAACCTCAAATAAAGGAATGAATGCTATGATTACAGTGCTTTTATTTGCACAATTGCAAGAAGAAGCAGGAAATGGTCGTCTAGAATTAGAGTTAGTGGATACTACTGTAAAAGAATTGAAAGAAACGTTGCAGAGAGAATATAACCTAACAAAGATGGATCAGGTTATGGTTGCAATTAATGAAGAATACGCACTACCTGATGATAGAGTAAAAGATGGTGATATTGTTGCCCTGATACCACCAGTAAGTGGTGGGTAAGTTCAAAAAGGATGCTAGCCGTTGAACGGGTAGCATCCTTTTTGAAAAGATAAGAAATCTGTGATTATGCAAAAAAAAGGTGTATGGACCTCCGGTTGTGTACTTCCTAGTTCTATAAAGGAAAGTTGGTTGTTTATGTTTGTTATTCAAGTAGTCGGATTTAAAAATAGTGGGAAAACAACATTCGTAGGGAATTTAATCAAAATGCTTCGGAATAACGATAAAAAGGTAGCTTCTTTAAAGCATCATGGTCATGGCGGATTACCTGTTGGTTTTGAAAAAACAGATAGTGAGAAACATTTACAAGCAGGGGCAATCGTATCAGGTGTGGAAGGTGATGGACGATTGCAACTATCCATTGCTGAATCGGAATGGACAATGGAACAAATGCTTTCGTTCTATAAAGTGATGAATATTGAAACATTGATTATCGAAGGGTTTAAGCAACATCATTTCAATAAAATTATTTTAGTGAGAAGTGAAGAAGATTTAATCTTGTTGGATCAACTAACAAACATTAAGGCAATAGTGACCTCGTTAGATTTAGAGGAGGATGAATATCCTTTTCCGGTTTTTCATGACCATCATCAGGCTTGTATTTGGATAACTACCAACATTTTAACTATTTCTACTAATATCTAACATATAAAAAACGAGACGTCTAATTGTCTCGTTGTAATTAATCTATATTACAGATTTCTATTGGGCAGTTCTCGCATCCAATCTCATCTCTTAAAAATTGGATGTTGTGAATATAAATCTTGCCAGAATTATCTATAGTAATAATACCTGATTTTCTAAGTTCGCTAAGCATACGGTTGACACTTTCACGGGTAGCAACACAAAATTTAGCAAGTTCCGTATTTGTTAACGCTATATTTATAAGAACGCCATTTGAGTCCTTAATACCATAACTATTAGATAGTCGGATTAGTGTGGAATAAAGTGCCCCTTTTTTACCATGGAGTAATAAATCTCTCATTTTAGATTGAAACTTTCTCATATGATTACTTACCCATTTCATGAATTCAAAGGTAAGTGGACCATTATACATTAATTCGCTTTCTAATCTATCTCGATTAATTACTAGCACCTGTCCGGGTTCTAATACTTTACAACTAAGCACATATTTTGGATCATCGCAAAATAAAGTAAGTTCCCCAACAATGTCGTCGGATTTACAAATTCTTAACGTCAGTTCTTTTCCATCAGCTGTTAGTTTACCAATTTGTACTATACCAGATTTCATTAAATATATCTCATTAGCGTCCAAGCCTTCACGAAAAAGGTAAGTGTCCTTATGAATCGTTTTAATTGTACCGATTGACTCTAATAATTGCCTTAGTTCATCGGAGATTAGATCTCTTTTTGTCTTTTCTATTTCAAGTAAAACAGATTGCACAGCAATCACCCCTAAAGTATTTTGATACCTATCGGTTTAAAAAGTTTGTATACCTATCATATCATCAAATAACAAATACAATTGCTGAGGAAATTACAATATTGTGACTTTTGCATTCGTAATAGATGTTTTGTTAAATTTGGACTATAGTATAGAGTAGATTAAGACAATAATTATGGTGAAGAGCTGGAGGTGATATGGTGAATAACATAGTCGGGATTGTACTAGCTGGCGGACAATCAAGACGTTTTGGGACGCCAAAAGCCTTTGCAGAAAAAGACGGAGTTTTCTTTTATCAATATTCAATAGAAGCTTTGAAACCTTTTAGTTCATCTGTTCTAATCGTGACAAGCCCTAAGCTTCAAGACAGCTTTAAAATTAAGCTACCATTTTGCTATGTGATTACAGACTCTGTTTTTCAGGGACACGGACCACTAGCTGGTTTATGCTCTGCAATGGAAGAAATAAGAGCCGATTGGTATTTTGTTCTTCCTACTGATGTTCCTTTTATAGAAAAGTGGGTAATAGAGCAACTAATCAGTCATATTAATGAAAATAGTCAAGCAATTGTACCAACCGTAAATGGAAGAAATCAACCACTTATAGCTTTATATAGTTATGAATCAAAAAAAATCATAGAACATCAATTGAGGCATCAAAAACGGTCATTAAATCAACTGTTATCCAAGCTGTCTGTAAAATATGTGGAGATTGAGGATCATGCACCGTTCATTAATATCAATAGGAAAAATGATTATGAACTTTATATAAATAAATCTATCGAATAACAGTTAGGTGTACAAGTAATAGGAGCGTTATAGATGAATTCAATCACTAGGTACATACTTATAATAAGCGGTACGTTATTTTTAGTGTTAGGGTTGTTAGGCATTATTCTTCCAATTCTACCTACCACACCATTTCTTTTACTTACAGCATATTGCTATGGTAAATCATCTGAAAAACTTCACAATTGGCTACTTGATAACAAGCTATTGGGTAAATACATTAAGCAATTTAAAAAGGGAGAAGGCATTCCCTTACGAGCTAAAATAATTATTATCCTTTTGTTATGGACAAGTACTTCTTACACCATTTTCTTTTTAATACCGATTGTTTTTGTGAAAGTCATATTATGTATTGTTGTTATATGGGTGACCTATTACATTTTATCGCTAAAAACACTTTCAATTAATGAAAAAACCTGAGTAGAATTTACTCAGGTTTTTCTAGCTTGTTATAAGTGAAAATTGTAGCTACCAAAATTTAATCGCCATTCTTTTTTAATCAATATCTTTATCATTGGCCGCGCTATGGGCAAGTCTACTAGACGCAGCTGCAGCTATCGCACCAACAATGTCATCTAGAAATGTATGACATTCTCCACTACTCTTATCATTTAGCTTTTTTAATATACCTGGCTTTTGCTTATCAATGTATCCGTAATTGGTGAAACCAATGGAACCATATACGTTAACAATTGAAAAAGCAATAATTTCATCCACTCCATATAAACTTTCATCTATCTCAATCGTTTCTTGAAGCGGAGATTCTAATTTTTTTTGTTCTGCAAGTACATCTAACTGAATGCCTGTTAAAATCGCATTTTGCACTTCTCGTTTCATCAATACTTTATCAACATGATACCGGCAATCGTCCATTGTTAAGTTATCATGGTATTTACTTTGTAAGTAATAAACAAGATCGGCTATGTCATCTACGGTTACTCCGCGATCCTTTATCCAAGTTCTAGCTTTAAGCTCAAGTTCTGTTTGATTTGTATTTTCGTCCATGTAATCACACCTTATATATAAATTATATTACTAATATACCCATCCTATCGAAGTCTAAATCATGGTGTATGGTTCATTTTTGTTTTCTTCTCTCATAAACTTAATTACTAGTTATATGAAAGGGAGGATTTAAATGATGAATGTTATTGCTAATTACGTTCCTGATTTTAATGGGGAGAAAATTACTATAAATGGTTTTGAGGGATATAAACAAGGAGATAATATTTATTTTATCATGCCGAAACCAAACAATGAAGTAATACATGTAGAACAAAAAATAATAAGTGATTATTTTGCGACCAATGGCTTCTCTAATATAGCTAGACCAATTGCTAATCAAGATGGGCAATTGGTAACGCAAGTAGAAGAAGAGGACTATATCGTATGTGTAGGTCGCGTAGGCAATATTGCAATCCGTGAGTCTCATGCGAAAGCATTGGCCGAATTTCACCAAACGGGCGCAAATTATCCATATACACCTAATTATATTTCTAGCTATGGACAGTGGAAGACTTTATGGCAAAATAAAGTGGATACATTTGAGAGTATATATCACCAACAAATACAAGAGCGTCCTGTTACTCGCTTTCAACGATTGTTTATCGATACGTTTCCCTATGTTATTGGATTGTCAGAAAATGCAATTCAGTACTTACAGGAGACAGAAACCGACCAGCGATTTAATGAATCCGATCAAGGAAGTATAACTTTTCAGCGGTATATGAACCAGATGAAAAGTGAAATTATTTGGTCACACGAATTAACTTATGATCACCCAATCCGAGATGTCTGTGAATATATTCGTCCCTTTTTTTTAGAAGATGATTATCAGTCTAAAAGTCAAATTAAAACATTTCTAGCAGAGTATGAACAGTTTAGAAGTTTTTCAGTATTTGGATGGAGGCTATTGTATGCAAGATTATTGTTTCCTGTTCATTTATTTGATCTAATTGAAGAAGGACTATCTATGAATGATGACGAACAAATGTATAAGAAGTTTAAATTAACTTTAGAAAAACAGGATAACTATGAAACTAAGCTGAAGTCTCTATTTAAAGAAATGAAAATTAATACAAAAACGTGGAATATTCCTGTTTTAGATTGGTAAAAGGAAGGAGAACACTTGTGGCAAGACCTTATCTTTATATTACAAGAAAACTACCAGATGAAATTGTTGACGAATTTAGAAATGCGTTTGATGTTCATATGTGGCCTCATGAAGAGATTCCCGTGGATGAAGAAACATTACAACATCATATTCAAAAAGCTAATGCTTTATTAACGATGTTAACGGATAAAGTAGACGAAAATTCTTTACGAGTTGCGAATCATCTTAAAGTAATCGCAAATCTTGCTGTGGGTTATGATAATATTGATCTTAAATCAGCACGCGATAAAAGAATTATTGTTACGAATACACCAGATGTATTAACGGAGACGACTGCGGACTTAACATTTGGTTTGTTGTTAAGTACAGCAAGGAGAATTATCGAGGCAAACCAGTTCATTAAAAGCGGTGAATGGAAACAGTGGTCCCCATTTTTAATGGCAGGGTCAGAAGTTCATCATAAAACTGTTGGTATTGTGGGAATGGGTAGAATTGGCAGCGCATTTGCTCGGCGAGCCAAGGGATTTGGAATGGAAATCTTATATCACAATCGATCCAGAAATGTCGAAGCTGAACAAGAATTACAAGCAACGTATGCCACATTTGATGACCTGTTAGAGCAATCAGATTTTGTTGTGTGTCTCGCTCCATACGCAGCTAATACAAAAGGTATGTTTGGAAAAAGGGCATTTCAAAAAATGAAAACTTCAGCTATTTTTATTAATGCATCCCGTGGATTAAATGTTGATGAAACAGCTCTCTACCATGCCTTAATAAATAAGGATATAAAAGCGGCCGGTTTAGATGTTTTTGAAAATGAACCAATTAATAAAGAACATCCCTTATTAAGTCTTAATCAAGTTGTTTGCCTTCCACATATTGGTTCTGCAACAGTTGAAACAAGAGAGAGAATGATTCATTTATGCTTTGAAAATATTGATTTAGTACTTAAAGGAGACCGACCTAAAACTCCCGTATCATAAGATGATTTTGTTAAACTCAGCCTTGGCTGAGTTTTTTTATCAGTAAATTATAGATTTAGTTTCCGGTGGATAAATGACTATTGCTTGTGCCATGTCCAGCTACAACACCTAACCGAGACGAACATTTATGTGGTACTCTTTAACACAAAGACGTTCGTCTTAATTGCCCTAGCGTGAGCAAGGCGACCTGCGCTTTTGTTCTTATATTTAGCTGTTATGTCGTATTTTCTTAATACACAGATTACACATATTTTCGAGGTGGTTTTTTATCATAGGACATAGTGATTTACCAACGCTTCGCTAGTGAATCAGCAAGTTTTCTTTAAATTATCAGAAATTTGGGCAAATGAATCTTGATTAACGATAGGTTGAACTGTATAATGTCCACTATAGATAAACACATGTACTCGTAAAACACACAGGGGGAGGCGTCAAAAATGAAAGAGATAAATATTGGATTATGTGGACTCGGAACGGTCGGAACAGGTGTTGTGAAAATTTTAAAAAATCATCAAGATGAGATTATGTATAAATTGGGTTCGCAAATTGCAATTAAAAAAGTACTTGTTCATGACATACATAAACAACGAGATGTCGTAGTAGATCAGGAATGGCTCACCAACGACCCAGAAGAGTTAGTAAGTAATCCAGATATTGACGTAATTGTTGAAGTCATGGGTGGTATTGAAGATACAAATTTACTCATGGAGCAGGCGCTTCGGAATAATAAACACATTGTAACAGCCAATAAAGATTTAATGGCTGTTCATGGACAAAAATTATTAAGATTAGCAAAAGCTAATAATTGTGATATATATTATGATGCTAGTGTAGCAGGAGGAATTCCAATCCTGCGTACATTATCTGACGGTTTAGCATCAGATAGAATTCAGAAAATCATGGGAATTGTAAATGGAACTACCAACTACATCTTAACAAAGATGACAGATGATAAGCTAGCTTTTGATGATGTATTAAAAGAAGCACAAGAGCTTGGTTTTGCAGAAGCGGATCCTACATCGGATGTAGAGGGTCTCGATGCTGCCCGTAAGATGACGTTATTAGCCAATTTAGCTTTTAAAATGGAGATTAGTTTAGATGATGTAGAAACATCCGGAATTAGAGACATCTCTCAAGAAGATATTTCTTTTGCAACTAGTCTAGGGTATACTATTAAATTAATAGGAATCGCTTCTATAAATAATGGAAAAGTAGAGGTAAGTGTAGAACCTACCTTGTTACCACAAGATCATCCATTGGCATTAGTAAAAAATGAATATAATGCTGTTTATGTTTATGGTGAAGCTGTAGGCGAAACAATGTTTTATGGACCTGGAGCAGGTAGTATGCCAACAGCTACTGCAGTAGTATCCGATTTAATGGAAGTTATTAAAAACATCCGCCTAGGAATTAGTGGTAATGCTTACGTGTCACCACAATATGAAAAATTGTTGAAAGAAAATAAGGAAAAATACACGAAGTACTTTATTCGTATGGCAGTAGAAGATGAAGCAGGCACATTTCAAAAAATTACGAATGTTTTTTCTGATGAAAAAGTAAGCTTTGCAAAAATTCTACAACTACCAGGAAGTGAAAAAGAGACAGCAGAGATTGTTATGGTTACACACCAGATTAGTAAACAACAGTTGATAAATAGCTTGGAGCATTTGAAAGGATTGTCAGTTGTGAATAGAATTATTAGTTATTATCGAGTTGATGGGGAGGAATAAGAAATGGCATGGCAGGGATTATTATCACATTATAAAGAATATTTACCGGTAAACGAAAATACACCAAAAATAAGTTTACATGAGGGTAACACACCTTTAATAAAATTAGAAAACCTATCTAAATTACATGATATAAATGTTTATGCAAAAGTAGAAGGTGCTAATCCTACTGGTTCTTTTAAAGACAGAGGTATGGTAATGGCGATGGCAAAGGCAATTGAAGATGGAGCAAAAGCAGTAATTTGTGCTTCCACAGGTAATACGTCTGCTTCAGCAGCTGCTTTTGCAGCAAGAGCAGGTTTGAAGTGCATTGTCGTGATACCTGAAGGTAAGATTGCACAAGGAAAACTAGCACAGGCAGTTATGTATGGTGCAGAAATTTTTGCTATCGAAGGAAATTTTGATGATGCACTGAAAATCGTTAAAAAACTTAGCGAAAAAGGTGATATTGCACTAGTTAATTCTGTAAATCCTTACCGAATTGAAGGACAAAAAACTGCGGCCTTTGAAGTTTGTGATGTATTAGGTAAAGCACCTGAGTTTCTTTTTATACCAGTTGGTAATGCTGGAAATATTACTGCATACTGGAAAGGTTTTAAAGAATATAACGAATTAAAACAAACCGGTCTTCCTAAAATGATGGGCTATGAAGCAAGTGGGGCAGCGGCAATTGTTCATGATCGTATATTTGAAAACCCTGAAACAGTAGGAACTGCTATCCGTATCGGAAATCCAGCAAGTTGGACTGCTGCAGTAAATGCAAGAGACGAATCTAATGGTTCTATTGATGAAATAACAGATGAAGAAATGATAGAGGCTTACCAATGGCTAGCAGCAAATGAAGGTATATTTGCTGAACCAGCTTCATGTGCGTCGATTGCTGGTTTATTTAAAGCTTTAAAACAAGGTAAAGTAGAATCAGGTTCAACTGTAGTTACTGTTCTGACAGGTAATGGGTTGAAGGATCCTAACACTGCGATAGACTATAGTGAAGTAAAGCCTCGTGTATTACCTAATGATGAAGATAAAGTCGTACAGGAAATTATGGGTAGTGTATTGGTATGAGTTGGGTAATTAGAGTTCCTTCTAGTACTTCGAATTTAGGGGCTGGCTTTGATTCTGTAGGTTTAGCTTTAAATTTATATCTTGATTTAAAAGTTACTACGGCGGCGCAGGAGTGGAAATTCATTCCTGCTTCGGATTGTATTATGGATATACCAACTGGTAAAGAAAATCTTATTTATAAAATAGCAATAGAGACTGCATTGCAATTTGGATATGATGATCTGCCACCATGTACTGTAGAATTGAAAAGTGATATTCCATTAGCAAGGGGTCTTGGTAGTAGTGCTACAGCAACAATTGCTGGTATAGAATTAGCCAATCTATTATTAAATCTTAATTTAGCAGCAGAAGAAAAATTGGACATAGCTACAAAAATCGAAGGACATCCCGACAATGTGGCACCTTGTTTAATGGGAGGGTGTGTCATTGGTCATTTTGACTATGAAGTTAATTGGACAAAAACAGCAGTTAATAATATTACATTTCTAGCAATTATCCCTGACTTTGAATTGAAGACAAAAGAAGCAAGAGCAGCCCTTCCTAAGACGTTCAATTATCAGGAGAGTGTTCATGCTAGTAGTATTGCCAATGTAAGTGTAGCAGCAATTTGTCAAGGGAATTGGGAATTATTAGGTAGGATGATGAAGAAAGATTTATTTCATCAACCTTATCGAAAACCACTTGTTCCACATTATGATGAACTAGAGTTTTATTTAGAGAAGTATGCTTATGGAACATTTTTAAGTGGTGCTGGCCCAACGATGATTGCAATTGTTGATAATCAAGTAGTTGAGCAACAACTAGATAAGTGGAAGAAAGAATATAGTCAGTTTGAGTGGTTGCCGTTACAAGTGGAAAATGAAGGTCTTGTTACAATGAAACTTAATGTATCGTATTAAAAAGGTGAATGGTGAAAGCCATTCACCTTTTTATTTTAGAATTTTTAATAAGTATTCTCTGAAAAGAGTGTTGATGTTTAAATTTATATAAAGTACGCAGTAAGTATTCTAAACTTTTGTTGAACTCTTTTCGGTGGCAATGATGATGGAGTCTTTATACTCCGTTCCGGCAGAAAACTCCGCTTTCCACGGGCACGGCTTCAGCTAACTCAGAAGGAAATCGCTTCTGAGTGGATCTTCAGCTCGCGCTGTTCCCGTAGGAGTCTACGCATTCTGCCTTCACTTTTAACAGTTTTCTTAATCTAGAGATTGATGTTATTTATATTTATTGGACTATTTTCACTCGAAAGACAAGTTTACCTAGCGAAGGAAAAATGCGACACTCCTGGGGGAAGAGCAGCTTCCGAAGACCCCACAGGGAACGTTCTTTGTGAGCGAGGAGGCTAAGGTGCTGCCCCCGGAAAGGGAGTGTTTTTCCGTAGCGCTGAATTAACCACTCATCTTAAATAGAATGCAAAGAGGTTACGATAAAGTTATTGCGGACTTTATATCAACTACGACTTAGAATGAGTGTGAAGCAGCAAAACTAATGAAACGATGCATTTAAATAAAAAGTCCTCTTACAAAGTAAGAGGACTGTATCATATATTGTTAATTGTTTTAATAACAAGATTAAAATACTTGTTCAATTTCAATTACGCCAGGTACTTCAGCCATTAGTGCACGCTCTATACCTGCTTTTAACGTGATTGTAGAACTTGGGCAATTACCACACGCTCCCATTAAACGAAGACGTACGATACCTTCATCTACATCTACTAATTCAACATCTCCACCATCACGCAGTAAAAATGGACGTAACTTGTTCAATACCTCTTGTACCTGATCAACCTGAGTTGTTTGCTCTTGCATCATCCATCTTCTCCTTTCATCATTACCATATTATAAAAGCTTTTCCGAAAAAAATCTATGAGATAAATCACTTGGAACTTTATTTATTTTCACTTATTATTATTTTATCTAAAATTAATCTTTTTGTAAAATAAAACTAACTGGAATTTTTAATATTTGAGGTGAATGCATGAAACATCAGGCAGTTTCTATAACGGTATATGGTGCTAATAAGGTATGCGCTAGTTGCGTTAATGCACCGAGTTCTCTAGACACATATGAATGGTTGCAAGCAGCAATTTTAAGGAAGTTTAACGATAGTGTTAAATTCTTATATATAGATATAAATATACCAACGAAAGAACAGAAGCATCAAAATTTTGTACAACGAATAATAGAAGAAGATTTATTCTATCCAGTAATATTAGTGGATGATGATATAGTGGCAGAAGGAATTCCGCGCTTAAAACCAATTATCCAGGCATTGGAATTAAAGGGATTAAAATAATTGAATTTATAACTATTTTTAGAATTTCTTTTATGTTAATCTGTTTGCAGGTAGAGGATTCATGAGTTTTAACTAAGGAATACCATTATATAATATAAGTAATTGATTTATATTGATACACATCTATATGATGTTTGAAATGGCTTAGTAATGTTGAGGAGAGAATTATGTATCCAATTATAGAATTTTGTGTAAATAATTTAGTGAGTGGTTCCCAAAAAGCAAAAGAAGAGCTGGAAAAAGATCCAGATCTTGATGTCATAGAATATGGTTGTACTAGTTTTTGTGGAATATGTGCCCAATATATGTTTGCTATCGTAAACGGGGAGCCTGTCATGGCCGATACACCCGAGGAGTTAGTGGAAAATGTTTATAAATATTTAGATGAAAATCCTCTATTTTAATAATACGTCATAGTAGATTTAAGTGGCTAATCTATGGCGTCATTTGTATAATGAAAACAAGTAATTTAATAAATGATTAGCGGGGGTAACCATGAGAATACCATTTACTAAAATGCATGGTCTAGGTAATAGTTATATTTTTTTGAATTTATTTGATTTTAATATAGAAGAAGAATACTTATCACAACTAGCAATTGATGTTGCAAATAAAGACACTGGTATTGGTTCAGATGGATTAATATTAATTCACCCTAGTAATCAAGCTGACGCGGGCATGAGAATCTTTAACAAAGATGGTTCAGAAGGGAAAAACTGTGGCAATGGGATAAGATGTGTTGCTAAGTATGTTTATGAAAACAATATAGTTGAACATAACACTTTTTCTATTGAAACGAAGGCAGGTATTGTTACTGCTCAGGTAGGCGGTGATCGTAATCAAGTAGATGAAGTCACGGTTGATATGGGCAAACCAATATTGAATCGTCATTTAATACCTATGGAAGGTGATGATGCCGTTCAAGTAGTCTCAGAGCCTTTTTTAGTAAGTCATCATCCTTTAGATTTAACTGCGGTATCAATGGGAAATCCGCACGCTATTTTTTTTGTTGAGGATATCGAAAATGCCCCTTTGATGGAATTAGGTCCATCTATTACAGTAGACACACGTTTTCCTGAAGGGGTAAATGTGGAGTTTGTGGAAATAATATCAGATAAGGAAATAAATTTTCGTGTTTGGGAACGTGGTTCTGGAATAACGCAGGCCTGTGGAACAGGAGCTTGCGCTGCTGTAGTTGCCTCTATACTTAATGGGTATTCAACGGAAGGTCAAGAAGTATGTGTGCATCTAAGTGGTGGCGATCTTTTTATCAAATGGGCGGAAGATGGACGTGTATGGATGAGAGGAAATGCTGAAACTACAGTTGTAGGCGAGTACATTTGGAGTTCAAATGGTTGAATGAAGAACAATTTCTTAGTATACTTCAATTATGAAATAGATAAGGAGGACAAACGATGGTTCTTAATATATCGGACAATGCGCGTCTTCAAATAGAAGAAATGATGAAGGAAGAAGACCAAGAAAATGTACGTCTCCGTTTTGGTGTTAAAGGTGGAGGATGTAGTGGTCTTTCTTATTCATTAGGCTTTGATTATGAAGTAAATGATGAGTTAGATTTAAAGGAAGAGATTAACGGTATTCCAGTAACGATCTTTAGGCAGGATATACCTGTTATAGAAGGAACATCCATTGACTTTAAACAAAACATGATGGGTGGCGGGTTTACCATTGAAAACCCAAATGCAGTTGTTTCATGTGGTTGCGGTTCTTCGTTTAAAGCGAAGGAACGTGAAGGCACACCTGAGAATTGTTAATCAAAAAACCTTGGCTATTTAATAGCCAAGGTTTTTTAAAGAGCTAAGAAAATATGAAAAACTCGGAGATGACTAGCTCTAGCGTCTATCCAAGTTAAACATCTATGTGATAAAGTGCAACCACATAGATGTTCGTCTTCAGTTGTCGGAGGTCATGATGCGTACTAGAACTACACTATTTTATTCAAGGCTTGCCTTTAATTGTTGTTAATGGACAAACCTTCCATGTTCAGGGATTGCTATTGAATCAAAGTGTTTAGAAAGTTTTTCTAATTCTGTTGAGAGGAACTCACCACTCATTGGTACACCATGACCTGTTATGGCAACAGCTGGTTTCAAATCATTTAATTTCTTAACTGATTCCCATGCATCCTGCCAATTTGTTGTAAAGTATTTTGGTGGTCCACTAATTTCTTGTTGTTGGGTAATTACTTTATATAATGACTCTTGTTTCACTGTTACAAAAGCATCCCCAGCAATTAGTACTTGATCTGTATCTCTAAACAAAGAAATATGTCCTTTTGTATGCCCGGGTGTATGAATCCAACGCCAATCATTCATAAAAGGAACTTTTCCATTGTCAGGAAGCGCTTGAACATGATTCTCTAAATTAATACTGTGATTAGGGAATAAAGGAGATGCTTCAGATACAAGTCCACCGTCTACAGTAGAATCACCTTCAGGATAGGATTCTTTTCCGGTTAAATAAGGTAACTCTAATTTGTGTGAAAATACGGGAACATCCCAATGTTTAATCAAATCTGTTATTGCACCTACATGGTCAAAATGTCCATGTGTTAAAATGATGGCTGCAGGTTTATTGGAAGAACCATAGCGTTTTTCTGCAGCTTCTATAATTGTGTCGGAAGATCTAGGCATACCAGCATCAACAATGACCCAATTTTCATCATTGGGTTCACCTACAAAACAAATGTTAACGATTTGAATGGGTAAGCAATACACATCGGGTGTAATCAGTTGCCCAATTCCACTTGTGATACTCGTTACTGGAATTATTCTATCTTCATAGCTATTTTCCATACGTTCACCTCATTAACTTGTTTTAAACTAAAGCGCTATTACTTCATGTTATAACACTCATTATTACTATCCCACTACAATACGTTAATATTTATCCCCAAATCAAGAGTTCCAAAAGCACAGTTGATATTCGACTTCAACTTTTTAAAAAGTAGCCAACATAAAAAAACCCCATTTAAGGGGTTTTTTAAAACATACTTGTTGAATGTTTTGGTTGAATTCTTGCATCTGGATCTAAATATGCTTTTGCGTTATTTATTGCAGTAGGACCTTCACCAAATCCAGAAGCAATCAGGTTAACTTTTCCAGGATAGGTGCATATATCACCTGCGGCGTAAATTCCTTCAATGTTTGTTTCCATTTTGGAGTTAACAACGATGCTGTTTTTATCTATTTCAAGTCCCCAGTTTTTAAGTGGTCCTAATGAAGAGATAAATCCATAATTTACTAATACCGCATCAACGTCGATAATTTCCTCACTGTCACCTTTAACTTCTTTAATTTTAACTTGATCAATCTTATCTTCGCCAATAAGGGCTTCAGGTGCATATGGAGTTATAACCCTAACCTTTGAATTCATTAAGTTGGCTACGCTGTGTTCATGAGCTCTGAATTGGTCACGACGGTGAACTAATATTACCTCTTTAGCGATTGGCTCTAGCATAAGTGCCCAATCAACTGCAGAATCTCCTCCACCGAACAGTACAACTTTTTTTCCAGCAAAGCTATTCATATTTTCTACAAAATAATGCAAGTTTTTTCCTTCGAAATTTTCTGCGCCTTCTACATTTAATTTGCGCGGTTGAAAGGCACCGTTGCCAGCTGTAATAATCAAGGATTTTGTGAAATGCACACCTTGATCAGTTGATAACTTATAAACTTTATCTTCTTGTCGTTCAATTGTTTCTACTGATTGATTTAGAACAATAGTAGGCTTGAAAAGATCTGTTTGTTCTTTTAGGTTATCAATCAATTCCTGTGCTCTAATTTTAGGAAACCCTGCAATATCATAAATGTACTTTTCTGGATATAGAGCACTTAGTTGTCCTCCTATATGTGGAAGGCTTTCTATTATTTTTACACTGGCCTGCCGTAAACCGCCATAAAATGCTGTAAATAAACCAACTGGCCCGGCTCCAATTATTGTAATATCATATACCTGTTCGGACATGATTAATTCCCCCTATTTTACATAAGCATAAGTAGACAATATTATTTTAACATAAAATTAGTTATGTGTAATAATTAACAGATTAATGTGTTGTGAAATTATTTAAATTTTCTTAAAATAAACTTAAGGGTTGAAAATTGTTGAAAAAGAGTCTAAGATAATCTTTAGGTTAAATATTACGATATTGTGACATTGTATTGCGCTACGCTAATTAGTGAAATATATCACGTTGTTATTAAAATAAAAATATTAGATAAATGGAAGTGATGAAAAAATGAATAAGCCAAGAATTGTCATTTTAGGAGCAGGTTATGGGGGACTAGCAACAACAGTAAAACTACAAAAACAATTAGGAATTAATGATGCACACATCACGCTTGTTAACAAGCATGATTATCATTATGAATCAACATGGTTACACGAAAGTGCTGCAGGAACGCTTCATCACGATCGTAGTAGATATGCCATTAAAGATGTAATTAATTCCGGGAAAGTTGATTTTGTACAAGATACAGTTACGTCAATTAAACCCGATGATAATAAAGTTATTTTAGAAAATAGTGAATTAGACTACGATTATCTTGTTGTTGCCTTAGGTTTTGAAGCAGCTACTTTTGGTATTCCAGGGTTGCTAGAAAATGCATTCACTATTGGTAATATCAATCAGTCGCGTTTAATTAGACAACATATCGAATATAACTTTGCGAAGTATAATAACGAAAAAGAAAAGAATCAAGATCGTTTAAACATCGTTGTTGGGGGCGGTGGTTTTACAGGAATTGAATTCTTAGGCGAACTTGGCAATAGAATTCCCGAATTGTGTAAAGAATATGACATTGATCGTAGTTTAGTAAGAATTATTAACGTAGAAGCTGCACCAAGTATTTTACCTGGATTCGATCCTCAATTAGTTGAGTATGCAATGAATTCATTGGAAGGAAAAGGTGTGGAATTCAAACTAGGAGCAATGCTTAAAGAGTGTACACCTGAAGGTATTGTTATTGAAAAAGATGGAGAGCAAGAACAAATTCCAACTCGTACAACAGTATGGGCTGCAGGTGTACGAGCTAACAGTCTTGTAGAAGAATCTGGTTTAGAACACAATCGTGGTAAAGTGGAAGTTAAACCTGATCTACGTGCGCCATCACATGAAAATGTTTTTGTTGTAGGAGACTGTGCATTAATCTGGAATAAGGAAACTGAAAGACCTTATCCGCCAACAGCACAAATAGCCATGCAAGAAGCTGATGTATGTGCTCACAACATTGTAATGCTTGTTAAAGGTAAGGATGAATTAGAGTCGTTTACGTTCAACAACCAAGGAACTGTAGCATCTCTAGGTCATGGTGACGCTATTGGAGTTGTTTTTGGAAATAAAAAGTTATTTGGATGGTCGGCATCTGTGATGAAAAAAATTATCGATAACAGAGCGCTATTTAAGATAGGTGGTATTGGATTACTACTTAAAAAAGGGAAGTTTAATATATTTTAAAGTTTGGTAAGGCAAAGGCAGTAATACTGCCTTTGCTTTTTTAAATGTTTTATTTGAGGCTTTTTTTCTGGCTCTATACTGAATGTGGTGGTGTCCTCAGTCCTATCAAGGGACAAAAGAAAAACAAAAAAATACACTCATTCCCCTCTCTTTTGTTAACCTAAAGTTGTTGAGACAAAAGGAAAAAGGAGAGGGAAAGAGTGCAAAATCATTTTATCATAGAAATGTTAGGGATTAAAGACAAGCATGTTGATGTATGGGATTTCAGTGATCAATCCGACTATTTGTTGGTGGAATTGCGGACAAAAGTCAAAAAACAGAAGTGTCCGTTTTGTAGTACGAAAACGAAACGTGTTCATGGTTATCGCAACCAGAAAATCCAGGGATCAATTATGTCTAATAGATCCTTGAAAATTTCCTTATGCAAAAGACGATACCTCTGTGTGAATTGTAACCATACCTTTTACGAAAAACTACAGATGGTGGATCGCTATCAGCGGTGTACAAATGTGGTGCAGACGACTGCGTTAACTTATACGGCTGTTGGTTCTTTTACTACTGCAGCTCAGTTAACAGGGATGACGACAAATCGATTATTGCGCTTATTTAATCGACATAAAATCGAAACTACAAAAGTTCTTCCGCGAGCTATATCTATTGACGAATTCAAGGGTGATGCAGGTGGGGAAAAGTTTCAAACCGTCATCGCAGATGTAGAGAATAAAGAAATTGTGGATGTGTTATCCGATAGAAAAGTAGACACAATACAGTCCTATTTACAGTCCTGTGATACCAGTAAGACGGAGATTGTGGTGATGGATTTGTCAAAGTCTTTCAAGCAAGCTGTACGTAAGGCATTGGGTAATCCATTAATTATTGCTGACCGGTTTCACTTCATGCGCCAAGTGTATTGG
>NZ_JASTZU010000051.1 GCF_030282825.1 Aquibacillus rhizosphaerae
AGGCCACACCTGTTCCCATGCCGAACACAGTAGTTAAGCTCTCCAGCGCCCATGGTAGTTGGGGCTTTGCCCCTGCGAGAGTAGGACGCCGCTAGTCTTTATAATAAACATAACTATAGTCGGTGAATTAGTTAATAGTCACCACATTATCGCGGGGTGGAGCAGTCTGGTAGCTCGTCGGGCTCATAACCCGAAGGTCGCAGGTTCAAATCCTGCCCCCGCAACCAAATTATCTAATGTAAGATACTATGCTTCATGAAAAAATATTGGTCCGGTAGTTCAGTTGGTTAGAATGCCTGCCTGTCACGCAGGAGGTCGCGGGTTCGAGTCCCGTCCGGACCGCCACTTACATATTTAATACATATTAGGCCTTAGGATATTTTCCTAAGGCCTTTCTTGATTTTCTATTTATAAAACAAGAAGTTGTTGATACTATAGAGATAACTTTTAACCTTATAATAAGACTTGTTTTAGTTTTTAGTTGTTTTTTTTGCTATGATAGAGTTAATCACCTAACGAAAGTTGGCGAAGAAATCATATGGATGAATTTGATTTTATTAAATCGATACAACAGAAAAATTATGTACAATCTAGTTTAATTAAAGGAATTGGTGATGACGCAGCTGTTTTTAGGCAAAACTATAAAGATACGGTTACGTCCGTGGATACCTTTGTAGAAGATATACATTTTTCCCGAAATACTATGCTTCCGTTTCATATTGGTTATAGAGCTCTAGCTGCTAATATAAGTGATATGGCAGCAATGGGATGTGAACCAGCTTATTATTTAATATCGATTGTCATTCCAAAACATTGGTCAGAAAAAGATCTAGCAGATATCTATTTAGGAATGAAAGATATAGCAACGGAGAATAAGATGGACTTAATTGGTGGTGATACAGTATCCGGAAAAGAATTAGTTTTATCTATTACAGTAATTGGTTTTGTAGATAAAGATAAATCAAGATACAGGAGTCATGCCATTAGTGGTGATATAATCTTTGTTACTGGTACATTAGGTGATTCAGCTGCAGGTTTACATATTTTAATGAATCATGAGAAAGAGACCCAGGAAAAATTTAAATATTTAATTGATCGACACCGTATGCCAACTCCTAGGCCGGTCTTTGCTAATAATTTGAAAAGTATATCTAGAATAGCTTTAAATGATATTAGTGATGGGATTGCTAATGAAGCTGCAGAAATAGCAGACGCTTCAAAAGTAACAATGAACATAGAGTATAATAGTATTCCTTATCACGACCTTTTAAAAGGGTTTGACAAAGATATGCAGAAAGAGTGGAAGCTATTTGGTGGAGAAGATTTTGAGTTAATTGGCACAGTTCCCAAAAAAGATTGGGATATTGTTAAAAAGGTTGCAGAAAGTACAAAAACAAAAGTAACTGCGATTGGGTATGTTACGGATTATACGGATTCAAATCCAAATGTATTTTTACATGAAGATAAAGATGTATCGATATTGGATAAGTCTGGATACACGCATTTGAAGTAGGTGGATATAATGAACAAAGTTGAGTTTATCACGAAAACATCAGAAGAAACTAAAAAAGTTGCAGAAAGGTTGGCGACATTGCTTCGTCCGGGCGATGTTATCACCTTAGAAGGGGACTTAGGAGCAGGAAAAACAACATTTACTAAAGGCTTAGGATTTGGCTTAGGAGTAAAAAGAACAATAAATAGTCCTACATTTACAATCGTTAAAGAATATCTTGGTGAATTGCCATTGTACCATATGGATGTTTATCGTCTTGAGGGAAGTGACGAAGATATTGGATTTGATGAGTATTTTAATGGTGATGGTATTACAGTAATTGAATGGGCAAGTTTTATAAAAGAATTTTTACCAACAAATAGATTGGACATTGTCCTACGAGTCAAAGATGAGAATACTCGTATTATTAGCTTTTATCCAAAGGGCAATGACTTTGAAAAGATATGTGAGGAGTTAGCTCGATGAATATTCTTGCTATAGATACTTCAAATGAAACGATGGGAGTGGCAGTTCTCAAGGAAGGACAACTTGCCGGAGAGTATATTACAAAAGTAAAAAAGAATCACTCTGTTCGTTTATTACCAGCTATTGATCAAATCATGCGTGAAACCGAGGTTAATCCAAAAGATTTAGATAAAATAGTGGTAGCAAAGGGCCCAGGTTCCTATACTGGAGTTAGAATAGGTTTGTCGACTGCTAAAACAATGGCATGGACATTAAACATTCCAATTGTAGCAGTATCAAGTCTGGAAGTAGTTGCTTATCAAAGTGCCTATTTAAATAAGCAAGTCTGCCCTTTCTTTGATGCACGTCGGGGATTAGTTTACACAGGTTTGTATCAGTCTAATGATAAAGGTAATGTTACACTTTTATGGGACGAGATAAATATTTCATTTGAAAAATGGTTAGAACGCTTGGCTGAGGAAGGTAAGCCAACCGTGTTCTTAAGTCAAGATGTTGATATTCATAAGGGTCTAATTGAAGAGTATATGGGTGATCTAGCTATAATTCCAGAATCTATGTACCATTTACCTCGTCCGTCATTGCTTGCCTTAGCTGGTGCGGGAAAACAACCTGATTCACTACACACATTAACACCTAACTATTTACGGTTAGTCGAGGCAGAAGCAAAGTGGTTAGAAAAACAGGAGAAAAGTAAAGATGACTAAGGTTATCATTCGACAGATGACTGTAATGGATATTGATCGAGTTGCTCAAATAGAAGCAACGTCCTTTTCAATCCCGTGGACAAAGGATATTTATTATAAAGAACTAACAGAAAATCCTTATGCGTTTTATTTTGTAGTTGAAAAGGATGGACTTATATGTGGATTTTGTGGTCTATGGGTAGTAATTGATGAGGCACAGATAACAAATATAGCAATTGATCCAAATTATAGGGGTAAGAAGTATGGTAAAGCACTATTTCAATACGTTATTAACCAAGCGATTGCTCTAGGTTCGGCAAGATTATCGTTAGAGGTACGAGTTTCTAACTTGGTTGCCCAGAATCTTTATAAAAATTACGGATTGGTTCCAGGCGGTATTAGAAAAAACTATTATACAGATAATAATGAAGATGCATTAGTGATGTGGGTGAATTTATGAATATAAAAGATCAGTACATACTTGGAATAGAAACCAGTTGTGATGAAACAGCAGTAGCAATTGTTAAAAATGGGACAGAGATCATTTCTAACGTCGTTGCTTCACAAATAGAAAGCCATAAACGCTTTGGTGGTGTAGTACCAGAAATAGCCTCAAGACACCATGTAGAACAAATGACTATTGTTTTGGAAGAAGCGTTTACGAAAGCTAAAATGACTATAGATGATATAGACGCTGTAGCAGTAACAGAAGGGCCAGGGCTTGTCGGTGCTTTGTTAATAGGAGTTAATACTGCTAAAGCACTGGCATTCGCAAATAGCAAACCCTTGATTGGGGTCCACCATATAGCTGGTCATATCTATGCGAATCAATTAGAAAAGGAATTTTCTTTTCCTTTATTAGCTTTAGTTGTTTCAGGCGGGCATACAGAGTTGATTCTAATGAAGGACCATGGTTCCTTTGAAATCATTGGTGAGACTAGGGATGACGCTGCAGGGGAGGCTTATGATAAAGTTGCTAGGACGTTGCAATTACCTTATCCTGGAGGCCCCTTTATCGATAAACTAGCGCAGGAAGGCAAAGAGACTATCGATTTTCCTCGTGCATGGTTAGAGCAGGACTCCTATGATTTTAGTTTTAGTGGTTTGAAATCAGCTGTGATTAATAAACTTCATAACGCTGAACAAAGGAATGAAGTATTAGAAAAGGAAGACATTGCAGCAAGTTTTCAAGCTAGTGTTATCGATGTCCTCGTAACAAAGACATTAAAAGCAGCGATAGCCTATGATGTAAAGCAAGTGATTGTAGCGGGCGGAGTTGCAGCTAATAAGGGGCTTCGTAAAGAATTAGAAGCAAAGTTTGTAGCATCACCAATTGAGCTACTTATTCCTCCACTTTATTTATGTACAGACAATGCAGCGATGATAGCAGCTGCAGGAACTGTTGCGTATAACCAGGGACATCGTGCAGCGTGGGATTTAAATGCAAACCCATCTTTAAGTCTAGAGAAGTATTCATTAAGGACTAAGTATGAAAATTAGTAAGAACTAAGGCCAAACTATCCATTGGTCTTAGTTCTTTTTATGCATGTAAGTCTTTAAAATGGCATAGATTCTACAAAAAACTACAGTTATCAACAATCAAATTTTCAAACTGTGGATAGAACAGGGTAGAAAGTTATAGTTTCAACTTTTCTATTGAGGATAACTTTTGTGGATAAGTAAGTGTTGAATTGTGGATAATGGGGATAAACCTGTAGAAAACAGATATATCAACCATTATTTGTGGATAAACCTGTGAATAGGTCGAATAAGTCGCTAACGTATAGACAAAACACCGTAAAATAAAGGTTTTAGACAACTATGCACAAAGACTCATCTTTTGTAGATATAATGTCTATAGAAATTTATTCAGGCGGTTTTTGTATAAATAAAATAGGATAATGACTTATAGCCAGTACCCTACTTTTCATCAACGTTCTATTCATGAAGCTCTTCCCATTCTTCCATAAGTGTTTCTAATTGGTGGTTATTTTTCTCGTTTTTCTCTGTTAACTCTAATGCTTTTTCATGATCCTGAAAGACTTCAGGTTTACATAACAAGTCTTCAATTTCCTCTATTGTTTGTTCAATTTGCTCTATTTCTATTTCAACTTCTTGAATTCTACGTTCTCTTTTTCGGCGTTCCTTTTTCTCTTCTTTATCTTGTTCAAAATTTGATTTCACAGGATTTGCATTATCCACAACTTTATTTTCTTGCTTATTTAATTCTTCTAGTTCAAGCGCCTCTTGTTTTTTATCTAAATAATAATCATAGTCACCTAAATATACATGTGTTTGTTGAGGAAGCATTTCTACAATCTGTGTTGCGATTTTATTAATGAAATATCTGTCATGGGAAACAAACAAAATTGTTCCAGGGAACTCCATTAGCGCTGCCTCAAGTATTTCCTTACTATCTAAATCTAAGTGGTTTGTTGGTTCATCTAGTATTAATAGATTAGATTTTTCCATCATTAGTTTGGCTAAGGAGAGTCTTGCCTTCTCGCCACCACTTAATGCGGAAACAGGTTTTTGAACATCATCTCCAGAGAATAAGAAGTTTCCTAGTACGGTTCGGATGTCTTTTTCATTCATCGTTGGATAATCATCCCATAGTTCAAGTAGAACAGTTTTTGATGAATTTAAGTTTGCTTGCTCTTGGTCATAATACCCAGTTTGAACATTTGTACCAATTTGAATGGTTCCTTTACTAACTTGATGGTCACCAATGATTGTTTTTAGTAAGGTTGTTTTTCCAACCCCGTTTGGTCCAACTAAGGCAATGCGATCCCCTCGTGAGACATTAAAATTGAGATTAGAAAAAATATAGTCCTCTCCATCCTCATATTTAAAAGCCGCGTCTTGTACTTTAAGCACATCATTACCACTTCTTTTTTGAATGTCAAAAGAAAATTTAGCAGATGCTTCATTTCCGCTAGGTCTATCAAGCTTGTCTATTTTCTCTAATTGTTTTCTCCTACTTTGTGCGCGTTTAGTTGTAGAGGCACGAACAATATTTTTCTGAACAAAATCCTCCATACGTTTGATTTCAGACTGTTGTTTTTCAAATTGTTTCATGTCCTGTTCATAGTTAGCTGCTTTTTTCTCTAAATACTTACTATAATTCCCATGGAATTTTGCGGATTTATTTCGTGAGATTTCATAAACAATGTTGACCGTTTTGTCTAAGAAATACCTGTCGTGGGAAACGATAATAACCGCACCACTATAATTATTTAGATAACCTTCTAACCATGTGAGTGTTTCAATATCTAGGTGGTTAGTTGGTTCATCCAGTATGAGCATATCAGGCTTAGACAGTAATAGTTTCCCTAGAGCGAGCCTTGTTTTTTGCCCACCGCTGAGTTCATTAATCGGTGTGTCTAAGTCATGATTTTGAAAGTGCAAGCCATTAAGTACGGCTCTTATATCTGCTTCATAGTGATAGCCGCCTTCTACTTTAAATGCCTGTTGCTTTTGATCATAATTAACTAAGAGTTGCTCATGTGTAGCTGTATCGTTCATAATAGCTGGATCACCCATTTTGAGTTCCATTTCTCTTAGTTCTTTTTCTTTATTAACCAAATGTTGAAATACACCGAGCATTTCTTCCCATATGGTTTGGGAGGATTCTAATCCTGTATTTTGAGCAAGATAACCTAATGTGCTATCTTTCGGTTGATGGATGGTACCCTCATCATAAGAAAGCTGTCCAGCCATGATTTTTAGAAGCGTAGATTTACCTGCTCCATTTCTTCCTACGATTGCAATGCGATCATTAGATTGTATTTCGACTTTAATATTCGATAAAATTAGTTCAGCACCATATCGTTTAACTAGATTGTTTATTTGCATTAAAATCATTTTGTTCACCTCAATAAATTAAGTGTATCGTAACGTACTTTAAACTAGCAAGTCTATGGATACCTGAATAATAATTTGTATGATAGAAAAGTATAACTACATAATGTTTGTTAAACAATTCACGACATTAAAAGGAATTTCTGGTAAAATAAAAGTTAACTAGTATAATTAAATGAAGAGGTCAATTGGGCATAAGTAATAAATGGATGCGCTAACAGAGTGAAAGTTACTATATAATTCAATTCAGAAATACATAAATAATGTATGTAAGGGGATATTTAAATGAGCGATCAAAGTAAAATACCACAAGCTACTGCAAAACGACTTCCATTATATTATCGATTTATAAATAATTTGCATATTCAAGGTAAATTAAGAGTATCATCCAAGGAGTTAAGTGATGCGGTTAAAGTTGATTCGGCAACAATCCGTAGAGACTTTTCCTATTTTGGAGCATTGGGTAAAAAAGGTTATGGCTATAACGTGGAGTATTTATTGGAATTTTTCCGTAAAACGTTAGACCAAGATGAAAGCACACCTGTTGCATTAATTGGTGTCGGTAACTTGGGTACAGCTTTTTTAAATTATAATTTTATGAAAAACAACAATACAAAAATAGAAATGGCTTTTGATGCAGATGCAGGTAAGGTTGGAACTGAAGTAGGAGGAGTGCCGATTTATCATATCGATCAATTAGAAGATAAATTGCATGATGTAGGTGCAGCTATTTTGACTGTACCACTCTCTGAGGCTCAAACAATAACAGAAAGACTTATTGATTCAGGAGTAACTGGGATTCTTAATTTTACACCAGCTAGAATTACAGTGCCTGAAGGTGTACGTGTACATCACATTGATTTAGCGGTAGAACTTCAATCATTGATTTACTTTATGAAGCATTATCCACTTGATAATGAGGATGATGCAGAAGAAGAATGAGTGTTAATAAAAGAAAACAGCTAACCGAGTTCGGATAGCTGTTTTCTTTTATTTATTGTTATCTTTGGCTTTCGTAATTTTGATGTGTAATTTAAATAATCTCATCGACACTACAAAATCTAATGTAGCAAAAAAGGCGAGTAAGATTGTAATGAAGTTCCATATTGTATCCTCAACCGATTGGATTGCAATATACGTAAATAAAACTCCCATACCAAAATATAGGGAAGCCATAAATAAAGGTGATGTCCTCATTTAAAAGTAGCCTCCAATTATTACTTGTAATTGATTTAAATCTTCAACCATCTTGTCAACATCTTCTGGATCAACACTTAATTGTGCTATGACTACCATTGTATTCATTGCCATATGTGCAAGTATAGGCACTATTATTCTCTTCGTCTGTACATAAAGAAATGCAAATACAAAACCCATTGCAGTATATGTAAGAAGATGAGTAATGTCATTATGAACAAAAGCAAAAATGAGCGCTGATGAGAGTGCAGCAAGAATAAAGTTCGTCCGCTCGTAAATAGTTCCAAAAATTATCTTTCGGAAGATTATTTCTTCTAATATTGGGGCAATAATAGAGACGATTACGATAAATATTGGAGCAGCTCTGGCAATGTTCATGATATTTTGTGTATTCTCAGAACCTGGTTCAATCCCTAATACAAATGTTTCAATGAGCGTAGAGACTATTTGTGCTGCAATTGCTAGGAATACACCTAAGATAGACCAACCAATAATTCCACTAACCGTGGATGAATCCCTTAATGGCGTTTTTTTCATATCCTGACGTAATAGATATAAGATGATGATTAAGGCACCAACAAAGCTTATTATATTCCAAGAGATAGCAACCGTGAAAAAAGTTGCATCATCTATAGTGAATAGGCGTAATATTCCTGCAACCACATAAGAAGATAGCTGCATTAATACATAAGTTAAAATAACGTACCAATATTTTTTTGGCAAACAACAACGACTCCTTCAAACAAAATTTACAATTTCTTTGTTCATTGTACGTATTTTAACATAAGTTTAGAATAAAATTGAAATAGTTAGTCCAAACAAAATTGGATTAGCTCTTAAGGATGGTCCTTATACATTTAATATTTCACATAGCTTAAAAAAAATTATAAAAAAATAAATTACTTTACTTGCAATATTTTACTGAATTAATTAATATAATAATTGTGTTAGCACTCTTAGTTAGTGAGTGCTAAAAATTAAATAAACCATTCGAAATATATTTAAGGAGGGTTTTAACAATGCTAAAGCCACTAGGAGATCGCGTAATTATTGAGCTTGTTGCGCAAGAAGAAAAAACAGCAAGTGGGATTGTACTACCAGATTCCGCTAAAGAAAAACCACAAGAAGGTAAGGTTATTGCAGTTGGTTCTGGTCGTGTAACAGATAAGGGAGAAAAAATTGCCCCTGAAGTTGCGGAAGGTAATATTATTATTTTCTCTAAATTTGCAGGAACAGAAGTGAAGTATGAAGGTAATGAATACTTAATTCTTCGAGAGAGTGACATCTTAGCTGTAATTGGTTAATTTGAAAAGTATTAAATGTAGTAGCTTAGATTTCGAAGAGTAGATAACTTAATATCATAACTGAAATAGAATTAAGGAGGGCTTTTATAAATGGCTAAAGAAATTAAATTTAGTGAAGACGCTCGCCGTGCAATGCTACGAGGAGTAGATACATTAGCAAATGCGGTAAAAGTAACATTAGGGCCAAAAGGACGTAATGTTGTATTAGATAAAAAGTACGGTTCACCTTTAATTACAAATGATGGTGTTACGATTGCTAAAGAAATCGAACTAGAAGATAAGTTTGAAAACATGGGTGCACAACTCGTATCTGAGGTTGCTTCTCAAACAAACGACGTAGCAGGTGATGGTACAACTACAGCAACAGTACTTGCGCAAGCAATGATTCAAGAAGGTTTGAAAAATGTTGCTTCTGGTGCAAATCCAGTTGGCGTACGTCGTGGAATTGAAAAAGCTGTAGCTGTTGCTACAGAAGAATTAAGAAAAATATCTAAACCAATCGAAAGCAAAGAATCTATTGCACAAGTTGCAGCTATCTCATCTGGTGATGATGAAGTAGGTCAATTGATTGCAGAAGCAATGGAACGTGTTGGTAACGATGGTGTTATCACAATTGAAGAATCTAAAGGATTTAACACGGAGTTAGAAGTTGTAGAAGGTATGCAATTTGACCGTGGCTATTCTTCTCCATATATGGTTACTGACCAGGATAAAATGGAAGCAGAACTAGAAGATCCATACATTCTTATTACAGATAAGAAAATCAATAACATTCAAGAAGTACTACCTGTACTAGAGCAAGTAGTTCAACAAGGTAAGCCACTTCTATTGATTGCTGAAGATGTAGAAGGTGAAGCACTAGCAACATTAGTAGTGAACAAACTTCGCGGTACATTCAATGCAGTTGCTGTTAAAGCTCCTGGATTCGGTGATCGTCGTAAAGCGATGCTAGAAGATATCGCGACATTAACTGGTGCTGAAGTAATCACTGAAGACCTTGGACTAGAGCTTAAAAACACTGGTATCGAGCAATTAGGACGTGCTTCAAAAGTAGTTGTTACAAAAGAACATACTACGATTGTAGAAGGTGCTGGAGATCCACAACAGATTTCTTCTCGTGTTGCACAAATCCGTGCACAATCTGAAGAAACAACTTCTGAATTTGATAAAGAAAAATTACAAGAACGGTTAGCTAAACTTTCTGGTGGTGTTGCAGTAGTTAAAGTTGGTGCTGCTACAGAAACAGAATTAAAAGAACGTAAACTTCGTATTGAGGATGCGTTAAACTCTACTCGTGCGGCGGTACAAGAAGGTATCGTAGCTGGTGGTGGTACTGCACTTCTTAACGTCTATACGAAAGTAAAAGAACTTGACTTATCAGGTGATGAAGCTACTGGTGCAAGCATCGTACTTCGTGCGCTTGAAGAGCCAGTTCGCCAAATTGCACACAATGCTGGACTTGAAGGTTCTATCATTGTAGAACGTCTTAAAGGCGAAGCAGTAGGCATTGGATTCAACGCAGCTACTGGCGAGTGGGTAAACATGGTTGAAGCTGGTATCGTTGACCCTACAAAAGTTACTCGTTCAGCTCTACAAAACGCAGCATCTGTTGCAGCGATGTTCTTAACTACGGAAGCAGTAGTTGCAGACCTACCTGAAGACAATGCTGGCGGTGGCGGCATGCCAGACATGGGTGGCATGGGCGGTATGGGCGGCATGATGTAATATTGCCCCCAAAAAACCCTTGATACACCAATGTCTCAAGCACTGGTATTATGTGATGACCACATTTTAATCACTTTAAATTAATAAATTTATTTAAATAAGAACTCTCATTAATTCTCTATGAATTTTTGAGAGTTTTTTAATTGCAAATATTTAAATATGTGAGCGTAATTTTTTGTCTTTTGACAGTTACTGACCCATAACCGCACTTACAATCAGTGCGAGTGTAAAACTTCCACTGATTGAAGTCTCACTTTACCACAATTGCAACAAAACCTGGGGCAGGCCAATAGCATTTTTCTCTACTAATACTCAACCTGCTAATTTTCGTAATAAGTCTCTCCTTTTCTACATAAAATTTACAAAATTACAACAATTTCCCTACATTCATTTAACAAGAATCCCTTAAAGTGAAATTTGTGGGTTAAAAATATGCAACAGAAAAGGAGAAATGAAAAAGGTATGAAATTCATGAAAAAAATATCGATAATATTACTACTTGCAGTGCTAACTATGACTTCTTTAGAGCTTCCTGTTCTGGCCGCTAGTCAATATTCTAGTCAGGAGCATTCAAAACCTTCAAAGCCACAAGGGACTACTGGAGAAATAAATACAAATCCTCCTGAAGTTGAGCAGCCTTTACCAGCAGTGGATAATGGCGGAAATGCTAATGATTCACACTTAAAGAATATAGCTGCGACTAATCCTTTTATAAGTATTTTAGGTGGTTTTGATCAGGTATGGTCTATGAATCAACCAGATTGGAGAGACGGAACAGCGTTAACTGTACCAGGTGTAAATGGTAAGGTTGCTAAATATGGTGACGGACCTACCGTTTATTTTGATGGATATAAAAATGATAAGACAAAGGTAGTAGCGGATAAGAAAACATATGCAAACGAAGAAATCAGAGATTCAGAGACTTGGGAAGCTAATATTAAGTATGTAGAAGACATTACTAAAAACAGAACGGATGAAGAAGCGTTAGCGGCCTATTATGATGATCAACGAGATAAGATATATAGCATGATGGATGCTTATGGCCCTTTGGCTAATAACTACGTAGATATCGTTAATCCGATAACAAATGTTGTAAGAACTGTAGATGAAATGAATATGGTATTGGAAGAAATGACTGTTGAAGATCAAAGCCAAGGAATGGGGAAATGGGAGGAATCTGAACTTAGAGATGCGATGGATTTAGTTGCTTTAATTAGATTTAGAAATCCTTCTTCTTCAAACCCGTCTAAGTACTTTTTCTCATCTCCAAGGCCGTACAGAATGAATTCAAATGGAGAAGTGAAAGAAGTTGTTGATGAGAATGGTTTACCTGAATGGGCTACAATCGGTAGTGGTGAAAGTAAAGTAGAAGAATTACCTTCAGGCGGCAAAAAAGAAACAGGAGAGAAACATTTCCAACAATACGAAACGAATGTGGAAGTAATTCCTGCATTAGAATATGTAAAAAGAAAAGCGGAAGACGGGAGAGGTAAAGACGGAGCTTTTCCGAGCGGGCATACAAGTGCAGCTTATTTGTCAACATTCGGATTTGCATACGCAACACCGGAAAGATTTTCTGAATTTTTAACTAGAGCAGCTCAAATGGGAGAAAACAGAATAGTGACTGGTATGCACTCTCCACTTGATGTTATAGGAGCAAGAATACAATCAACTGCAATGACTGCCTACGCATACAACCTTACAGAAAATCAAGAGGTATTGGATAAGGCTTACCAAAATGCTGGAGAAGTATTCGGTGAATTAGCTGCATCAAAAGAAATGAGCTTGTATGAATATGCACATACGGTAACAGAGGATTATACATTTGAAAGTGCATACGATGAACAAAAATGGGAAGATCATGAAGCAAATAAAGCATTCTATCGGGAAAAACTTACATACGGATTACCTCAAACTGGCATAAAAGGTTTAGACCCTGTAGTACCTAAAGGCGCTGAAGTTTTATTGGAAACTCGTCAACCTTATTTGACTGATCAACAGCGTAGAGAAGTATTGTATACCACAGAAATTGAATCAGGCTACCCTGTAATAGACGAATCAAATGGTTGGGGAAGAATTGATTTGGTAACAGCATCTGATGGATATGGTGCGTTTTTAAGCAATGTAACAGTAAATATGGATGCTTCAAAAGGAAGATTTAATGCCCAAGATTGGTGGAGAAATGATATCACTGGCAGTGGTATGCTTACCAAGCAGGGGACAGGTACACTTACATTGACAGGAAGTAATAGTTATTCAGGAGGCACATTGCTGCAAGGAGGAACATTAGAAGCTACTTCTGCGACTGCTTTTGGTGAAGGCGATCTTTATGTAGAAAATGGTACAGTTTTAGTTAATGTCGATGAACCTCTGAATTTAAACGGTAATTTAACAATGGAAGCTGGAAGCCTGAATATTGCAATGGATAATGACGAAACTCAACTAAATGTAGATGGACTGTTATACCTTGATGGCGGGGATCTGAATTTGGATCTTTCTAATTATGAAATAGACAAGGCTGCGAATATTACTTTAATGACTGCTGACAACGTGAAAGGTGAATTCGATAATATAACTGCAGATGATTACGAGGTAACTGTGACTTATAACAATAATAGTGTCGTTGCAAATTTCAAAGCAATCGATACTTCTGATCCAGTTTCACCGGACCCTGAAGATCCCGAAAAACCTGTCAATCCGGAAGATCCTGAAGATTCAAAAGACCCTGTCGATCCAGAAGATCCTGAGGACTCAAAAGCTCCAAAGAAACAAACCAGTGTTACCTTAACACCTGACGTTACCAATGGCGAGGCAACGATCGAAACAGACTCGCTCCATGAGCTAGCTAATCAGGGTGAATTACGGATAGATTTACGTGATTATAATGATTCTATTAATCTAGCATTTACTTCTGACCAAATAAAATGGCTGAAGGAGCATCGTATAACGATTATCATTCAGTTAAAAAATGTCAGCTTGCAACTAGCTGCCTCCAATTTCGCTAATGGATCCGAGGCTGCATCAATTCAGTTTGAGCGTTTAGCTGATATAGATCAAGCATTGAGTGTGGTCTATGATTTTGAAATCAAACAAGGCGAAAAAGAATTAAAAACCTTCGACGAAAAAGTGACACTGACTTTTTCTGTTGATAGCAACAAAGTAAATGATAAAGATCAGTTGCAACTTTTCTATTGGAATCCAGAACTCGAAGAATGGGAAGCAATCGGCGGAGAGTGGCATGATGGAAACGTGACAGCACAAACCGATCACTTCAGCACCTATACCGTTTTTGAACAGGAAGAAATAGAACAACAGCCTGTAACGGATGACGGACAAAAACTACCGGAAACTGCCACTACGATCTATCAGTACTTATTAGTAGGGTTTTTACTCTTCTTAGGTGGCATGCTCTTCCTCTTCATGCGAAAAAGAAAAGCATAATCGTTTAGGTAGATAAATATATGAAAATATCAAACCGATTAGAAAACCAAATCTCAAATGATTTGGTTTCTTTCTTTGTTTTGTATCCATGTTAATAATTATTGAAGGTAATCAATTCCTTTTTACTATATGAACACAGTGCTTATTGTAAGATAATGTAATGGGGTAACTTGGATTATTAATTGCTACAGCAGCTAAAAACACAACTATCCTAAAATATGCTTCGAAAAAGCCAGGCCAAAGCGGATGGTCTTCAGTAGGTGAGAAAGCCTTAGAGAAGAATCCTTTATTAAAGTACTGGAATGATTATGCCACTCCTTTTGAGAAAGTAAAAACAGTTGGAGTTGCAGCAGTTAAAGGTTCTGGGAAATCCCTTAAGGACACTGTGGATATCAAAGGCATTGCCAAGAGCGGGGTGCTAAAAGGTGCAACCAAAAGCCTTGGTCCTGTAATTGCTGGTTTGAACTACTACAGTAATTATAATACTGCTGTGGAAGGCGGATTGACAGGAGGAGAAGCTATAGGAAGGGCAACAGTAGATACAGCGATTGACACAGCAGTAGGAGGGGCTGTCCAAGCAGCTTTCACTGTAGCGGGTACGGCTTTCATTCCTATTCCGGGTGTTGGAACCGCAATTGGGGTTGCCGCAGGAATTGCTGCAAATACTTTGCTAAATAAAAAAGATGAAAAGACTGGAAAATCCGTGATGGATAAGATTAAAGGATGGTTTCACTAAAAGAAAGAAGGTGAAGATTTATGCTAAATAAATTGCCTGAGCAATATTTCGAAGTATTAAAAGCACCAATTGTTTCAGGGAGGCAAAGTCCCACATCTTTAGGAGGTAATTTGATTTTAGCCATTCCTCTTCAATGGCTAATTTATTATTTGACTTACTCTATTGCCTCTTCTTACACGAAGTATCCTAGTACTGATACTATTCAAGAGATACACTTTGCAGCTTCCATCTGTTTCAGTATATTATCCTTACTGTTCTGTATACCTGCTATTTATAAAAGGTTTGAGAAGTTGCAATATCTTTTGACAATCCTGGTTTCTCAAATGCTTTTTACTTTTCCTGCTTTATTATGGGCCCTGTTCACAATAGGAGAAGGAGAGCAAGCTACAGCAGAGTCTTTGGTGTTGTTTACCATTATTGTTTTAACTACTGCCACTTTATTGCTGGGTATTACAATATTTCGGTTTTTAAGACTGTTAAAAAAAGGGGAGTATCATGAAGGTTCATCCCGAGGACAAACCAGGGAACGGTTTGAGACCAAATCTTATTTACCGGTTGCCATTGTGGGTGGACTCAGTTGTGTTTTTACTATTCAGTATTTTATTAGAAATTTTCAAATGGAATATTTTGAATCTGCTATATTAATCATCCTTCCGATCCTAATCTTCTACACCATGATTTTCGTCCTGCCTGAGCAGCTGGTGATTCTTTACTGCAAATTTAGGTTTGATAGATTCAATGTGTATCAGAGCAGAATCAAATCGTCTAAAAAAATTGGTATGGAAAGGAAAGGATAAGAATGGATATCAAAAGAGGTTCACTATATTTCGACCATTTGATGACGTATTCCATGAAAGGAAAAAAAGAGGAGTGGCAGGAAGGCTTTGCGATTCTTGAAGAGCTTGAGTTGGAGCAGAGAGTCTATAAGAATGGACCTGTTTTTTTTACTTTTAAAGCCCACGATACCGGAGACAAGGGTGAGTTTACATACTATCGACCAATCAATGAAAAGGTTGAAATGGCTGGTGACTCAGACATTCAATATAAGGAAAAGGTGGATGTACGGGATGCACTTCTGCTCAGACAGGCCGAACATTACCAGGATTTCAACCAAGCCTATGACAGCATAAAGAACTATGCAACTGAAAGCGAGGTAGATGTTGAAGACTCGTTCTATTGTGTTCTATTGGAAGTCTATGGTGATATCATTCTTGATCTTTATGTTCCTGTATTAGGTTCAGGTGAATCTCATGGTGTATGATCATCATGCTATTTCATATAAAAATGTAGCGTCCAAACTGTACCGGTTCCTTCCAGAGGAAATTCACTTGGCCTTTGAGGACTTTGAAGCACTGTTGACAAAGCATGGATACCATCCCACAGGTGATATGTTTTTTGCGATAATGAGCAACCCTTTCGATCAGCTAATGGTTGCGGAACTCTTCTTTGTGGTTGAAGAAGGCCAGGTAGAGCTACCGAAAGAGGAAAATGTAAGCTTCCGCAGTTATTTCTTCGTCAAGGATATGGTCATGACAATAGCTTTTGAGGAATTAGAGATATCTTCACAGGAGAAATTCTGGGAGGTACTGAACTATATCGAGTCAGAAGATCAGGTTCAGACCACTCCTATTTTTGTGGGTTATAAGCAGACATCCAAAGGGACAACTTTTGTGGAAATGAGTGCTGGTATAAGAGGAGATTAACTTAAGAAAGGCTGTCATTCAGTTGGAGGAGTCAGTTTTTCTAAGAGGAAACAGGAGAGACCTTGTCCTTTTTACCGCCAATGTTGTAGATTTTCTCCTAGATAAGGGAAGTGTTCTACTAATTCCTTCGCTGAAGCCTTTTGTGTGCCAAGTATGTTGCTGCGAAAAAGCTAATACCGTGTATTATTAGTCAGTTTGCTAAAATAAGAAGAGATGTTAAATGAAAATAATGTTTAAGTAGAGTTAAACTCATTAATGCTATCTTTATTTCTGAATATATTTTCAATGGAAAACGCAAATCAGCCAAATCAAGAGTTGGCCAAGTAATTTATTTGAGGAATTGGAAAGAATATGTAGTATTAGAAAGCGATACAAATGATGGAATCGTATATGCTGTTACAAAAAATATTAATCCTGTTAGATGTATATAACTATTGTTTAATTGCGAGAAAGGGACTACCAACAGCATATATTTCATTCTATTCCAATGAATATTTATTATATGTAAGCACTGATGTTATTAATTTTATTTCAAATGATGCCACTAACATTGCTAAGTTAAAAGATAACTATAAAAATCTTTATGATACTTATTATGAAGGCAATGAAAGTTCTTATTACTAATTTAACAAATTAGAGTTGTACTGAAAAGAGCTATCCTTTAAGTGGATAATCCCCGCTATTAAGACAGGGAATTGTAGGTTCTTATTATAAGTATAATGATATAACACTTATTCCAATTTCTAATGTCATATAAGCCACGATTAATTTGCTTTTTTTCTTCAAGTAAGTGATTAATTAAGGTTCTTGGATAGTGAACAGTCATAAAAAATATTTGTACCTTATCATTTGGACTGTTTAGCAATACGCAAAAAATTGATACATTTTCATAATCCATTCCTATACAATGTAGTAGTAAAAGCTAATTTGTTCTAAATAAGAAAATTAATTGATGCTTTTTTCTCATTAGTATACTCTCCTCGTATATAAGTATTTCATAAAGAGTTAACGGTATAATGATGTAATAGCTGCTCAAGCCCCTGATAGAATAGCAAACGTAAAGAGGCATCTCAGTGCTTTAATAAAGCATGAGAAGCCTCTTTTTTATTTTTTTCAGCCTGCTATCAACTGCAATTGGGTAATTATCCTAATTAAAATGGAAATATATACAATTTAGTCCATTTCATAATACTAATTTTGTCGTCACCTACAACAATATATAGTTGAATAAAACTATTTCCAAACTATCTATTGTCGCAGATGACTGATAAGGTAATTATGAAATTGACTCAATTCATAGTTTATTGCTGTTTTTCCTTTTAATGAAGCTGAGAGATTAGATGAGTACATTGAATCATATTTTATCTTGTGTTATTCACTCGACAAAATAATACATTTTAGGCACACTATAAGAAACTACTGATGGAAGTTTCACTTTGTGACAACTTATCCATTTATAGACATTACAAATCATGCATATAAACGATATAATATATTCTTAGGTTTAAATTACTTGGGCAGGGGGGCTAACGGTGAATAAAGCGAGAGATTTATTTGTAAGATCAACGATTATGATGGAAGGAATATCGTATTTAGTTTTAATTCCTTTGGCGGTATATGTTGTCTTTTACCATGGTGATTTACTTGGGGAACGTTTGCAATACTCTACTATTGGTTTAGTGATTGCGCTGATTGTCACATTTAGTCATGGTCTATCTATTCGGTATTTTGGATTGTACAAGCCAGTAAAATCTTTTTATACAGATGATAGTTTAGATGATTCACAGTTATCAGAAATTAAATTAAAACTACTTAAATACCCATTAAAGGAAGCGTTTAGTGCGTCTATTAGATGGGCCTATGGTGTATGTATTGTTATTTTAATTACAAATATATACGTACCTCTTGAAATCACTACTTATATTGCAGCACTGGTAGCATTATTTCAGTCTGTATTAGTTAATTTTATTAATAATTATTTTATAGCTGAAAGGCTTTTATCGGATACTTTAGAAGAACCAACGCTTGTTGAAACGATCATTGAGCCTAATCAATATAAAGAATTTAGTTTAATCAATAAAACGGTCATAACAGTTGTAGGCATTTTCTTGGCTGTTTATTCAGTTACTAGTTATTTAATATTTGCGATAATTCATGAAACGATTCCGACTAACCAAGTGCAAATACACTTTATTATTATTACAGTTGGACTAGTTGCCCTTTTATTACTAACCATTAATATGTTCAACTATTCGAATAAGAAAAGTCTTATAAAAATTAAAGAATCGATTACGAAAATTTCTGAGGGAGAATTGACTACACACCTAAGTATGACCTCCATTGATGAATTAGGTAGAGTGTGTACCGATTTAAATAAATTAAAACGATCACTAAGAAAGATTGCCGGAGTCATTTTTTATGAAACAAAAAATATTCATGAACACTCTGAATCATTAAGCTTTCAGAATAAAAATGAATTTAGCAAAAGTTTGATCCAACAATTAGAGGATGAAAACTTTAATAACCTTTTTGAAGTAACAGACGCACTTCACCAAATGACTAAAGTGTTAAACGAAATGATGAATGTTAATACAAGGCAAAATTATATTCGAAGTGGAAGGGTTCAATTAAGTAGTGCCATTCAAAATGCACAAAGTTTATCGCGATCAACAGATGAAGTGATAAAAAATCTAACTAATCATGTTGATGCTATTGTTGGAGTCTTATACGTGTTAGAAGAGGATAATATATTAAGACAGGTAGGAAGCTACGGACATCCTTATTCACATAGGGATTTTAAGGCTGGAGAAGGTTTAATTGGCCAGGTAGCAGTAGACCAACAGATGAAAATAATAGAAGAGATTCCGGAAAACAATATAATTGTAGATACAGGCATTGTTCAGTTAAAGCCAAATCAAATGACGATTATTCCGTGTGTATATAATGATGAGACAAAAGCAGTAATCGTTCTTGGCACGATGGGAACTTTTGAAGAACACCATGTTGAATTTTTGGGAAATATAGGCGAGTCCGTTGCCATTGCCATTACTTCTCATCAAGCGAATGAAATGAAGGAGGCATTACTAGATCAAAGTCAAAAACTAACCGAGGAATTAAGAGAGCAACAAGAAGAGTTAATGGAAACTAACACAGAGATGGAACAAATGAACGAGGAACTAGAGCAACAAACGCAAGAATTAAAGAAATCAGAAGCTCGCCTTGAATCCCAACAGCAAGAACTGAGGAATGTAAATGAGGAGCTTAAGGAACGATCTTCGGATGTGGAAAAACAGAGAGACGAGTTAAATCAGAAAAATGAAAAGCTTCGTAAGACACAGAAGTTGTTAGAAGAAAAAGCTGAAAACCTAGAAAAGGCAAACCAATATAAATCAGAGTTTTTAGCAAATATGTCGCATGAACTTAGAACGCCTTTAAATAGTATTATTATTCTTTCTAAGATTATGTATGATAACAAGCAAAGCGTCTTAACTGAAAAAGAAGTGGAGTACTCTGAAACAATTTATGCAGCTGCACATGATTTATTAGAGCTAATTAATGAGATCTTGGATCTAGCCAAAGTAGAAGCAGGTATGATGGAAGTAAATTTAGATTATGTTCATCTTCGTCATTTTACAGATGATATAAAGCAGGCCTTTAAGGAATTAGCAATAACGAAAGGCTTAGACTTTTCTGTAGAAATAGATAAGGAATTACCTGAACAGATTCAGACTGATCCACAAAGACTAAAGCAAATTATTAAAAATCTCGTATCTAATGCTTTTAAGTTTACGAATGAAGGTTTTGTATCTATCAAAATCTATAGGTCCGCTAGTAAGGATTGTATAGCATTTTCCGTTTCGGATTCCGGGATTGGTATTCCAGAAGATAAACAGCAATTAATATTCAAGGAATTTAGTCAAGCGGATGGAAACACGAATCGGAAATATGGTGGAACTGGCCTTGGTTTATCCATATCCGAGAGATTTTCTAATTTTTTAGGTGGAGAAATTCAGTTAGTAAGTAAAGAAAAAGAAGGTAGTACATTCACCTTGCTGATTCCTGATAAAAATGAATTAGAAGAGAAAGAAGTTCCAAAGCCGATTATAGTAGAAGAAAAGAAAGTTTCCTATCAAGAGGTTGAGAAGGATAAAATTCTCTTAATCATTGATGATGACCCGAATTTTGTGAAAGTAATAAAGGATTTTGCGGGGGATAGAGGATTTAAATGTCTGAGCGCTCTCGAGGGAGAGAAAGGCTTAGAGATGGCGAAAAACTTTAAACCAGACGCAATTATTCTTGATATTAAACTACCTGGAATTGACGGTTTTGAAGTGATTAAGCGCCTTAATGAAGATGAAAAGACAAGTCATATCCCTGTTCATTTTGTGTCCTCTTTAGACGAGATGCAAAAAGCGAGGGATTTGGGTGCGCTTGGTTTTACAACGAAACCGATTACTGGACAAAAGTTTGAGAAGCTTTTCGCAGGTATAGATGGAAGCCTAAAAGGGAATGTTGTTGCAGGTGAAGAGAATAAATTGCTCGTTATTCATGATGATGGAAAAGGTAAAGATTTCATAGAACAAATTAAAAAAGTTAAAATTCCCTATATAAAGGCAACTAACTTTGTTGAAGCAAACAACATACTAGATCAGCAAAATATAAATAGCATAGTGATACACTTTTCCTTAAAGGATGAGGAAGCGCTGGATTTCTTGCGCACGGTAAGAAGCAATCCAGATACTGCCTCTATTCCAATTATTTTGTACAGCGATGAAATGATCTCTGAAGATGATGAAGTTATCGTAAAAAAGTATGTGAACAGTATTATTATAGAAAGTGACCGTTCAGAAAAAAGATTAATAAATGAACTTGCACTGTTTTTACATCACATTGAAGACCAATCGTTCAAAAAAAATCAAGCACAAGAAAAGTATTCATCAAAAGGCCAATTACTATCAAATAAAAAGGTGCTAATCGTGGATGATGATATGCGCAACATTTTCGCTTTATCCAGTGTGTTAGAGGATCAGGATATGAAAGTTGTCGTTGCGAAGAATGGAAAAGAAGGATTGAAAAGGTTAAAAGAAAACGAAGATATTGATCTGATATTAATGGATATCATGATGCCCGAAATGGATGGATATGAAACGATGCGTGAGGTTAGAAAAATACCAAAATATAAGGATCTTCCGATTATTGCCCTTACAGCGAAGGCGATGAAAGGAGATAAACAAAAGTGTTTGGAAGCTGGCGCGAATGATTATATGTCTAAGCCAGTAGATATTGAACAACTTTTATCCTTGGCTAAAGTGTGGTTACAAAGATGAAAAAAAATGAATGGAACCATGAGGAAAATACGAATATTGAAATTCAATTATTGTTAGAGGCTATTTTTCGAAAGTATGGGTATGATTTTAGAAATTATTCAACGAATCACCTGACTAGAAGAGTTAGCCATATTCTAGAAAAGACGAATAGTAAAAATATATCAGAGCTTCAACATAAGGTTTTGTATGATGTTAAAACATTTTATGAAGTGTTAAAAAACCTATCTATTAATGTCACAGAAATGTTTCGAAACCCTTCTTTTTATAAGTTGATTAGAGAAGAGGTTGTCCCTGTCTTAAAAACGTATCCTTTTATAAAGGTATGGTCGGCAGGCTGCTCGACTGGTGAAGAGGTCTATTCACTAGCCATTTTATTAAAAGAGGAAGGGCTTTTGGATCGCTCGCTAATCTATGGTACGGATCTAAACGAGGATGTCTTGATGAAAGCAAGAGAAGGGATTTATCCAGCAAAAAACTTAGAGCAGTATGCTAACAATTATGAAGATGCAGGTGGTAAAGGGAGGTTAGCGGATTATTTCACCGTGAAATATAATTCTATTCTTCTAAGAGAAGAGTTAAAGAAACATACTGTATTTGCCGGACACAACCTAGTGACAGATCGTGTTTTTGGAGAAATGAATCTGATTATTTGTCGCAATGTTTTTATCTACTTTGAACAAGAGCTACAGGATCGAACGATAAAACTGTTCCTAGAAAGTCTTTGTACTGGAGGTTTTTTAGGAATAGGTGCAAAAGAGGATATTCGATTTTCAAAACACTATCATTTATTTGATGTAGTAAATGATAGAAATAAAATCTATCAGAAAAAATTCATATAACTATCTGGGGGAATTTGTTTCATGACAGAAGTGAATAATTGTAAGGTGTTAATGGTAGATGACCGAGCAGAGAATCTTTTAGCCTTAGAAGCCATTTTGGAAGGCTTGGACGTAAAACTATTAAAAGCGAATTCAGGTAATGACGCATTAAGTTTAATGCTCGAAGAAGAAGAAATCGCTTTAGTACTTTTGGATGTACAAATGCCAGAGATGGATGGATTTGAAGTAGCAGAAATAATGAAATCTAGTGAACGCACAAAATATATACCTATTATTTTTGTGACAGCGATTAGTAAAGAAGATAAATATGTAAGTATGGCTTATGATTCAGGCGCAGTTGATTATTTATTAAAGCCAATTGTACCAGAGTTTTTAATTAGTAAAGTAAAAGTATTTATGGAATTGCACAGACAAAAACAGAAAATCAAGCAACAGGCAATGGAACTAGAAGAGGCGAATGCCAAGCTAAGAGACTTATCTTATATAGATGGATTAACACAAATTCCGAATAGACGAAATTTTGATGAGAATCTTGAAAAAGAGTGGAAAAATGCTATTCGATCGGGTTCACAAATATCCTTGATTTTAATTGATGTTGATTTTTTTAAAGATTATAATGATATTTATGGTCACTCTAAGGGTGATGAGTGCTTGAAAAATGTCGGAACAACATTAGCAAGTGCCGTTCAAAGGCCAAGAGACCTTGTAGCTAGATACGGTGGAGAAGAATTCGTGGTCATTTTAACAGACACGTCTCAACAGGATGCAGAAATGATTGCAAATCAGATGAAGGACAATATTGAAGGTTTACAAATTGCACATGGGAAATCCTCAGTTAGTAATTATGTTACGATTAGTGGTGGCATCGCAACAATGAAGCCCAAGGTTATTATGAAAAAAGAGGAAATTTCACAGAGAGCAGATCAGGCATTGTATAAAGCAAAGGAACTGGGACGAAACCAAATTGTTGCATTTAATGTAGGCAAACAATAGCACTAAATTCCGCATTATTAGTCTTTATAAATAATTTTTGAATCTTGCTGGACTGAAGCCATAACAACCGTACTTATAAAATCTTACATTATTTTATGTATAATCCAATGAAAACTATAAATAACTAGCACCATCCCTGATATACCATGAAAATAACATAATGTATATATCAAGAGGCTTTTCAGTGTTTTTATAAACGCTTGAGAAGCCTCTTTTTGCATTTTATTTTCACTTTTCTCTTTTTAAAAAGTACCGTACTCCATGATAAACATGAAAACATAAAATCGTCACAACCGCAACCAGAAATGCTAGTGGACTTAGAGGCTCAAAAAAGGGAGTGAGTGTACCTCTGATTAAAGCCACTGAATTGTACCAATCTCGCCATACTATTTACTACCGAATGACAGAGAATTTACCAATAAGTTACAAGCGTTTACCACCATACCTTTGTATAATTAATTAGCACAAGAAGAGGAAACTATTGGGCAAATGCGCCGATAGAGAGCTTCATTGGTCGGCTTAAAGAGGAATCCGTACGAATCCAAAAGCCACGTACAATAGAAGCACTTCATCAAACGATCGACTGTTTATAAGAATAGAAGAAGACAAAAAGGTTTAGGAGCCAGTACCTATTCAATATAAACAAAAAATGGCAGCTTGACCCCGAACCGTATGTGTCTACTTGACAGGGGTACGCTTATTGCCCCTTATATCTTCTAGTAACTCACGTACTAACTGTTCTTATCACAGAGACAAATATCTCAATTTGTCCACGGGAGGGGTCTGATCCCGATATTAGGTAGTTGAACAAGAACTAGATAATATTATTCTTTAAGTAAAGTTTTTAACCCTTATTCAATATCAGTTTCTAAATCATTATTGGATAAATCATATAATGGTCCGAAACCTATATAATGTTAAATTCGTCTAATCTTATAAAGGGAAGGGTGTATAGTTTATGAAAAGAAAATTTTTCATTGCATTTACAATGATATTTTTAAGTATTTCACTCGCAGGGTGTGGCAAGGCTGGTATGGAAGGTATTATTTTAGAAGTAACAGAAAATGAAATATTACTTTCAGAGAATCTTTCTCAGGACAAGTATGAAGATATAAAAAACAAATCAATTTCAGAGATACAGGGTATTCCTTTAATATATTTAGCATATGACAATACAGAGGAATGGTAAAAAGGTGATGAAGTAAAAGTATGGATTGATGGAGATGTATTTGTATCCTATCCTGAGCAAGCTAAGTCTAAAAAAATTCAATTGAAAAAATAAGTTCCTCCACTGATGGGGTCTGACCCCATTTTCTAATGAATAATTAAAGTTCTTACTTAAATCGTTATCATCAAAAATAAGATGTGCTATGGTATCCCCTTTTCCTAGTAGTTGGAATGGATTCCTTTGATAGAATGTTCCCAAATCAAAATCAATTATCTAAAGGTGGCTTTGGTAACTTGATAGCTCTTCCATTACAGAAACAAGCAAAAAGGAAAGGGAATAGTGTGTTCGTAAATGATTCATTTCAGGAATATGCCGATCAATGGCAATATTTATCCTCGATAAAAAAGATATCTGAAAAACAAATCTTACATATAGTAAAAAACTTCTCAGATGAAGAGAGTCCTGTGAAGGCAAAAGAGAAAGTTGAGAATGTTAACTTGCCAAAAGAAGTTACGATTGTATTAAATCAGGTTATTCAAATTCCTAAGAGTTTATTACCCAGTAAAATATTAAATGAATTACAAAAGCTTGCTATATTTGGAAACCTAGAATTTTTCAAAGCGCAAGCAACAGGAAAATATGTTGGAGAAGGGTTTGATGATTCTAGATTAGATACACTCTTTCTAACTATGCCAATTTCTTGGAAAGGAACGTTACAACAGTATGTAGGACGTCTTCATCGGGATCACCGTGATAAAGATGAAGTAAGGGTGTTTGATTATGTAGATTCGAACGTGGATGTTTTACAGAAAATGTTTGAGAAGCGATTAAAAGGATATAAAAGTATTGGTTACAGTCTGTCTGGTGAAAACAAAGAGAAAAGCCAACAAATTCAATTGTTTTAATAGTCTGATATAAATAAAATGATATAATAATTGACTAGTGTTGCATACAAATTGCGACAATTTTTATGCAACACTAGTGACTCTCAATACAAAATTAATTAATAAAGGTAGATTCTTTTTCAAACTGTTGTTTGATTACTATTTTATAATACACATGGTTATTTAACAATTCATCATGTGTGCCTATTCCTGTAATCTCGCCATTATCTAATACAATAATTTGATCAGCATTTATAACAGTTGATAGTCTATGTGCTATAATAAAAGTAGTTTGTTTATTTATTAATGAATGTATTGCTTTTTGTATTTTCTTTTCCGATTGAGAATCTAAACTTGCTGTAGCTTCATCCAATAATAAAAAATAACTTTTTCGCATTAAAGCTCTTGCAATAGCAATCCGTTGCTTTTGCCCACCGGAAAGCAGATTACCACGTTCCCCTACTTCAGTGTTATATCCATCAGGTAGTCCTATAATGAACTCGTGTATATGTGCAAGTTGTGCAATTTCTATTAAATAGTCATCTTTTATATCGTGTGTTTGTCCGTACAGAATATTGTCTTTAATTGTACCAGAGAAAATTGGAGTATCTTGGGAAACATAACTGAATTTTTGTCTCCAATCTTCTATATTTATATTTTTATAAGAAACACCATCTAATAAAATATCTCCGCTTGTTGGATCGTAGAATCTTTCTATTAATGAAAAAATAGTACTCTTACCAGCACCACTAGGTCCTATTATTGCTGTTAAAGATCCTTTCTTTATTTTAAAAGAAATATTTTTAATAATATTTCTTTCATCTTTGTATTCAAATGAAACATCTCTAAATTCTAACTGGGTGGGTGAACCGATATATCCTTCTGAAACAATTTTTTCCTCTTCCTTTTCATCTAAGATTTCAAATATTCTTTTCATAGAACCTTTTGCTTCCTGCAAACTTGTTAAAAAGTGATTCATTTGCACGAAAGGAGTTATAATTTGAAACAAATATAATAAAAATGCTACAAGTTCCCCTGAACTAATGAGGCCTTGATCTACTCTCCAGGCACCAAACCCAATCACCCCAATTAAAACAATGGTTGTGAATGTTCCTAAAATTGGTGTTAATAAAGAATTGATTTTAGCTCTTTTTATCCCATTTTTATAAAGAAAGTTAAAGTGATTTAGTCCAACATTGGTTTCTTTCACTTCAGTATTATAAGATTTTATTAGTTTAATTTCAGATAAGGTTTGCGATAAATAAGCGGTTAGCTTTGACATTTTACTCTGTTCTTGAAAAGAAAGTTCATATACCTTTACGCCAAGAGGGATGATTACAAAAAGAGTAATTGGTGTAACCAAAATTAATACTAAAGTCATAGGTACATCCAATATGAATAAAAAAATTAAAGCAAGAACCACTGTTATCCCACTTGTTATTAAGTTAACAATTTCATTTGATATGATATCTACTATTGCAGTGGTATCACTTGTTATTCTACTTACCATTTCTCCTGATTTATTGTCATCGTAAAATTTAACTGGCAACTTTAAAAATTTGCTCCATAGTTTAACACGTAGCTTTTTCACTACACCTTCTCCGACTTTAGATAATAAGTATAAAGACATAGCTGAGAAAATCACTTCTAAAATCAAAAAGCTCACAGCTAGACTTATTGTTTTAAAAGATAGACCTGTAGAAAAACTATCCATTATATCTTTAATTAATAGCGGTATAAGTAATGTTAAGATTCCTGAAATAATAGAAAATACTAAACCTAAACTAAACTGGCGCTTAGAAGGATTAGTTATTTTCCACATATGTTTGATTGAAAAATTGGTTTTATTTTTCATAAAGTTACTCCTCATATATTATGTTTAGACTCTTATATCAGAGTTAAAGTTATATGCCCTTTTCCAGCTAAAATCAAAAAGCTTAGGGCGGCGTCATAGTTATCTTTGATAACTAGTATTGTGGAAATTTGTAAACTTGATAATTAAATGTCTAAACATTCTTTCAAAATATTTTAATATCAACTCTTTAACAACAAGTTTAGCAACAAGCCCCATTTAATTTCATATCCTAATCATTCAATAACATTTACAAAAATTGTAATATCCGATAAATAATAACACGCCAATGAATACTAATCTATCTTTTTTAAAAGAAAGAAGTAATAATTTTACAAAAATATATTAGTAATATCATATTGTAATAGAAAACGGTTAGAGTAGTTCTATAAACATGACATAACAGAATAAGTGTATTTATAGAAATGAATGTGAAGAGGAGCAGCTCTTTAGGAAATGAAAAAAATTTCAAGAGAATAAAGGCACAACCAACTTTGAATTGTGCCTATTCCGTATTATTTATGTTGTTAAATAAGTGAATTCTATACTAGATTTAGGCGGTAATACATCTTATAGTCGAACAACAAAATTAAAGAAAACAGCGACGGAGTTCGCTCCAAAAGGAAAAGGAAAAATTTTGTTATCCCATGAACCTTTTTTTGGGCAGAACTGATGTTTTTGCAAAAAGGTGGGAATCGAGCGCTACAAGTAAATCTGGTTATTCACCTGTATGTGGAAACGAATAGGACAAACAGCTTTGTCGAAAACCTAAAATTAAATAGCCAGGACTGCTCTCATCAATTAATCCAGACATTAACTCCCATGTTATTTACGAACATTTAAGTGTGATTAAAAAAATGGGAATATATCCGTTACTTGAAGATAATACATGTTAATTCTGGATCTGGGTTCTGTTGGAAGAAAACGGGAAGATATGCGCGAACTTATTGAAATCTATAAAAAATCAGAATTCCCATATCATATTGGACGCTCCCATTCAGGATAAGGGGCACATATTTGGTTCTTTTTAAAAGAGGTCAATAAGTGCATCATTAGCTAGAAAATTTAGATGTTATAAAAGTACATGGGGAAGTTTAAAAATAATAACATTATCTAAACTCTTGAAAAATTGTGTAGATATTTTTCTTGTGCTAAAGTATGGATAATTATCGAACAGGGGACGGTGAAACATGCACTACCAATATGAGCAGATAGATTATCAGGTAGATTTACCAATTAACATTTTCACACATACAGTAGAACAATTTCCTTTTCATTGGCACGAAGCGACTGAGATTCTTTTTGTGTTGGAAGGTGAATTGGATATCAGGGTTAATCAAGATGACTATCAACTGAAAATGGGTGATGTTTTTCTAGTTAATGGAAATGAACTACATTTTATCAACTCTAGGACAGCGTTCGGACAAACACATGTGTTGGCTCTACAATTTGACAACAGGTATTTTAAGAAAATGGGTATTGATGTTGAAGAAAAAAGATTCTACTTGAACTCAAGAGAAGTTGAAGAAGGATCTATGTTTGTTTTAGATGAGATAAAATATATTCTAGCAAATATGATGGACCAAGTATTGAATAAAAAAAACCTTTATCATCTTAAAGTTAAGAAAATGCTATTAGATCTTGTGGTCATTCTTCTAGAGTATTTTGAAGTACCGACAAACACAAAGAAAAAGCGAATGAAGGATGACCAAAGACTCGTAGAAATACTTCAATATATGAATGAGCATTGTATAGAAGTACATTTTGGATTACAGGATATAGCAAAAGAGTTTTCATTAAATTCACATTATCTATCCAGATATTTTAAGTCAAATGTTGGGGTATCTCTAAAAAAATATTTAGACAATATGCGCTTAAACAAATCATTGTTTACCTTGCGAACAACAGATGAAACCGTTACTGAGATAGCGCTAAAGTTTGGGTTCCCAGACAGTAAAGCCTATTACAGAGTCTTCAAAGAAACGTTAAGGGTAACACCAATGCAGTATCGAGAACAATATAGAATAGAGCTCAAAAAAGGCACTATAAAGGATTATCTGAGCATTAACAGCAAGGAATCATTTGTAAATCTATTCAAATACTTAGATCGTAAGGATATTAGCGATGTCCCGAAAATAAAAGGGGAAACAAAAACAATTGATGTTACCAATTATTTAACCAAAATTAATCGTTCCTTCACAAAATTAATGACTTTCGGCTTTGCTCCACATGCCCTGAGAAAGGATTTTTATGATCAATTGAAACAGGTACAGGGCGAAATAGGATTCGAATACATTCGATTTCATGGAATTTTTGCAGACCAGCTCATGGTATATAATGAGAAATCGGATGGATCCTATTATTTTAACTTTAATCACATTGATTCTTTATTGGATAATTTACTTGACGTCCATTTAAAACCTTTTATTGAAATTAGTTTTATGCCAAAAGATTTAGCAAGTGCTGAAAATAAGATGTTTTGGTGGAATGCATTTGTATCACCTCCAAAGGAAATGGAGCGATGGCTTAACTTACTGGATGCTTTTTTCAGACATTTGATTAATCGATATGGAATGCATGAAGTTAGAACATGGTATTTTGAGTTCTGGAACGAACCGGAAGTGCAACAATTTTGGAGCGGTTCAAGACAAGAGTTCTTTACCTTTTATGCTGAGAGCTATAGATGTATTAAAGCAATTGATCCTGAAATTAAAATTGGCGGATTTGGAACCATTGACTTTTCCCAAAATCAAAATTGGTTAAATGATTTTGATGTCTTTGTGCAAAATGAAAAGGTTGATCTAGATTTCTTTTCTTTTCATGTTTACAATTTATCCAGAAACCTTTTACCTAAACCCGAAACAATGCAAACAGAGACTGATAATGAATTAACAGGAACCTTTATACAAAAAATAGCTAAATCTAGTGGCATTATGTTGGGTGATGAGAATAATTTTTCAACATCCATTGACCATTTCATTAACAAGAGCAAAGGATTGGCATCACTAAATAAAGAATTATGGATAACGGAGTGGAACGCAAATTCCGATAGCAGAGACCCGATACACGACACTTGTTATATGGGAGCCTTTATCACTAAAAATGTTATCGAAAATTTTGATAAAGTGAAAGGGATGGGTTTTTGGACATTCACAGATATATTTGATGAATTTCAATTGGAACAGCCGCTCTTCCATGGGGGGTTTGGATTAATGACCTATAATGGTATCAAAAAGGCTGGTTATCATGCATTTCTCTTCCTAAGCAAGCTCGGTGAAAACCTGGTTTCAAGAGAAGAAAATATGATTGTCACTAAAAGCGGCGAAGATTACCAAATCCTACTTTTCAATTATAGCCATCCCAATCATTTATACAGCGTATTTGATTATTCACAACTGTCACCAACTAGTCGCTATAAGGTATTTGAAAATGAACGTGTTAAGTCATTTCAATTAACTTTGGAGGGTTTAAAAGGTGAGTATATAATGAAGAAGCAGTATGTTAATAGGCAACAGGGGTCTTCCTATGATGCTTGGGTAGATACCGGAGCACCTAGTGACATGGACAATGATACAATTAATTATATTAAAGGAAGAGCTGAACCAGGAGTTAAAATACAGCATATTTCTGCACAAAAAAATTATAGTCTTGAAACGTTCTTACAACCTCATGAAATACAATTGATTGAGATAAAACGCAGGTATTGATAACGTTAAATAAGTCTGGAAATCCATACATTTAAATAGAAATCTTCTAAAAAATAGACACTATCATTGACGGTGGGAGTGTCTATTTTTTTATAAAAGTCAATAATCGGAATAGCATTTCTTACATAATGGAATGTTTTAGATGGCGTTGGATTGTATATTAAAGCTAACCTTTTAATTTATTATTTAAGATAATAAAGAGGCAAGGGTGATAAAAAAGGAATACTTAAGGAAAATCAACAGCATTGTTCCATTAATTCTATCAAGAAAGTAATAATATAGATGATCTTTATAGTGAAAATGGAAACGTTATCTTATTAGTTTAAAGTTGGAGGGGACATCATGTTAGAATACTTTAAAAAAAGAAAATACAAGAAGCAAGAAATATTGCAACGTGTGAGGGAAGATAAGGCAAAGCGTAAAGAAAGAAAGCAAGAAATTGCGGCTTTACCTGAAACAGATCGAAAGGCAGAAATTGAAAGCGATAAACTTTTGCGAAAAGATCAAAAAAAGCAAAGAAAAGAAGAATTGAAGTCTTTAAGCCGTAAAGAAAGAAAAGTGGCGAAAAAAGAAGCTAAGATGTATAAAAAATTAAGAAATAGACCAAGACGATTCACTGGCTGGGCCGTTTTTGCTACACTCTTATTAATCATTGGAATAACCGTAGGGCCGACAGTTACAAGCATACTTGCGAACGTGACTGGTAAACATATTACAATTGATACAACAAGTGAAGAAGCTGACGAAGCAAGAGAAGCTGCTGATGTTGTTTCAGAAGAGATTGCAAATGAAGGATTAGTATTATTAAAAAATGAAAATAACTCCCTGCCATTAGCAGATAATAAAACGAATGTATTTGGCTCGACTGCGTTTACATTTAAATACGGTGGAGGTGGTTCCGGTGCATCCGACCAAACTCGTGCTGTGAGTTTATTTGATGCGCTTACGAATGCAGGTGTTGAATATAATAAGGAATTATATGATTACTATGCAGGATTACCAGAATTAGAAGAAGGAACAGGTCAGTCGGACACTGGTGTTATTCAAGTCATTAAAGGAATGTTAAGTAGTGATGAGGCAGAAGGTGAACCAGATGTAACAGATGCCGCAATAGCCCAAGCGAAACAGTACTCTGAAAATGCATTGATAATTGTTCAGAGTGAAGCTGTAGAAGCTTCAGATGTAAGTTTAAATGAATTAAAGTTATCAGATGAAATGCGTGAATTAGTTGAAAAAGTAGCTGAAAACTTTAGTAACGTTACCATTGTTGTAAATGCTGGTAATACATTAGAACTAGGATTTGTTGAGGAATATCCAAGTATTCAGTCCGTTATTTGGGTTGGAACACCTGGACCATTCGGAACTAATTCCCTTGCTAAAGCATTATCAGGTGAATTAAATCCTTCAGGTCGTATTACGGATACGTATGTGTATGATGTTGAATCTTCACCAGCTAGTGAAAATTTTGGAGATTACCAGTATGAGAACTTAGATAAAGCTTACCTTAACTATGAAGAAGGAATTTATATAGGATACAGATACTATGAAACTTTCTACCAAGGAAATGAAGAAGGTTATAATCAAACCGTTCAATTTCCTTTTGGATCTGGCCTAAGCTATACAACATTTGATTGGAACATAGTTAATCAAGAATTAAACAGTGATTCTATTGAAATGCAAGTAGAAGTAACGAATACAGGTGAAGTAGCTGGTAAAGACGTCGTTCAAGTTTATTATTCTGCTCCTTATACACCAGGAGGAATTGAGAAGTCTGCCATTAACTTAGCTACATTTGAAAAAACAAAATCATTAGAACCAGGAGAGTCTGAAGTATTAACTATTCAATATGATACAAGAGACATGGCTTCTTATGATATGGAAAATGAGAACTATATTTTAGAAAATGGAACATACGAAATTAAACTTGGTAAGAATGTCCATGCAATTGACAGTACACTAAACTTTGAATTACCTGAAGATATTGTGTACCAATCAGATGCTGATACAGGAACTGAATACCAAAACCGTTTTACTAAATCAGAAAACGAATTAACAGTTCTTTCACGTAACGATTTGGAAGGAACATACCCATCAGATCAAGATGATTCAAAAGTAGCATCTGATAAAGTGATCGAAAGAGTTCAAGAGCATAATTATGATGATGATGTAGAAATGCCTACGACAGATGCTGACAATGGGCTTATATTGGAAGACCTAAAAGGGTTAGATTATGATGATCCTTTATGGGATGAATTTTTAGATCAAATGACTGTGGATCAAATGATAGAGTATGTATCAGAAGCTGCTTATCACACAATAGAAATTGATGAACTTGGTATTCCGAACACAGTTTTAATGGATGGACCTGCTGGTTTTAGCTTTTTCTTTAAGCAGTTTGAAGCCGGTGCTTACCCAACGGAAATCGTCATGGCATCCACTTGGAATAAAGATTTAGCATACGAGATGGGTGAAGCGATTGGACAAGAAGCAAAAGCTTGTGGAATTCACGGATGGTACGCTCCAGCTCTTAATGTTCATCGTTCGCCACAAGGTGGAAGAAACTTCGAGTATATGTCAGAAGACCCTGTATTAAATGGCATGATTGGTTCTGGTATGGCGAAAGGTGCTCAGGACCAAGGTGTTACAGTATTCATGAAACACTTTATCATGAATGAGCAAGAAACAAACGCACGTTCTGGGCTTCTAGTATGGTCGAATGAGCAAGCGATGCGAGAAATCCACCTACGCCCTTTCGAAATGACTGTCAAAAAGGGGGATGTAACTGGTGCAATGTCTAGTTTCTCTTTCATTGATGGAAAATGGGCAAATCCTGAATTATTAAATGGAATGCTAAGAGATGAGTGGGGCTTTGAAGGTGTAGTATCTTCAGATGCGGTGTTCGGATTTATGGAAGCACCACAAGCCATTACATCTGGTAATGATTTAATGTTAGATATTTTAACGGCTCCAAACCAAAAGCAACTTTTAGAAGAAGCATATAAGGAGCATCCAGAAGCGATTACAGTTGGACTGCGAAATAGCATGCATAACGCACTATATGCAACACTTAAAACGCATATTTTCAACTAGTAATATTACTTGATAAAGTAAGAAGGCGGACTATGTTTGCCTTCTTACCAATTGTTAACATCGGGGGCTGTGCAGAAAATGAAACATAAAAATATAATTAAACAAATGACTTTGGAAGAGAAAGCTTCCCTCATGTCTGGAAAAAACTTTTGGAATACGAAGGCAATCGAGCGATTGGATATTCCATCCATTATGCTAACCGATGGACCACATGGAGTACGTAAACAGGGTGGGAAAGCGGATCACTTAGGTTTAAACAAAAGCTTACCAGCAACTTGTTATCCAACAGCAGCGACGCTTGCAAATAGTTGGGATAAGTCACTTGCATATGATGTAGGAAAAGATATCGGTAAAGAAGCTCGTAGTGAAAAAGTAAGTGTTTTACTTGGACCTGGTCTAAATATTAAACGTAATCCATTATGTGGACGTAATTTTGAATATTTCTCAGAAGATCCATACCTAACCGGTGAACTTGCTAGTGGAATGGTAAAAGGAATTCAGTCTAATGGTATTTCAGCTTGTCCTAAACATTATGCAGTCAATAGTCAGGAACATATGCGTATGACAATTGATGAAATTGTTGATGAACGTTCACTTAGAGAAATTTATTTAACTGGATTTGAAAAAGTAGTGAAAGAAAGTAATCCATATACAATCATGTCTTCTTATAATAAGGTAAATGGCGAATATGCAAATGAAAATCAACATTTAGCGAATGACATTTTGTATTCTGAATGGGGATTTGATGGTGTTGTTGTAACGGACTGGGGTGGAAATAATGACCGTGTTGCCGGGTTGAAAGCTCATAACCAGTTAGAAATGCCATCTACTAATGGGATAACAGATAAGGAAATTGTAGAAGCAATCCATGCAGGAACTCTAGATGAATCCATATTAGATGAAGCAGTAGATCAATTGTTATCTGTTATAAATAAAGTACGTTTAGATGATAAAGAATCCGTACAAGTAGATTATGAAGAGCACCACAATAAGGCAGTTAATGCGGCTCGTCAGTCTATGGTACTGCTTAAGAATGAAAAAAGTATTCTTCCGCTTAAAGCAGGAACAGAAGTAGCAGTTATTGGTGATTTTGCTAAAAATCCAAGGTATCAAGGCGCAGGTAGTTCTTTAATTAACCCCTATAAGTTAAGTAATCCACTTGATTATTTACAAGATTCTTCTTTAAATATAGTTGGTTATTCACAAGGGTTTAAGCGTATGGGTGGAAATAGTAGCAAATTATTGAAAGAAGCAACAAGTCTTGCGGAGTCTGCTGAAACAGTTATTTTATTTATTGGTCTTGATGAAAGTAAAGAAGCAGAAGGGGTAGATCGAGAAGATTTAAAACTGCCTCAAAATCAGCTAGACCTTGTTGAATCTGTAGTAAAGGTAAATAAGAATGTGGTCGTTGTTTTAGCTGGTGGTGGAGCACTTGAATTACCATTTGCAGATCAAGTACAAGGTATTTTACACACCTACCTTTCTGGCCAAGGTATTGGAAAAGCTGTCGTTGATCTTTTACTCGGTAAACACAATCCAAGTGGTAAATTAAACGAAACATTCCCAATTCATTACACGGATGTGCCTTCTTCGGCATACTATCCGGGAGATCAAGCAACAAGTGAACATAAAGAAGGGTTGTTCATCGGTTATCGATACTTTGAAACAGCTAATCTACCAGTGCGTTATCCATTTGGATACGGGCTATCTTATACTACTTTTGAATACAGCAACATTGAAGTCAATGGTTTAACTGTAAGTTTTGATCTGACAAATACAGGTGAAATGGCTGGAGCAGAAATTGCACAGTTATATATTGAAAAGGTAGATTCGAAAATTTTCCGTTCGAAAAAGGAATTGAAAGGCTTTGATAAAGTCTACTTGGCTACTGGTGAAACGGAGCGAGTTACATTAGCGTTAACAAAAAGAGATTTCTCTTACTATAATCCTGAAATAAAGGATTGGGAGATTGAATCAGGGAATTATAAGATTCAAGTAGGCAGTTCCAGTCAAGACATTCATGTAGAGGAAACTATTGAGATGGATGGTGTTTCTCCATCTATATTCTTAAAAAATGAATTTCCACACTATGCAATGGCAAATGTAAAGGATATCCCTGATTCCGAATTTGAGAAAATATTAGGGAGGAAACTTCCACCTACAAATTGGGATCGTGATAAAGATTTAGGAATGAATGACACGATTAAACAGGCGCAATATAAGAATTGGATAGGAAAAATGCTATATAATTCTATTATGTTCGTCCATGTTTTCCTTAAAAAGATTGGTAAACCATTAACGGCAAATAACGTGTACTTTATTATAAACATGCCATTTAGACAAATTGACCGTTTCACAGGTGGAAAAGTTAGTAAAAAGAAGGTTGAGACATTATTACGGTGGATTAATCGATGAAATTAACAGGAAAAAACTTAACTCTTTCACCAAAACATTAGTACTATTGTTTTGGTGAAAGAGTTTTTCCATCAACAAGCAATTCCTAATAACTGGATAAAAGCCTTCAGAAAAGCTATTTTTTTGAAACAATGCACAAATACTCATTAATGAAACAAGGACTATTTTTTATAACAATATAAAGAACAGACGAAATCTTTTCTGTCTGTTCTGATTCTTGACATGAAAATATATTCAAGCTTTCATATAAGGATAAATTGTTCTATGCTTTTTCAATAATCTAACTGTACTTCTATGATGCTAATTTCTGATTATAATAAAAGCAAGGTAAATAATGTAGATAATGGTTAAAATTATACCTTCTATCTTTGAAATCCTATGCTGAGTTCTTGATAGGATTAGCAGTAAAAATGTAACAAAGACCATTAGCCACATATCTACAAATATTTTTGAATCAACAGCTAATGGATGGATAGTTGCTGAAGCCCCTAAAATGAAAAAGATATTGAAAATATTACTGCCAACAATATTACCTAATGCAATCTCAGTCTGTTTCTTTAAGGCTGCTGTAACAGAAGTAACCAATTCAGGAAGCGATGTGCCAACAGCCACTATAGTCAAACCAACAAGAGTTTCACTCATCCCTAGTGAGAGAGCAACTTGGATACTATTTTCGACTACAAGGCTGCCTCCAAATACAATGCCCACAAGACCCCCAATTGTAAATGCAAGGTTTTTCATCCAAGAAATATTCATCGTATCAGAAGGATTCTCGTCTATCTGATTTCGATTGTTCTTTGCCATCTCAAATACATAGTAAAGGAAAACAACAAAGAAAAGTAGTAGAATAATCCCCTCGGTTCTCGTAATAAGATTGATTTCTGAGTATTGAAGTTGGATGTCACTAATAAGAAGTAGCAATGCAACGGCTCCCAACAAAGCGAATGGGATTTCTTTTCTTATTGTATCGCTCTGCACGGCCAATGGGAATACAATTGCTGTAACTCCTAAAATGAAAGTTGCGTTAAGGATGTTGCTTCCAACAACATTTCCAATAGCTACATTGCTATTTCCTTCGAATGCAGCAATAAAACTAACCGATGCTTCTGGTGCACTAGTACCAAAGGCTACGATTGTCAACCCGATTAACATTGGTGAAACTCTCAATATTTGTGCTATTTTCGAGGCTCCGTCTACAAAATAATTAGCTCCCATAATTAAAAGAACAAATCCTATTAATAATAAGAGATAGGTCATGTTCTCACCTCTTTCAGTACGTCTATTTAATTGTTTATCAATTGCCTAAACAATATACATAAGTTTACCACAAGGGGATTATTCTAAACAGGTTTGCTTCCTCTGTTGTTGAAGCATATTTTTGATGTTTATAAGGACTCTATCTTGGGTTTCTGGAGTTTAAAACTAGAAGGGGTTTTTAGTGCTAATGAAGCAAAATCTATCCGGAATTCAATTACTTTAGTAAAAACACGTAAAAAAGCTAATATCTTGCTACCTTTATACCATTAACAGAAGCTTCTCATAAGTTGTCTTTTTGATTGTCTATACAAGATAAAGTAGCCGATTACGGCGGCGAGGTTAAGTATATAATGGTGAAAAAAATCGTTTTTATAACTCCGATAAATAAGCTAATGACTGTGTTGTTTACCTCTGCTCATTCTATGGAAAATGAACTAAAAGCTGAGTTAGTCATCCCAGTGAACCGCTTAGAAGTTAGCAATGGAAGAGAACTTATATAAGAATCCCTCATGCTATAACAGTATATTAAATAACTAGTTCCTACCATATTAATATGTTGTAATTTAGGACATTCGTGCTCATCTGAACTTTCCTTTGCCAAGATTATCTTTCTCCTCCCTGAGTGACTATAAGAAAAATGTAAAAGAATACAAGTTGGTTTACAAAAAATATACATTGTGGTATTTTTAATATATTAAATATGTTAAATAAATTTTTAACAAAGTTAATAAAATTATGGTTTGTTCCGGAAAATTAGGTAACATCACCCGTATTGTGAGCTTGCTGGTAGAGAGATATAGATGGTCTGAATTAATATGAATGCAGGCAATTCCAAATCAGAAATAGATTGCAAAACATATTTATCGTATCCTCAAACCTGAACCACTTAATGGGCTTAAAGTGAATGTTATAAAAAACTATTAAACTAGTATGAACAACAGAAGGATAGTTTTTGATGAATGCTTTTCAAATTTTTTTAATTCACTGAATTCAATTTTTAACATCTATGGAGGTTTTCAATATGAAAGAAACATTTGATTATGTAATCGTTGGTGGCGGTAGTGCCGGTTCTGTACTCGGCGACCGTCTAAGTGCAGATGGGAAAAACAGTGTCCTTGTTTTAGAAGCAGGACGTAAGGATTTTTCATGGGATCTATTGATCCAAATGCCAGCAGCTTTGCCGTTCCCTGCAGGGAAAAGCTTATACGATTGGAAATATGAATCCGACCCTGAACCTTATATGAATGGACGACGTATCAAGCATGCTCGAGGCAAGGTTCTCGGAGGTTCGGGTTCAATAAATGGAATGATTTTTCAACGTGGTAATCCACTAGACTATGAACGTTGGGGAGCCGACCCTGGTATGGAAACGTGGGATTTCAAGCACTGTCTTCCGTATTTCAAACGCATGGAAAATGCTTTAGCAGCAGATCCTGAGGATGAGTTTCGTGGCCACGATGGTCCTCTTAAATTGGAACGAGGTCCAGCAACTAATCCTTTATTCCAAGCATTCTTTAACTCAGCTGTCGAGGCTGGATACTCGAAAATCCCTGATGTGAATGGTTTTCGACAAGAAGGATTTGCACCGTTTGATAAGCATGTGTACAAAGGTAGACGATTTGGACCTTCCCGTGCATACCTGCATCCAGCTATGAAGCGTCCGAATCTAACTGTTCGAACTCGCGCTTTTGTTCAAAGTATTGATTTTGATGGTACCCGAGCAAGCGGTGTTACTTATCAACGAAACGGTAAGACTCATCAAGTTACTGCTGGGGAAGTTATACTCGCCGGTGGTGCAATCAATACACCGCAGCTACTACAACTGTCAGGTGTAGGCGAAGCTGAACATTTGCGATCCGTTGGTATTGAACCTGTAATTGATCTTCCAGGTGTAGGCGAAAACCTTCAGGATCATCTAGAAACCTACATCCAATACGCTTGTCCGTTACCTGTCTCTCAGCAGCCTAGTTTAAATAAAGCGAAGATGCCTTTTATCGGTTTACAATGGTTACTTGGACGGAAAGGTCCAGCAGCAACCAACCATTTCGAAGGTGGAGGTTTTGTTCGTTCGAATGAGGAAGTAGACTATCCAAACTTGATGTTCCATTTTCTTCCGGTAGCAGTACGGTATGATGGACAAAAAGCAGACACTAAACACGGATTCCAAGTACACGTAGGACCTATGTATTCTGATGCTCGTGGGTCATTAAAGATTCGCTCGAAAGATCCTAAAGAGTATCCGAGCATGGTCTATAACTATCTTTCCACTGAACAGGACCGACGTGAGTGGGTGGAAGCTATTAAGATTTCACGTGAAATCATGTCTCAGCCAGCTATGAAACCTTATAATTCAGGAGAAATCTCGCCTGGTCCTTCCGTTACTACAGACGAGGAGATTTTGGACTGGGTGGCTAAAGATGCCGAGACTGCACTTCATCCGAGTTGCACAGCAAAAATGGGACCCGTTTCTGATCCCATGGCTGTAGTAGATCCATTAACGATGAAGGTCCATGGGCTCGATAATGTACGAGTGGCCGATGCTTCTGCCATGCCTTACGTGACTAACGGTAATATCCATGCACCAGTATTGATGCTGGCGGAAAAGGCGGCTGACTTAATCCTTGGAAGTAAACCACTGGAGCCTATTAATGCAGACTTCTACCGTCATGGCGTACATCCAGCCGACGCAGGCACAATAAAAGGTTAAACTAAAATATTATTTTCAATGAGAAGGTCTCTTTCAAAATGTATTTATCCGTAAAATATACATTTTATTAGAGTGCCTTCTCTTTTTTGTACTATCATCAACTATTACATAATAAATTTCTATTTTTTGATAAATATTGAAACCGGTTATATGTTATCCTTTTTCATTTCCTTTAAATATTAGTTCTATCTTATATATGCCGAACATTATGGAGTGTATAATAATATGTGGTACCATTATCATTGAAGGGGTTGTATTTATGGAAGAAAAAAACAGGTTTTTAAAATTAATTGGTGGTAGGAATGTCTTTTACATATTAGCTTTTTTTCTATTGATTGGCATTACGATATATATTTATACTAAAATTTCATTTATCTTTTATCCACTGAATGTCATCATATCTACTATAGCACCTCCAGTAATTTTAGCATTTATTGCTTACTATTTACTGAATCCAATTGTAGATTTGCTCGAACGATTACGTATTAAAAGAATTTGGGGAGTGATCATCCTTATTCTCGGTATCAGTGGTGCTTTAACTGGAATAATTTTGTTGACTGCTCCATATATCGAAGCACAGATGAAAGATTTATTCCAATCTTTTCCGAACTATCTAAAACAGTTTGGAGATACCATGACAAAATGGGTGCAGAATTCTTTTTTAGGACCTTATTATGATGATGGTTATAACTGGGTAATGGAGAGGTTAGGTGAATTACCACAACTAATTGGAACTTATATTTCTAATGGTTTTCAAGGGGTGCAAAATGTTGCTAGTACGATTACAACTACGATTGTATCTATTGTAACCTTCCCATTTATTTTATTTTTCTTGTTAAAGGATGGAAAAAAGTTTCAACGTTTTACTATTAAGTTATTTCCACCGAAATTTAGAGATGATACCAAGCAAATCTTAACTAATATCGATACACAAGTTGGTTCTTACATCCAAGGTCAAATTATTGTCGCATCGGTTATAGGGATTCTACTATTTATTGGTTACCTGATCATAGGACTAGATTATGCATTTACATTGGCTATTGTCGCAGCAGTAACAAGTGTTGTCCCTTATTTAGGACCAACGATTGCCATTATTCCAGCAGCTATTATTGCAATTGTCACTTCTCCTTTCATGTTGCTAAAGCTAGCAATTGTATGGATCGCAGTCCAATTTTTAGAGGGGAATTTCGTCTCTCCAAATATCATGGGGAGAACGATGAAAATTCATCCACTAACCATTATCCTTGTCTTATTAATTGCAGGTAATTTATTTGGTGTTGTCGGTGTAATTCTTGGTATTCCAGGCTATGCGATCGTAAAGGTAATTGGTTCCTATCTTTTCTATAAGTTTAAAAAACGATATAACACGTATTACGGAGAAGACCGTGGATATTATGAAATGGAAGATTAATTAAAATTTAAAAGTAATTACAACGTGACAGAAATAGCAAAAAAAGAAGTTAGTCTCTTCAAAAAATGAGACTAACTTCTTTGTGCTTTTTTATATTATTTGTCTTTATTTCACCCATTCACCAATTAACTCTTGGTTTTCCTCAATCCATTGCTTTGCACCATCTAATGGATCTTCAGCATTTTCTACATAATCAATTAATCCACCGATTTGTTGGTCATCCATTTTCCAGTTTTTAAACCACTGACTGATTTCTGGATAATCTTCTGCAAATCCTTGTCTTGTAGCATGGTGAATTTTTTCAATTCCACCGAATGTGTTTTTTGGATCTTCTAGGAACTTCAAATCGTATTTAGAGAATACCCAGTGTGGGCTCCATAGAGGTGCAACGATTGGCTCTTCATTATCTATAGATTGTCCAATTTGAGCTAACATTGCTGGTTCAGAGCTTGGTAGTAGTTCAAACTCAAGATTATAATCTTCTATTAATTGTTCTGTTACTTCCATTGTACCTGCTCCAGGGTCAAAACCAATAATCTCTCCATCAAACAATTCCTTATGCTCGTTTAAGTCTTCTACACTATTAATTTCTTCTAAATAAGTTGGAACTATAAGTCCTACTTTAGCATTATCATACCAAGTAGCTTCAGAGAAATTAACAGCATCTTGATATTCTTCCAAATAGTTAGCATCTTGGACTGGTAACCATATTTCTAAGCTAGCATCAAGTTCTCCACTTTCTAACGCCTTCATCGTCGTACCCATATCTAATACATTCAGTTTTACGTCGTACCCTTTTTCTTCTAAAATTGCCTTCCACATATTCGTTACTGCAATATTTTCAGCCCAGTTAATTTGGCCAATTCTTACTTCTTCGTCGCTTACTTCTGTTTCTGAGTCAGTTTGTTCACTGTTTTTATCCCCACTAGTGTTCCCGCATGCTGTCAGTACAGCAACCATTACTAGTGCTAAGATAAGACTAAGCTCTTTTTTAAATTTGTACATGATTAAATAACTCCCCTTTTTTTATATAAAATATTCTAAACGTTAAGTTAGTTAAGAATATTTTTAACAATAATACAATGCTAACTTATCTCATATTTAAAAGAGATAAGTGCAACACTCACAAAAAAATGTTCATAATTCATACTTTATAGGCTGTATGATAACTTCTTTATTTATTCTTTTTTCCCTTGAGGTAGAAATTCGAAAATATTACCATTTCTTATATTTGCTACTAAGTCTTCCAACCAGTGATAGTATGTTTTAGATTCCTCTAATTGATCATAGTATTTTTTTGCATCAGCAACAATTTCTGGTGTGCTAGTGGAATCTTTAATGACATTGATAAAGTCTTCTTGTGCTTCCTCAATTGCTTCCATATTCATTTTCACTTCTCGTTCCCACATTTGACAATAAAATACCATAAAGGAACGGAAGAAATTTTTCTCTGCTACATAGGTATGTTTTCTAGAACCGCGAGTAAATGTTTTTTTTACCATTTCTATTTCTTGTAGCTTACGGACACTAGTACTCATACTCGGCTTACTCATTTCGAGCTCCGTACGCATGTCATCAAGAGTCATCTGATCTTTAAAGTACATCGTCGCATATAAATTTGCGGCAGCTGGTGTTACACCATATAAATCCATGGTCTCTGCAATAGCGCCAATGACTTTATCTTTGGCTTCTTCTATTTTAATTCTGGATCTTTCAGTAGATTCACTCATAAAGTCGCTCCTTCACTATAAAGTAAAGCATGTTAAATATTTTTTAAATCTTCTTTACGAACTTTATGATACCGTGCTCAGATTAAATGTCAAATGAAAATGTGTATTTTCACCCAAACAAAAATGCTTGAAAATCAGTATTCATAAGCTCTTTAGTGAATTATAATTCTTTTTAAACTTTTATGTTTGTTATATTTTTGACAGCTTTCAATAGAAGTGGTACGATATTTAAAACGTTAAATAAATTTTTAACAAACTTAATTCATTTATAAAATTGGAGTTGATAGATTTGAATCTAAAACAACAATATATTAATGGTAAATGGGTGGGTGCGAACTCAGGTAATAAGCGTGATATTATTAATCCATTTAACCAGGAAGTTATTGCTACTGTTCCGGAAAGTGATGAATTAGATACAAAAGCAGCAATCGCTGCAGCAAGAGCCGCATTTGATGATGGAGAATGGTCTTCTACACCAGCAACAGAACGCGGTAATATTGTAAGAAAAATTGCAGAGTTAATAGAAAGAGATAAAGAAGAACTTGCTAGATTGGAATCATTAGACACTGGTAAAACAGTGGAAGAAAGCCGTGGAGACATGGATGATATTGCTGGAGTATTTCGCTTTTATGCGGAGCAAGCAGATAAAAATGGGGGAGAGCTGATTGACTCTCCTGTGCCAAACTCTATTAGTAGGGTGGTCCATGAACCTGTTGGTGTGTGTGGTCAAATCACACCATGGAATTACCCATTACTACAAGCGTCTTGGAAATTAGCTCCAGCTTTAGTTACAGGTAACACATTAATCATGAAGCCAAGTGAAATTACCCCACTTACTACGATTAAGGTATTCGAACTAATGGATGAGGCGGGAGTGCCTGCTGGTGTTGCTAACCTGGTACTTGGTGCTGGTCATACAGTTGGTGCAGAGCTATCTAGTAACATGGATGTGGACCTTATCTCCTTTACTGGTGGGATTGTAACTGGAAAGAAAATTATGCAAGCTGCAAGCGTTAATGTGAAGAAGCTTGCACTTGAACTTGGTGGGAAAAATCCTAATATCATCTTTGCTGATGCTGATTTTGATATCGCTGTTGACCAAGCATTAAACGGGGTATTCTTCCATGCAGGGCAAATTTGTTCCGCTGGCACAAGATTGATTGTAGAAGAGAGTATTCATGATGAGTTCGTTAACGCACTGGTTGAACGAGTGAAAAAATTTAAGTTAGGAAGTGGATTTGACAAAGATACACAAATGGGTCCACTAATTTCAGGTGAGCACCTTGCGAAAGTAGAAGAATATGTAGAAACAGGAATAAAAGAAGGTGCTACATTAGCAGTTGGAGGTAGTCGCCCAGAAGAACCAGAACTACAAAATGGATTTTTCTACTTACCTACTATTTTTACAGACTGTACAACAGAAATGAGCATTGTTCAAGATGAAGCTTTTGGTCCTGTTATCACAGTTGAGAAATTCAGTACAGAAGAGGAAGCAATAAAGCTTGCTAATGACTCTATTTACGGACTTGCTGGTGGCGTTTGGACAAACGACATCGTTAAAGCAGAGCGTTGTGTAGCAAAGATGCGCATGGGTACTGTTTGGATAAATGAATTCAATCTTTATTTCCCACATGCACCGTGGGGTGGATTTAAACAGTCAGGTATTGGACGCGAATTAGGAAATCTAGGTATGGAAGAGTACACTGAAACAAAGCATATTTTCCAAAATCTTAAACCTGAAGCTATCAACTGGTTCTAAGCTATCAGAGAATTATTTACTATAATTGAATTATATAGAAGAGAAAAGCTATAAGAAAAGTCCTCACTTTAAAAAATTTAGTGGGGGCTTTTACTATTTTGTTTCGCACTAATCCTCCACAATTATTGCTATTTTTAAATCTTTTTACACTTGGTTACATTTTAAGAATTTTCAACCGTTTATGATTGGTATGACTATTGCCTTTCTTGCATACACTGTTTTACCTATAATTAAACTGTGATAGACGATTTTCAAGATTATATGTTTTACTAATATCAACGAAATAGGCTATGTAAGCCATTACAATTAAATAAGGGCAAAGCTAATTATATTTTTATGTACGTACTGATTCCCATAATGCTTGAATTTTTCATGCTTAGGGGTTGGTATGTATCCAAAAGATGGCGGAAATATGGATGAATTATTCAAGGAAGCAGATGCTCGAATGTATGAGAACAAGAGGCAACATAAGAAGTCTCAATAATATGTATAATATAAATAGGAAGCAGGGAACGGTTCGCTGGTTTCCCCTGCTTCCCACTAACATGTCTTAATATTCCTAACTCTTCAGATGCTTCTTTTTTTATGCTACTATCATATCTTCACGAAAACTAATTTATTCCATTTTGATTTCATCTTTTTTGGCTGTTTCCTGAAAAGATAATAAAAAATTTTCTAATACTTTCTGATATTCTCTAACAGAATTTATATAAACCAATTCTTTATGGCCGTGCCAATCGTGTCCAACAGGACCGCATTCTACAGCTGAACCACCAAATTTGGTAAAAAATTGACCATCATTAGAACCATGTTGTCCAAAGATGTTTACTCTTTCCAATTCGGTTTGATTTTTAATAGAATTAGCCAGTTTTTGGACGAAAGGGTTGTCCTCTTTGGTTTTGACTGGTGCATTACAAATATGAATAGATACGGTGCCGTCTGTTATTCCTTGAATTTGTTTAAATATCTCATCAGGTGATTGGTCTGGTAAATATCTAATATCAAGGGACATTTCACATCTCTCTGGTACCTTATTGTAAACAGTACCTCCTTTTATCGTTGCAAGGTTTATAGACGGAATATCATAAATTGGCGGACCAGTTTCATGTGCAAAGGGAAGCTGCAAGATATCTTCATATAAAGAAAAGGCTTTGGTGATTGCATTTTGACCTTCCCATGGCCGACTTCCGTGTGCTGGTTCTCCCTCTATAACGAAATCGAGCTGTAGAACTCCTTTTGATTGAATACCAATTCCCATATTTGTTGGTTCACCACATATAATAAAATCACCTAAGTAACCATTTTCTGTTAGATACTTTGTACCATTGACGCCGCCGGTTTCTTCATCAGGTACAATTTGCAACATGACTTTTGTATTTATGTTACGATCCTTTAAATTGGCTATTGTGGCCATCATGGAAGCAGCCCCTGCTTTCATATCAACAGCACCGCGACCGTACATTTTTCCATCCTTTGTGTAAGGTTGGAACTGTTGTGCATTTGCTTCAATGACATCAATATGTCCATTTAATACGACAGAATCTTCACCTTGTCCAATTTCACATACAATCATATGGTAGCCATTGTTCTTTATTAATTCGACTGATAGGCCTTTTTGTTCTAACCATTGTTTACAATAATCTATAGCACTATTTGCGCCCGCTTTATTAGAACTATCTATTTTTATTAATTCTTCTAGTAAGGTGATAGGATCACCCATTATATCCCTCCTAAAAGTTAATATTGTGAATATCTGTGCTTTGCTTATTAAGTCTATGAAATTTTTTGTCCTTTTTGTTCATCTATTTTAACAATCATGTCATGACGGGCCAACTCTATCCCTGCTGTTTGAATAAGCCAATCTTCCTTTACTTTGTTCCCGTTTGTTAAAGCAATAATTGCAGCTGGAATATTCGCACCAGCTACGTGACTAAAAGCATAACCTCCGCCAAAGCGAGGATTAATATCAATGACGTAATAGTTATTCCCATCAAAATAAACATCTGCATTGAGATAACCTGTGTGACTTAAGTTTTCCCCCATCTTTCTAGCAATGTCTAATAGTTCAGTAGTGTTTACAGTAGTACACCTATCGACGTCACCACCCCTCATAGCCAACTGTCTACGAATGAAGCAAGCAAGATAGTTACCATTTAAATCATTGAAAATATCTAGACTAAATTTGTCTCCATCAATTACATCCTGAATAATAATATTATCTTCAGGTTTTTTGTAAGTTGCATCATCTAACGGTGAATCTTTTATCATCTGTACGGCATGTTGATATGCAAATCTCATATCTTCTAAATTATTTGCAATTTCTACTCCTATAGAAGCAGAACCATTTCTAGGCTTGACAATTAATGGAAAAGATACTTCGTTATTTTCTAGAGCTTGTTCAGCATCTTCTATGGTGATATAAGATAAAGGTGCATTTACATTGAAGGACTTCAAGAGTTCCCGGTACTTTCCCTTGTCTCGCACCTTATCTACAATTTCAGAATCAGGAGTGAAAACAGATACCCCTATTTCTTCAAGTGACTCTTTATGAGTAGCTATTTTTGGGACTTCCCAATCATTTAAAGGAACAAGACATTGTACATTATGTTTCTTGCAAATTTCAAATATCGTTTCCATGTAATTCGAGTCAGTTTGATGTGGGATTACATAATTTTCGTCGCCAGCTTGAAGAGACGGTGCATTTTTCTCAGGGTCTGCTGTAATTATTTTCCCTTCAATATTAGCGTCGTTTAAAGCATCCTGAAAAAAATTAACGAAATCTATACGTCTAGCAGTTGATGTTAGTAAAATATTCAAGGTTAATCGCTCCTCATTGTAAAAATAGTTTACTAGACACTTTACCCATTATGAAAAAATTAAACCTATGTATAATCTATACTAAATCTTCCTCACGATTTATTTCATGCAACCTATTTCATGGAAAAAATGTTAATTTTATGTTTATGATATTGAAAAAGTGGTAAATGGTAGAATGTAACGCGATGACAAAGCCTAAAATATTGAAAGGAGCTGTTAATATGGCTAACAACAATAATAACGGTAAAATGTCTCGTGAACAGGCAGGAAAAAAAGGTGGAAACAAAACAGCAAGAGAGCACGGTCAGGAATTTTATGAAGAGATTGGTGAAAAGGGCGGTAAAGAACGTAGCCGTCAGCAAAATAATAATAATAACGATTAATTAAAAATTGTTCATAGAAAAGGGAAATGAGAATTTATACTTCATTTCCCTTTTTTCTTTGTAATATTTGCTTGCAATGGTTCATTTTCAGCATATTAAGGGTCTTTGCACTATATAATAAGATTGGTGATTGAATATCATATCGCTGAGTGATGTTTCTAGAGTTACCTTTTAAGCCTTAATCGCGATGAATTAAAGGTGCTCCAAGATAGACTGAAGAAAATTATCAAATTATAAATGTCTATCAACTAAAAGTTGATAGACATTTATAATTTACAGGACTATAGTTTTATTAATTACATCCTAGGGGGAAAGTTATGCGAAAATCGATAGCAAATCGTATATTATTTATTCTTGTTTTTTTATCATTTCTTTTTATTTTGAATACAGTGCTAAGTGGTATTACTAATTCACAGGTAAAATTATCTACTAATTTAATGTCTGAGTCATTTGTTAGTCTGGAATCTGAGCGGGTAAATTTAGCTGAAGAACTAGGTCAGCTTGATCTGTCGATACAGAGAACACTTTTAGATGAGGAAATAGATGAGCAGGAATTATCGGATTCAATTATAACTAGTGTAGAGCGTGCAACTACGAACATTAATGTAATCGCATCCATAGTCGATGAGTTCTCAGATAAATCTATGAATAGCGCTCTTCAAGATGCATATGAACCATATCTTGCCGATATGAAGGCTTATCTCGAGCAGTCTGCAGTAATCGGAGAGGACATAGAACAAGGGAATATTACTGCAGCAGAAGTAAGCTATCAGTCTCTCGAAACCCTATCAGACTCTATGGGAGCATCGGAAAATGACTTTCAGATGGTATTAAATGAAAGTATCGATCATGAAAAAGCGCTCACAAACTCCAGAGTGGAGAGATCTACAATTATTATTTGGGTTATGGCAGTTATTTTTATCATATCTGCAGCTGTTGCTTTTCGAGTTTCCGTAAAGACGATTATTACTCCACTAAAACGAGTGAATCATAGTCTTCGTGAAATTATTCAGAAGTTGGAAAAAAATGAAGGAGATTTAACTGCTAGGGTAGAGGTCCATACGGAAGATGAAGTTGGACATATAGCAAAAGGCATTAATCGTTTTCTAGAGACTTTGCAGAATGCCATGATTTCCATTAAGTCAGGATCCAATATGATACATACATCTACAGAAAGTATTAGTAGTCACATATCGGAATCTAAAGACTCTACATCTAGTATTTCCGCGGCTCTAAATGAATTATCGGCAAGTATGGAAGAAGTGAGTAGTACTGTGCAAAATATTGATGACGGAGCACAGAATGTTCTTTCTTCATCCAATGTTATCGCAGATGATGCTAAATCAAATGCTGTCCATGTAGGAAGCATTGTAGAACGAGCTGATAAAATCCGAACAAAGTCAAATGAAAGTAAAAAACAGACAGAGGCAGTGTTAGACGGAATCAAGCAAACAATGGATGAATCCATAAAGAATAGTCGTTCTGTTGAAAAAATAAGTGATCTTACAACGAATATTTTAGATATTTCTGCTCAGACCAATCTGCTTGCTCTTAATGCATCTATCGAGGCTGCGAGAGCAGGGGAAGCAGGAAAAGGTTTTGCAGTTGTAGCTGAAGAAATAAGGAAACTGTCAGAGGGTACCGAAAAAACAGCAAATAATATTCAGAGCATTAATGAACTGGTAACAAACTCCGTAGAAGAATTGGTTCGTAATGCCAATGAAATTATGGGCTATATTACGCAAAAGGTTTTGTTGGATTACGATGAATTTGTAGAAGTAGCGAATAGTTATAAGCAAGATGCAGATACGATAAACGACATGCTCGCGCGTTTTAGTACAAGCTCAGGAGAGTTGCGACGGATTTCTATCCATATGGCTGAAGGTATTCAAGGAATTACACTTGCAGTTGAAGATAGTGTCCGCGCAGTAATCGAATCAAATGAGAATACAAGTACTTTGTTGAATTCCATTACAACTATCACTGAACAAGTGGGACAAAACCAAGAGATTGTCAATGACCTAAATAACCAGGTGAACAAATTTAAAAAAGTAGAAGAAGAGCTATAAGATAAAACAAACAAAAAACGCGACATATGAAGTGCCGCGTTTTTTGCTTGTTTATCCCAGTGTAACCTTTCGTAAGACTCTTACTTCAAATTATGAAATGAAACATAGATGTCTAGTCTAGTTGGAAGCGGACGATTTGCTTGTTCAAGAACACCTTTATGCGGTCATACCTTTGGGTACTTACAATTGTTTTCTTGCTCTCCCCAACTGATTGAAGTTTTACTTTTATTGATCAAATTCCTTTTCAACAGTAACCAGAGCTGATCCAATAACCTGATGCATATCATAATATTTATAAGTAGCTAATCTACCACCAAAGATTACCTTTGGCTCATTTTCGGCTAATGCTTTGTACTTTTTGTATGTTTCGTTATTTTTGTCATCATTAATTGGATAGTAAGGCTCATCTCCAGGTTTCCATTCGGATGGATACTCTTCTGTGATGATGGTTTTGTCTTGTGTGCCAAATTCAAAATGCTTATGTTCGATTATTCGTGTGTAAGGGGTTTCTTTATCTGTATAATTGATAACTGCATTTCCTTGATAATTTGTCGTATCATCTATTACCTTTGTCTCAAAATGTAAGCTTCTATATTCTAATACACCGAATTTATAATCGAAATATTGATCAATCATTCCTGTATAAACTACTTTGTTAGCTAAACTTTCTAATTCTTGTCGCTGTTCAAAGAAATCAACGTTTAACTTAACCTCAATACCTTCTAACATTTTTTCGATAATAGTGGTGTATCCACCAATTGGGATTCCTTGATATTGATCATTAAAGTAGTTGTTGTCATATGTAAATCGAACTGGCAAACGCTTGATTATGAAGGCCGGTAATTCTCTTGCTGATCTACCCCATTGTTTTTCGGTGTAGCCTTTAATTAACTTTTCATAAATATCTGTACCAACCAATGAGATAGCTTGTTCCTCTAAATTTTTAGGTTCTGTAATTCCGGCAACAGTTTTTTGTTGTTCAATTTTTGCTTTGGCTTCGTCTGGACTGACAACCCCCCATAACGTATTAAACGTGTTCATGTTAAAAGGGAGGTTATACAATTCTCCTTTATAATTAGCTATTGGTGAATTGGTATAACGATTAAATTTAGTAAAACCATTCACATAATCCCAGATTCTTTCGTTGTTCGTGTGAAAAATGTGAGCACCATATTTATGCACATTAATTCCTTCGATTTTTTCTGTATATATATTACCACCAATATGGTCTCTTTTATCAATAACTAGACACTTTTTACCTCTTTTTTTTGCTTCATATGCAAATACTGATCCAAACAAACCAGCACCTACAATTAAGTAATCATACATTTCCAATCTCCTTATAATTAAAGTATAGATAGGTGTTATCAAGGATGAAGTATACCAAAGTAATATCGATTAATAAAGAATAGGACGAGCCATCTTCTGAAAGGAGTTTGTGTTTGTAGAGTTCATTGCAAAAATAACTGATTGAATGCTATACTTGTTTTTAATATGCAGAGAGAAGATAAAAAGGTGGACATATGAACATAGAGGCATTGCAACACTTTAATAAGGTTTATCAAATGAATAGTATAAATTCAGCTGCTAAAGAACTATTTATTACACCCCAAGGATTGAGCAAGACAATCAAGCAACTTGAATTAGAATTCGAGACAGAGTTATTTGATAGAGGTCCACGAGGGATGGAAGCAACTGAAGCTGGTGAATTATTATATGCTAGGTCTCAGCATATCGTTTATCTAATGGAGGACCTTAAAAAAGAAATTAGCATTATAAGCGGTAGAAGGGGAACGTTAAATGTTGTGGTTACTTTTTCATCAACTGCTGCCATACCTGTTGAATTTTTATATGAGTTTTCTAAAAGTTATCCTGATATTCAAGTTAAAATTAAGGAGTTACCTGACGAATCTAACCTTAATCAGTTATTCCAAGAAGAAGTGGATGTTGGATTGGTAACAGATTATGAAGATATCGAAAACTGTGAAAGTGAGCTAATTGCACTAGGTGAAGCAGTTGTCGTAGTTTCTAAAGAACATCGATTGGCCAAGAAGGACCAAATATCAGTAGAGGATCTCAAAGGAGAACCTATCGTTGTAAAGTCTGTTGGAAAAGGGAAAGAGCACAGCTTTGTTGATAAATGTTTAGAGCAAGGTTTTACACCAAATGTTGTTCATGAATTTGGTAGTATCATAACGGCCCATCGACTGTGTGAACTCAATGGATTCGTGGCAATATCAATAGACTTTGTAGAAGATGAACTTAAAGAAAGAAATTTAAAAATAATAAAGTTAAAAGAGAAAATTCCACAAAATATATATTTAGTTTCAAGAAAAAGAGGTATTCAATCAAAAGCAATTATGTTATTTAAAAGTTATATAAAAGATAGAACTGAAAAAAGTTGAGTCGATTTGGTATGCTGAAAAGCCTATTAAATCGACTTTTTTCGTCATGACAAACTAAAAGTTACTACCCCCTAACTTTTGGTTTATAGTGCAATAGACAAAATTGAAGTAAGCTTAACTTGTGATTATAAAACGTTTTCAATAATTAATTGATATTGATAACGCTTTACAAGTTAGAGGAGGGGAATTCCTAAATTAGTTAAAAGCACTAGAATTTTAATTATTTTGCTATTTATATAACAGGGGGTTATAAGATTATGGCTAAGAAAAAAATGAGTAAGAAAAAATTTAGGATTGTATGGAGTTCTGTTATAAGTGTTGTTTTGGTTATCGCTCTAGGAGCTAACATTGCATTAGGCTATTATTCAGATGTCATTACATCGTATTTTTCAGAAATTGATATTACTAGTGATGAAGCTATTACAGCTCGGGATCATTCAGTAGAAGTTGTAGAACAAATTGCAGATGAAGGAATAGTTCTTTTGCAGAATGAAGAAAACGCTTTACCATTTGCTGAAGGAACAAAAGCAAATGTATTTGGTTGGAGCTTTACAAACCCAATTTATGGTGGTGCGGGCTCAGGTGGTACAGATGCATCGACTGCAATAACACCTAAAGCAGGGTTTGAAGCTGCAGGAATTGAGATTAATGAGAACTTATATAATGCTTATACTGCAACAGATTTGGAAAGGCCGGAAATAGGGATAGAAGGTCAAGACTTTACAATTCCAGAACCTCGGCCAGAAGAATTCTATACAGACGAGTTAATGGCTCAGGCGAAGGAATTTTCTGATACAGCTGTTATTTTTATCGCTCGTTCGGGTGGAGAAGGTGCGGATCTTCCAACTAGCTTGTTTGGACCAGATACGTATGATCCAGAAGGTAGTGCACAAGGACCAACTGGACAAAGATTTGGTTTTGAAGATGACCAAGATCCGGATAAACATTACCTTGAACTTACAAACAGAGAACTAGGTATGCTTGAAGCAGTAACAGCAGCAGACTTTGAAAACGTCATTGTTGTTGTGAACAGTGCAAACACATTCGAACTTGAGTGGGTTAATGAATACGATGAAATCAAGAGTGTTGTAAATATTGCTGGACCGGGACAAAGTGGATTTGGTTCGTTAGGTAGAGTGCTTGCTGGTGATTTGAATCCATCAGGTAAAACTGTAGATATTTATGCTTCTGACGTTCTTGATGCACCTGCAATTAGCAACTTTGGTGATTTTGATTACGTTGTTGAAAATGCAGATGGAACGTATTCAACAGCAGCTGACGCTAAAGGTGTTCCATTGAAATATGTTGATTTGGCTGAAGGGATTTATGTAGGTTATCGTTATTATGAAACCGCTGACGAATTAGGAACAATTAATTATGATGAAAAGATACAATATCCATTTGGACACGGTTTAAGCTATACAAACTATGAGCAAACGGTCGTAGCTGACAGTTTAACATGGAATGAAACGGATATTTCCGTTGATGTAGAAGTGTCAAATACGGGTTCAGTAGCAGGGAAAGACGTAGTTCAACTTTATTACTCTGCACCATACACTGGACAAATTGAAAGGTCATCTGTTGAACTTGCGGCATTTGGAAAAACGGGTGTCATTGAACCTGGACAATCAGAAGTAGTAACACTTACTTTCCAAGTAGAAGATATGGCTGCATATGACCATAATAAAATATTCAGTGCGGATGGTTCTTATGTACTTGAAGCAGGCGAATATAATCTTACGTTGATGAAAAACTCACATGAAAAAATTGCTGATGTAGGATCGAAAACACTTTCAGAGATTGTATATGATTCTGGACGTTCTTCAGACCAACAGGTAGCAATTAACCAGTTTGATGAGGAAGTCACTGGTGAAGGAAGTATTGAAACATACCTTTCTAGAGCAGATGGATTTGCGAATCTAGAAGAGATTGATCAAAATGAAACATTTACGGTTACGAGTGAAGATGGAGCGACTAGAGAAGTAGAAGGAACATTGGTAGACACTGCCTTTGTTGACATGGTAAACAGCAAGCGTTATGACGTACCCGCAGATACACATGATTCGGCACCTACGACAGGCGCAGATAATGGATTAATGCTAGAAGAATATAAAGATGTGGCTTTTGATGATGAAAGCTGGGAGCCTTTACTTGACCAATTATCAGTTGATGACTTAGTTAATGTCGTTACACATGGTGGTTATAAGACTGTTGAGATTGAATCCGTTGGTAAACCGGCTACAACAGATTATGACGGACCTGCAGGTATTAGTTCTTTCCTAGCTGCGACACCTGTAACAGGTATTCCATTCCCTGCAGAAGTAATGCTTGCATCTACTTGGAATATCGAGCTTGCTACAGCAATGGGTGAAGCAATTGGTGACGAAGCACAAGCCTACGATGTTACAGGCTGGTATGCTCCAGCGATGAACATTCACCGTACAGCATTTGCTGGAAGAAACTTTGAGTATTATTCAGAAGATCCATTCCTTTCTGGAGAATTTGCAGCTGCTACTACAGCAGGTTACCAAAGTAAAGGTGGATTTGTGTTTATGAAACACTTTGCCTTAAACGACCAGGAAGACAACCGTACACTAGGTGTTCTTACGTGGGGTGATGAGCAAACGATTCGTGAAATTTACTTGAAGCCGTTCGAAGTTGCAGTTAAAGAAGGCGGAGCATTAGGAATGATGTCATCATTCAACAGTATTGGTGATGTATGGGCTGGTGCAGATGAAAGCTTGCTTAAAGAAGTGTTACGAAATGAGTGGGGCTTTAACGGTACGGTTAACACAGATTTCTTTATCCAAGATGCTTATCCGTACATGAATGCTGAGCTTGCTATCCGTGCAGGTAATGATATTATGCTTACTGGTGTAGCGCCATATGGTGTACCAGAGTTTGATACGGAGAGTAATGACACATTATGGGCAATGAGAGATGCTGCGAAAAATGTACTTTACACTGTTGCAAACAGTAGTGCAATCGATGATGGATTAAGTACTGATACACCACAATGGGTTGTCATCACAATCGTTGTTGATAGTCTCGTTGGTCTAGGTATCATTCTAGGCTTCTTCTTTACCTTCCGTAACTCAAGAAATAGAGATAAAAACGGAGAAAGTGAAACATTAGCATAAATATTTACAGAAATAAATAAGGGGAACAATCATCTATTTTTGGAAAAATATAATTCAGCGGTACTCCTTAAGGGGTATCGCTGAAAACACAAAAGAGGACTGACGTATGAAAAATGTAGATGTAATCGAAAAAAAAACGTTGAGATATAGAGAGATAATAGAAAAAATGACTATTGAAGAAAAAGCATCATTAATGTCAGGGAAAGACTTCTGGCAGACACAAGATATAGAGCGACTTGGAATTAACGGTATTTTTCTTGCTGATGGACCGCATGGTATTAGAAAACAAGCAGAAGCTGCTGATCATTTAGGTCTAAACGAAAGTATTCCTGCAACATGTTTTCCAACTGCTGCAACAGTGGCAAATAGTTGGAATGAGAAACTGGGAGAAAAAATCGGACAGTATCTTGGTGAAGAGGCTGTTGCACAAAAAGTAAATGTATTACTTGGACCTGGTATTAATATGAAAAGAGATCCATTGTGTGGAAGAAACTTTGAATACTTTAGTGAAGATCCATACCATGCTGGAAAATTAGCGGCTAGTTATATAAAAGGTATTCAGTCTCATGGTATTTCAGCTTGTGTAAAACACTTTGCCGTGAATAACCAAGAAGAAAGACGTATGTCTATTGACACAATCGTAGACGAAAGAACACTAAGAGAAATCTATTTAACTGCATTTGAGATTGCAGTCAAAGAAGGAAATACGAAGACGGTTATGTCTTCTTACAATATGCTAAATGGTGCATATACAAATGAAAACATGCATTTAATGCGCGAAATCTTACGTGATGAATGGGATTTTGATGGAGTTGTTGTGACGGATTGGGGCGGAAGTAATGATCGCGTAGCAGGACTTTTAGCTGGTAATGAATTGGAAATGCCGACAACAGCTGGTGAGACGAATCAGGAAATTATTGAGGCGATAAACAGTGGGAAGCTCAAACGTGAAGTCTTAGACGAAGCTGTCGATAGATTACTTCATCTAATATTCACAACAGAGGAAGTCTATAATAAACCTTATAAGCAAGAATTTGATGTGAAACAACATCATCAAGTAGCTCAAGAGGTTTCAGAGGAATCGATTGTTCTACTTAAAAATGAAGCAAGTATATTACCATTTAAAGATGGTGTGAAAGTAGCCACAATTGGACAATTTGCAGAAGAAGCGCGCTATCAGGGTGCGGGTTCATCTATTGTGAATCCAACGATTTTGGAAAATACATTAGATATTCTTAAAGATTCTCGAATTAATAGTATTGGCTATGAACCAGGCTTTGAACGCTATGGTAAAAAGAGTAAGAAAAAAATAGAAAAGGCATGTGCACTTGCAAGCAATGCAGATGTTGTTCTTTTATATATTGGTCTAGATGAGGCTACGGAAGCTGAAGGGCTAGACAGGCAAAATATGAAACTACCAGAAAACCAGATTGAATTAATAAAGGCTTTGTATGAGGTCAATCCAAATATTGTAGCGGTTCTATCTAGCGGTGCTGCAATAGAGATGCCATGGTTAGATAAAGTGAAAGGTCTTGTAAACGGATATTTAAGTGGTCAGGCTGGAGCTAGAGCAATGTTAAGGGTATTGACAGGAGAGGTTAATCCTTCAGGGAAATTAGCAGAAACATATCCACTCCGATATGAAGATACGCCTGCTTATCACCAGTTTCCAGGGAAGGAAGTTAGTGTGGAATATCGTGAATCAATGTATATTGGCTATCGTTATTATGATACAGCAAATATCAATGTTCGCTTTCCATTTGGATACGGCTTAAGTTATACAAGCTTTGATTATTCTGATATCCAAGTTAACAAGAAAGAAGTTACTTTTAAGTTAACAAACACAGGTGAAGTTGCCGGAATGGAGATCGTACAACTGTACGTTGGTTGTCAATCTGAAGCTATATTCAGACCTAAAAAAGAACTAAAAGGATTTACCAAAGTAGCGTTAAATCCTGGAGAAACGAGAACAGTAACGATACCTTTTGATGATAAGACATTCCGTTACTTTAATGTAAAAACAAATCAATGGGAAATTGAAGAAGCAAACTATAACATTATCATTGGAGCATCAAGTGTGGACACTCGACTAGAAGATTCAATTTTTGTTGAAGGCACAAACGCGCCACTTCCATATGACAAAGAGAAGCTACCATCCTATTATTCTGGTAAAGCTAATAACGTAAATGAAGCTGAATTTGAAACTCTACTCGGACGTAAAGTTCCTGTATCTACTTGGGATAGAACGAAGCCATTAGGCTATAATGATACGATTGCACAGTGCCAGTATGCAAAAGGAGCATTTGCAAGGTTTGCTTTTCATTCTATAACCTTTGCCCATTGGCTCTTGAAAAAAATTGGAAAAAGAGAATTGGCTAACCTAATTATGATGTCCGTCTATCATATGCCATTCAGAGGAGTTGCTAGAATGACTGGTGGCGTGATCAATATGCGAATGCTAGATGGTATTTTATTAATTGTAAATGGACATTTCTTTAAAGGGTTGCGTCACGTATTAAAAGAAAGAAGTAAGATGTTAAAAGTCGCTAAAGGCAATAATTAACATAGCCTATGGGACAAAGGAGAGGTAAAATGGATATGGAAAAAGCAAAAGAAAAAAAAGCTGTTTCGGGACCTCTTAGGTTCTGGACTAGATATAAAGAGAAACATCCAAATATTGCACAATTTCTAGTATTCTTTTTGCTAAGTAATGGTGTAACTGCGCTACAACTTGTTTTAATGCCAGTTTTTAAAAGTATTTTTGCTCAAACAAGCTTAGTAAGTACTAGTTTCCAAGTTTTACAACTTGGACAAAATTTGGATGGAACGGCTTACTATGTATTTGATTATGCAGCAGGAGCACTATCAGCAGGTGGTGGAGGTGGGTTAGCCTATTTCCTAGCCGTGCAAATAACCATTGCTATTGCACAGATAATTAACTTTTTTGCTCAAAGAAGTATTACGTTCAAATCAAACAGTAATATTTGGAAAGCTGCATTTTGGTATTTCATAGCTTATATTATCATTACAATTGGAGCCGCAGCTGCACAAGGTTTCTATAAAGCGCCAATCTATAACCTATTTATGAATACATGGGAATTAGGTTCACTTGGAGAAACAACAGCCGATGTTATTACAATGACTATAAATAGTGCTATTGCTTTCTGGGTATTCTTCCCAATATTTAAAATAATTTTCAAAGAAAAACCTGAAAAAGAGTAATTATTAGTTGTTAACCTTTGTAATTGTATGGAGTCATAACTGACTGATGTAATAGGTGCAAAAAAAGATCTTATAGTGCAACCAAAAGGGTGTTTAGGCAACAAAGGAGAGGTAAGATGAATGTTTTTAAAACCAACGTTGCTACCTCAGGTGCTACAGGATTTTGGGTTAAATATAAAGAGAAGCACCCAACTATTGCACAATTTTTAGTTTTCTTAATTCTAAGTTATGGAGTTACTTTATTACAATTCATATTAATGCCTGTATTCAAAAGTATGTTTGCTCAAACGGTATTATTAAGTACTAGTTTCCAAGTTTTACAGTTCGGCCATAACTTTGATGGAAGCCCTAACTATATATTCGATTATGCAGCAGGGGCACTATCTACAGGTGGTGGAGGTGGATTAGCCTACTTCCTATCTGTACAAATAGCAATTGCCATTGCACAGATTATTAATTTTTTTGTCCAAAGAAGCATTACGTTTAAATCAAATACAAACATTTGGAAGGCTGCATTTTGGTACGTGCTTGCTTACATTATAATTACAATAGGAGCTGCTGTGGCTCAAGGATTCTATAAAGCTCCTATCTATGATTTGTTAATGAATACATGGGAAATGGATTCATACGGGGAAACAACAGCAGATATGATTACAATGAAAATAAACGGTACGATTTCTTTTTGGGTGTTCTTCCCAATATTTAAAATAATTTTCAAACAAGAGCCTGATATTCAGGACTAGAAAAGGTAGTGAGAGAATGAAATTATTATCAGTAGTTATACCTTGTTATAATTCACAAGATTATATGAGATATTGTATAGAATCCCTTTTGCCTGGAGGGGAGGATGTAGAGATACTGATAGTGAATGACGGCTCCGTTGATCAAACTGCAGAAATAGCAGATGAGTACGCATCGAAGTATCCAAACATGATTAGAGCAATTCATCAAGATAATGGTGGACATGGAGAAGCTGTAAATGCAGGAGTGCGAAATGCATCCGGGTTGTATTTTAAGGTAGTAGATAGTGATGATTGGGTTGATATTAGGGCTTATATAAAAGTTCTAGAAGCCTTAAAAGAATTAAGTGTGAATGAGAAGATTGTAGACATGGTAATCAGTAATTTTGTCTACGAAAAAGAGGGAGTTAAATATAAGAAGGTTATGAAATATGATAATGTTCTTCCAGAAGGCGTCATTTTTACTTGGGATGACATTAAGCAATTTCATAAAGGTCAGTATATTTTAATGCACTCGGTTATTTACCGGACACAAATGTTGATAGATTGCGGACTAGAACTACCAAAGCACACGTTCTATGTAGATAATTTATATGTCTATACGCCACTTGAACATGTGAGGAAAATGTTTTATGTGAATGTTGATTTATATAGGTACTTGATTGGAAGAGAAGATCAATCAGTTCAAGAAAGTATTATGATTAAAAGAATTGATCAACAGATTAAAGTGAATAAGCTTATGATCGAACAAGTGAATATTGATTCTATTGAAAATCCAAATTTGCGTAACTATATGTTAAGACATCTGGAGATCGTTACGGTTGTATCTGCAATATTATTAATTCGTTCAGGAACTGCTGAAAACCTTCAGAAAAAAAGAGAGTTAAGGAAGTATATTAAAAACAAGGATATTCAGTTGTATCATAATCTCAAGTACGGGATTATGGGCAATTTAATAAATCTTCCCGGCCCTGCAGGTAGAAAAATTTCTGTAGGCGCATATAAAATATCTCAAAGGTTAGTAGGGTTTAATTAAAAGAAACAATTATAAATGTTTATTATCTGCATCAATTTCACCTTTATCTAGCCATTAACAATGAAACGTTTTTATTCAACCGTAAATTGTTATTGATGGTGTTAAAATTGGTATTATGAACTTGATAGATTTAATGTAATATAAAATAAAATATGTAATTGATGAGAACGTCATTATGATGTTCTCATTATTTATATATAAAAGTTACTTTCAGGTGAAGTGATTTTATTCACTATTTAAATAGGAAGAAACACATTAATGGGAGGGATATAGATGAAGATTGCATTAATTGCTCACGACAAGAAAAAGGCTGATTTGGTCAATTTTTCGATAGCTTATCAACCCGTATTAGCCAAGCATCAATTGTATGCAACAGGTACAACAGGGCAAAAAATTATCGATGCCACGGGATTACATATCCACCGTTTCCAATCAGGTCCCCTCGGAGGAGATCAACAAATTGGTTCATTAATTGCAAACAATGATATGGATATCGTTATCTTTTTTAGAGACCCACTTACAGCGCAACCCCATGAACCAGATATTATTGCGTTACTAAGGCTTTGTGATGTCTATTGCATTCCATTAGCAACAAATATGGGTACTGCTGAGATACTCATACGAAGTCTTGAAGAAGGTAAAATAAAGTGGCGTAACATCATTCACAGTAAAACAAACGAGAAAAGTTAAATACTAAAGAACAATTAATGCAGTAGTGGTATTTTTTTGAAAGCTAAGAAAGTATAAAAACCAGTGACATCTAGCTCCAGTGCGTGCTCGAGTCAAACATCTTTGTGGTAAAGAGCACCACATAGATGTTCGTCTTCATTGCTCCTAGGATAAGGACAAAGGAATACATTATGGAAAAACATCACAGAAACAAGTTTTTTTCTTATTTCGAAGGCACCGTGAGCTTTTTTTATTCAAGAATAAAAAATTCCTGTTTATGTTTGTTGTCGATGAAAAATTATTCTAAAAAGGTTCCTACTTATAGTTATGGATATTGGTATCAATAGTCTGTTAAAATATGGTCATAGTAAAAATAATTCCTTATCCTAGAGGGAGAAGTATTAGAAAATAGATAAATTCTATAGTAGAATACTTTTATAGAATTAGCTCAAATTATGAACCATTTACAAAAAAATTGTTTCGGAAGTATCTCTTTGGGGGAGAACCACGGAAAACAAATGAGGAATCAGAATGAAATATAGAGAATTAATTGCAAAAATGACTTTAGAAGAGAAGGCATCTTTGATGTCAGGTAAAGACTTCTGGCAAACGCAGGATATAGAGCGTCTTGGAATTAATAGTATGTTTCTTGCTGATGGACCGCATGGGATCAGGAGACAGGAGGTTGCAGCGGACCAACTTGGGCTAAATGCTGGTCTACCGGCAACTTGCTATCCAACTGCTGCAACTGTAGCAAACAGTTGGAACGCTGAACTTGGAGAAAAAGTTGGGGATTATCTTGGAGAAGAGGCGATTGCTCAAAAGGTTAATGTCTTACTTGGTCCAGGAGTTAATATGAAGAGAAACCCACTATGTGGAAGAAACTTTGAGTATTTTAGCGAGGATCCCTATCATGCAGGTAAAATGGCTGCAAGTTATATTCGAGGTATCCAATCCCATGGAGTTTCTGCTTGTGTAAAGCATTTTGCGGTAAATAATCAGGAAAAAAGAAGAATGTCTATTGATACGATAGTTGATGAAAGAACGCTTAGGGAAATTTATTTAACTGCTTTTGAAATAGCAGTTAAGGAAGGCGAAACGAAGACAATTATGTCATCCTACAATAGGTTGAATGGGGACTATACAAACGAAAGTCAACACTTAATGAATGATATCCTTAGGAAAGAGTGGAATTTTGATGGGGTTGTTGTGACGGACTGGGGTGGCAGCAATGACCGTATTGCAGGGCTTTTAGCCGGAAATGAACTAGAGATGCCAACAACAGCAGGAGAAACTGATCGAGAAATTATAAACGCAGTGAAAACAGGGGAAATAAAAGAAAGAGTTCTAGATGAGTGTGTAGATCGATTACTTGAACTTGTTTTCTCTACTAATGAAGTATTTGAGAAACCTTATAAACAAGAAATTGATGTAGAAAAACATCACAGAGTAGCCCAGAAAGTTGCTGAAGAATCAATTGTTCTTTTGAAAAATGAAGACAATTTGTTACCGCTTAAATTCGGGAAAAAGGTTGCTGTGATTGGGGACTTTGCTAAGGATGCACGGTATCAAGGTGCAGGCTCATCGATTGTAAATCCCACTATATTGGACCATACGATGGATTGCTTTGAGGAATCGGGAATCGTAAGTATTGGTTATGAACCTGGATTTGAACGTTATGGAAAGAAAAGCGTAGATAAGATAAATAAAGCATGTGCACTTGCTGAAAAAGCTGATGTAGTCTTTTTATATATCGGGCTTGATGAAGTTACCGAAGCTGAAGGATTAGATAGACAAAATATGATGATACCGGAAAATCAGGTTGAGTTATTAAACGCCTTACATGAAGTAAATCCCAATATTGTTGCGATCTTATCTTGTGGTTCTGCTGTCGAAATGCCATGGATTAATAAGGTCAAATGTTTGTTGCATGGCTACTTAGGGGGACAAGCAGGAGCTAGAGCTATTCTCAGAGTCCTTTCGGGCGATGTGAATCCATCAGGGAAATTAACGGAGACTTATCCGTTACGATATGAAGATACACCGTCATATCGTAATTTTCCCGGGAATGAGGCGAGTGTAGAATATAGAGAATCAATATATATAGGATATCGATATTATGATACAGCGGATGTGGACGTTCTGTTCCCGTTTGGTTATGGACTTAGCTATACCACTTTTGAGTATTCTGATATTCGTGTCGATAAAGATGGAGTTACGTTTAAGCTGACCAATACAGGAGATTTTGCTGGAATGGAGATTGCTCAACTTTATGTTGGGTGCAAATCCAAGGATATTTTTAGAGCCAAAAAGGAATTAAAGGGGTTTGATAAAATATTCATTAATGCTGGTGAAACCAAGACAGTAGCAATCCCATTTGATGACAAAACATTCCGTTATTTTAATATCAAAACGAACCAATGGGAAGTAGAAGAGTCTGATTATGAGATCATGATAGGAGCTTCTAGCACAGATATCCGGTTAACGGATATTGTTTTTGTGGAAGGAACTGGAGCACCACTTCCGTATGATAAGGAAATGCTTCCGTCGTATTACCTAGGTAATGCCCATGATATTAACTTACATGAATTTGAAACATTATTAGGGAGAAAGGTACCAGTTTCTACTTGGGATCGAACAAAACCATTAGGTTATACAGATACAATTGAACAGTGTCAGTACGCAAAAGGATTATTAGGACGTTTAACTTACCGGACTATTGTATTTGTCCATTGGTTTTTAAGGAAAATAGGTAAGAGAAGCACTGCCAATTTAATCATGATGTCCATTTACTATATGCCTTTTAGAGGGATTGCTAGACTGACAGGTGGTGTTGTCAATATGCCTATGTTAGACGGTATCTTGATGATGGTAAACGGTCATTTCTTTAAAGGGTTGAAGCACTTTATAAAAGAAAGAAGAAAGAAATTAAAGTTTTCCAAAAATACAATCACTCAATAGATGAATAAATTTAACTATCATAAAATTAGTCCAGCTGGCAACCATTGTTAGCTGGTGTTTTTTAATTTTCTAGAAATTGTTTTTATTATTGTACAACCAAAAGTTTATCCCCCTTAACTTTTGGTTGCTGTTACTTTGCTGACTTGTTAGTTAAGCTAAATATAACTACAACACATGCATTTCAACAATGAAGGATGGTATTAAATGATGGGAAAACAAGTTTATAACCCGTATTTACCCAGTTATGAATATATTCCAGACGGTGAACCATATGTATTTGGCAATCGATTATATGTATATGGTTCTCATGATAGGTTTAATGGAAAACTTTTTTGCATGAATGATTATGTCTGTTGGTCCGCACCGGTTGATAATTTAAGTGACTGGAGAAATGAAGGAATTATTTATAGGAAAAAACAAGACCCTATGAATAAATTAGGCTTACGTCAAATGTATGCACCTGATATTGTAAAAAGTTCTGATGGACGATATTACTTGTACTATGCACTTAATTTTACCAGCGTAATGGCTGTGGCGGTATGTGATACACCAGCTGGTAACTTTGAATTCTATGGTTATGTGAGTCATACAAATGGGAAACTTCTATCGGGAAATAACGGGGATCCATTCCTGTTTGATCCTAGTGTATTTGTTGATACTGATGGTTGTGTTTATTTATATTCTGGATTTGCACCTAAGCATGGACTACCTGCTTTTGTTACAAGCTTTAAAAAACGTATATTTGAAGGTGGGTATGTCACTCGATTGGCAGCTGACATGAAGACAGTCCTTGATGCTCCAAAGCTCATCATTCCAAAAGTTGGTGAAGCAGCAGGCACGAGCTTTGAAGGACATGAATTTTTTGAGGCTAGCTCGATGAGAAAAATAGGGGAGACCTACTACTTTATCTATTCATCTATCAATGGACATGAATTGTGCTATGCAACAAGTAAAAGCCCAGTTGGTGGATTTGTTTACGGGGGAACAATTATTAGTAATGGGGATTTATATATAAATGGCTATAGTGAAGATAAGGGTGCACACAATTATATTGGTAATAACCACGGCAGTATTGTTAACGTTAAAGGGAAGTGGTATGTATTTCATCATAGACAAACAAATAGACATCATTATTCGAGGCAAGGTCTTGCTGAACCAATAGATATAAAGGATGATGGTTCCATCCCTCAAGTTGAAATGACTAGCTGTGGGCTTAATAATGGTCCACTAAGCGGTAATGGTGAGTATGAAGCACGTATAGCATGTCACCTTATGTCAAAGAAAGGCGCAGGTAGATATGGTACATATTTTGGCAATTTAACGTTTAAAGAACATCCCTATTTCACACAAACTGGAAAAGACAGGGAAGATAATCCAACGCAGTATATAGCGAATATGAGAGACGGATCTATTGCTGGATATAAGTACTTTTTGATTAAGGATTTAAAGGGGATTACTATACAAGTTTGTGCTACAGGCAATGGAGAAATGCTTGTTTCGACTTCGCTGGCATCGGAGCCAATTGCCAGTATTCCCATTGAGCAAACTAAAGGCTATACTTACTTTCATACGGATGTGAATATGGAAAATGGCAAACAAGCATTGTATTTTACTTACAAAGGTTCAGGAAAGCTAGATTTTAAATCATTTATTTTAAAGTAGGTTAAGGGTGTTCCAAAACGGCTAGCGTTTGGTGACACCCTTTTTTTATAGTCTAAGAAGGGGTGTAATGTCATAAAATGACGAAAAATGTAGAAAAATCATTGCATTTCTACTAATAAAAAAGTACTATTAATATGTAAGGTATGAATAAAGTCATACGTAGATATTAAAATTTTATAAGATCACGGATGAAAAGGCAAACTATTTGAAAGAATAGGACGCAAAGCCTAGGGTCTAAAGTAGGGAACCTCCCTATCATGATCGCCTGGTTACCAAACTTTTTTTAATCGTACTTTCTTATTTGGCTATTTCTGTGTTTGGGAGATAGTCTTTTTATTTGCCAAATTTCATCTTAAATGAAATTTGTTAAGCATTGATTGGGGGCATACCAAAAGGAAAAGGGAACTGAATTATTAATTTTCACTAATGAATAAACGCCTACTTGCTGAATGGAACATCCAGGAACTAAAAACTTATGACAGAGGTGTAACAATGAAAAGGCTATTAAATTTTAAAAGTATTAAAGGAAAGATATTATTTGGTTTTAGTATTATCATTGCACTTGTACTTATTTTAGGAATTTTTAACTTTATAACAATTAACCAAGTCAATACAGATACAAGTGATATTGTTGACGAGCAACTTCCCTTACTCATCGCCGATGAAAAACTGGCGTTTAATATGGCTCAACGAATTGCATTAACAAGAGGCTATATTATATACGGAGATGAAGACTATAAAAACCGGTTTAATGAATATACAGAGAGTAGCAAAGAATATCAAGAGGCTGCCTTGGAAGCTAGTAATTCAGAAGAAATTCAGGAGCTTGTTGATAAGAGTGTGGAATGGAGAACGTTAGTAGTTGATCAAGTTTTTGCTGCATATGATGCAGGTAATGAAGGGGAAGCTGAAATAATCCTATCTAATCAAGTTGAACCGCTTGCTAGGGAAATCATTGATGGTTTTGAGCAAATTGCTAATCAACGTGAAGCGATAATTGAAGAAGAAGGTCAAAATATCCTAGAAGGCGGTAAATCAGTTCTAATTGTAGGTATTAGTGTATCGATTCTTGTAGTAGTTCTTGGTACGGTTACAGCACTTGTAACTGCTCGTATTATCTCAAATCCAATTATCACTGTTAGGAATCGAATGGATGAGATAGCTAATGGGGATTTGAGTCAGGAGCCATTAGAAACAAATTCAAAAGATGAAACAGGACAATTGATTACCTCAACGAATAGCATGAATGATAATATGCGCAATTTATTACAACAAATAAACAATGTTTCAGAAACAGTTAGCACTCAAAGTGAAGAGTTAACCCAATCTGCCAGTGAAGTAAAAGCTGGGTCACAGCAAATTGCGACAACAATGCAAGAGTTGTCATCTGGATCTGAATCGCAAGCAAATAATGCGAGTGATCTGTCTTCTGTAATGGAAAGCTTTTCCGCTAAGATGCAAGAAGCAAACGAAAACGGTGAGAATATTTATGAATCATCTAATGAGGTCTTAGAAATTACAGGACAAGGTAGTCAGATGATGGATACTTCTGCTAAACAAATGGCTATTATTGATCAAATTGTTAAAGAAGCTGTAAATAAGGTGCAAGGGTTAGATACACAATCACAAGAGATATCTAAGTTAGTAGCTGTTATAAAGGATATTGCTGAGCAAACAAATCTCTTAGCATTAAATGCCGCAATAGAAGCTGCGCGTGCCGGTGAACATGGGAAAGGGTTTGCTGTCGTAGCGGATGAAGTGCGAAAACTTGCAGAACAAGTTGGCGTATCTGTTACTGATATTACAGCTATTGTAACGAATATTCAAACGGAGTCAACAAGCGTCGCTGAATCGTTACAAGGTGGTTACAAAGAAGTCGAAAAAGGAACAACCCAAATGAAAACTACAGGAGAAACATTTGCAACAATAACCGCAGCTGTGAAAGAAATGGTTAATAATATACAAACAATCACAGGAAATTTATCTTCTATGTCATCCAGTAGTCAAGAAATGAGCGCTTCAGTTGAGGAAATTGCATCTGTATCTGAAGAATCGGCAGCAGGTGTAGAACAAACGTCAGCTTCAGCACAACAAGCCAGCAGTTCTATGGAGGAAGTTGCAGATAGTTCTGATCAACTTGCCAAACTGGCTGAGGAATTGAATGGTCTTGTCAGAAAATTCAAATTGTAAAATATATTATGTAATAGTTAACAAAGCCAGTTGAGGATATTTCAACTGGCTTTGTTTTTAAAAAATTTCCTTCGCCTTATTTATTCACCTAGTAATACTATCCCCATAGTTTTAATCCAGTTAAAAAGGGTATTGTAATTCATTGTATAAAACATTACATAACTGAGTCAATTTCATAATTACCTTATTCAGTCATCTAAGGGCAATGTATCGTTTGGAAATGGTTTTATCCAACTATATATTGTTGTAGGTGACGACAAAATTGGTATTATAAAATTGATTAAACTAACAAATAATAAGAAAACTTACTTAGAGGTAGGCTATATAATGGAGTATAAAAGACATGAAATCTAACCAAACCGCTTACAAAAGATTATTAATATATATTTTTCCCCTTATTATCTTGATAGAAATAATAGGTATAGGTTGGGGGATATTTTCATCTGCTAATGAATCTTTCTTTGTGATTTTACTTCTTTTTTTAATGATTTCTACATTGGTTTTGTTATTCTTCATACTCAAGGGAACAACGGATACGAATAAACAATTGAGTATAAGTAATGAAAAATTGAACAGTATTTTTGATTCATTAGATGTAGCTATTTGGTCTCATGATTTAAAAGAAGACGTTTTATTAATTACGCAGGGGATTCAAAAATTATATGGATATAACTTAGAAGAATTTTATAAAGATCCACTGTTTTGGAAGAAAGTTATTTATCCGGATGATTTGTATGTCTTAAAAGAAAGGGAAGAGAAACTCCAATCTGGGACACCTTGTACGAGCATTTACCGAATTACTCGACCAGATGGTGAGGTGCGCTGGATTCAAGATAGAGGATTTCCGACTATTGATGAAACAGGTCACCTTATTTATTTCACTAGTGTATTATTTGATATAACGGATCGTAAAGAGAGTGAAGATCTATATCGTAGTCTTATAGAGATGTCACCTGATATTATTACAGTTTTAATTAATGAGAAGTTTGTTTATATCAATGAATCTGGGAGTAAAGTGCTTGGTGTAACTAATGACCATGACTTTATTGGTATGTCCGTATCACATTTTATTCGATATGAGGATTTGACCACTATAAAAAATAAATTAAATGAAGTGAAAACGGAAAAGGATATAGATAACTTAAGGTTCGAGTTATTGGTGGCTCGTCTTGATAGAAAATTAATTGATTTAGAAGTGGTCATTAGACCCATTTTATATGGAGGGAGATCAGCTGTTCAATTAGTTGGTAGGGACATAACCAATCGAAAAAGGTCAGATAAAATTATACATGATATGGCTTACTTCGATGCTTTAACTGGAATCCCTAATAGAAATATGTTTAAGCAACGTTTGGAAAGTGTAATCGAAACCTCGGTGAATAAATCCTTTGCAATTCTATTTTTAGATTTGGATCGATTTAAGATTATTAATGATACAAAGGGTCATTCTACTGGTGATTTGCTTTTAAAAGAAGTAGCAATAAAGCTAAAACAAGTGATTGGAAATAAAGGAGAAGTTTTCAGGCAAGGTGGAGACGAATTTATTATCCTTCAGGAAAACACGAATAAGCAAGATGTAGTAGAACTAGCAAATGAAGTATTAGGCACCTTTGCTAAACCATCAGTAGTAGAAGACCAGGAATTCTTTGTGACACCCAGTATCGGGATAAGTATGTATCCAAACGATGGGGTCGATCAAGAAAGTTTAATAAAACATGCGGATACGGCAATGTATTTGGCAAAGGAACAAGGGAAAAACAATTTCCAATTTTACTACCGGGATTTGGACAGGATTACTGCTAGAACAATGGAGCTTGAAAGTGGATTAAGACGGTCATTAGCGCATGAACAGTTCACTCTCTATTATCAGCCTAAAGTTCAATTGAAAACAGGAAAAGTAGTTGGAGTAGAAGCTTTACTTCGTTGGAAACACCCTGTTCTTGGTATGATTGCACCAAACGAGTTTATTCCATTGGCGGAAGAGACAGGTTTAATTGTACCAATCGGAAAATGGGTCTTAAAAAGAGCATGTGAACAAATTATCGAATGGCAGCAAAATGGATTAGGTACTATACCTGTCGCAGTTAATATATCGATGAGACAAATACAGGATGTAGGGTTTGTTGAGGAAGTAGAGGCAACTATAAAAGAAACAGAAATTAACCCGAGTTGTTTAGAACTTGAGATTACGGAAAGTATTATGCAAGACTTTGAAAGATCGACAATGGTCTTAAACCAGTTAAAGCAATTAGGGGTAAAGCTATCGTTGGATGATTTTGGTACTGGATACTCTTCTTTGAGTAACTTGAGACACCTCCCGATTGATAATATAAAGATTGATAAGTCGTTTGTTGACGATATTGCTGACCATATCCAGCATAGTTCAATAGTAAAGGCGATTATTGATATGGGGCATAATTTGAATTTTAATATCATTGCTGAAGGAATTGAAACAGAAGAACAATTACTATTTTTTATTGAAAATTCATGTGAAGTTGGACAAGGATTTTATTATAGCAAGCCACTACTTCCAGATAAGCTAGAAAAGTTTTTAAAATAACGTAAAGAGCTAAGAAAGTATAAAAAATTGTAGATGTAGCTCCAGCGCCTACCTAAGACAAACATCTTTGTGGTAAAAAGCATCACATAGATGTTCGTCTTAATTGCCCTAGGGTGAGCACAAAGGAATGCTACAAAAGAAAGACATCGCAGAAACAAGGTTTTTTACTTGTTTCGAAGGCGCCCTGAGCTTTTCTTATAGTATAGGAAATTATAGATTTAGTGTCCTGTGGTTAACTGACTATTGCATGTGCCACGTCCAGCTACAGCGCCTACCCCCTCGAGGTCTTAAGTCAAACATCTTTGTGGTAAAGAGCACCACATAGATGTTTGTCTTAAGCTTGTCGGGGGTGAGCAAGGCGCTTGCGCTTTTGTTCTTATTTGTGATTAATATCACAGAATTTATACGAGATTAGATATACAGTCAAGATAAGCAAATTATTGGAGGTGAGGTTATTTTGGAAAAGGAACAATTATTGGATGAATTAAATATGCAACTTTCTAACTGGAATGTCCTATATACGAAGCTTCATAATTTTCATTGGTATGTTACCGGTCCAGATTTCTTTACATTACATGAAAAGTATGAGGAGTTATATACTGAAGCTGCCGGGTATATTGATGAAATTGCTGAAAGAATTTTAACTATAGGTGGAAAACCTTTAGCTACTTTAACAGATTACCTGAAGCACACTTCGTTAAAAGAGGCTACGGGAAAAGAAGATGCTAGAGAAATGGTAGCACAACTTGTGAGCGATTTTGAACTTATAACTTCAGAATCGAAAGACGTAATTGTAGTTGCTGAAGAAAATAGTGATGAAGTTACTGCAGATATGTTTACAGGAATAAGAGTTTCATTAGAAAAACATGGCTGGATGTTATCTGCTTATCTACAATAAGATAGTAGAATTTTGAAACAAAGGACACCTTTGTATCGTATCTATTTTTAAATAGAGCGGTATTAGGTGTTTTTTATTGTTATCAAATAGGCAACTAAAAACTAATGATAACATAGCTTAGTATAGCTTTTGATTTAAGGAAATTGTAAAAAATTCTATGTTGGGCATGCTTATAAAAGTATGTTTATAAAAAAATATAGTTCATCTATTTTTATATTATGATAAACTTACAAATAGTTTGATGTAAAAATAGCGCAAGGAGCTTGTTAATGAATTTTTTCTCTAGGCAATTTAAGATTACAAAGCAATTATCTACTATCCATCTTATTGTACTGTTTTATTTGTTAGCTGTATGCTTTTCAACCATTCTTTTAAGTATCCCATTACTACATCAAAGTGGGGTAGAATTAACATTTTTAGACACCTTATTTACTGCTATAAGTGCGATTAGCGTAACCGGATTAACCGTTGTCTCTACAGCGGACACTTTTAATGCATTTGGGAAGGTTGCTCTTACCGTCGTTTTGCAATTTGGTGGTATCGGGATTATGACTCTTGGTACATTTATATATATTTTATTTGGCAAAAAAATAGGCTTGCGAGGAAGACAGTTAATAAAAATTGATCAAAACCGTACCACTCTAGCTGGTTTAGTTAAATTAATGTTAAAAATACTCCAGATTATCGTTATTATAGAATTAATAGGAACTGTCATATTGGCTACCTATTTCTTAACATACTTTGACACATGGCAAGAAGCGCTTCTACAAGGTTTTTTTGGAGCAGTTAGTGCGACAACAAATGCAGGTTTTGATATTACGGGCTCTTCTTTAATCCCATTTGCCGATGACTATTTCGTACAGTTTATAAACATGATTTTGCTTATACTTGGAGCAATCGGATTCCCTGTATTAATTGAAATTCAGGAGTTACTAAGTGGAAAATATAAAGGTAATAATGAAAAATATAACTTTTCGCTCTTTACTAAAATTACAACAATAACTTTTTTTGGCTTAATACTGCTAGGTTGGTTACTGATTTATTTATTCGAAAGAAATCAGTTTTTTGCAGATAAGTCATGGCATGAAACCTTATTTTATAGTTTGTTTCAATCTGTTACAACTAGAAATGGTGGTTTAGCAACGATGGATGTTAGTGACTTTTCGCTTCCTACTTTATTAACGATTAGTGTATTGATGTTTATTGGTGCATCACCGAGTAGTGTAGGTGGCGGTATCCGAACGACCACTTTTGCAATTATGTTACTATCTATTTTTAACTATGCAAAAGGAAATACAAGCATCAAGGTATTTGGAAGAGAGGTAGATCAGGAAGATGTAATGCGCTCATTTATCGTCATTGCAACAGCGACGATGCTGTGTGTCACTTCCATTATTATATTATCATCATCAGAAAATTTCCCTATGATTGCTATCATCTTTGAGGTTACATCTGCCTTTGGTACAACTGGTCTATCTATGGGAATAACACCTGATCTCTCTTGGTTTGGAAAATGTGTAATTATGTTTCTAATGTTTGTTGGTAGAATAGGTATCTTTTCATTCCTATTCTTATTAAGAGGTAAAGAAACAAAAGATTTATATCGTTATCCAAAAGAAAAAATTATTATTGGCTAGTATTTGAAGACCACTTGATTTTCAGGGGGTCTTTTTTAGTATTAAGATATCCCTATTTACTGGGTATGATGCTGTACTTGATCGTGATAAAGGTTCAATAATGTAAAAAACGGCAAAAATTCCCCATAAATTGTGAATAATCCGTAAATTTCCTTTCATCCCACCCCTAACTACTTGCATTGTCCGTACTACTTTGTAGTATAGTTATAGTAAGGGTATGTATGTAAATAAGTTACATACATAAAAAAAGGAGGAGTTTGGGTTTATGACGCAACAGACTATTTTGTATAACTCCAAAGTAAGTAAAGTACTAAAAAATATTAATAAAGTAATGATTGGAAAAGATGAGGCAGCAACATTAAGTTTAGTAGCCCTCCTTGCAGAAGGACATGTTTTATTAGAAGATGTTCCGGGTGTTGGTAAAACAATGCTAGTAAGAACAATTGCAAAGTCACTAAATTGTGAATTTAAACGAATACAGTTTACTCCAGATTTATTACCATCTGACGTAACTGGGGTATCTATATACAATCCTAAGGAACTAGAATTTGAATTTAGAGGTGGTCCGATTTTAGGAGACATTGTACTGGCAGATGAGATTAATCGAACATCACCTAAAACACAATCGTCTTTATTGGAAGCGATGGAAGAAATGAGTGTAACTGTAGATGGTAGAACAATAGATTTGAAAAAACCATTCTTTGTAATGGCTACACAAAATCCAATTGAATACGAAGGAACATATCCATTACCGGAAGCTCAATTAGATCGGTTTATTCTTAAATTAAAGATGGGTTATCCAAGTCCTGATCAAGAGCTAGAAATGCTAAACAGGACTTCAAAAGAACATCCTATTCACAGAGTAGACGCTGTTATGAATAAAGAGGAACTCATTGATGTACAACATCAAGTAAGAGAAGTGTTCATGGATAATAGTGTTAAACAATATATTATTGAACTAGTAACCGGAACAAGGTCCCACGCTGCTGTCTATTTAGGAGTGAGTCCCCGTGGGTCAATTGCACTTATGAAGGCTGCGAAAGCTTATGCATTTATACATGATCGTGACTATGTTATTCCAGATGATATTCAGTATTTAGCTCCATTTGTCCTTGCGCATCGTATAATCCTGAACTCAGAAGCGAAGTTTGAAGGAATTACTGCGGATAAGGTAGTGCTTGATTTGCTAGAAAAAATAGCTATCCCTGTTAGAAGGGAATTTTCTTAATGAAAGGTGAAGTTGGCTTAGCTGTAAAACTATTACAGATTACGCTTCTCTTTGCAATTTTCTTTTCCTATGCGATGTTTCAAGGTGGCTTCGTAAGTTGGTTTCTTTTTTATAGTTTTTTACCTATCCTCTTATATATGTTTCTATTACTATTATATCCTGTTTCAAAATGGGAAGTAAGCAGAGAAATGTCTAAACATTTAGTTCGTGCTGGAGATAAGGTAACAGTAACGATTGAAATGGAAAGAAAAGTCGCTTTTCCTATTTATTATCTAGTTGTGGAAGAGTTCTTTCCTGCTTCATTACAATATAAAGATTCAAGTAGAGATAAATTCAGATATATGGACGAGCCAAACAAAGTAATCGATAAAAGAAATGTTAAAAAGTTATTATTTCCATGGTTCAAACGTAGATTAACGGTTACGTACACGCTAGATAACATTCCCCGTGGCGAACATCATTTAAAAGCAATTCGTATCAAGACTGGAGATTTTTTTGGTTTTATAAAAAAGAATCATGTGTTCGAAGTGACTAGCCATCTTCTTGCTCACCCATCTCAGCGTCAAGTATTGATAAAAGAGAAGGTTAGTAGTTTCGATGAGGGGTCTTCGCCAGCACACGAGCTCCATCTTAATAATTCAAACATGGTAACTGGGGTCCGTGAATATGCTCCAGGAGATAGATTTTCTTGGATAGATTGGAAAACGACTGCGAGAAAAGACACAGTAATGACAAAGGAATTTGAACAAGAGAAAAGTTCGAATCTATTACTTGTTTTAGATGCAACAGATTACGAAGGATTAAATAAAATAGCCTTTGAAGCTCGTGTCGAATTAACAGCTTCCGTGTTAAAGTCTTTAAAAAGACAAGCTTCTCAATTAGCTTTGCTTTCCTTAGGGGAAAAACATGTGTATTTTCCCTTTAATCAGGATCCAAGCAAAAATGAACTGATGCAAACCTTTTTAGCAAAAGTTCAGCCACAGGGAGAAGTTCCGTTCCCGCAACAATTAATGTATCATTCTAAACAGTTGCCACAAGGGTTAATTACAATGGTGATTACATCCTACTTAGATCAAGACATGGTTCAATCCCTCAGCCAATTAAAGCAAAAAAGTAAACGAGTTATTTTATTTATAATCAAACCAATTTCGAAAGTTAATGCACAAGACAATAATTATATAAGACAACTTTCCTCCAATGGTGTTGTAGTCAATATTATGGCGGAGAAACAATTAATTAAAGCAGAATTTGAGGTGAGCATGTAATGGATCGTGTTGCACACAACCAACAGCTTATCTATCAATCGATCGTGTATATATGTGGTTTTTTATTATTTTGGGAATGGCTAAGACCTTTAGAAACAATTTCTGACACTGGAAGCCTTTCTATCTTTGTTATTTACGCTGCTTTTTGTTTTTTAATCTCGATGTTAAAAGTCAAATGGTGGGTTTCCATGGTGCTAAAACTGATAGGAATTGTTTTTATTGTAGATGGATTATTCATATCGGAAACAATCTTTAGCGGATCGTGGTTCTATTTATTATCGATGCATTTAGAGTTCAATGTAGAGATGATTTCTAATCAACAATGGTCTCAAATGACACCATTATTTCGTAGTTTACTATTTTTGATACTGCTCTGGTTAATGAGTTATTTATTATACTATTGGTTTGTCATTGCTAAACGCGTATTTTTATTTATTTTGTTAACCTTTATTTACCTTGCTGTTTTAGATACGTTCACTACGTATAATGCAGAGGTTGCCATTGTTCGCACATTTATTATTTCATTAGTTGCAATGGGCATTTCTAGTATTATGAAAGAACTAAATATAGAATCAATCAAACAGCTAAATTTCAAAAATTTAACGACTTGGTTTATACCAATAATCATTGTTATATTCTTTTCGACCTTTGTCGGATTTCTATTACCAAAATTAGACCCACAATGGCCTGATCCGGTACCTTTCATAACAAGTACAGCGGGTCATGTTGGTTTTGGTGAAGGTCAGTCACCAATTCAAAAAGTTGGGTATGGTGAAGATGATTCCCAGTTAGGGGGTTCTTTTATCCAGGATGAGACTCCCGTTTTTAAAGCAACCGTAGAGAAAAGTCATTACTGGAGAATTGAATCAAAAGATATGTACACTGGTCTTGGGTGGGAAAGGTCATCTAAGCTAGTCTATCAAGAACAAAATGACGGTCAGATTGGGTTAGACATGTTTGATGATACACTTGAAACAGAAGATTATACAGCTATCATTAGCTTTGAATCTGGTTCTGAACTATCTAAGGTAGTCTATCCTTATGGTATTAAGGAAATTAAAGGTAACGATCAAGTACAGTATTTACTAGATGACCAAACAGGAACAATAGAAGCGGAAGGTCCGGAACAACGGGGAATTTTAGATAATTATGAAATAGATTATAGCTATCCATCTTTTTCAGTTGATCGTCTATCTGAATCTAGTGGAGCAGACCCTGATGATATTCAAGATTTATACCTTCAATTACCAAATTCTTTACCAGAAAGAGTAAGGGATTTAGCTCAAGAAATTGTAGCTGAAGACGAAACAAGGTATGAAAAAGTGACTTCTGTAGAAAGGTATTTTAGTCGTAACGGATACAGTTATAGCACACAAGATGTGGCAATACCTGATCAAGGTCAAGATTATGTCGACCAGTTTTTATTTGAAACAAAAGTAGGTTATTGTGATAATTTTTCTACTTCTATGGTTGTACTACTTCGATCTTTAGATATTCCCGCTAGATGGGTCAAAGGTTTTACTGCCGGACAGCAGATAGATTCTGACCTTCCGTTACCTGAATTGTCGGTATATCAAGTAAGGAATTCAAATGCACATTCTTGGGTAGAAGTCTATTTTCCTGACGTGGGCTGGGTACCATTTGAACCAACGAAGGGTTTCTCAAGTCCAGTTGATTTTTATGAAGAAACCTCTAGTAACTTAGAAGATTTAGAGAATGAAACAGAACAGAATACAGAAGAAGAACCAGAAGAAGAAACAGAGGATCAACCAGCACCTGGAGTAGAAGATTTCGAAACTGACACAGCGGCTAGTTCAGGTGATTCTGATGGAGTTATGTGGAATTGGATTTTATCTGCAGCAATCTTTGTGGTGTTAATCGTACTTCTATATAGTACGCGGTATCGCTGGATGACAGCCTTTTTATTACAAAGGTATAAGAAACGGCATGATGCAAAAGTGTATCAAGATGCCTATCATTTTCTACTGAAGGTACTTGATCATAAAGGATTTAAGCGTGAACAAGGCCAGACACTAAGGGACTATGCTAATTATATAGATAAAAGATTTGAATCGAATGAAATGAGTAGATTTACACATCATTACGAGCGTTTTCTATATAGAAATGAAATAGATTCGGATAAGTGGGGGGAAATGACTGAATTGTGGGAAAGTTTAATCAAGCGGTCATTGTCTTGACCCGCTATGTACACACTGATAAAATGATATAAATCTATTAAAAAGTGTTACTAATTATATAACCTTCATATATACTCGGGTGATATGGACCTGAAAGTTTCTACCGGAACACCGTAAATGTTCCGACTATGAAGGCAGTCATCTTATGAGTGATTTCTGTCTTATTTATGAACGACAGATGTCACTTTTTGTTTAGATTTCACAACGAGGGTTTCTTGAATGCTAAGGAGATGAATGGGTATGGAAGTCAATAATGAAATGATTCTAGTTTTAGATTTTGGAAGTCAGTATAATCAATTAATTACGAGAAGGATTAGAGAATTTGGTGTCTATAGCGAATTACATTCACATCGCTTAACGGCTGATGAGATAAAAGAGATGAATCCAAAGGGTATTATTTTATCAGGGGGCCCTCATAGTGTTTACGATGAAAACAGTTTTCGTTGTGATGAGGCAATATTTGATTTGGGAATACCTGTCCTTGGGATTTGTTATGGTATGCAATTAATGACGCAACATTTCGGCGGGAATGTCAGAAGAGCGAAAGATAGAGAGTATGGGAAAGCTGACATTCAAGTTGCAGCAAATTCTATTCTTTTTGATGAAACACCAAATGCACAAACCGTTTGGATGAGTCATGGAGATAAAGTGATTGAACCACCTGAAGGCTTCACAATTGATGCAACTAGCACATCTACACCTGTAGCTGCTATTAGTGATAGAGACCGACATTTTTATGGTGTTCAATTTCACCCGGAAGTTAGAAATACCGAATATGGGAATAACCTGTTAAAGCAATTTGTATTTGCTGTGTGTCAATCTACTGGTGATTGGACAATGGCTAATTTTATTGATCAAGAAATAGATAAAATTCGTGATAAAGTAGGAAATAATAAAGTGCTTTGTGCATTAAGTGGTGGCGTTGACTCTTCAGTCGTTGCGGCATTGATTCATAAAGCGATAGGTGACCAGCTGACGTGTATTTTCGTTGATCATGGCTTATTGCGGAAAAATGAAGCGGATACGGTGATGAAAACACTAGGTGATGGCTTTAAGATGAATATTATAAAAGTTGATGCCCAGGATCGATTCTTAAACAAATTAAGAGGTGTTTCGGATCCAGAACAAAAGCGTAAAATTATCGGGAACGAGTTTATTTACGTGTTTGATGATGAAGCAGACAAACTCAAAGATATTGATTACTTAGCACAAGGGACGTTGTACACAGATATAGTAGAGAGTGGTACAGAAACAGCTCAAACAATTAAATCACACCATAATGTTGGTGGCTTACCAGAAAATATGCAGTTTGAATTATTAGAGCCATTGAGTACATTATTTAAAGATGAGGTACGCGTGTTAGGAACAGAATTAGGTCTACCTGAAGAAGTTGTTTGGAGACAACCTTTTCCAGGACCAGGTCTTGGTATCCGTGTCTTAGGAGAATTAACAGCAGAAAAAATTGAAATTGTTCGGGAATCAGATGCTATCTTACGAGAAGAAATTAAAAATGCGGGTCTTGATCGCGACATTTGGCAGTATTTCACCGTTTTACCTGATATTCGAAGTGTAGGGGTAATGGGTGATGCTAGAACGTATGATTATACAATTGGTATCCGAGCGGTAACATCCATTGATGGAATGACTTCTGATTGGGCGAGAATACCTTGGAACGTACTCGAGAAGATTTCTACTAGAATAGTAAATGAAGTCGATTATATAAATCGAGTTGTTTATGATATTACAAGTAAGCCACCTGCAACAATTGAGTGGGAATAGTAGAAAAGATAGCCTAGACGTTGATTTAACAGCGTTCTAGGCTTTTTTTATGTTTTAGTAACTATTTTGGTAACCATCACTAGAGTAACTTGTTTTCTCTTGATTTCACAATACTTAAAACTTGCTCTATACTAATTGGGTAAAAATTATTTACATCTACACCTACGTTGATAGCTCTAGTTCCTAGAATATTTCTAAGGTACTCTTTCTTCTTGTGATGAACGTGTCCATACAAATGAATTGAATTGTTGTAAAACTTATCCCATTCCAATATTGGGTAGTGGAACAATACTATTGTTTGTTTATTGTACTTAAATGAATAATAATCCTTAATCCATTCAAGATAGGAACTATCAAACTCTGGGTCGTCTAGATAATGTTCATGATTACCTTTAATTAAATACTTTTTTCCGTTCAACTGATTTAAAATTTCGTTTGCTTGTTTTCCAGTCCCACGAACTACAAAATCTCCTAAAATATAAACTTCATCTGTTTGTCTAATAACAGCATTCCAATTAATAATCATTGTTTTGTTCATTTTTTCTACTTCATCAAAAGGTCGATTGCTGAATTTAATGATATTTTCATGAAAGAAATGCGTATCTGAAATAAAGTATTTCATTAAAGAAAGGCACCCCCTTTTTACTTTAATTACATTAGTAAACTTGTTAGTTATAGATTAGTTATAAGAAAGTGTTTTTTTAAGTAAACGAATTCTGGCAATAGCAACGATAAAGCAATTTTAACCTCTCCTTTGTAAACCTTGAAATGAAAACAAGCTATGAAATCTCCAACACATTCAATTTCTAACCCGTTTATAAACACTGGCTTATACTCTCGGACTCCAGTCATCGGTTCTGGAATTAACATAATCCGATTGATATAGTACCAGTCAAAAGGGGGCTTGATACTTTTAAATACTTCATGATTTTCATCCACTGAATCTATCATTTTTAATTGCTTTGTTTTAACATTTAATAGACCAATAGAGATATCTTTTTCAAATATTACTGGCAAATTATTCATATCTTATCTTTTGTCCTCCAAATTCGATTCCTTTGATTGGCTAACTTATTGATTGCCATTCCAATTATTTATTAGGCTGTTAGAAGCAGTTTTAATATGAATCATGCCATTTAATTGGCTAGCAACTTCGCTATCCATGCTCGGATATAAATGTGAGTACACATCTAATGTTATTTGAATGCTTTTTGGTTTTCATATCTTGATAAACGCCTACGTACTTAGATTTTTCGTTTCTTTGCCGGTTGGCATGAGTTTCGCCTATTTCCACACCGATAATACTTTCAACAGCCTTTTAAGGAACTACTCCCAACCGTTTATTTCGATAAGTGTTTTTCCTTCAGCCACGGCTTGACCTTTGCTTGTTTTATTGTTTTCCTCCAGTTTTTAATAAGGGAAGGGGGTGGTTATTTCTCCCTTTTTCCCCTTATTTGTAATTATTGAATACAATTCGTTCACCTGCTCGAATATCTTCCAACATGGTGTTATTTGTTAAATAATGACGAACAACACTCTGTGAATATTTGTAAGCTATCAACGTTTCCTTTGCATATTTAAATTGCACATTGCCTGTTCCAGGAAGCACAGCTTCTAAATCCTGTATAGCGCCAACAACTTCGCTATTATGAACATGAGGAATTTTCGTTGATTCAATTTTTAGATACTGTGAATGTAGTTTTCTTAAGACTTCTTCCTTTTCATTTCTCATTTCGTTTCTCAATATTTTTCCTTCTTTCATTTTTTATTAAGTAAGTCTTTATAATCAATCAGATGGTTTAATCATGATTCTGGAGAACCCCTTATTCGATGAATATTCATTTTAAAAATCAACCCCATCCCAAGCCATATTATTTTTTGATGTTTTTAAGTTATCAATTTCATACTCATCTACTTTAGATTGATAGAACTGAATGTGTCTAAATACCTCCTTAGCCTTTTCGACACTGAACCCGTAAAAGGAGTGATTTTCCATCTCCACACTTTGTAAACTTTTAATCAAGAAATCCCCATGCTGGTAATCTTCCCCAGAACGTTCCATCTCTTGTTGATAAAAAATCAAATAGGTATTCCGTAATTTAAACTCCTCCTTACATAACGTATAGTGTTTCGTTCGATTAAAAGTCGTACTCATAACGACAAAGGGAATAAAAAATATGAAGACTCCACAAAAGAGGTCTTCGTAATTATTTATTTTCTAGCTTGATATAATACGCATATACTACCTTTTTAATAACGTATGACATTTTTGCAGGGCGAACCATATTTTCTTTCATAAATTCCCTTTGTTTTTTCTGCAAGCCCTCTATAACGTCTGTATTTAGATATAATTTAGGAGTAAGGGATCCCACGTCAATATCAGTTTTAAAATCATCTTTTCTTAACAATTCATCTATTTTTAGCCATTCTTGATAAGTATAATTCTGAGTTTGATAATATGCCTCCTCAATAATACTTGATGTAGACACTTTTAGAATGTTTGTGATTGAAACCCCAGCAAGAATTGGGTCAATAGGTTTAAGGTAATCCTTAACCTTTTTTTCAATTTCATCAATTATATTTGGTGTAATCTTATCAGTCATCTTTTCTTGTATCATGCCCTGTATTTCTTCAATGTAAAGTTTAGCTTCGTATGAAAGACGTATATTCATATATTGCCTAGCCATTGTACACCTCCGAACCAACGGTAATTGTCGTACTAATAACGACATTTTATCAAAAGAAATTTACTTTGGCAAGTACTATATACTTATTCAACTCTTTTTTTTATCACTAATTATATATAGAGGTAACTCAGCGGTAGCCATCTAAATACATCTAACTAATTTTTAGAATCCACACATAAAAAGAAATGCTCTATCTTATTGTATGTAGCGATAGATTATCTTATACAGAAGTCGAGTGGCAATAATTAAATTACTTAAAAGGCATAGATAAAGCTAATCTATGTCTTTTATTTTGGTTTATAACCGAACGTTATAATATATAATAATAAGAACATTCGCTTTCAGGATTGACTACTTGCTAGTTCCCTAGTATTATAGAATTTGTATTTATAATATTTATTTGAGAACCGTCGTATAGTTTTGGGAATATGGCCCATGAGTTTCTACCGGACTACCGTAAATTGGTCTGACTACGAAGAAGAGTAAACATTATCAAGTAATGTGTTTGAATCTTCTGAATAGTTTAAGGTAGGCACTCTTGGTATATCAGGAGTGTTTTTTTGTTTTTCATAACAACGACGCTATAAAAAAGAGGAGGAATACAGATGAAAAAGTATTTCCAGTTTGAAGAGTTAGGAACAAATTTTCGTAAGGAGTCAATGGCTGGTGTTACAACTTTCTTAGCAATGGCTTATATTTTATTCGTTAATCCAGACATGTTATCTGCAACAGGAATGGATCAAGGTGCTATCTTTACTGCAACGGCACTTGCAGCGGCTGTTGGTACGTTAATTATGGGTCTGCTAGCTAAATATCCAGTTGCATTAGCACCGGGCATGGGGTTAAATGCATTTTTCACGTTTACGGTTGTTATTGGGTTTGGTGTTGCATGGGAAACAGCATTAGCAGGTGTACTAGTTTCAGGTCTTATTTTTATAGTTTTAACATTTACTGGTGTTCGTGAAAAGGTTATAAATGCCATACCTGCTAACTTAAAGCTAGCAGTTGGTGCTGGTATTGGTTTGTTTATTGCTTTTATCGGTTTTCAAAATGCTGAAATTATTGTAAATGATGATTCTACTTTGGTTGCGTTAGGAGATTTAACAAATGGTCCTACGTTACTTGCTATTTTCGGTATTATTGTAACAGTTATCCTTCTTGCTGCTAATGTAAAAGGCGGTGTATTTTATGGAATGATTATCACTGCAATTGCAGGAATGATTGTCGGCCAAATCGCTCCACCAACTAGTATTGGTGATATTGTTGGTCCAGTTCCAAGCTTAGGTCCAACGTTCGGTCAAGCGGTTTTACACTTGAATGAAGTATTTACAGGTCAAATGATTATTGTTATTTTAACTTTCTTGTTTGTAGACTTTTTTGATACTGCAGGTACGTTAGTGGCTGTTGCTTCTAAGGCAGGATTGATGAAAGATAATAAGCTTCCACGTGCTGGTAAAGCATTATTTGCTGACTCGGCTGCAACGGTAGTGGGTGCAGTACTAGGTACGTCAACAACTACTTCTTATGTAGAGTCAACAACTGGTGTTAGTGCTGGTGGACGTAGTGGTTTTGCATCTGTTGTTACAGCTGGGATGTTCTTACTAGCGCTTGTATTTTCACCACTATTAGCTATGGTTACTTCTGCAGTAACTGCACCTGCGTTAATCATTGTTGGTGTACTAATGTGTTCCTCATTAAAAGATATTGAATGGGATAAATTTGAAATTGCGGTTCCAGCTTTCTTAACAATTATTACTATGCCACTTGCATATAGTATTGCCACTGGTATTGCGATTGGTTTTGTATTTTATCCTATTACAATGGTAGTTAAAGGAAAAGCAAAAGAAATAAATCCGATTATGTGGGTGTTATTCGTAATCTTTGTCCTTTACTTTATTTTCCTAGTTGAATAAATTATAGTAAAAAAGCTTTGACCAATTTTTGGTCAAAGCTTTTTTGGTTATTTGCATTTTGTTGATAAAGGACATGTAAATTAGTGCTAAAGCGCTTAGGCGTTAGTTATCCTCTAAATTTTTTATTTCAAGTCGACTTTTTTTAGTGCCTTCTTTAACCAATCTGTGTAGTTGAAGCACTAGCAACCCATGTTGGTAGGTTGCGTTTATTTTGTCCTTTCTTACTGGATAGGGGAGTTCTACTTTTCTCTCAAAGACCCCTTGAATAATTTCATCTTTAATTACTTCTCCACCAGAATGATTGATATCAATCATTCCTTTTAGCTCTAATGTAGCATAATCCACAAACACATCCACCTTCTCTAAATCCTTTACTCCAGGTAAATTCACATAACAGATTAATTCGTTTTCAAACTTGTATAGGTTGATCTGAGGAACGGGTGGTTTTAAAACATCTTCAAATTCATTCCAAAAAGTATCCCCAAAAAAATTATCCATGTTCTTTTTCCAATCACCCATATTTCGAAATGGATCCATTAAAATGCTCCTTTCAGATGTACAAAAAATGTAGTTGGTACTTATTATAGTTGTGGTTTCTCATGTTTGGCGAAAAAGATAAGAATGCGATATAGTGTATGCATATGTTTTTATATAGGTGAATACCTATAACCGATAATTTCTTCTTACAAGGTTAAATAAACTTAATTTGAGGGAAAATAGAATTAATATGAATATTAGGAGGGTTTTGTGTGCTGGATAATGCAATCATTATGATTATAATCATCTTAGTCATTAACATATTTTATGTTTCATTTTCAACACTTAGGGTGATATTGACATTAAAAGGTAGAAGGTACATTGCTGCGATGATAGGAATGTTTGAGATTACGATCTATACATTGGGGCTTGGCCTTGTATTAAATAACCTTGATCGAATTGAAAATCTTATTGCTTATGCGATTGGTTATGGTATTGGTGTTATTGTTGGCTCTAAAATAGAGGAGAAATTGGCTCTGGGGTATATAACTGTAAATGTTATATCATCCAATCCAGATATTGAGTTCACGAAAAAATTACGAGAAAAGGGCTATGGTGTTACGAGTTGGTATGCTTATGGAATGGAGGGCGACCGATTATCGATGCAAATTCTAACACCTAGAAAATACGAATTATTGTTATATGAAGCAATAAAGGAGTTAGATCCAAAAGCATTTATCATTGCTTATGAACCAAAACAAATTCATGGCGGTTTTTGGGTGAAGCAAGTGAGGAAAGGGCGTCTATTCAAAAATGTCAAAAAAACAGAAGAAAATCAAAAACAGCAAAAAGAAATTTGAATTACTTCCTAATGAAACAATTGATCAGTGTATCGACAGAATAAAGCGTGAAGGGTTTGTGCCAGTGAGAAGAGTAGAAGAACCTGTATTTCAAGAAGTAAAACATGATGGGCAAATTACTTATGAACCCGTTGGCAGGAAAGTGGTCTTCGATGCATTTCCAGTAGAATCCGAACGATAAAAAAAATAGTCTATATATTGTTCGATATTTATTGACCGTAATCCTAATACTTGTTATCATAGATATGCACTTAATAAAAATTTAATTAAATATTCGATGTACCTCATATAATTTCGGGAATATGGCCCGATTGTCTCTACCCATTACCGTAAATGATGGACTATGAGGGAAGATGGATCATTGCATATTGTGCGTAATTTTGGAGAGCACTTAGTCTTGAAATCGATATGGATTAAAGTTGCTTTCTACTATTGAATTGAATGCTAGCACGTTGGTTTTCCTAATGAGTATAATCACTATTCATGATTCAACGGCTAATTAACCTTCAACGTGCAGTACACAACCATGCTAATGATTATTACGAATGCATATAAGTGATTTACGTATGCCTATTCATCTTCTCTCTACAAGAGATGAATAGGCATTTTTCTATGCAAAAATCTTAAATTAGTAATGGAAACCTTTATAATTGAATGAAAATGATGCGAAATTTATCAAATTATGTTTAAGAAAAGAGGGGTTTAATGACTGATGTTGGTGTCGTAATGGGAAGTCTTTCCGATTGGGAAACGATGAAGAATACGTGCATTGTGCTAGAAGAGTTGGGTATCTCATTTGAAAAAGAGATTATTTCGGCTCACCGTACACCTGATGATATGTTCAGCTACGCGGAGGGAGCAAGAGATAGAGGGATAAAAGTTATTATTGCCGGTGCAGGTGGGGCTGCCCATTTACCTGGTATGATTGCAGCGAAAACGACTTTGCCGGTAATTGGAGTTCCTGTTCAATCAAAAGCACTTAATGGATTAGATTCATTGTTATCAATTGTTCAAATGCCTGGCGGTGTACCGGTGGCAACGGTGGCAATTGGGGATGCTGGAGCAAAAAATGCTGGTATTTTAGCTACACAAATACTAGGGTCATTCGATAAAGATGTTGCTGCGAGATTAGTAGATTATCAGATGAATATGAAAGAAAAAGTAGAAGAGATGAGGGAACAACTTGCGACAAAATAGATTGCTATATAGATCTACGATAGGAATTGTTGGTGGAGGACAGTTAGGTAGAATGATGGCTACAGCAGCAAAGCATATGGGGTACCGGGTAGTTGTTTTAGACCCAACACCTGATTGTCCAACTGCTCAAGTGAGTGATCAGCAAATTGTAGCAGATTATGCAGATATGAATGCGATCAAGCAGTTAGCTGAAAAAAGTGATGTAGTCACGTACGAATTTGAAAATGTTGACCTTGCATCAGCAAATTATTTACAAGAAAAGGGATTACTCCCCCAAGGTTCGGAGTTATTACGTATTACACAAGATCGTGAAAATGAAAAACAAGTTATGCTGGAAAAAGGATTACCTATTTCTACCTTTTCCATTGTATCTGACAGAACACAGCTGGAAGATGCACTACAAAAGATAGGCACTCCGTCTGTTTTGAAAACATGCACTGGTGGTTACGATGGTAAGGGCCAAATGAAATTAGATACAAAAGCAGATATCGAACAAGCAGCGGATTTCATTGCTAAAAATGGTCGATGTATTTTAGAACAATGGGTTACGTTTGATAAAGAAATATCTGTGGTGTTTACTCGTTCGATTCATGGAGAAGTAAGTATATTTCCAGTTGCTGAAAACCAACATAAACATCATATTTTACATAAAACGATTGCTCCTGCACGAATATCCAATACGGTAAGGAATAAAGCTGTAGAAGCAGCCCAAGTCGTTGCTGAGAGTATTGATGTTGTTGGAACATTTGCGGTTGAAATGTTCGTAAGTGGTGATGATATCTTTATAAATGAAATGGCGCCAAGGCCACATAACTCTGGTCATTATACCATTGAAGCGTGTAATGTATCGCAATTTGAGCAACATATCCGTGCCATATGTGGACTGCCTCTTGCACCAGTATTATTTCATGGTGCAGCGATCATGATTAATTTACTGGGGGAAGATGTAGAGCCATTTATGAAGAGGATAGAGGACCTTGAAGGTGCGCATATTCACATGTACGGCAAACAAGAAAACAAACCGAAGCGGAAGATGGGCCATATCACGTTTGTCGCTAATCAGTTAGCTGAACTAGACAAGATAATTGAAAAAATAAACGAAGTATAAAAAATATAAAAGTAACAGTAGGAGGAAACATATGATAAACCGCTATACTCGAGAAGAAATGGGTACTATTTGGACGGACGAAAATCGTTTTAAAGCATGGTTAGAAGTGGAGATACTAGCATGTGAGGCTTGGAGTGAACTAGGAGTTATTCCTAAAGAAGACGTTGATAAGTTGCGCAAAAACGCTTCCTTTGATGTCGATCGAATCTTAGAAATTGAGCAAGAAACACGACATGACGTGGTTGCTTTTACGCGTGCAGTATCAGAAACGCTAGGTGAGGAAAGAAAATGGGTGCATTATGGACTTACTTCCACAGATGTTGTGGATACAGCTCTATCGTTTGTATTAAAGCAAGCAAACGAGATTTTGCGTAAAGATATCGAGCGCTTTGTCGATATTTTGGCCGAAAAAGCGAAAGAACATAAACATACAGTTATGATGGGAAGAACGCATGGTGTTCATGCGGAACCAACTACATTTGGTTTAAAAATGGCTTTATGGTATGAAGAAATGAAACGAAACCTGGAAAGATTTAATGCTGCAGCAAAAACAATTGAAACAGGCAAACTATCTGGAGCAGTTGGTACGTATGCAAATATCGATCCATTTGTAGAAAAATATGTGTGCGAAAAGCTAGGACTTGCGCCAGCTCCTGTATCGACACAAACGTTACAACGTGACCGTCATGCACACTATATGTCAACCATCGCATTAGTTGCTGCATCGATTGAAAAGTTTGCAACGGAAATCCGCGGCTTACAAAAGACGGAAACGAGAGAAGTAGAAGAGTTTTTTGCTAAAGGTCAAAAAGGCTCATCTGCAATGCCACATAAGAGAAATCCGATTGGGTCTGAGAACATGACTGGAATGGCGAGAGTGATTCGTGGATATATGATAACAGCATATGAAAATGTGGCATTATGGCATGAACGTGACATTTCCCATTCATCTGCTGAACGTGTCATTTTACCGGATGCGACGATTGCGCTGAATTATATGTTAAACCGATTTTCCAATATCGTGAAGAACCTAACTGTTTTTCCAGAAAACATGAAAAAGAATATCGACAGAACATACGGTGTCATCTTTTCCCAACGTGTACTTTTATCATTGATTGATCAAGGCATGAGCAGAGAAGCAGCCTATGATATTGTACAACCAACAGCAATGAAGGCGTGGGAAAATGGTATTCAATTTAGAGAGTTGATTGAAGCAGAAGATAAAATCACAGCCACCTTAACAGCAGAACAAATCGCGGATTGCTTTGACTACACATACCATTTAAAAAATGTCGATCAAATTTTCGATAAAATTGGTCTTCAATAATTTAAAAGTTCGAATCTGGTCTAACAAATCTATTTAATGAGGTGAACTAGGTGAAGGGGAATCTTTTATACGAAGGTAAGGCGAAGCAAGTTTTTAAAGTGAAAGATAATGAAACACAACTTGTTCTTTCTTACAAAAATGACGCAACGGCATTTAATGGTCAAAAAAAGGCTAGTTTTACAGGTAAGGGGAAATACAATAATTTAATCTCAGCCAAAGTATTTGAATATTTACTTGAAAAAGGTATCAATAGCCATTATAAGAGAGCATTGAATGACACCGAACAATTAGTGGAAAAAACGACGATTGTTCCAATTGAAGTTGTTGTTCGTAATATTGCTGCAGGTAGTATTACAAGGCGCCTCGGTATAGCAGAAAAGACTGTTTTCGCTTCACCGTTAGTTGAACTTTATTATAAAAAAGACGAACTCGATGATCCCATCATCAATGATCAACATGTATTTATCTTAACAGATGCAACGGAATTAGAATTAAAGCAAATAAAAGCAATAGCCTTAAACGTTAATACACACTTAAAGGAATTCTTTACAGGAGTTAACTTAACCTTAGTTGACTTTAAGTTAGAATTCGGTAGAGATGCATTAGGTAACATCATTCTTTCGGATGAAATATCACCTGACACGTGTAGACTATGGGATAAAGATACAGGCGAAAAGATGGATAAAGATGTGTTTCGTGAAGATACAGGTGATCTGTTAGAAGTGTACGATAAGATTCTAAAACGACTGGAGGCAGTAAAATGAAAATGAAAAAAGTTAAAATCTATATCACATTAAAGCAAGGGGTTCTTGACCCTCAGGGGAAAGCGGTGCAAGATTCATTAAACACATTAGGTTATTCTGAGGTTTTGAATGCTCGAGTTGGTAAGTATATGGAGCTAACATTAGACGACAGTGTTGATGTTGAGAAACAAGTAGAAGATATGTGTGCAAAATTACTTGCTAATCCAGTTATTGAAGATTATCAGTACACCGTTGAGGAGGGTATTGCTCAGTGAAATTTGCAGTAATCGTATTTCCTGGATCCAATTGTGACAGAGACATGTATTACGCTGCCAAGGATGCGTTAGGAGCGGAAGCAGAATTAGTCTGGTATCAGACTGCTAATCTAGAAAACTATGATGCTATTTTAATACCAGGTGGATTTTCATATGGCGATTATTTAAGAACTGGTGCCATTGCATCTACCTCACATATTGTTAATGAGATAAAGCAACAAGCAGAGCGTGGTACACCGGTTCTAGGTGTTTGCAATGGTTTCCAAATTTTATTGGAAGCTGGTCTTTTACCTGGTGCGATGCTAAGAAATAAAAACTTGAAATTCATGTGTCACTTTGAGGAGTTAATTGTAGAAAACAGTAATACGATGTTTACTTCGGCATATGAGAGTAAGCAGATGATCTCTTTACCGATCGCTCATGGCGAAGGAAACTACTATTGTGATGATGCAACGCTTGATCAGTTAAAAGAAAATAACCAAATTGTATTTACTTATGCGAGCAATCCGAATGGATCGATAAATGATATTGCTGGAATTATTAATGAAGCAGGCAATGTACTAGGCATGATGCCACACCCTGAACGTGCGGTTGAAAGTTTACTAGGCTCTGCTGACGGTCTCGAGCTTTTTAAATCAGTTCTGAATAATTGGAGGGAAACATATGTTGCAGGCGCCTGAGATTAGCCCCGAATTAATTGAGAAAGACGGTCTTTATCGTGAAATGGGAATCACGGATGAAGAATTTCAATTAGTAAAGAAAATATTAGGTAGACTTCCTAACTTTACAGAGACAGGTATTTTTTCTGTAATGTGGTCGGAGCATTGTAGTTATAAGACTTCCAAACCAGTACTTAAAAAGTTTCCTACGAAAGCACCTCATGTTATCCAAGGACCTGGAGAAGGGGCTGGAGTCATTGATATAGGTGACGGTCAAGCGGTAGTCTTTAAGATAGAGAGTCACAATCATCCTTCTGCTGTTGAACCATACCAAGGTGCAGCTACCGGGGTTGGTGGCATTATACGTGATGTTTTTTCAATGGGAGCTAGACCAATAGCAATATTAAATTCGTTACGATTTGGCAACTTAACATCAGGACGTGTAAAGTACCTTTTTGAGGAAGTAGTGAACGGAATAGCTGGGTACGGAAATTGCGTTGGAGTACCGACTGTAGGTGGCGAAGTTCAATTTGATAATTGTTATGAGGGAAACCCTCTCGTTAATGCCATGTGTGTTGGACTAATTGATCAGAAAGATATCCAAAAAGGCATTGCAGCTGGTATAGGCAATACTGTTATTTATGCTGGAGCTCGAACAGGAAGAGATGGTATCCATGGAGCAACCTTCGCTTCTGAAGATTTGTCGGAAGAATCAGAAAGTAAACGTCCTTCTGTTCAAGTTGGCGATCCTTTTATGGAAAAACTTTTAATCGAAGCATGCTTAGAAGTAATCCACTGTGATGCGTTAGTAGGGATGCAAGACATGGGTGCCGCAGGACTTACATCATCTGCAAGTGAGATGGCTAGTAAAGCTGGTACGGGAATGGAAATGGATTTAGATTTAGTTCCACAAAGAGAATTAGATATGACGCCATATGAAATGATGCTTTCTGAATCACAGGAACGAATGCTTTTAGTCGTAGAAAAAGGTCGTGAACAGGAAATTATAGATGTTTTTCAAAAATATGGACTAGAAGCAGTTGCTGTAGGACGTGTAACGGATGACAAGCGATTCAGACTTCTTCATAAAGGTGAGGTAGCTGCAGACATTCCAGTTGATTCATTAGCTGAAGATGCACCAGTTTACCATAAGCCATCAAAAGTTCCGACGTATTTTGAAGAATTTCAAACGATGGAAGACTATTATCCGGAAGTATTAGACTTCAGTGAAACATTAAAGGCTTTGTTACAACAAACAACGATTGCGAGTAAACAGTGGGTTTATGATCAATACGATTCAATGGTTCAAACAAACACGGTTGTAACACCTGGATCCGACGCTGCGGTCTTGCGTGTTCGTGGCTTCGACAAAGCACTAGCAATGACAACGGATTGTAATTCTCGTTATATTTATTTGGATCCAGAAACAGGTGGTAAAATCGCTGTTGCAGAAGCTGCAAGAAACATTGTATGTTCTGGTGCCAAACCATTAGCTTTAACGGATGGTTTAAACTTCGGTAATCCAGATAAACCTGAAGTGTTTTGGCAAATTGAAAAAAGTGTGGACGGCATGTGTGAAGCAAGCCTAAAGTTACAGACACCTGTCATCAGTGGAAATGTATCCCTTTATAATGAATCTGGTAATCAAGCAATTTACCCAACACCAGTAGTAGGAATGGTTGGTCTTCATGAATCGTTAGATCACATTACGCCATCGTTCTTTCAGTCAAAAGGAGACGCTATTTATGTTATCGGTGAAACAAATCCTGAATTCGGTGGAAGTGAGTTGCAAAACCTATTAGAAAATGATTACTTTGGAAAAGCACCAAAAATTGATTTAGAAGTTGAAGCTAAACGACAAAACCAGTTACTTAAAGCGATTCAATCTGGCCTAGTTGCTTCTGCACACGACCTATCTGAAGGTGGCTTAGCAGTAGCACTTGCCGAAAGTTTATTTAGCAACCAGCTAGGTTGTGAAGTAGAAGTAAATGGTGATGTAACTTCTGATTTATTTAGCGAAACACAATCTCGTTTTCTCGTATCTGTGAAAGAAGAAAATCAAACAGCATTTGAAGCTTTACTAGAAGATGCGAAATCAATTGGTTATGTAACTGATAGTGGAAAACTATCCGTTTCGCAATCTTCTAAAACAATTATTGAGGAACCAGCTGAAAGCTTAAAAGCATTATGGAAAGGGGCTATACCATGCTTGCTGAAATCAAAGGGTTAAATGAAGAGTGCGGTGTCTTTGCAATCTGGGGTCATGAAAAAGCAGCAGAAATGACTTATTATGGTTTACATGCCCTACAGCACCGCGGTCAAGAAGGTGCTGGGATTGTCACGAGTGATGGAGAGTCACTGCATTTGCATAAAGGGAACGGATTGATTAACGAAGTTTTTGAACAGGATGAATTTTCTCGTTTAAAAGGAACAGCTGCCTTAGGTCATGTGCGCTACGCGACCCAAGGTGGTGGTGGTTATGATAACGTTCAACCACTTGTATTTCGGTCACAGAAAAAAAGTATGGCACTTGCGCATAATGGGAATTTAGTTAATGCAAATGCGCTGAAGAATCAATTAGAAGCACAAGGTAGTATTTTGCAAACGACATCGGACACAGAAGTAATCGCCCACTTAATAAAAAGAAGTGGTCATCTAGAAATGGAAGAAGCAATTGCATCGGCCTTAGGAATGATAAAAGGTGCATATGCCTTCTCGATATTAACAGAAGATCAATTATTTGTGGCGCTTGATCCTAGAGGACTGCGTCCATTGTCGATTGGAATGTTAGGCGGGGCCTATGTGGTCGCTTCAGAAACGTGTGCGTTTGATCTCATAGGTGCTACTTACATTAGAGAAGTCTTACCTGGAGAATTAATTATTATCGATGATAATGGCATGACATCAAAACGTTTTGCATCTCCATTACAACGGACGTTATGTTCGATGGAATATGTATATTTTTCTCGTCCAGATAGCGATTTAGATGGATTAAATGTCCATGCTAGCCGTAAAACAATGGGGAAACAACTAGCAATCGAATCACCAGTGGAAGCAGACGTAGTTACAGGTGTGCCAGACTCGAGTATTTCAGCTGCAATTGGCTATTCAGAAGCAACGGGAATACCTTATGAATTAGGTTTAATAAAAAATCGTTATGTTGGTCGTACATTTATTCAACCCTCCCAAGAATTGAGGGAACAAGGGGTGAAGATGAAACTATCAGCTGTACGTGGAATCGTTGAAGGAAAGCGTGTTGTGATGATTGATGATTCGATTGTGCGTGGAACGACAAGCAGAAGAATTGTACATTTGTTAAAAGAAGCTGGTGCAACAGAAGTCCATGTTCGAATTGCTTCCCCACCAATCAAAAATCCTTGCTACTATGGGATAGATACATCTAATAAAGGGGAATTAATTGCCTCTGGTAATGAGATAGAAGATATTCGTCAACTAATTGGTGCAGACAGTTTGGCATACTTAACTACGGACGGTCTAGAACAATCGATTGTAAGTGGTAGAGATTCAATTGAGCACGGTATTTGTAACGCCTGTTTTACTGGTAACTATCCAACAGAAATATACCCAGATACAGTGTTACCTGCATATAAAGATTAAAGTGACCGATAAAGGAGCTTAACTAATGAGCGAAATTTATAAACAGGCTGGTGTCGATGTTAATGCCGGCTATCAAGCTGTTGATCTAATGAAAAAGCATATAAAAAAGACAAACCGTCCAGAGGTTTTAGGTGGGGTCGGAGCATTTGCTGGTCTGTTTGACCTGTCATCGTTTTCCTATGATGAGCCGGTTTTAGTATCTGGTACTGATGGTGTTGGAACGAAACTAAAACTTGCTTTTGAAATGGATAAGCATGATACAGTTGGAATTGACCTTGTGGCAATGTGTGTCAACGATATTGTAGCACAAGGAGCAGATCCATTATTTTTCCTTGATTACATTGCTTGTGGAAAAAATGAACCTGAAAAGATGGAACAAATAGTTAAAGGAATCTCAGATGGATGTGTCGAAAGTGGTAGTGCTTTAATCGGTGGTGAAACAGCGGAAATGCCTGGGATGTATCAAGATGGTGAGTATGACTTGGCAGGATTTGTGGTTGGAATAGCGGATAAAAAACAACTAATTACAGGTGAGCATATCGAAGCTGGAGACAGTATCATAGGTATCGCTTCTAGTGGACTTCACTCCAATGGTTTTTCGTTAGTGCGAAAAATTATAGCAGAACAACAGTTAGATTTCACGAAAACGTACAAGTCCCTTGATAAGTCATTAGGTGAGGAGCTTCTGACTCCAACAAAAATTTACGTGAAGGCTCTAAAACAACTAAAACAGGATATTACAATAAAAGGGATTAGTCACATTACTGGTGGTGGATTTTATGAAAATATACCACGAGCTTTACCCGAAAATTTAGGAGCTAGAATATCAATAGGTAGTTGGGATGTTCCACCAATATATTCCTTTCTTCAAACGCAAGCAGAGCTTAGCTTCGATGACATGCTTGGTGTATTTAATATGGGAGTCGGTATGGCTGTTGTCGTGTCCCCACATGAAGCCCAAATGGCGCTTCAATTACTAGAAGATATTGGTGAAAAAGCCTCGGTCATTGGTGAAGTAATCGAAGGTCATGGGGTGGTTATAAATAAATGAACAAAACCAAAATAGCCGTTTTCGCCTCAGGAACTGGCAGTAACTTTGATTCCATTATGAAAGAAATTGAATTGGGCAATCTTGATTGTCAGGTAATGTTAGTTGTTTGTGATAAACCAGAAGCAAAGGTACTAGGTAAAGCAAAAGTCTATCAAGTACCTTCCTTTTCTTTTAACCCGAAACAATATCAGAATAAAGCAGACTTTGAAAAAGAGATTGTTATAAAATTAGCTGAACTAGGGGTAGAGTGGATAATTTTAGCCGGCTATATGCGCTTAATTGGTACAACTTTATTAGAGGCATATGAATCTAAAATTATTAACATACATCCTTCCCTTTTACCTGCTTTTCCAGGTAAGGACGCGATTGGGCAAGCAGTTGAGTTGGGGGTTAAAATAACAGGTGTTACGATTCATTTCGTTGACGAAGGAATGGATACAGGTAAAATCATTGAACAAGAAGCGGTGCGTGTTCAAAAAAATGAAAACCGTGAATCATTACAAAAACGGATACAAGCAATCGAACATCAACTATTTCCAAAAACAATACAAGCATTAATTTCAGAAAAAGACTGTCTAGGATGACAGGAAAGGGGAGCAAGAACTTGAAAAAAAGAGCATTATTAAGCGTATCTGATAAAAGTAATCTTGTGGAATTTGCGCAAGGATTAGATAAATTAGGCTATGAGTTGATTTCTACTGGAGGTACGTTGAAAGCGTTGAAACAAGCTGGATTACCAGCAATACCTGTTTCTGCTGTAACTAACTTTGATGAAATTTTAGATGGAAGAGTAAAAACACTACATCCTTTTATACATGCAGGTCTACTTGCTAAACGTGATGATGCGTCTCACCAACAACAATTACAAGAACGTGATATTCAACCAATTGATTTGGTTGTTGTGAACCTTTATCCTTTCAAGCAAACGATTGAACAAGAAGGTGTAACAGAAGAGCAGGCAATAGAAAACATCGATATTGGTGGTCCGACAATGCTGCGTTCAGCTGCGAAAAACTTTAACGATGTTACCGTTGTTGTTGATCCTGAAGATTATCCTGCTGTATTAGATCAGTTTAACGAAGACACAGGGGATTTTGAATTTCGTAAAAAGTTAGCTGCAAAAGTATTTAGACATACAGCTAATTATGATGCGATGATTGCTAACTACTTAACTACCATTACCGGTGAAACTGATCCAGAAACTTATACGATTACATATGAGAAAGTGCAATCATTACGTTACGGTGAAAACCCACACCAAGCAGCAGCTTTTTATCAAGAGGCGAGTGTAAAAGGCGCATCGATTGCCAATGCAAAACAGTTACATGGGAAAGAGCTCTCCTATAATAATATTCAAGATGCTAATGCCGCACTAGAAATAGTGCTTGAATACAGCAACCCAGCTGCTGTGGCAGTCAAACATATGAATCCTTGCGGGGTAGGAATTGGTAATACAATCTCTGAAGCATACGCAAAAGCTTATGAAGCTGACCCAGTCTCTATCTTCGGTGGAATTGTCGCTTTAAATCGTGAAGTAGATGAAGAGACGGCTGACCAATTAAAAAATATCTTTTTAGAAATTGTTATTGCACCATCGTTCTCGAAGAAAGCAATTGAACTATTAACCGTAAAACCAAATATTCGTTTACTTGAAACCCCAATGGAATATGCAGGATCAGATACGAAAAAAGTAGTAAGTGTCGTGGGTGGTTTACTCGTTCAAGACAGGGATAACGGATCAGTGACAGAAACAGATATTACCATACCGACTGAAAGAAAGCCAGATGAGAAAGAATTAGCTGAATTACTATTTGCTTGGAAAGTAGTCAAGCATGTGAAGTCGAATGCAATTGTTGTTGCAAAAGCTGATCAAACGTTAGGAGTAGGTGCAGGGCAAATGAATCGTGTTGGGGCTGCCAAAATTGCCTTTGAACAAGCAGCAGAGAAAGCAAAAGGTGCGGTAATGGCGTCTGATGCATTTTTCCCAATGCCGGACACGGTTGAAGCAGCAGCGGAAGCGGGAATAACTGCGATTATTCAGCCTGGTGGCTCCAAGCGTGATCAAGATTCGATTGATGCTTGTAATAAGCATGGAATCACAATGGTATTTACTGGGATGCGCCACTTTAAGCATTAAAAAATCCTATTAGTAGATTGACTATCCGGTGTGATGACTGCAAATTTAAATGGTTTGTAGATGGATAAGGAGGGGACCCCTTGAACGTTTTAGTAATTGGTAGTGGTGGTCGTGAACACAGTATTGTAAAAAAGCTAGCGCAGAGCGAACAGGTAAGTGAAATATATGCCGCTCCAGGAAATGGCGGAATTGCAGCAGAGGCTACGTGTATTAATATTAACGATAATCAAGTAGAAGAACTAGTAGCTTTTGCTAAGAGAAATTTGATTGATTGGACGATTGTTGGACCGGAAGTACCATTACTTGCAGGAGTTGTAAATGCCTTTAAAGCAGAAGGATTACAAGTATTTGGTCCAACCAAAGAAGCTGCGCTGATTGAAGGAAGTAAAGATTTTGCTAAATCTATCATGAAAAAATATAGTATCCCGACTGCAGATTATCAAACCTTTACAGATATAGAAGAGGCAAAACAATACATCAATCAAAAAGGTGCTCCAATTGTTATTAAAGCAGACGGGTTAGCGGCAGGAAAAGGTGTAGTTGTTGCAACTAATTTGAATGAAGCACTAGAAGCAGTGGAAATGATGCTTGTTGACAATAAGTTTGGAGAGGCAGGAAGTCAGGTAGTAATTGAAGAGTTTTTAGATGGAAAAGAGTTTTCATTAATGGCTTTCGTCAATGGGGAAAAAGTCTACCCCTTACTTCCTGCTAGAGATCATAAACGTGCTTTTGACAATGATCAAGGCCCTAATACAGGTGGAATGGGAGCATTTTCTCCAGTACCGGACCTAAATCAAAAAGACGTTGATTATGCGGTCGAACATATTCTTAAACCTACTGCGAAAGGTATGATTGAAGAGGGTCGTTCGTTTACAGGAATATTATATGCTGGTCTAATTGAAACGGATCAAGGACCTAAAGTGATAGAATTTAATGCTAGATTAGGAGATCCGGAAACACAAGTAGTATTACCACTTCTAAAAAATGACCTTATTCAAGTAATTAGCGATGTAACTGCTGGTTTGGATCCTGGACTTGAGTGGGAAGATGCTTATTGTATTGGAACGGTGGTAGCTTCTGAAGGTTACCCAGGATTATATAAAAAAGAAGTTATGTTACCTGAGTTAAGTCCATCAGATGATAGCTTTGTCATTCATGCAGGAACTGGCCAAGACCAAGTCGGGAATTACTACTCGACAGGTGGGCGAGTACTATTAGTAGGTTCTGTGCAAAAAGAATCCCAAGAAGCACAGAAACATATTTATAATTACTTAAAAGTATTTGACAGTAATGATTCGTTCTTTTACCGCTCAGACATTGGGTTTAGCAAAGTGAATAAATAATGGGTTAAGATACGCGCAGTTGGATTATATTTCAGAATCCAATCTGCGCTTTTTTTGTTTTGGCAGTTTTTTAAAAGTTTTATGTTTATGACAGATAATATAAAGTTTTCACTAACAGCTATGTTGATTTTTGCTCCGGGCAGTCGCTTTCCGCGGGCACGGATTCAGCTAACTCAGAAGAAGACCACTTCTGAGTGGATCTTCAGCTCGCGCTGTTCACGAAGGAGTCGACTACCCTAAACTGCAATCAACAATCTAATGTGAGTAGTGTTCTTTTATTTACTGACGTTATATATAAAGCACTATATCTATACCTATACTAGGCTAAATGCACGACTCACCTCTCTCATGAATTATTAGGCTTATTTTTCCGTAGCGCTGTATTAACCACTCATCTTAAATAAAATGCAAGGAAGTTACGATAAAGTTATTGCAGACTTTCTATCAAGTTTGTCGGTTGTAAAGTAACAATATTTATAAAAAATGCCTATGTTATTAATTCATTATTCATAGGAACATAAAAGGAAAAATATGTTAGAGTATAAGGTAACAAAGATAAATAGAAGGTGATTATAATCGAAACAAGTCAGCAAAAAGTCATTTCATTAAAAAAACTGACAATGAATTATGGTGGTAACCGAGTATTAACAGGTGTTGACCTTGATGTTTACCAAGGTCAAATTATTGGTTACATAGGGCCAAATGGCGCTGGTAAAAGCACTACCGTTAAAATCATGCTTGGGCTGGTTGATGGGTATCGCGGGTCCGTTGAGATTTTTGATCAGGATATAGCAAATGGAGATCAAGCATATAAGCAAAGGATCGGATATGTTCCAGAAGGTGGCGATCTTTATGACAACCTAACCGCCTGTGAATACTTGACTTTTACCGGTAGATTATACGGATTAAATGAACAGGAAGCAGAATATAAAGCTAGTAGATTAATAGAAAAGTTTGGGTTAGAAGATGTGTTCCATACAAGGATTTCCGCATACTCTAAGGGGATGAAACAAAAGGTATTGATCATTGCTAGCTTGCTACATGATCCTGATATTATTTTTCTAGATGAACCTCTAAACGGGTTAGATGCCAATAGTGTCATGATAATTAAAGAAATTCTCTCCCAACTAGCAGAGGAAGGGAAAACAATCTTTTACTCTTCACACATTATGGATGTAGTAGAGAAAATTAGTAATCGTATTATATTGCTTGCGGACGGCAAAGTAATAGCTGATGGCAGCTTTGAGGATTTAAGACAGAAAAATAAAGAAGGTACTTTAGAAGAAATTTTTAACCAATTAACAGGATTTAATCAACATAAACAAATTGCAGATGATATTGTTTCCATCGTAAAAGAGGTGGAAGGTGATGCATAATTTTCTGTCCTTAAAAATACTAGATAAATGTGAGCGTATGTTTAGTACATTTGGCATTGATTATAACCTCATGAGACAAATCCTTCAGGTAAAATTAACGATGGATCAAAGACGCGTGCCGACTATTTTTAATCAGAACGCTAAACAAGAAACAAAAAACCAATTTTTGAAGTCGTTAGGGTTATATGCGCTTTATGGTTTAATCTTAATTCCGTTTATTGTGTTTGGTGAAAACTATATATTTCAAATGGGGATAGTATTTGGAATTGCTATGTTTATGCTGATGATGTCAATGATCTCAGACTTTTCAACGGTCTTACTTGATATTAGAGACAAAACTATTTTAGATACGAAACCAATTTCTGATAAGACAGTTAGTGTAGCTAAAATGGTGCATGTCTGCATTTATATGACACAACTAACAGGGGCCTTTGCACTAATTCCATTAGTTGTTGGACTATTTACCCAAGGTATATTATTTACACTTATTTTTATCGTTGAATTGGTATTAATGGGACTATTTATTGTTGTATTAACAGCACTGATATATATATTTATCTTGCGTTTTTTCAGTGGAGAACGGTTAAAGGATATTATTAACTACGTACAAATTCTATTATCTATTTCCATTATAGTTGGGTATCAGATTGTAGCTAGATCTTTTGAGTTTGTGGAATTAGATGTATCTTTCACCTTTCAGTGGTGGCATGTACTGATTCCACCGATTTGGTTTGGAGCACCATATGAACTTATACTTAATCAGCAGCTATCGAACACAAATATAGTCTTGTCACTACTTGTATTACTCATTCCCATCCTATCGATTTTTATTTATGCACGTTTAGTTCCATCTTTTGAACGAAACTTACAAAAACTATTAAACAATAGCGGGACTAATAAAAAGAAAAGAATGCGTATAAATCAGGTTTGGCAACGACTAGTTTGTAGAAGTGAGTTAGAAAAAACTTTTTTCCAGTTTTCTTCCTTAATTCTAAAGCAGGAGAGAGAGTTTAAATTAAAGGTTTATCCTTCTTTAGGTATGGGGATTGTTTTTCCTTTTATCTTTCTGTTCAGTTACATAAGTACTAATAGTTTTGAAGAGTTGAGTTCTAGTAAGCTATACGTAACGATTCATTTTTGCAATCTAATTATTTTAACAGTCGTACACATGCTAAGGTATTCTAGCAATTACAAGGCGGCATGGATTTACCAAACGGCACCAATTAATAATAAATTTGTTATTTACCGGGCGACATTAAAAGCGTTTCTAGTTAAACTATATATCCCTATATTTGGATTGGTAAGTATTATTTTCATAGCAATTTTCTCCTATCAAATCATACCAGATTTAATAATCGTATTCTTAACAGCATTACTCATAACAATCATAACTTACAGATTAATAAATAATAAGGTATATCCTTTTTCAGAATCATTTGCATTTGCGCAGGATTCAAGTACAACTGCAATAACCTTTTTAATTATGTTCATCATCGCAATATCGGCAGGTGTACATTTCATGATTACAACTATTCCATTTGGAATTTATGCATATGGTGTTATTTTATTTGTTGCAAACTTAATTTCTTGGAAAAAGATATTACCGACAAAAGTAGCTATATCAAAAAGGTAGATTTCTGCCCATTATTGCTTTAGGTAGTAGCGGAATTCCATTTCCTGAATAGGTTAATCGTGTAGATGATTTAAGAGGGAGGAGCAACACGTATGCTAAACAGAAATCACGGTTCTAATCCATATGGAAATAATCCGCATTGGAATCAACAGCCATATCCGCAACATTTTGAAGGACAAATGCCAGGCCCAGTTGGAGGAGGTTGGAATCAACAGCCATATCCACCAAACTTTGAGGGACCCCTACCAGGCCCAGTTGGAGGAGGCTGGAATCAACAGCCATACCCACCAAACTTTGAGGGACCGCTACCAGGCCCAGTTGGAGGAGGCTGGAATCAACAGCCATACCCACCAAACTTTGAGGGACCGCTACCAGGCCCAGTTGGAGGAGGTTGGAATCAACAGCCATATCCACCAAACTTTGAGGGCCCTCTACCAGGCCCAGTTGGAGGAGGCTTTAATCAACAGCCATACCCACCAAACTTTGAGGGGCCACTACCAGGGCCGGTCGGAGGGGGCTGGAATCAACAGCCGTTTTCACCCAATCATAATACACCTTCACTAGGTTCCAATTATAACGACTGGGAATCTTAAATACCTGAAAATACTAAATAAAGGTTGAAGCAGAAAAGGATAGTCGGTACTACCGATTATCCTTTTTCTTTGTGAGTACAATATAAAGTCTTCCATAAATGACACTTCTAGATTATCTTCGTCCAGATCCAGCGCCTCCCCGAGGCTGTTAATTCTTAATGTACCTAGGTGAGCGCAAAAAAAGAAATGCTACAACTTTTTAAAATCATCATAGGAACAAGAGCTTTTCTATTTTATTTAGTTGGATAATCACAATATTCAATGATTGTTCCTTCTGTATCAGCAGGATTTAAATATATTAAACGCCTACCGTGCTTGTTTATGCGAAGTGTTTCTTCCAGTACTCGTATGCCAGACTGTTTAAGATCAATTAACGCGTCATCCAAATTATCTACTCGATAGGCGATATGGTGAACACCTTTCCCCTTTTGTTTGATAAACCGAGCTATCGGTGATGTTGTGTTATTGGTAGGAGCCAATAATTCAGTTCGGGTTCCGTTGACATCTACGATGGCAATTTCGCTTTCAACCCCTTTTGCATCACTTTTATATTGGTCAATAACCGTAGCGCCTAATATGTCTTTGTAAAAGGCAATACTCTCATCCATGTTTCTTACGGCAACTCCAATGTGGTCAAGTGTCTTTTCCATGTGAAATCTCCTCTGAGTTTAGAATAAATCAATTTTAACATAGAGGAACATGCATGAACACGCGAGTGTACTCCACCAGTTTTGGCTTCCGGATAAGTTGAGAATTTAAGCGATTTCTGTTATTCTAAAGGTTATACCTTTATTAGTCAGATAATTCTAAATTATAGAGTGTATCTGATTGGTTACTATACTTTTGGGAGAGAATCAAATGAAAAAAGCAATGGTGCAAGATAAATTCAATCGACCTCTTCAAGATTTGCGTATTTCAGTGATTGATCGTTGTAATTTTAGGTGCACCTACTGTATGCCGAAGGAGATTTTCGGAAAAGATTTTGCTTTTTTACCGCAGGATCAGTTACTTTCTTTTGATGAAATAGAAAGGCTTGTAAAAATATTTGCGGAACTTGGTGTAAAAAAAATCAGGTTAACAGGTGGAGAACCGCTGTTAAGAAAAGACTTGTCGATATTAATTGAAAAAATAAATCAAATAGATGGTATTGAAGATATAGCGCTAACAACAAATGCAGTACACCTTGTTAAGCAAGCAAAAGCTTTAAAACAATCTGGATTACAACGGATCAATGTAAGCCTTGATGCACTTAATCCAGAAACGTTTAAGGCTATTAACGACCGTGGTGTTAGTCCCGATTGGGTAATAAAAGGTATTGATGCCGCTATCGATGCAGGCTTAGAAGTTAAGGTGAATATGGTTGTTAAAAAAGGTATGAATGAAGATGAAATCCTACCAATGGCTTCATTTTTTAAGGAACGTGGTATAACGTTACGTTATATTGAGTTTATGGATGTTGGTCAATCGAATGGTTGGGACTTTTCAAAAGTAATTACAAAAAAACAAATACTTGATGAGCTATCGAGTAAGTTTGAGTTAGAACCTGTCGAACGAGATTATTTCGGTGAAGTTGCAAAAAGGTATCGCTACAAGGGGACAGACACAGAGGTTGGGTTTATCACTTCTGTATCAGAGTCATTTTGCTCTAGTTGTACTAGAGCGAGAATTGCAGCCGATGGTAAATTCTTCACCTGCTTATTTGCGACAGAAGGTTTTGATCTTAGACAATTGGTTCGCTCAGGTAAAACTGATCAAGAAATGGATGAAGAAATTAGAGCGATATGGGGCCAACGTACAGACCGTTATTCTGATGAGCGAACAGAGGAATCTGTGAAGAATAGAAAGAAAATTGAAATGTCTTATATTGGTGGATAATTTGTTCTTTAAATAGGGAAGTTCAAGTGGTGTGAACAAGAATCAAAAGTAGACTTATTTAAAGTTGAAAGAAGTTGGTAAAAATTGTTAAAAAATCACAGGAAAATATCTCCAAGGTCAGTAGCATGCAAAGTAGTGACGGTAAGTGATACAAGAACAGAGGCTACGGATAAAAGCGGTCAGCTGATTAAAGAGTTACTATTAGAAAGCGGGCATCAAGTAAAGAGTTATCAAATTGTTCGTGATGATATTTCTGAGATTAACACAGCGGTTACACATGGAATAAACGAGAATGCAATTGATGCAGTCATTATTAATGGTGGGACAGGTATTGCAAAACGTGACGTAACAATTGAAGCTGTTCGCACGTTGTTAGATAAAGAGCTTCCTGGATTTGGTGAAATTTTTCGATATTTGAGCTATGAGTTAGATATCGGTTCTGCTGCAATTATGTCTCGGGCGTTAGCTGGTGTAGCACGTGAAACAGCACTATTTTCGATACCTGGATCATCCGGTGCTGTTAAACTCGCGATGGAGAAGTTGATTTTACCTGAGATGGGTCATATCGTCATGGAGTTAAGAAAAGATATGGAATAACTGCATGGAACCTGATTAATAAAAGGACAACTAGCCAGTGCTAGTTGTCCGATCTTTTATAGTCACCGCTTTTTCCGCCGGTTTTTTCCAATAAATACGTAGAGCCAATAATCATACCTTTATCAACTGCTTTACACATGTCATAGACTGTTAATGCAGTTACAGAAGCTGCTGTTAGTGCCTCCATTTCAACACCTGTGCTCCCTTTAGTTTTTACTTCTACCGTAATCATTAGTTCCCATTTATCTTGCTCTATTTGTTGCCAATCAAAGGAAATATCTAGTCCACTAAGTGGAAGTGGATGACACATTGGTATTATGGTTGATGTTTGTTTGGCGGCCATTACACCAGCAACTTGTGCAACGGCTAATACATCACCTTTGCCGATTTCATGTTTCGTTATTTTTTGATAGATAGACTTGTTTACAATGATACTAGAATGTGCAATTGCTCTACGGTAGCTATCCTTTTTGTCGGTTATATCTACCATTTTAGCTCTACCTTGCTCATTTATATGTGTAAATTCAGACAATTGCTTCACCTCAAATAGAAATTTGATTCCATTATAACAAAAACACAGCTGTTTATCCTGTGCCTATACAGTCATTTCTTACTAGAAGATGGTATAATAAACTTTTATATTGTTTAAACGCTGATGGAAGTGACATGTTTAAAGAAATACTTTATGTAAGCTTTGTTGCTTGATACTTTACTTCCGTAGTTAGTTAAACAACAATAATCTTAAAGAAATGAAAGGTCGAATGTTATGCACAGAAGGATGTATCTTTATCTTTCAATTATTATTATGCTAATTTTTATAACGGGTTGTTCTTCTGGAACGGATGAAAATGATGAAAAGACGGAGCTAACTATTTCTGTCGCTGCAAGCATGGTTGATGCTATGGAACAAGTCAGTGCTAGTTTTGAACAAGAACATAAAGAAATTGATATTTTAATAAATGCAGGTTCATCAGGGGCTTTGCAGCAACAAATAATAAAAGGTGCTCCTGTGGATCTTTTTCTATCAGCATCTGCTACGAAGTTTGATTTGTTATTAGAAAAACAATTAATAAATGAAACGTATTATACGAATGTATTAGAAAATGAATTGGTGTTGATCAAGCCAACAGGTGCAGAAATTGATTTGAATTCAATAGAAGAATTACTAGATGAGCAAGTGGAAAAAGTTGCTATAGGAACGACAGAGACGGTGCCGGCAGGTGAATACGCAAAACAATCGCTTGAAAATATGTCTTTGTATGAAAAAATAGAAGGGAAATTAATCCCTGCTAAAGATGTTCGTCAAGTACTTAATTATGTAGAAACAAACAACGTACAAGCTGGGATTGTATATAAAACAGATGCTGCTATATCAGAATCAGTTGAAATAGTAACGACATTCAGTAATGATACACACACATCAATTATATATCCGCTAGGGATATTAAAATCAACAAAACAAGTAGAGGAAGCTATGTTATTTTATGAGTTTATAAATTCAGATACAGCCTTACAAATATTTGAGGAGTATGGGTTTAAACCCATAGGTGAATAATATGTTAACCTCATCTTTTTGGCATCCAATCCAGCTATCTTTATTTGTCGCGGCATGTGCATTACTTGTTGTTGTTGTTACCGGTTTAGTAATAGGCTGGTTGATGTCTAGAAAACAATTTAAAGGTAAAACAACCATCGAAACGTTGTTAATTCTCCCAATCGTTTTACCACCAACAGTGATTGGTTTTTTATTAGTCATTGCTTTTGGGAATAATGGTCCGGTTGGGCGTTTGTTCTATAGTCTTTTCCAGCAATCAATCATGTTCACAGTAGGTGCTGCAATCTTAGCGTCTATTGTTGTATCGTTTCCGCTAATGTATCAATCAGTAAAAACAGGCTTTGAATCTATTCCTAAAGACATAGAAGACGCGGCTCGGGTTGATGGAGCAAGTGAATGGACTGTATTTCGTTATATTTCCATTCCACTTTGTTATAGAGCGATTATCTCGGGTATTGTTTTAAGTTTTGCCAGAGCTTTAGGTGAATTTGGGGCGACAATTATGTTTGCCGGAAACATTCCAGGTAAAACACAAACTATTCCAACTGCAATATATGTAGCGTTTGAATCAAATCAAATGAAGTTAGCATGGGCGTGGGTAATCTCTATCATATTTATCTCTTATGTGATGTTATTTATGTTACGTAGAAATAAGTGAGCATAAGATATAGTTAAACGAGAAAAAACTAATAAGACGTACAATCGAATGTACGTCTTTAATTATTCAGGAAGGGTTGATAGGACTAATCGTTTCATTATCCTGATTGCTATTTTCATTGGTCATGGTGCGATTAATAACATCTGTTACTGGGCAATATCTGACAATACCTTCAGCCACTTTCAGTGCTGCCATGCTAGTTAACAACATAGAATTTTTTTCCCATGGCTTGCGGGTCATTCGCACACTTGCGTAAGATAAGAATGTTAGTCCACAAGTGATACGTATAAGTGCATTTAAAGTACCGATATTCTGTCTAATCAAAAATTTCACCGTCCTTTCAAAACGTTGGTGCCGTTTGTGTTGAGATGTGTTATGATAGAAAAAAACAAGTTGAGGAGAATTACAATGAATGAGCATCTATATCGATGGAGAAACCGTGAGTTGAGAGAACATGTTGCTGTCATTGATGGTAAGTTCGCTCCGACTCTTTTGCTCAAAAATACGACTTATTTGAATGTGTTTCTAAAGCAATGGATAAAAGCACATATATGGATATATCAAGATCGAATTGTTTATGTTGGTGATCGTCTACCCGAAAATATAATGAACACCGAAATCATAAACTGTGAAAACCAATATATAGTACCAGGATACATTGAGCCACATGCTCACCCATTTCAATTATATAATCCCCACCAATTAGCCAAGTATGCATCACAAACAGGAACTACTACTTTGATGAATGATAATTTACTGTGGCTTTATTTAACGACGCAAAAGAAAGCGTTTGCAGTGATGGAAGATTTTATGAAACTTCCTGTATCCGTGTATTGGTGGGCTAGGTTTGACTCGCAAACTTTGCTCAAGGAAGAACAAGAGTATTTTAATAATGGAAACGTATTGGCTTGGCTTAATCATGAAGCGGTTGTTCAAGGAGGAGAATTAACTTCTTGGCCACAAGTTTTAGAAGACGATGATCGCATTCTATATTGGATGCAAGAGGCTAGACGTATCGGTAAACCAATCGAAGGTCATTTTCCCGGAGCTTCTGAAAAGACCCTTGTGAAAATGAAGTTATTAGGGGTAAGCGCAGACCATGAGGCGATGACTGGTAAGGAAGTGTATGACCGTATGCGGCTTGGTTATCAAGTTAGTATGAGGCATTCTTCTATTCGACCAGATTTAGCAAAGATTCTTTCCGAGTTACAAGAATTAGGTGTTACTAATTATGACATGTTAACACTAACAACAGATGGATCTACTCCTGCATTTTATGAAAACGGAATGATTAACCAGTGTATCAAAATTGCTATTGAACAAGGGGTACCAGTCATTGAAGCATATATGATGGCAAGCTATAACGCTGCGAAGCATTTTAATATGCACGAGCGACTTGGAGCAATTGCGCCGGGACGCGTCGCCCATTTAAATATATTAGATGCAAAAGATAACCCAAAGCCTACTTCAGTAATAGCAAAGGGTAAATGGTTAAGAAAAGAAGGCGTTTCTGTTGATAATATGGGTGAAGTCAATTGGTTTAAGTATGGAATACACCGCTTGAAAATTAATTGGGAGTTAGAAATAAATGATTTACAATTTTCGATGCCTATCGGGATGGAAATGGTTAATGACGTGATAATTAAGCCGTACCCAGTTTCAATTGATGCTAATGTCGACTGCATTGAAGGAGATGGTGAGGAATCTTTCTTAATGCTGATTGATCGTAATGGGGAATGGCGAGTGAATACGATTATTAAAGGATTTACAAAAACATTAGGAGGACTGGTAAGCTCTTATTCTACTACGGGTGATTTTGTATTTATTGGTAAGAGTAAACAGGATTTAGCTATCGCTTTTAAACGTATGAAAGAGATTGGTGGAGGTATCGTTCTTGTAAATGAAGGTGAAATCATTTATGAACTACCCTTAACTCTTTCTGGTATGATGTACGATGGTGAACTAGAAACGCTAATTGAGAAAGATAAGCAACTTAAAGAGACATTAAAGGCATTTGGCTATAAGTACGATGCTCCACCATACAATTTATTATTTTTATCATCTCTCCACTTACCTTTTATACGAATTACGCCACAAGGAATTGTAGATGTTAAGAAGAAAGAGGTACTATTTCCTGCTATCATGCGCTGATTTTTGGTATAATCTAAAACAGGAATAATTAATTTGGTAGAAGGTTGTGTCGATAGTGAGAAAAAAACAATATTTTTTATTATTCATCCTACTATTTTTAACAGTAGTTGCAGCATGTTCACAGGATGAACAGGTAACAGAAGAAGAACCAGACGAAAATCAACAAACAGAAGTGGAAGAACCTGTTGAACCTGCTGAACCAGAATTTGAAAATGTATATCCTTTAACCGGTGTTCCAACAAACGACGACGTGGATAATCGAATCGTTTCTGTTATGGTTAATAACGCACCTGAAGCGAGACCACAAACAGGCTTATCAAAAGCAGATATGGTTTTCGAAATATTAGCAGAAGGTAGTATTACTCGCCTCTTAGCAATGTTTCATAGTGAACAACCAGATGTGGTTGGTCCCGTTAGATCTGCCCGACCATATTACTTTAATTTAGCTGATGACTACGGAGCGCTTTATGTCCATCATGGCGCCGCAACATTTATTGAAAATATGTTAAAAGCTGGTGCAGCTGATTATATGAATGGGATGTATTATGATAACGATGGTCATTTATTTAAGCGTGAAAGTTTCCGTGTTGCACCTCATAATTCATACGCGTTGTTTGATGGAATATACGAAGTGGCTGAAGAAAAAGGTTATGATACAACAGGTGATTATGAAGCACTGTCGTTTTTAACTGAAGATGAAGTTAATTCAATTTCAGGCGATCAGGCTCAAGAGGTAAGTTTTTCTTATAACTCATCAAATCCGGTCAGCTATACGTATGATAGTGAAAATGAAGTATATCTTCGTTATAATGGAGAAGATCAGACCGTAGATTTAGATCTTGAAGATTTAACAACCGAAACACCAGTTGAACTAGATAATGTCTTTATTCTAGAAACGTATCATGAGGTTGTCGACGATCAAGGACGAAGAGAAGTTGATCTTCAGTCTGGTGGGGATGCATACTTATTGCAAAAGGGAAAAGTACAGGAGCTAGAATGGAAAAATGTTGACGGCCACATCGTTCCGTTCCAAGATGGTGAGGTAGTTCCTTTTGTACAAGGGAAAACATGGGTGAATGTCATTCCTGAAGATCCTGGTTTAGATGGTGTATCTATCAAATAATACGACCAGTAATAAGAGAGGTGTTTTCGTAAATGCAAATAGATAAGTTGCGTGGTGAACAGTTAGATCAATTATTTGATGCTATGCTTACGCTAAAAGATAGAGAAGAATATTATCGTTTTTTTGATGACATAGCAACAATGAGCGAAATTCAATCATTCGCACAACGACTACAAGTAGCGAAAATGTTACGCGAGGGTCATACCTATCACGCAATAGTTCAGGAATCTAGTGCATCAACTACTACTATTTCACGTGTGAAAAGGTGTCTTAATTATGGGAATGATGGTTACCAAATGGTGTTAGATCGTATGGATGACCAGGAAAAAGAACAAAATGACAAGTAATTGAGTCAATTTCATAATTACCTTATTCAGTCATCTGCGATAATAGGTGACACAAAATTGGTATTATGAAATTGATTAAATTAATCTATAAAGACGTCGGTGATATTCTTAATAAACCGACGTCTATTGTTTTAGCACCAGGAAATTATAGATTTAGTGTCCTGTGGATAACTGACTATTACATGTGCCACGTCCAGCTACAGCGCCTACCCGAGACAAACATCTTTGTGGTAAAGAGCACCACATAGATGCTTGTCTTAATTGCCCTAGGGTGAGCAAGGCGCCCTGCGCTTTTGTTCTACGTATTTCACAATACGGTTTTTAAAAAATGAAGTAATTGAAAGGAAAATGTATATGATTCGTTTTGGAGTAATTGGGACAAATTGGATAACGGAAAGTTTTATTCAAGCAGCATCTGAAGTAGAGGGATTTTCATTACAGGCAGTTTATTCTCGAACAGAAGAAAAAGCAAAACAATTTGCAGTGAAGATGGGTGCTCAAGCTACATTTATAGATTTGGATGCTTTTTTTCAGACAGATCAAATTGATGCTGTTTATATTGCAAGTCCAAATGCCTTACACGCTGAGCAAGCTATAAAGTGTATGAATAATGGCAAACATGTCATGGTAGAAAAGGCCATGGCATCAAACACAAAAGAAGTCAAAGCGATGGTGAAGGCAGCACAAAAAAACAACGTATTGTTGATGGAGGCACTTAAGACAACCCATCTACCAAACTTTAAAGCAGTAAAAGATAATCTACATAAGATAGGACCAGTAAGACGCTATTTTGCTAGTTATTGTCAGTATTCCTCACGCTACGATGCTTATAAAGAAGGTACTGTATTAAATGCATTTGATCCGAAATTTTCAAATGGGTCGTTAATGGATATTGGAATTTACTGTATCTATCCGATGGTCGCGTTGTTCGGAAAGCCAAAGGATCTTAAGGCTAATGCGTATATGCTAGACTCAGGAGTGGATGGGCAAGGGAGTGTTATCTTTGATTATGAGGAATTGAGTGGTGCTGTTATGTACTCGAAAATCTCGAATTCTTATATAGCCTCCGAAATTCAAGGAGAACAAGGATCAATTGTTTTGGATAACATTAGTGCACCCACTCACGTGGAAATTAAATATAAAGATGGCACAACCGAAAATATTACACAGGAACAGAAGAGTAATACAATGTATTATGAAGCGAAGGCATTTATTGATTTGATTGTTAATAATAAGGCGGAGTGTACCATTAATTCTTTTGAAAATTCATTGGTAACTGCATCGATTTTAGAAGAGGCACGTAAGCAAATTGGTGTTGTTTTTCCAGCCGATAAATAAGTTTAGTCCTAACTAGTCCTTTATGGGCTAGTTTTTGTTCTAGCATACACGAGGAAATTATAGGTTTAGTGTCCTATGGATAATTGACTATCAGCGTGTGCCACGTCCAGTTACATGAGGTCTAAGAAGAACATCTTTGTGGTAAGAGCGACACATAGATGTTCTTCTTAATTGCCCTATGGTGAGCAAGGTGCTTTTTAGCTTTTAAGAAATTAAATTTCCAAAAGATGACGAAAAGAACTTATGATTTCTTTCTAAATAGTGGCTAATTTTTGATATAATGAATCAATGGATTTAGTATTGGAGGATTTGCACGTGTATAACATGGCTGAATGGAAACATGTATTTAAATTAGATCCGAATAAAGAAATATCAGATGAGAAATTGGAAAAGATTTGTGAATCTGGGACAGATGCAGTTATTGTCGGAGGTACCGATGATGTTACTTTAGACGACGTTTTGGAATTACTAAGTCGTGTTCGGCGTTATACAGTACCTTGTGCGTTAGAAGTTTCGACCATGGATGCAATCACTCCAGGATTCGATTTTTACTATATACCGATGGTTTTGAACAGTAAGGACAAAAAGTGGATAACTGACGTTCAACACGAGGCGGTCAAGCTATTTGGTGATATCATAGATTGGCAAGAGTTATTTGTTGAAGCGTATTGTATTATGAATCCCGAGGCTAAAGCCTATCAATTCACAGATTGTTACATGCCAGACGATGAAGATGTCATTGCCTATGCGCGAATGGCTGAACATATGCTCAAGTCCCCTATATTCTATCTAGAATATAGTGGTGTCTACGGCGATGCAAACCTCGTTAAAGAAGTGAAATCAAACCTTTCTAATACACTATTATTTTATGGTGGCGGAATCCAGTCAGTAGAACAAGCAAAAGAGATGGCCAATCATGCGGATGTAATCGTAGTTGGCAATAGCATATATGATGATTTTGAAAATGCAATAAAAACCGTTGAAGCGGTTAAAGGAAATAATTAAAGGTGGTGTCTTTGTGAGTCAAACTATGGATGACTTACTGAAAGGTTTAAATAATCGACAAAGAGAAGCGGTAAAACATACAGAAGGACCATTGCTGATTATGGCTGGTGCTGGAAGTGGTAAAACAAGGGTACTAACACACCGTATTGCATACTTATTAGGAGAGAAAGAAGTATCTCCGCGAAGTGTTTTAGCCATTACCTTTACAAATAAAGCAGCAAGAGAAATGAAAGATAGAGTGTATAATCTTGTAGGTCCCGAGGGCGCTAGTATATGGGTTTCTACGTTCCACTCGATGTGTGTGCGCATTCTTAGAAGAGATATTGACAGAATAGGAATCAATAGAAATTTCTCCATTTTGGATAGTGGAGATCAACTGACTGTAATTAAAAATATATTAAAACAAAAAAATATTGATCCGAAAAAGTTTGAGCCAAGAGCAATGCTTGGAGCGATAAGTTCGGCAAAAAATGAATTGATTACACCAGAAGAATATAGCAAACAAGTTGGTAATTTCTACGATCAACAAGTTGCCCAAGTATTCGAAGCGTATCAAAAAACATTACGTAAAAATCAATCGTTAGATTTTGACGATTTAATTATGCAAACTATTCAACTGTTCGACCGAGTTCCAGAGGTTTTAGAATATTATCAAAGACGCTTTCAGTATATCCATGTCGATGAGTATCAAGATACAAACCACGCCCAATATTACTTGGTTAAACAGTTAGCGGCGCGTTTTAAAAATCTGTGTGTTGTAGGTGACTCTGATCAATCGATTTATCGCTGGAGAGGTGCAGATATCCAGAATATCCTTGATTTTGAAAAAGATTATCCAAACGCAAGTGTAGTTTTACTAGAGCAAAACTACCGATCCACAAAATCAATTCTAGATGCAGCCAATAAAGTAATTGATAATAATACTGGTCGTAAACCGAAAAAATTATGGACAGATAATACAGAAGGTGCGAAACTTCATTACTATCAAGCGGCAACAGAGCAAGAGGAAGGCTTATATGTCGCTAATAAATTAGAAGACTTTATCACATCCAATACATTTAATTATAAAGATGTAGCTGTACTATATCGGACAAATGCACAATCTCGTTCGATTGAGGAAACATTTGTGAAAGCAAATATTCCATACCAGATTATTGGTGGGACTAAGTTCTATGATCGTAAAGAAATTAAAGATATGCTAGGGTATTTGCGTTTAATCGCTAACCCTGATGATGATTTAAGTTTTGCACGTGTTGTTAACGAACCAAAACGTGGAGTAGGAAAGACGTCGTTAGATAAATTACAAGCTTATGCTGCTGATCATGATATTTCTTTATATACTGCGGTCCAAGAGGTTGATTTTATAGGTGTAAGTGCAAAAGCTACAAAATCATTAGCTGAGTTTGGAAACTTAATTAAAAATTGGACAGCGCAACAAGAGTTTTTAACTGCGACAGATATGGTTGATGAAGTTCTTAAACGGACAGGCTATGAACAGATGTTGATAAACGAACGTAGCATTGAATCTCAAAGTCGTTTAGAAAACTTAGAGGAATTCAAAACAGTTACGAAGCATTTTGAGGAAAGTAGTGAGGATAAGACACTCCTAGCATTTTTAACAGACTTGGCGTTAATCGCTGATATTGATCGTGTTGATGATGACCCATTTGCAGACAACAAAGTGACACTGATGACACTTCACTCTGCGAAAGGATTAGAGTTCCCGGTTGTGTTTTTAATTGGAATGGAAGAAAACGTCTTTCCTCATAGTCGATCGATAATGGATGAAGAAGAAATGCAGGAGGAGCGGAGACTTGCATACGTAGGGATTACTAGAGCGGAGAAGGTATTACACTTAACACATGCAAAATTGCGTATGCTTTATGGAAGAACAAATATGAATCCTGCTAGTCGGTTTATTCGTGAAATTCCTAAAGAACTGATTGAAGGATTGGAAGAAGTAAATCAAACAACGTCCGGTTCTATGTCCGGTTCGCCTATCCAGCAACAACCAAATCCTTTTGCAGCACCAAAGAGAGCCGCAAAAAAAATCCAAACAAAATCCACAACGGGTGGGGAATCGATTGGATGGCAACCAGGTGACAAGGCTAACCATAAAAAGTGGGGGCAAGGGACAGTTGTCAAAGTAAATGGTCAAGGTGAGGGTCTGGAATTAGATATCGCTTTTCCGGCACCGACTGGTATCAAAAGACTATTGGCTAAATTTGCACCAATCACAAAAGAATAAATTGAGGTGTGTTTTGCTATGGATCAAGCTCAAGCTGAAAAAGAAATAGAAATATTAAAGAAACAATTAGATAAGTACAATTATGAATATCATGTTCTGGATAATCCGACAGTTTCCGATTATGAATATGACAATAAAATGAAACAATTAGGCGAATTAGAGACGGCATTCCCATCGTTACTAACAGCTGATTCCCCTTCACAACGAGTTGGTGGAAAGCCGTTAGAAGCGTTTGAAAAAGTACAACATAACGTTCCCATGTTGAGCCTAGGCAATGCGTTTAATGAAGATGATTTACGTGCATTTGACCGAAGAGTTCGTGACGGACTTGATGTGGAAACTGTTTCATATGTTTGTGAACTTAAAATAGACGGTTTAGCTGTTTCCTTACGTTACCAAAATGGAGTATTTGTTCAAGGTGCAACGCGTGGAGATGGAGAAATCGGTGAAGATATAACAAGTAATTTAAAAACAATTCGAAGTATCCCTTTACGAGTGGAACTAAATGATACGATAGAAGTTCGTGGCGAGGCCTTTATGCCGCAAAAATCATTCCTATCTTTGAATGAGAAAAAAGAAATCAACGGGGAAGAACCTTTTGCTAACCCCCGAAATGCCGCTGCGGGTTCACTTCGTCAACTAGATCCCAAAATCGCAGCTAAACGAAATTTAGATATCTTTTTATATGCAGTCGGGCAATGGGAAGCAGGAACGTTAACAGCACATAGTGAACGTCTTGACTACCTTCAAACGTTAGGATTTAAAACGAATCCGGAATGGCGTAAATGCGCTAGTATTGATTATGTTATTGACTATGTGAATAGCTGGATCGAAAAAAGAACCGATTTAAGTTATGATATTGACGGGATTGTAGTGAAAGTCGATCGTTTAGACTATCAAGATACATTAGGATTCACAGCTAAAAGTCCACGATGGGCTATTGCATATAAATTCCCTGCTGAAGAAGTGACAACAAGGTTATATGATATTGAACTTAGTGTTGGGCGAACTGGTGTTGTAACGCCAACAGCGCTATTAGAGCCAGTTAAAGTAGCTGGTACGACAGTTCAACGTGCATCGTTGCATAATGAAGACCTAATACGTGAGAAGGATATCCGGATAAACGATACCGTCATCATAAAAAAAGCAGGAGACATTATTCCTGAAGTTGTGCGTGTTATCATCGATCAGCGAAAAGGTGATGAGCAAGTGTTTGCTATGCCAAAAAAATGTCCAGCGTGTGGTAGTGAGTTAGTTCGTTTAGAAGAAGAAGTGGCACTGCGCTGTATTAATCCGAGTTGTCCTGCTCAACTCAAGGAAGGATTAATTCATTTTGTGTCGAGAAACGCGATGAATATCGATGGGTTGGGCGAAAAAGTAATTGAACAGTTATTTGATGAGAAATTAACTCATACAATTTCTGATCTCTATAAATTAAATAAAGAAGAACTGTTACAATTAGAGCGTATGGGAGAAAAATCTGTTGAGAATTTGTTACAAGCTATTGAGGCTTCTAAACAAAACTCGTTAGAGAAGCTATTATTTGGTTTAGGCATTCGGTTTGTAGGTGCAAAAGCAGCTAAAACGCTAGCGGTGCATTTTGAAACAATTGATAATTTACTTGATGCCACCTTTGAAGATTTTGTTGCGGTCAATGAAATTGGTGAAAAGATGGCAGACTCACTCGTTCGCTATTTTGCTGAAATCCAGGTTAAAGAACTAATTGTTGAGTTAAAATCATTAGGAATAAACATGGACTATAAAGGCCCAAAAAAATCAGAGCAACCAGAAAATTCTCTATTCAAGGATAAAACGATCGTTTTGACAGGAAAACTCGAAATTTTTTCAAGGGATGAAGCAAAAGAAAAGATGGAAGCGTTAGGTGGCAAGGTGACCGGTAGTGTTAGTAAAAAAACTGACCTTGTTATTGCTGGTGAAGACGCTGGGTCAAAATTAGAAAAAGCAGAAAAACTTGGAATAGAAGTATGGAATGAACAGCAGCTAAAAGAGGCCTTGGAGAAGTAGGGGAGGAATACGATGAAAATAAAAAGCTTGTTACTACTGTGTATGCTTCTAATTATGACTAGCTGTGCACCCTCGTTCAATCAACCAGATGAGGTAGTAGAAGAAACGCAAGATGAAACAGGACAAGAAACAGCGATTATTCCAAAATATAAAATAGCAGATGAGAATTATCGAGTATTGCTAGATTATAAATTGAGCCAATCACGAGGTGTAATAGTAAATCAGGTTGCTAACCGTTTAGATATAGATGAAATGGAAGAGGGTCTTCGAAGGCATTCGATAAGCTATTATGACCCAGATAACTATTTTTTCCAAGAGGGCCAATACATTACTGAAGATGTCCTTTATAGTTGGTTGGGAAGGTATGAAGAAGGCGAGTCTGAACAAGGGCTTAACCCTGAGGTTCCTGATACTGAGGGTCTAGATACGGAAGAATTGAAGAAAATTGAAGAAGATAACCCTAAATACTTATCACATATATTAGAACAAGATTATCTAACAAAAACCGATGATGATGTTGTTCAATTAGGTGGAATCTCAATCGGGATTGCACTTAAGTCAGTATATCGTTATCAAACGGAAATAGGTGGACCGTATTATTACGAAGATATAAGTATGAGTGAGATGTTAGTGGAAGGAAAAAAGATTGCTCAAGAAGTATTGACCCGTACGCGTCAAATCGAAGAACTAGCTGATCAAAATGTACCAATTATGATAGCTTTATACCGTGAAGAGGCACAGGATTCGCTCGTTCCAGGTCGTTTTGTTGCTAGAACAAGTGTATCGGGAGATAGTTCATCTATCGGTGAATGGCAGACAGTAAACGAAGAGTATGTATTATTTCCCTCTAGTAACGGGAAAAACAAGTATCCTGATACTTGGGCCAATTTAGATGACTTTGAATCTGATGTAAGTGAATACTTCCCTAACTATGTTAGTGTAATAGGAAAAGGTTTTTATATTGACGAACAATTACAAAAATTGACGATTGAAATACCAATTTCATTTAACGGTAAAGCAGAAATTATAGGATTTACCCAATATGTATACGGACTTGTGATGGAAGGCTTCCAAACACATTACGATTTAGAAATAAATATTACATCTAGCGGGGAACAAGAAAGCTTAATCACCAGAAAATCTGGAGATGATGAGCCGTATGTTCATGTTTATCATTAAAAGAATATAAGGGGTAACAAGACTTTACTAGATGTTACAATTGGACGGGGATATTTGTTTATCCTCGTCTTTTTAAAAAGTATTTTTTCATAGTTTGCTTTGCTTGTTATTTCGCCGTTGGTATAAAGTCCGGAGTAACTTGCTTTCATTCTATTTAAGATGAGTGGTTAATCCAACGCTACGGAAAAATACTCCCTTTCCGGGGGCGGCAGCTTAGCCTCCCTCGGTCACACAGAACGCTTCCTTGAAAACCCACATGTCCAACCAGACACCGCAATGGATGAAAATGGGTTTAGAGGGTTAATGATGAATTATCCTGTTAATCATAGTAACGCAGGTCTAAGGTCGTTTCTTTTTTGGTGGACATAAACCCCGACTTGAAAACCGATCTATTGTATTCATGAGTATCGCTGATTGTTGCCATAGAGCACGTGTATAAAAATACTCGCTCGAGAATACATGACCTAGCATATAAACAAGGATGGGTTAATTATGGATGCTATTTTGGAACGAGTTGCAGGACTTGATGTTCATCAAGAGACAGTTGTTGCGTGTGTATTATATGGTCATTTAGACTACAAACCCAAAAGAAAGACAAAAACATTTGGAACGACAACAAAAGAATTATTAAATCTACAGGACTGGCTTGCAGAACTTAAGGTAACAGATGTTGCAATGGAAAGTACTGGAGTCTATTGGAAACCAGTTTGGAACATTCTAGAGGGGAGTTTTACACTTGTGCTTGCCAATGCACAACGAATCAAGAATGTACCTGGTAGAAAAACTGATGTATCCGATGCTTATTGGATCGCAAAACTGTTACGTGCAGGACTCGTTGAATCTAGTTTCGTTCCACCTATAGAAATAAGAGACTTACGAGATTTAACACGATATCGTCGAAAGCTTTTAGGTCATACAACATCCGAAAAAAATAGAATCCATAAAATATTACAAGATGCCAATATCAAATTGAGTACCTACATCACAGATCTATTCGGTGTATCTGGACGTGCTTTATTAAAAGCGATTCTCAATGGAGAAGTAATAGAATCCGACCAAGTAATGGGAATGGTAAAAACAACACTCAAGAAAAAAGTGCCCCAAATCGTGGAAGCTTTAAACGGTCGAGTTCGCCTTCATCATCGAGAACTGATTACAATGCATTATGACCACCTCCTTTACATTGAGAAACAAGTCGAAGAATTAGAAAGTAAGATTGCTCAATTAGTAACCCCCTATCAGGAAGAGATTAACTTATTAATAACCATTCCGGGTATTAAAAAAGATGCAGCAGCGACCATCTTAGCGGAAATAGGTATTGATATGTCTAACTTTCCAACTGATAGACACCTATCATCATGGAGTGGACTTAGCCCTGGTAATAATGAAAGTGCCGGTAAAAAAAAAGGTTCCAAATCGAACAAAGGAAATAAAGGTTTAAAAGCAGTCCTATGCCAAGTAAGTTGGGCTGCAATGAAAAAGAGGGACAGTAGGTTAGCTTCCTTTTATTATCGTTTAGTAAAAACACGTGGACCAAGAAAAGCAAATATGGCACTAGCACATTTAATATTAAAAATTATTTACCAGATGTTAAAAACAAAAACTTCATATGAAGAATTAGGTTGGGACTACCTTCCAAAAAAAGAAAGGAAAAAAGATTACTTTATAAAAAAACTTCAACATATGGGCTATGAAGTAGATATTCAAGAAATCAAACCCGCATAAATATTTTAATAGCCAAATTTTTTAAAATGAATTTATTCATTTTAGGGAGAGTACTTTTTTGCGCCAAAATTATTGAAAACCTCCATTTTCGTATAAAA
>NZ_JASTZU010000052.1 GCF_030282825.1 Aquibacillus rhizosphaerae
CAGCATCTATTGAATAATCTTTCTTATGATTGTAAAGTTTTTTAATATGTTCCGTTACAGTTGCATTTAACCAAGGCCCAACTACCTCTCACTTGAAAAGAAAACGATACTAAGCGCAGGGAAAATACGAGACTCCTTGAAAATAAAGAGCCATTTTCTTCGTGTGGGGTAAATTCATGGATGTCATTTCAATGTCCTATGGGAAAGGAACAGTCTGAAGGCCCCACAGTGAGCGGTCTTTGCGAGCGAGGAGACTGAAGCGTTCCCCATGGAAAGCGAGTGTTTTTCCGCAGCGTTGGAACACAACTAAACTAGGGAAGAATGCACAAAAGCAAAGAATAGTTAATGCGGACTTTATATTAATTGCGATGCTTCAAATTATAAAAATTTACGAAATGATTTTTTTCAAAAGTATAAGAAATGGGACAAAAGCCAATCTAGATGGTAGAGGTGGTTTGAATGAAGCTGATGCAACCAAAACCAACAGAAGATATTCCCTTAGGAAATGAATGGGTCTATGAAGTGAAGTATGATGGATTTCGTTCGGTTTTACTTTGGGATGAAGAACATGTTTCTCTTATTAGTCGTAATGGGAAAGATTTAAGTAATAATTTCCCTGAAATTATTTCCTTTTGCAAAGAAAAAAAAGCTATATTTGCTGAGTTTTTACCTATAAAATTAGATGGAGAACTTGTCATTTTAAACACAGAACTTCAAGCTAATTTTTCTTTATTACAACAAAGAGGAAGGTTGAAATCAATCGAAAAAATTAAACATGCTTCATCTCTTAGACCCGCACACCTGCTATGCTTTGACATATTAGAAATAAAAGGAAAATCATTTACAAAAGAAAAACAATCAATACGTAAAAAAAAGCTAAAAGAACTTATTAACTTGCTATATGATAACTCTTCCGTTGACTGGGACAATCAACTTGGGTTTATTGAGGCTTACACGCAAATAGAAGAGATTCTACCAAAATTACAGGACCACTTAGGGGAAGGGATTATTGCCAAGCGAAAAGATAGCCGTTACATAGAGGGAAAAAGCCATAGTGACTGGTATAAAATCAAAAACTGGCGTACCTTAACTGGTTTTTTAACAAAATTCAACCAAGAAAATGGTTATTTTGATGTTTCTATTTATCAAGGAGAAAAAATTGTCTCTCTAGGGAAATTTAAACACGGTTTGGATGGTGAAGCATTAGAAACTATCAAAACTTTACTTCGTACAAAAGGAGAAAAACAAGGTAACCTATACTATTTGCCACCTGCAATTTGTGTTGATATTCATTGCCTTGGTGTCCATGAAGGTGAGTTGCGCGAACCCCAATTTAAACAATTTCGTTTTGATTTACAGCCTGATCAATGTAATGTTTCTCAACTACAAGAGGCACTCAGTATGTTCCCTTCTTCCATTGAGCTCACGAAACAAAATAAGTTATTTTGGAAAAAAACAGGGATTTCAAAGGGCGATTTGCTCCTATATTTGCGTCAAATAGCTCCATACATGATTCCTTTCCTACAACATAAAGCATTAACAATCATTCGTTGTCCAGATGGAGTACATAGTGAATCGTTTTACCAAAAACATATGCCTGACTATGGCCCGGCATTTATTGCTGGTGGTCGTTCAGGTGATGAAGTACTGCTCCATTGCGGTAGTGTTGAGGCGCTTGTGTGGTTTGGTAATCATGGCACGATTGAATATCATGTTCCATTCCAATTAATGAATAAGAAAACACCCATTGAAATTGTATTTGACCTTGATCCTCCTAGCACGAATGAATTCAATTTAGCTATTTATGCTGCTACTTTATTAAAGCATTTACTCGATCAGTTACACTTAATATCTTTCGTTAAAACTTCTGGTAATAAAGGATTACAAGTGTATATTCCAATTCCAGAAAATAGCTTAACCTATCAAGAAACAGCCCAATTCACGCAAGCAATTGCGCTTTTACTAGAAAAAAAACATAACGACATATTTACAACAGAACGGCTTAAAAAAAATAGAAATAACCGGTTATATATTGATTATATTCAGCATGGAAAAGACAAAACATTAATAGCTCCCTATTCACCAAGAAAAACAGATAAAGGAACTGTTTCCGCTCCACTTTTTTGGAGTGAAGTGAATGAATCATTAAGCCCCGATATGTTTACCGTTATAAATGTAGTGGATCGGGTAAAACAAAAAGGTTGTCCATTTTCAGGATATCACCAAGCTAGACAAAAACAACAGTTGGATTTGCTTAATAAGTTTTTAGGTAGTTCTAAAGAATAAGAATGGACCATTAATGTCATAACAAAGATTAGAAAAGCCTAAATCACATGTGATTTAGGCTTTTTATCGTATGTTTAATCAAATGAAATTGCCCAACTACCATCTCGGAATATAGCTTCCTTACTACCGGCTGCTGTTACTCCATCAATGTTTAGTTTACTTGATCCCATCATGAAGTCTTCATGAATTAAACTGTCGTTTACGCCATGTGCATCCATCTCTTTTTTATCCATCGTTGGACCATTTTTAATATTAGTTGGATAAGCTTTTCCTAGAGCTAGGTGACAAGAAGCATTTTCGTCAAATAACGTATTATAAAAGATGATACCAGACTGGGAAATTGGTGATTCATCAGGAACTAAAGCAACTTCACCCAATCTACGCGCACCGTCCTTATCAGTATCAAGCATATTTTTTAGTGCTTCTTCTCCTTTTTTAGCTGAGAAATCTACTACCTTTCCATCTTTAAAAGTTAAAGTAAAGTTCTCAATCAAGTTACCGCCATAGCTTAAAGGCTTTGTGCTCGAAACTGTCCCATTGACACCATATTTATGCGGCATCGTAAAAACTTCTTCGGTAGGCAAATTCGGATTAAATTCGATACCGGATTCTGAAGTGGTTGAACCACCATGCCAAATATGATTTTCAGGAAGATCAATCGTTAGATCCGTTCCCTCCGCTTTATAAATCAATTGTTTATAGCTTTTTTCATTTAAGTATTCTCTTGCCTTACGAAGTGTGTCATTATGCTCCTGCCAAGCTTTTACAGGGTCCGCTTTGTCAACTCGAGAAATTTTAAAGATTTCTTCCCAAAGCTTATTAACAGCTTGTTCTCCACTTAATTCCGGGAAAACTTTTTCAGCCCACGGTGTGACCGGATACCCTACAACTGACCAACATACTTTATCATTCATTACATGACTTCGATATTCACTTAAAGCAACTGCACTTGCTTTACTAACAGCTGATATACGGCTTGAATCAATATCATTAAGCAAATCAGGATCTTCTCCGTAAATAGATAAAACCGCATAGCCGTCTTTTGCCATCTCTTCAAGTCCTTGCGCTCTCCATTCCGGAAATTTTTCTAGTACTTCTAGTGGAGCGTGTTTCATTTTTTGATATGTTATTTCACCATCATTCCATTCAATATGTACATTCTTCGCACCAGATACATAAGCCTCTTTAGCAACCATTCTAACAAATTCAATCGCTTCAATTGGGGCATTAATAATCAAACCTTGCCCTTTTTGTATATTCACCCCTGTATGCACAGCAAGTTTTGCATACTTGTTTAAAGATTCTTTTAATGTTGTCATCTTATAACCTCCCAGTTTTTAACTACATTATTTCATAATCACAACTAAATTGGTAGTAATTGGGTTATAGTTATACAAGAATAAACCTTATGATTAACGTGTATTACCCAACTCTTCCATTAGTGCGCGAAGACATTTGGCTCTAACTCAATTTCCACATTACCTTCAATCGCTCTCGATATCATACAAGACCTTTCTGCTTTCTCGACAAGTTGCTTTGCTTTTTCTAATTCTTCTTCCGATGCATCTTGTTGTAAAATCAATGTTGGTCGGTGAATAATTTTTTGGTATGTAAATACACCGTTTGTTACATCAACAATACCAATAGATGTAAGATCCATAAAACTTAAAGGTAGATTCGCACGTTCTACCATTGCAGCCAACGTTATAATATAACAGGTTGAAGCAGCTCCAAGTAACATTTCATCTGGGTTTGTCCCAACACCAGGACCATCCATCTCGGACGGTATAGAGATTTTGGTCTTTAAATTAGCTGTATCAATGTAACCGATATTATTACGCCCACCCGGCCAGTTCGCTTTTAAATGGAATTGATGTGTTGCCACTTTTATCTATCCTTTCGTTTACCCATTCTTTTATCTTCTAAGTAAATGAAACAATTCACCATTTATAATACATCCAATCCCTATTACTGAAAAGTTGTATGCTTTAAACCTAGATAAAAAAAGCGCCATTCAAATTATATGAATTGGACGCTCTCTTATTTTTATGCTTTTTCTGGTTGATTTTTATTACTTGATAGAAACCAACCAGCTACAGCAATTCCTACTAACACAATATAGAAAACTAACTTCCAGGCTAATGAATGCGCAAAATCATGTGGTAAAATATGAAGTGCTTCGTGTGCTAATACACTGACAACTAATTTAACCCCTACCCATCCAACAATAACAAAGGCTGCAATTTCAAGACCTGGTCGATCATGAAGTAACTTCACGAATACATTGGCTGCGAAACGCATGATAATTAAACCAATCATTCCGCCTGCTAATACAACACCAAATTGCCCTCCATCCAGACTACCTACATTAGGTAAACCAGTTGCTGGTAATGCAACTGCCAGTGCAACTGCAGCTAAAATAGAGTCAACAGCAAAAGCTAAATCTGCAAATTCTACTTTAACAACAGTCATCCAGAAACCACTTCCTTGTTTCTCTTTTTTCACTTCATCTTCTTTACTTCTGGCCCCGAGCTTATCGTACAAGTGCTTACCTGATATTAATAGTAAATATGCTGCACCAATCGCTTGAACTTGCCAGAGATCAACAAGAAAGGAAATAACAAACAATGAACCAAAACGGAGGACAAAGGCACCAGCAAGTCCATAAAATAAAGCTTTCTTTCTTTGTTCATCAGGTAAATGTTTAACCATAATTGCTAAAACAAGTGCATTATCAGCTGCAAGAATCCCCTCAAGTCCAATTAACACTAGAAGTACCCAGCCATACTCGAATAATAATTCCATTCCCTCACCCCTAATTCATAATAAATTTGTTCAATAATACTAACTTTTTTAAGCTTAATCAGAATACATTTTTTTAAAACATATGAAGGTATTCACCGGCACTCAACTAAAAAGACCTCCACCAATATGGTGAAGATCAATAAAAAAGAGACCTTTACCATTGACGGTAAAGGTCTCGCAAACAACGTGAGTTGCCAATTAAGCCGGAGATTTCTCTCGTAATGACGACTTTAACTGTACAGCTACTCCCCTTTAAGTATAGTTAACATCTTAATCTTATAGCAAATAAATGTCAACATATACCTTTTCATAGACACGGTTTATTTTCGTTATTTAATATGTTTATATGAATCTATGAAAGGGCAAGCTAGGTATTGTAATTTACTGTATGCAACGTTTCGATAATAACTGTATAATATAGTAAAAAAAGTATGAAGGTTGTGTTTTATTTGACGAATAGTAAACTCTTTCGTGGTCTTGTGATCGCAATTTTAATTTTTGCTTTAATCTACCTTATCTCACTTACAGACTTTATTTTTGAGCCTTTTTGGGGGTATGTTGGTGCCATTGCATTCCCATTGATTGCTGCTGGCTTTATATTTTATGTAACAAATCCAATTGTGAATTTATTAGAAAGATTTAAGGTGCATAGAATACTAGGTATTATTATTGTATTCTTGTTAATTATTTTGCTTGGATACTTTGTTACAAATTTCATTGCACCGATTGTACAAAGTCAATTTAGTCGGTTAATCGACAATATGCCAAAGTGGGTCAACAGTGTTGAAGGTATCATTACATACTGGCAAGATAACCAAAACATCATCCCTCCACAATTAGATGATACGATTCAAGGCATTACCGATAATTTAAATGCATATGTAGAACGTATGACAACATTTATCATTGGGTTTTTCGGGCAAATATTTGGTTTCGTATTTTCATTTTTTCTAATTCCATTTTTCTTGTTTTTTATGCTTAAAGATGGGGATAGACTCGTTCCTTTTATATCAAAGTTCTTAAGCAAGAAAAAATCAGATAGTTTTCGTGAGTTAATGACTAATATCAATCAAACACTATCGTCTTTTATACAAGGTCAATTTATTGTTAGTTTGTGTGTAGCTGTAATGCTTTATATCGGTTACTTGATTATCGAACTACAATATTCATTAACACTCGCATTGCTAAGCTTTATTATGAACTTTATTCCATTTGTTGGGCCTTTCTTATCAGCTATACCGGCGATTATCATTGCCTTCTTCCAGGATCCAATGAAAGCAGTTTGGGTGATTGTTATAATGATAATTGCTCAACAAGTAGAAGGAAACTTAATTTCTCCAAATGTTATGGGACGTGTACTAAAATTACATCCACTTACGATAATTACATTAATATTAGCTGCAGGAAGTATTGCAGGATTTCTTGGCTTACTTTTCATCATTCCGGCTTATGCTGTAGTTAAAACAATTATCTCTCATTTCTATCATGAATGGCTAAAGAAACAACCAGAAGGTGAAAAAGATATCTTTTAAATAAGTTAACTTGTTCTCACTAAAGAGTCTCAAAAAAAGGTGATGGTGTGGATCTCACGCCACCATCTTTTTTTGAGGACTCTTTTAAAAGTGTGTTGTTTATGACAGATATAATATAAAGTCTGTACTAACAGCTATGTTGATTCCCTGCATAGTGCGTTAGATTAGTGATTCATCGATCACTTCGGAAATACACTCATATTTTGCTCAGGCCACAGAAGGCACACTAGAAATCTAAGCGTATAATAGAGCCGAACAAAAGCTCAGGGCGCCTTCGAAACAAGAAAAAAACCTTATTTCTGCGATGTCTTTCTTTGTAGCATTCCTTTGTGCTCACCCTAGGGCAATTAAGACGAACATCTATGTGGTGCTCTTTACCACAAAGATGTTTGACTCGGCTAGGCGCTGTAACTGGACGTGGCACATGCAATAGTCAGTTATACACAGGACACTAAATCTATAATTTCCTGGCTATAAAAAAACCGAATGCTATGATAGCATTCGGTTTCTTTATCTTTAAATTATTCCATTGCTGCGTCGATTTCTTCTTGAAGCTTATCTAGAATAGCTCCATCTACTTCTGAAACTTCTTCACGGTAGTAGTCACGTACAGGAATAGCTAATTCTCTAAATGCTGCACGTTGATCTTCTGTAAGTTCAATGATCTCAGTTGGATTTTCTGTATCATTTTCCATTTCTGTTAGGAATTCAGAGTTTTGTCTATCCTGCTCTTCAAACACCCAATCTTGCATTTCTTCTACAGTATCATCAACAATTGTTTTAAGCTCATCAGATAAGTCACTATACCATTCTGTGTTAACAGTTGTCATCGCAACATAGTTGTTATGATTTGAAACTGTCATTGTATCTTGTACTTCGTGGAATGCTGCATCGTAGATGAAGAAAATTGGGTTTTCTTGACCTTCTACTGTACCACGATCTAGCCCTGTGTATAGTTCACTCCAGCTTAATGCTTGTGGACTTGCGTCATAAGCTTCATAAGATTTCATCATTAATGGAGATTCTTGAACTCTCATTTTTAGTCCGTCAAAGTCTGCAGGCTCGTCAATACCTACGTTACTTGTCCACTGCATCGCACCCTCTGTCCAGAATGAAAGCGGGGTAATATCATGCGCTTCATATCTTTCTACAAGGTCTGTATTTAATGCTTCACTTGTATTTAGAATTTCTTGTGTTGTTTCTACACTATCTGGGAACAAGAAATGAAGGGCGAAAATTTGTCCTTCCATTACCATGTTACCTGTGAAACCAGGTGACATCACAGCAAGTTCAACTGCACCATCTTGCAATTGTTTTACTTGGTCTACTTCACTACCAAGTCCACCATACTCATATGGTTCTACAGTAATTGCTCCATCGGTTTTTTCACTGATACGTTTAGCAAATTCTTCTGCATACACAAACTGTACTTGACCTTGTGTTTCCTCTGTAATAAATCTCCATGTATCTTCTTCAATACCTGATGCTTCTTCTCCATCTGTTGTGCCTGTATCTTCTTCTGTTTCTTCATCTCCGCCACATGCTACTAATAGAATACTAAGCATTAATACAGAGATTAAAGCAAATAAATATTTCTTGTTAAAAATAATAATTACCCCCTAAATATTTTTTGAAAATTTTATAATAAGGATTTTGACGAACCTCTTTAAAAGTTCGTTAAAATCTACTTAAAAAGTTGATTATAGCAACATTAAAGATAGCTCTGGAAATACAACCAGCAATACACCAATAATAAGTAACATGATGATAAATGGTGGTGTTCCTTTAATAACGTCTAAATAAGACTTATTAAACACTGCGCTAGCGGTAAATATATCTACCCCAAACGGTGGTGTTGCAGACCCTAACGCTGCTTGGAATGTAACAATGATGCCTAAGTGAATCAAATCTACTCCTGCGGCTTCAGCAGCAGGGACAAAAATAGGTGTTAAGATCAAAATTACAACAATTGGATCGACAAACATACAACCGACAAAGAAAAAGATACTAACCATTAGCAGTACATACATAGCACTAGGATCTGTTCCTAGCACAGCTTCTGTAATTTGTTGCGGTATTCTAGCATAACCGAGAACCCAAGTGAAAACTTGACCACCCGCCACCAAAATAAATACAGCGGAAGTAACTAATCCAGTTGATAAAGCAATTTTCGGTAACTGTTTTATATGAATTGATCGATAGATAAGAAATTCCAATATAAAAGCATAAAGTACAGAAATCCCTGCCGCTTCTACTGGTGTGAATATACCTGTGTAAATACCACCAATAATCAATACAGGAAAACCTAGAGGAAGAAGTGCTCTAAAGAAAAACCTTAATCGATCTCCCCAGTCCACTCTTTCTGCTAACGGTATATTTTTAATTCTTGCATAAAAATAACTATATGTAGCAAAACTCAAAAATACAATTATTCCAGGTATAATACCAGCAATAAATAAATCTCCAACCGAAACTCCAGATCCTGCTGCAAGCGCATAGATAATCATCCCAATACTTGGTGGAACAAGTAACGCTACATCACTTGAATTGATAATCAAGGCTATTGCACTTGAATCCTTATAACCTGCTTTCAAAAGACGCTCTCTCATTGGTCTACCAATGGCTACTACTGTAGCTTGTGTTGAACCAGAAATCGCACCAAAAAGTGTACATGCTGCAGAAGTTGTAACAGCGTATCCTCCACGAATATGACCAACAAATGCTCCAATAAAATCCAATAACCTGCTAGAAGTTTTACCAGAAGTCATTATATCTGCTGCAAAGATGAACAATGGTACACATAGTAATACTGGTGATTCAATACCAGTTAATAATTGATCCATCAATAAATCTGGCCCTAAATTAGGAAAATAGATAAGTAATATGACAACAGGAGCTACTATCAACGGAATCATCATTGGAAAATTCAGAAGTAGTAAGACAACCATAATTGCAATTAATGTCGTTAACATATCAGAATCCTTTCTATGTATGATATCTTGCAATCATTAAACGTTATTAAAATCTTGTTCTGCACGTTCATTATTACCCTTATCATTATAATCTTCTGCATCAATTCCAATATAAACTTTGTCTTTCACCTTAATGTTAATCCACATATTGCGTAGGAATTGAATTCCTCCCATGAAAAATCCAATTGGAATAAATATAACCATTAAATACTGTGGAATTTGTAATGCAGGAGTTACTGAACCAGTTTCATATTCAGAAAGTACATACGTATAAGAATAATAAGCTAGTACAAAAAGTACAATTGCAGTTATAAAATTAATTGCGATCATCATTATCTTTCTAACTTTAAATGAACCAAAATCATAAAATGCAGACATACTTATATGTCTTCCTTTTCTCGCTGCATAAGCAATACCCATAAACGTAGCGATAACAATTGCAAATTTACTAACTTCTAAATTAAACGAAAATAAGCCTGAATTAAAAACTTCACGTGCTATTACATTTCCTATTGTCATTACAGAAATCACAATAACAGCAAAACTCAATATAAATTCTTCAAGCTTCATGATTATGTTGTCAACTATTGAAATGATTTTCAATTCTGTGCTTCCTCCTTCATCAGGATGAAAAACTTTAAAGATTGCGACTACTATAATGTTACAAAAGTATTTCAATTTGTTCAAATAGCTTATATGGCTAAAATTGGGAATAAATCCACAAATATAAGTCTTGTCTTCGTATGATTGCTTATAATTCATGTATAGACTAAAATGCTCCCACATATTATTATATGCTCCAAAAACACTATTATCATTTAAATAATATGGGGTTTTAAATCGTAAGCAGCTCAACTTTTAATTCGTCTGTTAAATAGAACTTATTTATCTACTGTATTCTTCCTACTGATATTTATACCAATATAAGGCTTATCTTTCGCATGTGAAACTCGTACTGTATATAATTAATTTTATTAATAGTTATTTAAAAGTAATCAATTTCATAATACCAATTTTGTCGTCACCTAGACTAAATATGGTATTGACTCAAAAGGAGTGAAGAAGAATGACAAAAAAAGAAATAGAGTACAAAATCCAAGAAGTTAAGTCCGATTACATTCGCATTCAATCTGATTTAGAAAAATTAGACTCTGTTGGCGGCAACTCCAAAAATGCAGAAAAGCAACTTCAACAACTCGAGATTGAATTAGCTGATTTAAATAAACAGTTAGCAAACTTAAAGTAATGATGGAGGACCGATAGAATCACCTCTATTGGTCCCCGACTTCCACATTTAACTAACCCACATAAAACTACTAAAATCCTCCTCTATATTTCACTTTTTAAAAAAATCGAATCGCTTGTACCATCCGTTAATTATGATGAAGAATTTTGTCTTGTGGAGGTTACATCATGAAGAAGCAAACATTTTATTAGATTTTAAGATGGATTTTTCGCATTTGGTTTTACATTGATGCTATGGAAGGAATATTTGCAGCAATCTTCGGATGGATTATAGTTAGAAAAGTAAACAGTCTATCTGTCTCAGAACTTACTCTATTACAGCTTTCGGAGTCCTTTGTTAAAAAATATAAGTTCGCCACCTTGTTCCTCTTATTGACGCACATGACTCTCCCCATCTGTATTGATTCTTTTTTCACGTCTTTGCTTTAGATCCCCGATTACACCGAATGCCAATAGAGAACCTACTATTATTCCAAATACCCAAAACACACGTAAACACCTCCCCTGTTTAAATTATATACAACATATAATCAATTATTATCATAATAGCGAGAAAATCCAAATTAATGGAGTGAATTTCATAATTACCTTATTCAGTCATCTGTGACAAAATTGGTATTATGAAATTCATTAAATTATTTATACTATTATTTTCTAAGTGTACTGGTGATTCAGTAATTGGGTTCATGTCTATCACATTAAGCTTGTTTAGATCAAATCATTATATTAATTTTATTAAAATCTCTACTAATTCCCAATTTCATTTTCCACAAAACATGATAGGATAATAGAGGGGAACGAGAGGAAACTGGCATCCTTGAAAGTACATGTTTTTTATTTTCCCCTTTATTCCTTAAGTTTTTTCAAATGTTATTAGCATAACTGCTGTTTATGAAATAGAAATAAAAGGATGAATGAATATGATAGAAACTGCTCACCAACTATTAAAAGAATATTACGGTTTTGACACCTTTCGACCTGGTCAACAGACTGTTATTGAACAACTATTAAATAATGAAGATACACTGGCGATAATGCCTACTGGTGGTGGGAAGTCACTTTGTTATCAAATTCCAGGATTAACAATGGATGGCACGGCAGTGGTTATCTCACCACTTATTTCTCTTATGAAGGATCAAGTCGATGCACTAACATCACTTGGGATAGCAGCTACCTATATAAATAGTTCGCTAACATCCGAAGAACAACGTCAACGTTTCATTGATTTACGTGAAGGGCGATATAAATTCGTTTATGTAGCACCAGAACGGTTTGAAACTCCCGCTTTTATCGAAACGTTAAATAGCATTAACTTGTCTTTAATTGCTTTTGATGAAGCTCATTGTATTTCGCAATGGGGACATGATTTTAGACCAAGCTATCGTTCTGTGGTTCCCGCTTTATCCAACATAATTCAATTACCTGCCGTAGCAGCTTTAACTGCCACAGCAACAAACCAAGTAATCGAAGACATTCGTCGTTTGCTTCAGATAGAAACTGATCATGTTGTTAATACAGGTTTCGCTAGAGAAAACTTATCCTTCCATATCATAAAAGGGAGAGATAAAAAAGATTTCATCTCCAATTACATTTTTGAACGGAAACAAGAATCGGGAATTATTTATACAACAACTAGAAAGCAAGTAGAGGCTTTATATAATCACCTCGAAAATAAAGGGGTTTCTGTCGCTAAATATCATGCGGGTTTATCTGAACACGAACGAAAACAAGCACAAACTGCTTTTATTCAGGATGAAAAAACAATCATGGTAGCAACTAATGCTTTCGGGATGGGAATAGATAAATCAAACGTTCGATTTGTTGTTCATTATGCTTTGCCAATGAATATTGAATCCTATTACCAAGAAGCTGGACGTGCAGGTAGAGACGGGGAACCAAGTGATTGTATTCTGCTTTTTTCGGGACAAGATATCCAATTGCAAAAGTTTTTGATTGATCAATCATTAATGGACGAAGATAAAAAGACGAATGAATATAAAAAACTACAAGCCATGATTAATTATTGTCATACACATAATTGTTTACAAACCTATATCCTTGATTATTTCAATGACTTATCGAAACCAGAAGATTGTGGCAAATGTACCAATTGCCAGAGCACCCAGGATCGTGAAGATATGACAAAAGAAGCTCAAATGGTATTATCCTGTGTTAAACGAATGGGTGAACGGTTTGGTGCTGGTATGGTCGCAAAAGTACTAAAAGGTTCAAAGGATAAAAAGATAAAGAGTTTTCAGTTTGAAAAGCTTACTACTTATGGTTTAATGTCTGCTTATTCCGAAAAAGACCTTACTAATTTCATCCATTTCTTAGTTGCCGAAGGAATTCTGTCTACTGGTGAACAGCGCTTACCTATCTTACAGTTAAATAAAAGTGCAGAGGCCGTTTTAAAGGGTGAAAAACAAATTTGGATGCAAACTGGTTCTGTTAAACAAGCTGAATCAACCAATTACGAACAAGAGCTGTTCGAAGAGTTGAGGAAATTACGTAAACAGGTCGCTGATCAAGAGAAGGTACCCCCTTATGTACTTTTTTCTGACACTACACTTAAAGAGATGTGTCGATTTTTCCCAACAACTAAAGAGGCAATGCTTGGAATTAAGGGTGTTGGTATGAAAAAATTCGATCAGTATGGACAACTATTATTAAATGCAATCTCGGAGTGGACTGAAAAAAATAACTATGAAGTGCCATCAAATACGTCTCAAACAGAGAGAAACTTCGTAAAGAAAGATGAAAGTAATGGACAACCTAGTTTTCAAGTTAGCTATCAAATGTTTGTCGAAGGTAAGCAAATCGAGGAAATTGCAAGCACAAGAGGAGTAACGGATCAAACTGTCACCAATCACCTTTTCCAGGCATATAAACAAAAAATGGATATTGATTGGAGTCTGTTCTTTAGTGAGGATCAAGAACTAGAAGTACTCCAAGCGAGGGCGAATTTGGAAGAACCTAAGCTTAAGCCTCTAAAGGAATCACTTAATGAAGAATATGATTACACAACAATCCGCGCTGTTCTTGTGAAAAATGGATTTTTGTAAGGTTCTTTCGTAAACATTGTTGCTTTACAACGGTTCGCACTTGATACAAAGTACGCACTAACTTTATCGTAACATCTTTGCATTCTTTTTAAGATGAGTGGTTAATCTAGCGCTACGGAAAAATACTCCCTTTCCGGGGGGCAGCACCTTAGCCTCCTCGGTCACACACAAC
>NZ_JASTZU010000053.1 GCF_030282825.1 Aquibacillus rhizosphaerae
AACGTTATATTTCAAATAGAAAGGATGGAAAAAGAGAAGGGTATAAATATTATTTTGAGCTCAATCAATGTAAAACTTGTCCGTTGCATGACCTGTGTACACAAGGGCGTGCAAGAAGAATTCTAACTATTGGGTTGAACACAACAGATTACTATGAAATGTCTCAATATCAGAAGACAGAAAAGTTCAAGGAAAAATATAAAAAAAGAGCTTCGATTGAAGGTAAAAATGCGGAGCTTAAAAGATTTCACGGCCTATCCAGAGCCAGGGGGTATGGTCTATTAAGTGTGTCCATACAATCAAAATTAGCTGCAATCGCAGTTAATATGAAGAGGATATCGGCAATAGTATCCTCTTCATATTCATCTGTTTTAATAAAAAAGCACATTTTTAAAGTGTCATGGTCATTCGAATAAAGGTTTATTAAGAAACATAGAAAAAAACGCTAGTTTTTCACTGGTCCCGAACCGTCCCCTGCTTCCACCTATTAAATCTCTATATCAACAACGTTACGTTCAACGATTCTGGCACTTTTTTTGCTAACTAAGCTACCACCTGCTGAAAAGAACACGTTTTGGGTAATGATTTCATCCATGGCCTGATCTATTGCTGCTGGGTCTGCAGGCTCAACTGGTTGATCTAAGGAAAGCGTAACGATTTTTTCTTCTTCATTTAGAAACTTTAGTTCTAATGTTTTCAATATACTCACCTCCTATATCTTTGTGTGTTGGAATGATTATTCAGCTGTAATAAGTTCTGTGTCATTACGTTTTACCGAATAAAGGGTTAGCTGCTGTAAAGGAACTAGAGCTGTTGTAACTGCTAGTAATTGATCTGGTGTGGCTGCAACTTTTACGTTGTTGAAGGTTTTGTTTTTAAGTATTACTTTACCACTTTCCAAATCAACACCATTTTCAAAGACTAACTGTAATCTTGAATCAATTGTTTGTGCGACTGCCATCTGCTGTCCACCTCCTTTCACATATATAATCGTTTGTAAGGTAGAAGGAGGTGTCTACTATTTAAAATTAATTGAACAAGGCGATGTTCAATTGAAACTAATTGGGAAAGGAACTAGATTTGGAATGAAGATATATTACTTCGAAGTAGCGGATGGTTCTTCTTTCTCGGTCCTTTATAAGAATAATCCAAAGTAAGTCAGAATATAAATATTGACATAAGATTTTAAACCTTGTATTATAATCCAAGTTAGTTAATCGGATTAAAAGGGTAAGCAGTTAAGCCGATTGGTTAAATATCAATTGACAGGGGGAGAAAAACAACATGGATACGTTATTTATTTTACTTAATATCATTATCATGCTTGCACTTATTGGTGTTTTATTTTACATGCAAAAGAAGCACGTTTCTTTTAGTAAGCGTGTGTTCACAGGTTTAGGTCTTGGTATATTACTAGGGGCATTGTTACAAATTGCTTATGATCCTGGATCTGAAATTGTTAGTACATCAACCGATTGGTTTAATGTTATCGGAAGAGGTTATGTAAGTTTATTAATGATGATTGTTATCCCACTCATCATGGTTTCTATTATTCAGTCGATTATTAACTTGGAAAAATCTGCTGAATTAGGAAAAATGTCAGCATGGATCATTGGCATTTTGGTAGCAACTGCAATGGTGGCAGCTTTTGTTGGTATTGGTGCAGCTTCTGTCTTTAATTTAGACGCTGGACAAATCGAAGCAGGTCAAGCGGAAAGCGATCGTGGTATTGCTTTAGAAGAACGTTTAGGAACGGTAGAAGATTTAACGATTCCGCAACAAGTATTAAGTTTTATCCCGTCTAATCCATTTTTAGACATGACAGGTGCTCGTGCTACTTCGACGATTGCAGTAGTAATCTTTTCTATTATTGTCGGTATTGCTGTTCTTGGTGTTCGTAGGAAACAACCAGAGCAAGCAAAGGTTTTTGTTGATTGGGTTAATGCTGTATATGCGATAGTTATGCGCATCGTAACACTCATTCTTCGCTTAACACCATTTGGTATATTAGGCTTAATGGCAAACACAGTAGCCAATACGGATGTGGCTGGTATTTTAGAACTTGGTAAATTTGTTGGGGCATCGTATGTAGCGTTACTCGTTATGTTTATTATACATTTAGTTGTCGTTGGTTTGTTTGGGCTTAACCCATTCACATTCCTTCGTAAAGTATTGCCAGTACTAGGATTTGCTTTTACATCTCGTTCTAGTGCAGGTACGATTCCGCTTAATATTCAAGCGCAGAAAAATAGTTTAGGAGTTCACCAGGGAATTGCCAATATGTCGGCATCGTTTGGTGCAACGATTGGGCAAAACGGTTGTGCCGGTATTTATCCTGCGATGTTAGCTGTAATGATTGCTCCATCACAGGGAATCGATCCACTTTCACCTGGATTTATTGTTCAATTAGTTCTAATTATTGGTGTTGCTTCATTTGGTATTGCTGGTGTTGGTGGCGGTGCTACATTTGCAGCATTAATCGTCCTTTCATCTATGAATCTACCAGTAGCTTTAGCGGGTCTACTTATCTCTGTAGAGCCACTCATTGATATGGGCCGTACAGCATTAAACGTAAATGGTGCCATGGTATCCGGTACCTTAACATCTAGAATCATGAATAAGTTGAATTTAAAAACGTTTAACGACCGCAATGCAATTGAAAGAGAAACAGGTCTCTAAATAGTTAAGGAATAAAAAAAGGACTTCCATCTTTGATTAAGTAGTTCCGATACTGTGGAGAAAATCTAAATAACAGGTGAAATAACTTACTAAAACACACTATGTTTAGCACCATAAATAACAGTACAAATAACAAAAAACAAACGCTTGGACATTAAAATGTTCAGGCGTTTGTTTTTTATATTGTCTTGTTAAACTAAAGCACCCAATACTTTAATAACGTCAGACAAGAAAGAAACTAGCGATTATTACTAAAACATATAAACAAGGTGCTATCTTATCTATTACACGTGTCTTAAAATTATGTTTCTTGTTGTACCACATTATTTTGACAATATCCATAATCAAAAATATTGTTAATAAGGGTACAAAGAAAACGATATAGAGTTGTTTATAACGAGAAATGAGGATACTTATAATAACTACCATTATAATTACAAACAAGAATTTAATACCTCTATACTTATTTTCGTTAAACAGCATCTCAATGACTTTTTCCTTTATTTTCAAATTATTATCGCTTCTTTATTCCACTAACCTGCTCCTTTACTTCAACAAGGAAAGGCGAATACCCTTGTTAAAGTTTCGCGCCTGTTCATTCAAGAACAATACTATAAAAGTTTCGACATATAGTATTCATCAACAAATTCATCATTTATAAGCAATGAATTTCTTTTTATTCCTTCAATTTCAAATCCTAATTTCTTATATAATGATAATGCTCCTTCATTTTTAGTTACGACTGTTAGTTCTAACCTACTAACATTTTGATTAGCGGCCCATTGATCTAGTTTGTTAATTAGTTGTTTTCCGATTCCCTTTCCTCTATAACCCTTCAAAATCCCAATAACTATGTAAGCCGAATGCTTATTCCGTTGTGCATTACCACCTATAACTATTAAGTAACCAACCAACTCATTATCCTTTTCAGCAACAAGTATAGTAGAGTTTTCAGCATTCTTAATGCCATCAATCATCTTTAATTGGTTTTCGGATTGAATATCTCTTTCCCCAGCTTCCCAAAGCATATACTGTGAACTTTCATCAACCTGCTTAATAAGATTTGCTAAATTTTCTGCATCAGAAGTTTCTACTTCTCTAACTATCATTAATTTTCGCTCCCTTATTTGTTTCACTCTTATTGAACTAATCGCGCCGTAAGTTTAAGAAAAACCCTTCACAAACTCTAAATTTATTTTAACATAAATTTACAATTACCTACTTGGTTAATAAAAATCAACATAGTAAATAGCACGTTGACAACAGAAGCTATTGTCAGTGTGTTATTTGGGTTGCGATTTCGTATGCTAATTCAAGTGTTCATATTCAATGAACATTGATATAGAGGGGGAAAAAAACAGATTAAATCTCATGTAATTTGGTCTGTCAATTAGTGTGCTACTTTAAAATGTTTCTCCACCGAAACGGAACTACTTAATCTTTGATGGGGATCCTTTTTAGAATGAAAAAAACTTATAGGAGACTTAACAAATTGATGTAGGTAAACTAGAAAAAACCACCTAAATGGCATAACTTATTCACTTAATGTAGTAAAATGGAAAAAAGGCTTCGGTAAAACATCATCCAACGTAGGCTTTTTCATTAAAATGGGAGGTTTGCTATTTATGACGATAACTATTGGTATAGTAGGAACGGGTAACTTTAGTGAAAAGCATGCACGCATTTTAGCCGAGATGGGAGATGTAAACGTGAAGGCGTTTTGCGGTACAAGTAAGCAAAAGGCCGACAGAATTGCATCTGAGTTTTCAGCAAAAGGGTATGACAACTTTGATGACATGTTAGATTCCACCAAATTAGATGCAGTGTATCTATGTGTGCCTCCGATGGCTCATGGTCAAATGGAAATGGAATTAATCAAACGTAACATTCCATTTTTTGTTGAAAAACCACTTGGGGTGGATAAAGAGATTCCAGGTGCAATTTTAGCTGAAGTGAAGAAAAAGTCATTGTTAACATCCGTAGGTTATCATTTCCGTTATAGTGAGTCGGTTCAACGGATGAAACAGGTAGTAGGTTCTCAAACAATCGGGATGATATCCGGTCAATGGGTAGGTGACATGCCTGGCGTATATTGGTGGAGAAATCAAGATTTGTCTGGGGGTCAATTTAATGAACAAACGACACATATTGTAGATATATTGCGTTATTTAGCTGGTGAAGTTGATGAAGTACATGCTTTCTTTGGAAACCGTATTATGCATGAAAAAGCTGAATCCGTTACTGTTGCTGATGTTGGTACGGTTAATTTAAAGTTTCAAAATGGCATTATTGCAAATGTTTCTAATGCATGTATTTCCCCTAGTGGGCAAAGCTCAGTTGGTGTAACAGTGTACACAAATCAAGGTAATATCGACTGGAAACCAACCGTGTTGAGAATGGAAACTGGTAATGATAAAGCAACGTATAATGATACAACGGATCCATATTTTATAGAAAATCAGGCATTTATTAACGCATTAAGGACGGGAGATGCTTCATTAATTCTATCCGATTATGAAGATGCATTCAAAACACAACAAGTAACCAGTGCTGCTGTAGAATCTGCAGTCAGTGGAAGGACAATTATTCTTTAGGGGGAGGAAGCATGGGGACGATTCTCTGCTTCCTTTTTAGGTTTCATCTGAATCGAGGTTCGGACTTTTACCAACGAGTTATAGACAATTTTAAATCTTTTTATGATTTAACGATAGTGTTGTAAACTAGGAGAAAGAATTCTATCTGGTATATTTGACAAGAAAGGATTGATACCAATGAAAGCCTACCAAATAAAAATAGAACTAGTGGATTCAACCCCTCTGATTTGGAGAAGGGTAATGATGCCAGCTGATGCTACATTCAACCGACTTCACGATATTATTCAAAATACGATGAATTTCCAGAGCGGTTATCCCTACGAACCGTATCATCTTTTTGAATTTGTATTACATGAAGATAACCTGGTGGTCACGATTAATGAAGAAGAATACCAAGAGAATAAAGCATACAAAAAGCTATATAAACATACGACACTGGATAAAGAGAAAGATCCATTTGGTGCGATTGCTCGTCATTTGAATACAACAATACGTAAGCCCCAAACACTAAAGATAGACCCGTATATAGAAAAAAACGGAGAATTAGATTATGTTTATGATTTCGGTGATGGTTGGAGAATTAAAGTTATATTAGAAGAGACGACAGAAGAATATTATTATGGCTACCCAACACTCATAGACGGTGCAGAGACTGCTCCTCCCGAAGATGTTGGTGGAATTCCAGGGTATTATGATTTTTTATCTATTTATCATGATGATCAACATCCGGATTATAAAATGATGAGAACTTGGGCTGATGAACAGAGATACAAAGAATATGATAAGGAATTTATTAATAGTTGTCTTAAAGCTATCAAATATAAGAAAACAGAATGGGACAAGCTGGGGAAAGATCCGTATAAGGGTTATTAGCAGTTAGTGAGGGATCATCATTTTAGATCCCTTTCTTTAAAAAATCAGTAATCAGTTGGAGTGTCATCATATGGTTTTTCGTTTCTTTGCCGTCTTCAGCCTGGGTTTGGTGCTCACCTGGGGATTTTCGTGGTAAATCTTCATGGAAATTACGACCTTCATACTAAGTGGTGGTAATACAATATCATGATACTATGTAATAGAAGATTTTAATTGTGTTTTAATATGCTCCATTGCTCCTGGATAAGCGGATAATAATTTACTGTTAATCATAATTGTTTCAGAATTATATAAATTAACGATATTGTTAATATCAATAGTGATGGTTTCTACACAAAGCTCTTCAGCATCTTTAATTCCTCAATCTTTTCTTCTTAGTAAGGCTTCCACATCCTCATCAGTCAATGACGAGCCTTTATTTTATGGAATCGTTAACAAATTTGTTTAGTCAAAACATAAAGATTATTTTATTATAGTAAAATAGTGATTGGATGTATGTAGTTTCTCCCACCCAATTATCAATATATACAGAAATATTCTCAACGTGCTTAACAAAAAAGCGCTTTCAGTCAATTTTTAATAAAATGAAAGCACTATCATCTAATGACTTATCTTAAATTATTTAATAACATGATATAGAAGGATTGGTGAAGCGTATGGACGATTTCTTAGCAAACTATGAATTAAAGGGAAGAAATGTGGATATTCCACTTCATTCACATCAAGAATATGAAATATTTCTGTTTCATAAGGGAACCTGTCGCTATTTAATTCATAATCAAATTTATGATTTAATACCAGGAGATATTCTTTTGATGGATGGACTTGCTCTTCATAAACCGAACCTGCCTGCTCATAGTGATTACGTTAGAAGTCATATTCACTTTAATCCACAAACAATCATGCCTTTATTAGAAGCGTTAAATGCCAGTCATTTATTAGAAGCTTTTGAAAGGTTGCATCATTGTTTGATCAGACCTACTGATTCTATTATTAGCAACCAAATTGCAAGCGTTATCAAGTGTATGCAAGAAATCAGCAAAGATGAAAACCGAACAGATGCTGAAAAGAAAATGGAGTTAAAGGTATTGCTCGTTGAAATTTTAATCATGGTTAACCGAATTGGTTTAGCTGATTCAACTATGCACCTTTCCGAAAAAAATGAGAAGGCAATACATGCTGAAAATATTGCTGCGTATATTCAGCAATACTTTTCAGAAAAATTGACCATTGAAAAAATTGCAGATGATTTAAATTTAAGTAAATCCTATGTTTCCCATGTTTTTAAAGAAATGTCAGGGTACACAGTGATGGAGTATGTAATGGCTTGTCGTCTGCAACAGGTCCAGTACCTCTTAGAAGCAGAACCAGACAAAGCTTTAAAAGATATTGCTTATCAAACAGGCTTTGAAAGTATATCTCATTTTAGTCGTTATTTTAAATCGAAAATCGGGGTTACACCTCGGGAGTACCGACGTGAACGCCTGAAAATATATCAATAAGGAGTTGTATAGAATGGAAAAAGTAAAATTAGGAGTTATCGGATTAGGTCAACAGGGTTTCACTTATGCGAACTTTATTAAAGAGGGAAGAGTTCCAAACATGGAATTGGGTGCAATTTGTGACACAGACACAGAAAAGAAAAAAGTTTCCGAAGAGAATTACCCAAATGTTCCATTTTTTGATGATTACAAAACAATGATTGATAGTGGAAAAGTGGATGCAATTGTTACATGTGTTCCACACTACTTGCATCCTGAAATGGGCATAGAAGCACTATCAAAAAATATTCACGCACTTCTTGAAAAACCTGCAGGTGTCTATACGAAACAAGTAAAAGAAATTAATGATTTTGCAAAGACAAAGCCAGAACTTACGTATGCGATTATGTTTAATCAACGTACAAACGAATTGTACCGTAAAGTAAAAGAAATTATTGATAACGGCGAAATTGGTGCAATCAGACGTACCAACTGGATTATCACGACATGGTGGAGACCACAAGCATATTATGATCAAGGTTCATGGCGCGCAACGTGGGACGGTGAAGGTGGAGGAGTTCTGGTTAATCAAGCACCACACCAAATTGATCTAATGCAATGGATTTGTGGTATGCCTAAAAAAGTTTATACAAAAGCACAGTACGGTTATCAACGCGATATCCCAGTAGAAGATGATGTAACAACTGTATTTGACTATGGTAATGGTGCAACTGGTGTTTTCATTACGTGTACGCATGATGTAATGGGTACGGACCGATTTGAGATTTTAGGAGATAAAGGAAAAATAGTCGTTGATGATAGTAAAAAAGTTACTATTAAGCGTCTTCATAAATCTGAAAAAGAAATGAGCGATTCCTTGTCTTGGCAAGAAACGATGAAATTATTTATGGGAGAAGGACCTGGTGCTATTTTTGAAGAAGAAGTATTGGATTTCGAAAGTGTATGGGGTGGACAACATGCCAGTGTGCTTGAGAATTTTGCAGCGAACATTTTAGATGGTACAGAGCTTATTGCACCAGGTAGTGATGGCATTAATGGTGTGACATTAGCGAATGCGATGCATTTATCCAGTTGGTTAGGAAAAGAAGTAGATTTACCATTAGATGAAGAATTGTATTTAGAAGAATTAAATAAATTAAGAGCTCAAGAAAAGTAATAAAAGACAATAGGTGGTGTCAAATAGATGCTCCAAGTAGCGATAATAGGATTAGGTGATATTTCTACTATTCATATTGATGCAATTCAAAATAGCAGTATAGCAACATTAGTAGCTGCTTGTGATGTTGAAGAATCGTTAGGAAAAAAAGCAAAAAACGCAACTTTTTATATGGATTATAAAGAAATGATCGAAAAAGAAGACTTGGATTGTGTACATGTATGTTTGCCACACTATTTACATCGTGAAGTAACAGAGTATTGTGTAAAACATAATGTACATGTCTTTTTAGAAAAACCTTTAGCTAGAATACCTGAAGAGGGCATATCAATTGTGGATGTGGAAAAGAAATTCCCACAATCAAAAATATGCGTGTGTCTGCAGAATCGCTTTAATAAAACGGTTGAAAAGTTACTTGAAATTGTTGCTAGCGAAAAATATGGCAAGGTAAAAGGTGTTAAAGGCTTAGTTACTTGGTTTCGTCCAAAAGAATACTACGATGTGAAACCGTGGCGTGGATCGATGAAGTACGCTGGTGGCGGCGTTATGATTAATCAATCTATTCATACATTAGATTTGATGCAATTAATTGGTGGGCGTGTGAAATCCATTCGTGGCTCGATTGATACTTTAGTTGATTATGGGTATGAGGTGGAGGATACTGCCACAGCCCATATCCAATTTGAAAATGGTGCGACTGGATTGTTCTTTGCTACCGTTACGTATTCTTCCAATTCATCTATCGAGTTCCAAGTACTACTCGACAAAGCAAAACTAACCATTAAAGATAGTATTTTAACCATTTCAAGTGATACCGAAAAGAAGGTTTGTTTAGTAGAAGATGAAAAGCTACCTGGTTCTAAATTTTATTATGGAGCCAGCCATGCAAAGCTTATCGGACAATTTTATCAAGCAATAATTAACGATACAGAGGACTATGTGCATGCGCAAGAAGCACAAACCTCATTAGAAATGATTGGTGCAATCAGACATTCTTCTGAAATAAAAAAAGAAATTCAAATGGAGGCTTACCAATGACAAAAGGGAAAATCGGCGTTCAAATGATGATGTTAAAAAAGAAAGTGGAAGAATTAGGTGCCTATGAAACCTTGAAACAATTACATGATTTAGGTTTTCACTCTGTAGAAGTATCTCAAATACCAATGACAGAAGAAAATGTAAGTGAGATGAAAAGAGCAAGCGATGATTTTAACATTGCAATAACCGCTACAACAGCTCCCCTAGAACCAATGACCCCAGGAGCAGAGGCAGAAACCTTACGAGATGATTACGAGAAAATTGTTGCAGATTGTAAAGCATTAGACTGTAATTACATTCGAATTGGGATGTTGCCATTTACGATAATGGGTGATAAGGATAAAATTATCGCTTTTATCGATCGAGCTGAGGAGATGGCGAAACGATTAAAAGATGAAGGGATTTCGCTTTATTACCACACACATCACATCGAATTTCAACGTTACGATGGAAAATTCTTGTTAGATATGATGAAAGAAAATACATCTGTGTTGGGCTTTGAATTAGATGTTCACTGGATTCACCGCGCTGGTGTAGATCCAGTATCATTTATTAAGGAATACAAAAATCGTGTCTCACTAATACATCTAAAGGATTATCGAATCGGTGACTTAGATATCACAGATGATGATTTGAAGGATATGCAAAACTTCTTCTTTAAATTTACCAACCTGATTGAATTTGCTGAAGTTGGAGAAGGCAATCTTAATATTCCGGCAATTATGGAAGCGGGACTTGAAGCGGGTGCAGAACACTTCTTAATTGAACAAGATGATACCTATGGTCGTGATCCGTTTGATTGCTTAAGAGATTCAGCTGAAAACTTAAGAAAAATGGGGTACGCAGATTGGTTTTAAAGTTAAACTGGAGTACTGCAAGATGGAAGTTCTAGCATACAATTGATAGAACATGGATTAGATTTCCGAATCGTATAAAGGGGTGTTTTAAAAGTGGGAAAAGCAGATGGAATGAATTATGCACCAAAAGGGAAACCAAACCCTGTCGTCGAGCCAAATGAATTTGTATTTGCTGCGGTGGCATTGGATCATGGTCACATTTTTGGTCAGTGTAATGGACTAGTGGAAGCTGGTGCCACACTCAAATGGGTTTATGATCCAGACCCAACTAAAGTGAAAGATTTACTAGAAAAATTTCCAGACGCAAAAGAAGCTAATTCCTTAGAGCAGGTGTTAGAAGATTCGGAAGTTAAACTTATTGCAGCAGCGGCTGTTCCAAGTGAAAGAAGCAAACTAGGTAACAAAGTACTCCGATCAGGCAAGGACTACTTCACGGATAAAACTCCATTCACGACTTTAGCTCAACTAGAGGAGACAAAAAAAGTAGTGCAGGAAACAGGGCGAAAATATATGGTTTACTTTAGTGAGAGATTGCATGTAGAAGGTGCAGTTTTTGCAGGTAATCTAATTAAAGAAGGGGCTATCGGTGACGTTATTCACGTAACTGGCTTTGGCCCACATCGTTTAAATGCACCAAGCCGTCCTAACTGGTTTTTTGAAAAAGATAAATATGGTGGAATTCTATGTGATATCGGTAGTCATCAAATTGAGCAATTTTTATTTTATGCGGGATGCAAGGATGCAGAAGTGTTGCAGAGTAAGGTAGGTAATTACGGTAATCCAAGCACGCCTGAGTTAGAGGATTACGGAGATGCAACCTTAGTTGGCGATAACGGTGCAACTCAATTCTTCCGTGTTGACTGGTTTACTCCAGATGGTTTAAGCACATGGGGAGATGGAAGAACGTTTATTGTGGGTACAGAAGGAACAATCGAAATTAGAAAATATGTCGATATAGCTAGAGAAGAATCTGGAGACCATTTATACCTTGTTAATAAAGAGGGAGAAAAACACTATCGTTTAAGAGGTGAAGTTGGATTTCCGTTCTTTGGTGAACTAATCTTAGATTGTATCAACCGCACAGAAAAGGCAATGACGCAAGAACATGCATTTAAAGCTGCTGAGTTATGCATAATTGCTCAAGATAATGCTAGAAAAGTAAAATAAAGAAAAGGTTGCCTGAGATAGGGCAACCTTTTCTTTTAGGAAATATTGTTTCATTTTAAACGTTTAACTTCCAACTGATCTAAGATTGTGATGGAATTGTTTCTATGATGGAAGAATTTTTTGTGACTGGTATCCTAGAGTGGAAGGAACTGCCCAATTGGATGCAAGGAGTAGGGGTTACCTGACAATAAGCAAATTTAATATTTTATCTTTATAGAAGCAAATAAGAGAGGGTGTAGCGCTAGGTAATGAGCACTACACCCTCTCTGTTACATATATAGGGAATATATTTAGTTATTTTAATCAATTTCATAATACCTATTTCAACGCCATCCATAACAATATGTAGTTGGATAAAAACATTTCCAAACTATATATCGTTATAGATGACTGTTTAAGGTAATTATGAAATTGATTCATTTGTCACTTGATTCGATAATTGTAATTGTTTCTTCTCAATTTTTTGGTAAGCAAGAGTTGCTGAGGATAGGATTACTAATCCTAGTAAACTTGCACTAAAGAAAAATCCAATACCAGGAATCCATGTTAGAGCATAATAAACGGCTGCAAATCCAAAAATCATAAAGAAACTTGGCAACGGATTAAAAAACATAATCAAAATCGAATTCTTTATATGCCTTCTAAGGGTTTGTTCAAAAGTTATAAAAGATGCAAGTAAATAACAAATGAATAATAGATACATATAACCGGTAATAATCATGGGATAAATTAACCACTGGGCCTGGTTAATCGGGTTTTGATGCAAAAAATTAAGGTTAAAAACTATTAAGAACCCGATAATTCCAATGATTACTCCTATTTTGTTACTATTTTTAAATTCCTTCTTATAATAACTCCAGAAGGTTGAAAAGATGATAGGTTCTTTTTTTTGTATAAATTGTCTTAAAACAGAAAGTAAGGCAACACTTGATGGAAAAATACCAAAAACAACTCCTCCAAGCAAGGTGAATCCTATCCATAATATATTCAAATAAGCTAGCCGATATATCCAGTTACAAAAAGAAAATATCCCTCCGGAGAAAGTTCCAAGATGCATATGACCACTCCTTTATTTATGTTTCTTCTACTATATCATGCAACAGATATTTTTCGTCTTTTATATTTGTAATAGTAAAAATATTATCAATCAGGTAAAAGTAGTGCATTGAAGAAAGCGCATTCAAATCCTATAATGAAGCTATATTAAAGATTTGAGGTGAGAACATGGAAGGTGAAGTAAAGGGTTCTAAACTTGAACAGGCAAATCAAGTCAAACTCAAGAAAAAGAAGAAGAAACGAAATGGAGATCCGTTTAGTGGTTGGCAAGAAAACTTATCTGGGTATCTATTTATTGGACCGATGTTTTTAGGTACATCCATTTTAGTTCTCTTCCCAATCATCGCATCATTAGTATTAAGTTTTACCGATTGGAATTTTGTATCCGGTTTCAAAAGTGCCAGTTTTGTCGGGATTGAAAATTTCAAAACGTTATTTGACAATGATATATTTCTAAAATCATTAAAAAATAACTTTTTAATTTTATTAGCAATTCCAGTAACATTAATGATTTCTCTATCAATTGCAGTAATTATTAATAAGTATATTTATTTTAAAGACCTTTTTAAAGTTATATTTTTTATGCCATTCATATCTAGTGTTGTAGCGGTGGCAGTTGTCTTTAGAGTTCTATTCCATCCTTCAGAAGGTCCTGTCAATCAGCTATTGATGTCGCTAGGTGTTAATGATCCTCCCGGTTGGATTTCGGATGTATCTTTTGCATTACCATCAGTGATGATAATTATGATCTGGACTGGTATTGGTTTTAACTTAATTATTTATCTAGCTGGTCTTCAGAATATTCCTAAAGAATTATATGAAGCAGCACAAATTGATGGGGCATCTGCTTGGTATCAATTTACAAAAATCACAGTACCACTTGTTTCACCAACAACTTTCTTATTAATGATAACCGGAATTATTTCTAGCTTTAAAATATTTGATTTGATTATTGTGTTAACTGACGGTGGCCCAGCAAATGCCACGATTACGCCGGTCGTTTATTTATACCAACAGGCATTCTTGGAGCTAAAAACTGGTTATGCATCATCTATTGCATTAGTTATGTTTATCATCATTCTGATCATTACGTATCTTCAATTTGTTGGTCAGAAGAAATGGGTTAACTATTAAAGGGGGGAGGAGAAAGTCTTATGAAAACAGACATAGATATTAGAAAAATAACCATGACTGTGGTTATGGCGATATTTGGAATACTGTTTTTGATGCCATTCATTTGGATGATTTCAGCGTCTTTAAAGATTGAAGAAGAAGTTTTAACCTTTCCAATTCAATGGATCCCTGAAACATGGAATGCAGTAGCTAACTATAAAGAAGTTTGGACAGGAGACATGCCATTTTTATTATTGTATTGGAATTCCATCAAGGTCACGGTGCTAACGACGATAACTTCTGTATTAGTATCAGGACTTGCAGCTTATGGATTTGCAAAGATTAATTTTAAAGGAAGAGAATTACTATTTATAGTTGTACTTGCTACATACATGATTCCACCGCAAACGTTACTCGTAACGCAATTCCTACTTTTTCGTTGGTTAGGACTCTATGATACACATACTGGTCTTATATTACTAAATAGCTTTAGTGTATTTGGAACATTTATGCTAAGACAGTTTTATCTTGGTATCAGTAATGAAATCATTGAATCAGCGAGGATGGATGGTGCGGGTCATTTCAGAATATTTTTTAACATCGCATTACCACTTGTTAGACCTGCAATTGCAACCTATGCAATTTTACGGTTTATCTGGACATGGAATGACTTCCAATATCCGTTGATCTTCTTAAGATCAGAAGCGCTTTATACCATTCAGTTAGGAGTGCAAAGCTTTGGAGATCAACATGGAAGTATATATACGCTTATGATGGCAGCTTCTGTGTCAGCAATTGTACCATTATTAATTATTTTTATTATTGGTCAAAAGCATGTTATTGAAGGCATTCAACTTGGAGGCGTTAAAGGTTAAAAGTGGTTGTTCCATTACTTTTATACAAAGTGATGTGCGATATAAATAAAAGGAAATCAATAAAAAGGGAGGAAAAAGTAATGAGGAAAAAATGGGGTTTGATGTGGTTAGTTGCAATAATGCTTACATTATTATTAGCTGCTTGTTCTGGCGATGAGGAGTCAAATACAGAAGGTGATGATTCAGATGATACTCAAAATAATGAAGAAGATGGTGAACAAGTAACGCTTAAATTTGTTCATTGGCTTACTGAAGAGACTGCTAACTTTGAGCCGATTATGGAAATGTATGAAGAAGAAACAGGTGTGAAAGTTGAAGCTATTCCACTAGTGGAAAGTATGAGTTCAGAGGATTATTATAAACAATTAGATTTGATGGCATCAGCTGGAGAAACCATTGATGTTATGATGTGGTCCAACGGTAATGATTTAGTAAAAAGAATTGACGCAGGTCTTGTAGCTCCGATAGATGAATTTGTCGAAGCTGAAGGAATTGACATCAATGAAGTATACAATAATTCATATTCTCCAGTAGACGGTAAAGATTATGGTCTACCAATGAAGAGTATTACAAATGCAGTTATGATCAATAAAGCCCATTTAGATGAAGCAGGTCTTGAAATCCCTACCGAATGGACTTGGGATGAGTATCGTGAGTATGCAAAGGCAATGACAACAGATGATCATTATGGTTCTTATTTACACACATGGCATGATATGTTTTCTGCGTTAAAATTAATTAGTAAGGAAGAGAATACAGCGCTGGTAAATCCGGATGGTACGTCAAATGCAGATGACCCGTTGGTTAAAGAATCATTAGAATTTAGATATGCATTAGAACAAGAAGATAAATCTTCTGTTCCATATTCTGAAATTCTTTCGCAACAAATGGATTATCGTCAACAATTCTTCACGCAAGAAGCAAGTATGGTTCCAATTGGAACTTATATGGTTACAGAATGGGGACAATTTACGCCGGAATTTGAAATCGCATGGGCTCCTTGGCCAAAAAATGAAGAAGATGGAGTGAACTATGCTGATGTTAATGGGGATCTAATTAGTATTGGTGAAAGCTCCGAACATAAACAAGAGGCGTATGACTTTATACGTTGGATGACAACCAAAGGAATTTCAGAACAAGGTATTTGGTTGCCAGCTTGGAAGGAAGCTGACCTTGATACTGTATTAGAAAAACTTGTAAACAATACAGAAAAACCTGATGCGATGCATTTAGAATCATTGAAGAACGCAATTACATCGATTACACCAACAAGTAACGCTTCACTTCCAAGTTATATTACAGAAGTGGTTACAGATTTTAAAGCAGAAACCGAATTGTATCTTCTGGGTGAACAAGATATTGATACAACGGTTCAAAATGTTCAAGAGAAAACACAAAAAATTATAGATGCCAATCAATAATTCATCTAAATTTTTTGGTAATAGGTGATACAATCAAGAGGGGAATGTTTTCTCTCTTGATTTTCCTATTTTCTAATATAAGAGGGGTAATAGAGGTAGTGAGGTGCAGTGATGTTTAAAAAAATAAATCAGCTTTCATTAAGAAGTAGACTAACCATTGCCGTTGTATTATGCATCCTACTACCTTGGTTGAGCACGTATTTTGTTTCTCAGTATGTCACAAAGGACGTATTAGAAGAAAGAGCAGTAAAGCAATCTACTGACACCTTAAATATGATTGAAATGGGCGTTAACAATTTATTTGATGATATTATGTACACGTCTAATTACATTCAATTTGATACCAGTTTTAATCGCTTGCTTAAAACACAGCAAACAATTATGTCTGATCCCGAAAACTTAGAGCAGCAATCTGCTTTAAGTTATCTACGTATTTCGGAGGCTTTAGATGGGATAACAGAATTATTATCTCCTACTTATATTACACTTTTTTTAAATGATGATTTTTATTATACAAACTACTCTATATCTAAACATCATCCATCTGCCTTTAAACAGGAGCCTTGGTTTCAAGAACTCGATCAGTTAAACTTTTATCAAACAAAGTGGATTGGTGCCCACCCTACGTATATTAATTCAGATGAAGAAACAACTTCACACCTAATCAGTGTTGCTAGAACGATCAAACAAGGGAGTCAAATTCTAGCTTATTTAGTTATAAGTATGGAAGAAAAGGAAGTAGCTTCTTTTTTAAGTAACTTCCAAAATAATAGCAACAATAAATATTATCTAACAAGTCAATATGGGGAAATCTATTCTAGTGTTAACGAAGAGGACATTGGTACGACACTTCCTTATGACGTAATGAATCGGTCTTATTCCATAGTAGAATTTGAATCAGAAGACCATCTTTTGGTTTCAGTTCCTGTTTCCTATTCTGGATGGAGACTAATTAGTTTGGTACCTTACGAAGATACAATCGGATCTATCAACACAGTTACGCGAACTACGATTATTATTCAGGGTGCCTTTCTACTATTGTTTTTAGCTGGATTAATTATATTGGTAAGAGAAACGACGAAACCATTAACCAGGTTAAACTTAATTACGAAATCGGTGAAAAGAGGTAATTTAAAGGTTCGTGCAAACATTGAGGGAAAGAACGATGTAGCCATATTAGGTCAATCCTTTGATCATATGCTCGATACGATTGAAGAGATGGTCGTGCAAGTACAATTACAGGAAGAAAAGAAGCGAATAGCTGAGTTAGATATGCTTCAAGCACAAATTAATCCACATTTTCTATTTAATGTATTAAATGCTATACGGTTAAAAATTCGAATGAATGGTGATAAAGATAGTGCGGAACTCATTTATGCGTTATCAGCGTTATTAAGGATGACGGTTAATAGAAATAATGCTTTTGTAACACTAAATGAAGAGATAACAGTAGTAAAGCATTACATGCAGTTGATGAATTTTAGGCATCACCATACGATTTCGTTAAATATTGATGTAGATGATGCTATAGGAGATTTAGAAGTTCCGAGATTTTTCTTACAACCACTGATTGAAAATGCTATTATTCACGGATATAAACATACAGAAGGTGTTATAACCATTAAAGCGGCATATAATGATCAAGCCATGCTGGTGTTAGAAATTATAGATGATGGCATTGGAATGGATAAGGAAAAGGTAGAACAATTAAAAGGAAAAGTTTTTCAAGATGGGAACAAGGATCCAATAGATACAAAAGGATCTTTTAATGGAATTGGTGTACAAAATGTTTATCAGCGATTAAGAATTATTTATGGAGAAGATTTTGATCTAACTATAGTAAGCAAAAAAGACAAAGGTACAAAGTTCACATTCTATATACCCTTAAATGAGGAGTGAAGTAGCCATGTATCAAGTAGTTTTGGTTGATGATGACGTAATGGTGTTGGAATTTATGACCAAAATGATCCCATGGCAGGATCATGGTTTTGAAATAATTGCAAGTTTTCATGATAGTTTAGAAGCACTGCAATATATGAAAACAAATGATTTCGATGTTCTTATTACCGATATAGGAATGCCTCATTTAAATGGAATCGATTTGCTCGGTATATTAAGGGCGGAGAATATCAAATCTATAAATATAATCTTATCTTGTCATGATGAATTTCATTTTGCTCAACAAGCATTAAAGTTGGATGCATATGATTATATATTAAAAGAATCGATGGAAGAACCCGTAATCACTGACTTACTAACTAGATTAATAGAAAGAATGGATGAAGAATTAAAAGAAAAGACCAACAATAAGAAAATTGGACGATTCTTAAATAAAAACAACAGAGAATTAAAATCGAAATTTATTGAAAAAGTAGTAGATGGTAATGTATCCCAAAATGAAGTGTGGTGGGAGGAACAAGAAGAACTGCTTGGGATGAACTTCCATGATGAAAAATTCACACCAGTTTTATGTTATATCGATTATTATCAAGACGTGGTTGAGAAATATAAAAGTGATACAATACTACAATTCAGTATCAACAATATTATTGAAGAAGAGTTAAAAAATTATCAACAGGATATTCAAATATTTTATTTGCAAGGTAAATTTTTTGTACTATTTAAAAAAGAGAGTAATTCGAGTCAACTAGAAAATCAACTCATAGATAAAGCGATTAGAAATATGCAAGAAAAACTGGAAACCTATTTAAAGATTACAACAACCATCGTAATTGGAAATAAATATCAGGATAAACAAGGTTTAATCACTTCCATGCAAGAATTACTTGATAATAACAAAAGCCGATTTTATTATCCGCACAATAGTCTTCAAGCGTTGCACATTATCACTTTTAATGAAAAAACTATTTTTCATGAATACCAAGAGGTAATGCAAAAAGTTAAAACCCTTATCCTTGAAAGAGATGATTCTAATGTATTTGCATTTATAGAAGAGTATATTTCAGTCATAAGAAATGGAAAATTTCATCCGAATATGGTGTTGGATTTTGCTGTGAAATTAGTGTTAGATATCAAATTATCGTTAAACACCCTAATGCGATTTAAAGATGATAAATTACTACAAATGACGAACAAAATCATGAATGTTGACACAATTACACACTTAGAAATAACTTTAATAGAGATCTTCACTTTGTTTTTAAAGCATGTGCACGAGTTTAATCAACTACCTAGACATGAAGAAGTCCTAAAAGCACAGATATATGTTAGACAGCATATCAATCAGAAAATGTCATTAAAAGATGTTGCAGCATACTTACACTTAAATGCAAGTTACTTCAGTCGGTTATTTAAACAAGAAACGGGAGAGAATTTCATTGAGTATGTAACCAGAATAAAAATGGAACAAGCAACAGGTATGATTGAAAATACAAAGAAATCCATTGATCAAATTGCAAATGAACTAGGATTTGAGAGTAAAAGTTATTTTTTAAAGACCTTCAAAAAACAAACAGGAATGTCTCCTCGACATTATAAATATAAATTAGCTTCACATTCATAAAAAGGGAATATTATTTAGTTCGTTTAATCAATTTCATAATACCCATTTCAGCGCCATCCATAACAATATGTAGTTGGATAAAAACATTTCCAAACTAGATATCATTATAGATGGCTGTTTAAGGTAATTATGAAATTGATTCTGTGTAACAAATAAAAAATGAATAGTAGAAGCGGGATCATATTGGTTCTCTAGTGGAAAATAATAATCGGTTTAACGCTGAAGCTGTCTTTATTTCTGGCACTTCTGCGGGTGGACAAGTCGCGAATGTGGTTGGACTAGGTTTAGTAGGGTGGGAATATGGAGATATACTGAATCCTGACTTAAAAGTGAAAGGGATTATTCCGGTTTTTTCTACTAATGGGGCGTCCAATGTCGGTATTGACAGAGGATAGCCCTCCATCATTAATTTTTCAAGATACTGCAGATGGTGTTGTAGATGCTTCTATCTCAGAATTACACAGTGGATGAAAATAGAATCCATTGGGTGTAATTGCTCTTCATTTGAAGACAACCATACGCAAACCGCAAACCGCAAACCGCAAACCGCAAACCGCAAACCGCAAACCGCAAACCGCAAACCGCAAACATAGAAAACATAGAAAACATAGAAAACATAAAAAACATAAGGGATCAATTTAAATCCCTTATATAGAAAAATTAATAATCAGTTGGAGCATCATCGTATGGTTTTTCTGTTTCTTTGCCGTCTTCATCATGGGTTTGGTGCGCACCGGGAAATTTTCGTGGTACATCTTCGTGGAAGTTACGACCTTCATAAACAAAATTACTATAAAATTGCTGGTCTTCCTTCCAAGGGGTTTCTTTATTTTGCACAGGATCTTCTTTGCCAGTTGACGAACCATAAGGACCCTCAGGATACTCCTCTGCTGTTAAAAAGTTTCGTTGCGTTTCTGTATTAGAAAAATCCGTGTAATCTTGATTATCCTTTTTATTGCTGCTCATATTATCACCTCACACTCCTAGTTTGAACAGTTATTATAGAATCTATGTTGGGAATTATAAGCAAGGATGTACATAATTACTAAGCACCTGGAAAAGTACAAAGGGACAAGGTGATTCTGTCCCTTACGTATTAATGTTTCACTTCTGAATAATAATCAAATGTATCCATGGCTAAGGTAACCCCTTGTGAAAAAGCGGCACCTCCACCTAAGGCAGCGCTAATCGCAACAGTTTCCATAATTTCATCCTCTGTAGCGCCGTGTTCAACAGCCCCTTTTGTATGATACATGATACAGTATTCATCTTGTGCATAAATGCCAATACCTAGAGCCATTAATTGTTTTTCTTTTTTAGCTATAGAACCTTCTTGGAAACAGGCCTCGGTAAAGTCAAAATAACCTTGTGTCATTTTAGGAAGACGGTCTCTAAAGCGCGAACTACCTTCTTTATAATCTAAAATAGACGCATCAAAAAAATTGTCTAATTCTTCTTCTGGATTCATGTCCATTTTCTTTCACCTCATTAAATTAAGTAATATACCTATCTTCTATTATTTAGGATAAATTATACATCAAAAAAATTGGAGATATTTATATCGAGTGATAACGATGATTAGTTACTTGACGGACTCTTGTTGGTCATTTTTTTACACTTTTATGACAGTATGTGAAAATATAAACATAATATTCATTATTGTGATATTATTCACATGTCATTTTCGAAATAAGTAATATTATATCTAAAAAGGGGGATAATAGTTATGTCATATGTTAAACCAGAACAAGTGGTCGAGAGTATGATTCAAGCTGGTGCCACCAAAGCAACTATGTCGATAAAAGATATGTTAATCCGTGGTATTCTTGCTGGTGGTTTACTTGGAGTTGCAACAACACTTGCATTTACAGCCGAAATCCAATCAGGAATGGGTATCCTTGGTGCGATTCTTTTTCCTGTTGGATTTGTGATCGTCATTTTACTCGGACTTGAACTAGTTACGGGGAATTTTGCACTAATTCCGGTTGCAGTGATGAATCAAAAAGCAACGGTTAAGGGCATGTTGTCTAATTGGTTTTGGGTTATCATCGGTCACTTAATTGGAGGGGCACTGTATGCTTTTCTGTATATGATTGCCATTACTAGCTTAGGGCATGTTACAGATAATGTAGTAGCAGCAAAAGTGATTGCTGTTGCCGAAGCAAAAACCTTAGGATATAAAAGCCTCGGCTTTGACGGGCAAATTGTTTTATTCGTGAAAGCTATGTTATGTAATTGGATGGTAACGCTAGGAGCAGTGATGGCCATGACATCTAAATCAACAGGTGGAAAAATAGTAGCCATGTGGTTACCCATTTTTATGTTTTTCGCACAAGGTTTTGAACACGCCGTAGTAAATATGTTCGTCATTCCAGCAGGTATGATGTTAGGTGCCGATGTTAGTTTTGCTGACTGGTGGTTATGGAATCAAATCACAGTTACGATAGGTAATGTCGTAAGTGGTGTGATCTTTACTGGGGTAGCTCTTTACGTTACATACAATAAGACGAACCCGAAAATAAAATTAGAAATAGCTGAAACAGTCGTTACTAAAAAACAAACAGCAAGGTAGGAAGCAGGGGACAGTTCCTGCTTCCTTTTTTTGTGAAGTTTGAATTTTTTGCTAGATAAATTATAAATACTTATCCGAATTCAGAAAAAGTGTTATATGACATTATATGTGTTAATTGACAAGTGCCTACCTTCTTAAAGAACTCTGATTTCGGTTTACTCCACGTTAACAAACCACTATTTTATAATTTAACTGTCCCAATGTTTTCTTTAAATCGAAATGAAATTTAACATGCCTAATTTGTTTAATATTACATCTAATAATTCTTTTAAATATGCTAAGTAGCATATTACCGAAAATAAATTATTGTAAAGACAAAGAGGCTTGAATGTTGAAAAAATAAAGAATAATTGAAAAAGAGAAAACGTGTTACGCAAAGTAAATGAAGGCTTTCGAAACATTAAGCTTTAAGAATTTCACTGTGTTACATCGAATCTGTTAGTTAGGGTTAAATAGGAAGCAGAGAACCGTCCCCTGCTTCCGTCCCCAGAATAAAATTGGAACGAATCTATATTTCTCCCCGTCTAGTAGGGGAGAGGAGGGTAACATGTATAGTAAAAGTGATGTTAAAAAAGCGATAAAGGGGAATAAAAAAGCATTTGAAAAAATAATCGAGTTTGAAAAAGACAGACTGTATCGCATTGCTTACTTGTACGTAAAAAATGAGAATGATGCGGTTGAAATTGTGCAACAGACTGCTTATAAAGCTTTCATTTCGATTGATAAGTTAAAAAAGCCAGAACAGAGCTCTGCATGGCTTAAGAGAATTGCAATTAATAATTCGATTGATTTTCTTAGACAACAAAAAAAGGTTACACCCTTTATAAAAGAAACGTTGGAAGCTATCCCTGCTAAAGAAATAAATATTGACGATAAAATGGATTTATATCAGTTGATTGATCAATTAGATGAGAGACAAAAAACAATAATTATACTGAAGTATTATGAAGATTTACCTAATCATGAAATTGCTAAAATTATCGGTTGCCCAGAAGGAACAGTAAAGTCCAGTTTACATCGAACGTTACTAATGTTGCGAAGAAAAATGGAAGGAGGCTGTATCAATGAATGATGATATTCAAAAGTTTAAACGAAAAGTAGATAGCATTTCCGTCCCGGAGCAACAACTACAAAGTGCAATAAGTCATGCAATTGATACTGCTAATAAGAGTAAAAGTAAAAAAAAGAGAAGGTATCAGCAATTGATAGTCAGTCTAACTGTAACAGCAGTTCTTTGTTTTGCACTTATAAGTTCTGCATTCGTTTCTCCAGTAATGGCAAGGGTGTTAGCTAATGTTCCTTTAGTTGGTTCAGTACTGTCCCATTATGACATTGGTCTCGAACAAGCCTATGAAAAAAATCTAGTAAATAACATTGGAGAAACAGTTAATGATCGGGACATTGATATAACAATCACAGAAGTTTATTATGACAATTTTCGGTTAGTAATTGGGTACACCGTTCCGATAAAGGAGGACATGAATAATCAATCTATATTGGAAATGAGTATGCCTGAATATGAAGTCCAAGTAAACGGGAAACACCTTTCTGAACAAACAGGGAACTGGCATAGAGAAGGAGATGTCATGGTTGGGATTATTAGTACGACTGTAAACCTACCAGAGGAATTTTCTATAAACGTCTCCTTCAATGAGATTCTAAATACTACAGGAAATTGGAATTTTGAATTTCCTGTAGTTATAGAAGATTCGGGTTTGTTATACAATGTAAATCGAATAGCTAAGGCTGAGAACTATGCGTTTACACTTCAAAACATTCGTGTGACACCAAGTGGAATGAAAATTCAAGCAGAGTTAGACATACCATTGGGTAAAGAAAACCAAGGGGTTTCCTCGTATGAACTTCAGGTCCAGACCGGAAATGCTGATTATTTAAAACTTATAGAAGGAAATAGTAAAAACATTCCCCTCGTCCATTTTGATAAGGAAGTAATAAAAGTTGATGCCTTATATGAACCATTAAAGAGTAGTGAAGTATTAACGATTATCCCAATATTAGATGATGGTAATACACAAACTTCGTTAAACGATTTAGCAATTGAAGTTAATTTGAGTGAAGTTAAGTCCACAGAAATAATCAATGAATCCGAACAGTATGGTTTGGTTGAAAAGCATCTGGATAAAGAAACATTCCTTCGTGAGAATATGATAGAAGAGGTTGTAGAAGAATTAGACATTGAATTAGGTGATTATTATAAAGCAGAAGTCGGGGTCTTGGACACGCATATTGCTTACGAATTGCAAAAGAGTAACGATCTAAATGTTAGAGATATTGTTAAACCACTCGCATTAATAGAAGAAACAGATGAACGTGAGAACGCCGAAGCACATGCCTTTGTAATCTATAAAAATGAAAATGGAATGAATAGTGTGCTTGAGGTTGTTAGAAATGGAGGTGAATGGGAGGAAGTAGATTCTTTCCAGATTCAAGGTAAAACAATCGAGGAGCTTGAGGAACTATTTAATGCTATGTGAGAGTGAGAGACAGGCTCTTATCCCTAATAAACGAAGCAAGGGAACACGTTCCCCTTGCTTCTTTCTCTTTTTATGAATGGGTAGACAGGTATGGTGGTGAACTATCCCTATTAATGTGTGTAACCTCGATATTGAAGCAGCGCATTCTACATAGCTTACCGATAACGACTAATTGGTCAACGGACACAAAATAATAAGGGAAACGCTCAAAAGTAAAACAGTTCCTATTAGCATTATATAATCATCCGTCAAATTTTGGGTCAGCTCTTACGGTTCACAGGTGCGACAACGGCGAGAGGATATTGCTGTTTTTTATATAGATATTTATTTATAATAAAAAGTAATAGATTTAAAGTGATTTAATAAGGAGAAATATGTATGGTAAATCCGTTACAAAAAGAAACGTCTTTATCCAGCCTGAATACGAGACCAAAAAGTTCAGTTACCCGTTCCATTTCTACTATTCTACTATTCGCAAATATCTTATCTATCATTCTAAGTGGTTTTTATTTAATAGGACTGCATGGCTATGGCTTATGGAATATATTTGGAGTGCTTTTTGTCCTAACACTAATCGGAAATATAATTGTTGCTGCTTTTCCAAGTGACCATAAGTGGTTAGATTATAGTTATTTATTGTTCACAATCATTGCTATGATTTTGCTGCCTGTCTTAAATTCACTTGCATCATTCCAACTTTCAAACACTGATTCACGTACTGCTTTATCAGTTATCATTATCTTCATCCTACTAATACTAGGAACAGTAATGGCTGCAATGACAAGAAAAAGTCAGGGAGACAATCCGTTCACTAACCGATTCACGGTACATTTCGCGAAGGAGCGTATGTTTTCAAAAAGAAGAGTGATGACTGGGATTTGGAGTCTGTTTTTGTTAGGGGGGGTGTATGTCGCTTACGAACTACTGCAAGGAAAAAGCGGCGGTGTCATCGAAATGTTTTTCCCGGGATATGCTCTATTTTTCAGCATTGGTACGATAGCTATTGTGCTATTCATTATTAAAATGCATTCGGGAAAAAGTAGATCGTTATTGATTCATTTACTCACGCTGATTGGATTAGGTGTTGCTGTTTGCTTTAGTTTGCCTTTGTTTGCAACGTTATTTTCAATGGAGGAAGCAGAAACGCGTTTTACTGATGCGTTAGGAGATGAGTGGAAAGAATCTATTCCTGAGGAAGTTAAGACTCACTTTTTAACAACTCCTTTCTCACTACCAAACTACTTTTTTGGAACTGAAACAAATGGATACACAGTGCAGGAAGACATTCTTTTTTTTGAAGGTGAGGAGGGAATAGATAAAGACATTCAGTTACGGTTTGATGCCTACTTGCCACCTGAGCAAACAAATTTACCAGGGAATCGATCTGTACTCATTCGCATTCATGGAGGAGGATGGACGATTGGTGATAAAGGTTCGGGTAACAACGCCCAGATTAACAAATATTTTGCTAGTCAAGGCTATGTTGTTTTTGATGTGCAGTATGGGCTTAGCAGTGAAGAGAAATTTGTGGAGTTCGCGCCGGTTCCTGACAATATTGTTGCAGACTTTACTATTGATGATATGGTCCGTCACATCGGGTTGTTCACCGATTATCTAGTGGAAAATAATGATCAGTTTAACGCTGATTTGAACGCTGTCTTTATTTCTGGTGCTTCTGCAGGAGGGCAATTGGCGAATGCAGTCGGACTAGGCTTAGCAAGTGGGGAGTATGAGGATATACTTAATCCTGAGTTACATGTAAAAGGAATTATTCCGTTATATCCTGCTAATGGGTTGGCGGATGAAGTTGGTATTGATGGTTCCGATGCTCTCACGAATCCAGCTGAATTAGTGACCGGGAATAGCCCACCATCATTAATTTTTCAAGGTACAGCAGATGGAGTTGTAGATGCTTCTATCTCAAAAACGTTTGCTGAAACCTATAAAGAAAACAACAATCCGCAATCGGTATTACTTATGATGCCTTATGCCGGTCACAACGGAGATTTCTATTTCTCTAGCTATTACAATCAAATGTTTATCTATTATATGGAACGATTTATGTATTTGAATTAGCGACATGGTTAAGTGTGCGCTTTAAATAGTTTTCAAAAAACAAGCCTATTCTCGTTAAGGAGAATAGGCTTGTAATCTATCATTTATGAAACAATTGAAGCATTCTCTTTCTATATACGATAACTAATCCAGCTAAAAGTAGCATACTTCCTAGTGCCATAACGTTCCAGTTACTAGTTGCAGTGTCTGGGAGTCTATCACCTTCATCGTCATTGTTTGAACTAGCTACCTTTTCTGAACGATTATCCTCATCTTTATCTGAACCCGAGTCTTGTCCATCTTCGTTGGTGTCCTTGTTATCTTCAGGTTGTTCCGCACTTGGCTCTTCTTGTTCATCATCTGTATTTGGCTCTTCTTGTTGATTATCTGGATTTTCTTGTTCATCACCAGAGTCATCTTTGCCATCGTCCTGTCCGTTATCATTGTCTTGACCATCATCATTACCTTGGTCGTCGTCATTATCAGAATCTTCATCTGTAGTCGCTTCCCCTAGCGCGTACACGGCAATTGTACCAGTTACTTCGTGTGCAGCTAGTAATAGCTCTTGTCTAATTGGGCTTTCCTCTGCTGTGATAAACGTTAATCCTTCAGGTGCAGAATCGCCGCTCTCTGTGGTCACTTTTGCATCTTGGCCATGAAAAATACGGCTAGAAAAATAACTATCAAATTTTGGCGCTGTTGGATTTGATAAATCATAAACCATAATACCGCCTTGACGTTCTAATCCGATGAATCCATAGTCTTTTCCTTGGACATGTCCAGAAATCACACTTTCTGGTTCTGGTCCTTTATCATCACTTCTTGAGTCAAATCCATCATCATCATTGTTAGTGTTAAAGTAATCAGGATAAAAAGTCGACATTTTCTGTTCGAAATCGTCTCCACTATCATATACTTGCTCCAAGCTTTCAGCGTCCCAAATCGAGAAGGAACGAGCGCCGTATCCGTAGACTGCTTCATACTTCCCATTTTCATTTGTTGGGTGAGAAGTGGAACTTGTAAGTCTTCCTAACTGTTCATTTTCAAAAAGGCCATTTGCAACCATGTCATCTAATTGTTGTTGCGTGTAGCCCGCGTACAAGTCGGCATTTAGTTCATAACCAATATCTTTAGCAATATCCTTCACACGCTCTTCTTCAGAGAACCCGTCCCAATCCTGTGCATCACCTTCATTCGCAGTCAGGATGTATGATTTTCCATTCGCTTCAAACATAGCCATGCCGTCTGGTTGATAGATAGAAAGTACTGGCCAGTTTTGAAGATTAATACCATTGTCCTTATTAGAAGCGTCTAACATATGATTAGTTGAAAAGTCTTTATAACCTAAACTTTTGACCTGAACAAATTGTTTAGCATTAATGTCTAATTTTGCAATGGCATTGTCTTCTTGTATCCCGACATACGCATACTGACTAGCATGATCAACAATGATATACTCTGGCTCTAGATCCTCCGCATAAGTACTATCTGGGTGAACTTTTCTAATGTCATCAGGAATAGTAACGTCAGAAAAATCAACAGTAGTGACAGCACTTTGGTCAAGTTGTTTAATATCTCCACTAACATCAATAATACTAACGGAACCATGTGGATTTACTGTGTAATCATCATTTGGTTCTCCTTCATTGGCTACAAGTGCTTTTGAACCATCTGGAGAGAATGTAACCATATCTGGTGAAGCGCCTACTTCAACATTAGCTAACGAGTTACCATCTGTATCAAGGAATACAACGTATCCATTTTCGGTTTTTGGATCAGCAGGTGCTGTAATTGCGATATAGTTCCCCTCTGGATCAATCGCAACGCTAGTTACATCACCTGCTTCCACTCCAATTTCACTTAATGGAATTCTTTTCTTAAGAGGAATGGTCGTCTGATTGTCTTGCAATACGGATAAATCTAGTATGTCTAGCGCTTTTTCTGCTCCGTTTACAGAGAATGCTTGATAGTTTTTAGCATCATAGGCAACGATTTCCGTACCGCCATCATCAATTTCCGCTCCACTAGCGTAGCGCGCAACTAACTCAACAGCTAGTCCATTTTCATTTTCTGAGAAATATGTAAGTTCTTGATTTGCTGCAAAAGCATGCATCGGGGATGTAAGAAGTAATACAGATGATGTCATCGCAAGAATACCTTTAAAAACATTCTTCATAATTTTCCTCCTATTAAATTTATTATGTTTGTAGACACAATTTAATAGTATAGAAAGATTATTAAGATAAAGTTAAATTACTGTTAATTAATGTAAATGCGAAGAGGGGGAACCGTCCCCTGCTTCCTTCCCTGCTTCCTTAGTTTTGTGGAATTAGGTAATCAATTACTTCGCCTATTTTTAGACTTTGTGTGTGGGTGATTGTAATGTTTTCTGTTGTTAACATTTGTTCGAGATTAGGTAAGTGATTTGTTATGATTTGTTTTGAATCATACATGACATCAACTGTATTAGTGTGATTTATAATAGATTCTTTAAGATCACTAACCCAGACTCTCGCCCAATTTTCATAAATATCATCTTTATTCATCGAATTTACAATCTTACCGTCATGTAATACTATCAGAATATCACTTAAGTGCGTAATTTCATCGACACTATGTGTAGCAATAATCGTACTTCGTGTGCCATCTTCCATGAATTCTATGATGTCTTCTTTCATCTTTCGTTGTGATTTAATATCTACACCCGAGGATGGTTCATCTAAAATGAGTAACTTCGGATTATGACATATCGATAAGATAAACTCAACCTTCTTTTTAATTCCAGTCGAACACCTTCCAAATTTCATTCGCTCATCAATCGCATATCGCTCGCAAAAATAACGATATCGGTCTTCATTCCAGTTATCATACCAATAAGAAATCATATGCGAGAGTTCTTTTATAGAAATATAAGGGAATGCATCTAATAGGTTACCAGCATAACCTACACTTTGTTTAAATTGGGCATCATCAACTTGTCGGTCTTCTCCAAAAAAGGTTATTTTTCCTTCATCAGCATGAAGAATATTCAATAATAATCGAAATAGAGTACTTTTACCAGATCCGTTTTCACCTATTAAAGCTACGACAGTACCTATTTCCACATGGAAGTCTACAGTTCCAAACGTAAAATATTTAAAATCCTTACTTAACCCTTCAACTGATAGTAATGAGGTATTCACTCCATTTCCCCCTTCTGATCAAAGTGTTGCTTAAACACTTTATCAAAAATCTCGATAATTTCTTCCTCTGTACATCCAATTTGTTGCGTCTGCTGTATAGCCTTTTCAAATGTATACATTGCTATCTTAAGCTTTTCATTATCTTTATCTTTTCCTTCTAACTTTTTCACAAAGGTACCCTTGCCTTGAACAGTCTTAATGAGACCTTTATTTTCTAAATCCTGATATGCCCGACGTGTCGTAATAACACTACACGCTAAGTCGTGGGAAAGAACCCGGATCGATGGAAGAGGCGTATCTGGAGGTAGTTGTCCGCTTATGATTAATGTCTTAATTTGTGTTTCAATCTGATGATAGATAGGTTCTCTACTATCTTCTGACACTTTAATCGGTAGTTGCATGTTACCCCCTCCATTTCATTATAGATAGTCTCGCCTGCGTAAACGATTAGATAGTAAGTAATACCAAAAAGTGCAACCGGCAATCCCTATAAGTAGGAAAGTGATAGCAGGAATCCATTGGTATTCTTTAATCATTAATAAACTTAGCTCTACTACACTACGGTCAGTAATTCTTCGGAAAAAGTACCAAAATAAAAAGAAACTAAGGAGTATTATAGTAGGGACGATATACAATACTCTACCATTGGTACCATATTCAATAAAAGAATTATAGCCTCCAATTGCTAGTGCATAACCAAACCAAAAGACCATAAAGCTCATCCATTCCATTGGTGTCAAATAGGTAGGACTAAGCTGTGTTAGACCAATACTAATAATAAGATAAAAAATAATAGATAAGGATAGGAATGTTATCAACATAATAATAATCCTGCTTAAAGCTAGTGTTTTTATTGAAATAGGTAGCGCACGAAATAAGGCCATTCGTTTGCTAAATGGATCTTCTTTTATTGTGCGAAACGTTAAATATGGACTAGACATAAAGATAGCAGCAAAAGATGGTGTAATGAGGAGGAATATTAAGTCTAAAAAAAGGCTTTTATAATCCGTTGATCCTTCCCCGAAAATATACTCTACTGCCATACTTAGCTGTAACGTTGTAGCCGTTGCAAAGAAAGAAGTAACTGCCATCGTGAATAAGAATGGAACGAATTGCTGTTTTATTTCTTTTCTCGCTAACCACATTGCTTGTTGTATCATAGACAACCCTCACTTAGATTTTTATTTTTTCTGGATAACTGTCCGTAATCCTCCAGAAAATAGTTGTTTTACAAAGTGTAAACGACGAATTAGGGACGTAGACTTAAACCACCTAGTGTTGTGGTAGCTATCACATCACTAGTATCGTCTAGAGTTAAATCAACACGATGTTTCCAATTATTCAAAGAAGTCCTTAATCATATTTCTGTCCTCAAAACCTAATAAATCTATACCAAAAAAAGCAAGTACAGCAAATAGAATACTCCAAGTGGAGATGCTTGCAATCATCCAATACGTTGTTCTGTTTTTTGATCCACCTGAGGTTAAACAGAAAAATGTTGTTAAATGACTTCCAACGAATAGCGGACCAATAAAGGCGAGTCCTGGTAGTCCATATTTATTCCATAAGTTTTGTGCTCTAGCTGTACGTTTACTAGAAGTATCTTGACCTTTTTTCTTTTTACGATTATTTCTCCATTGCTTAATTTTATCTATGAACATAACAAGGAGTAATATAGTCAATATATTACCTAATAAACCAATAATTAGCGCAGGCACAATGGAAAGTCCTGCAAGGATAGAAACGGGAATAACTCCCCACGCTTCGAAAAAAGGTATCGCTGATAATAAAAACACAAATCCATAAGCTATAAATAATTCAGTAAAATCCATCTTCATCTTCCCCTTAAGTGTTATAGTGTATATATCGATATAAACACCATAACAGCTATATCTAGTTTTGTCTAGATTTTTTTGAATAAATAAAGGAAGCAGGGGACGAGTTCCCTACTTCCTTATGGTAAAGCTAGTGTATTTTCGAAATAACAGCTACATGGTAATTGTTTGCAGCGCTTTTTTATTTGTGTTGCTTGTGCAACGATTTCTTCCACAGTTTGATAGCTTGTATGCTTATTGGAGACTGCTGCAATGGATACGGAAACTAAAGGTATCTGGTCCATGGTTCCAGATCGATTTTCTGATGTTATGTATCCTTGAGTTAAATGCTCGGTTGAATAAAATTTACGGATTAGATAATCAAATTCATTTATAATTGTCCCACATAGGCTATGAATGTCATGGTGATACAAGATAGCAAGAAAGTCATCTCCGCCAATATGTCCAAGGAAGTTAATAGGGTCATGGATATATTTTTTTAATAGTAAAGCTGTTTCTTGAATGAGATTATCCCCTTTTGAGAAACCATATACATCGTTATAAGTTTTGAAGTTATCTAAATCAATATATAGTACAGTATATTTTTGGTGATTTAAAATAGTTTGTAACTTCTCGGAAATAATTTGATTACCCGGTAATCCTGTAAGTGGATTCATATTTGTTGCAATCTTTGACTGCGTTTGTGCTAACGTCATTAGTAATTTTTGAATACTGACAACTCCGTAATACTGGTTATGTTTTGCGACAACAATATGGTCGTAGAGATGTTCATTTTTTCGTTCCATGGCCAATTCACTTACTTTAAAAATAGAAGTGGAGTAGTCAAAGATAAGGATATTCGTATTCATTAGTAATTTTACTGATCTTCCCATATATATATTGTATCCATACAATGTTCCAAGTTTTTGATAGAAATTAGTTCGTGTAATTAATGCAATTGGAATGTCATTTTCCACAACAACTATTCCTTGATTGCTCGGGTGTTCATTAAATAATTTATCTACTTTATCATTCGTTGTGGATGTTGTTACAGTTAGGGCTATCTCGGTAATTTCACCAATGAACGTATGCATTTACAAACTCCTCGGCATTGATTAGTGGTTGTGATTAGGTGAAAGATGTATCATCATAGTTACTGAAACTGTTGACTCGGCATTGCTAAACCATATCCCTGTCCTAAATGCACACCGCTTTTTTTCAAAAATTGAAGGTCTTCCTTCTTTTCTATCCCTTCTGCAAGTACTTTCGTGTTGGACTTTCTAGCAAACTCGACGAGTAAACCAATCAATTGTTGTTGGGACTCATTACGGTGGATATTATGAATTAAAGTTCGATCAAACTTTATAAATTCAGGTTTAAGGTGTACCAGTGTTTTTAAACTGTTAAAACCACTTCCTGCATCATCGATTGCGATTCTAAATCCTTGAGATCGATAATTAGATAATACGCGTTCAAACATTGTAAAGTCCGTGACGGCAGTTTTTTCTGTTAATTCAAATACTACTTGATTTGGTGATATCTCGTGTTGTTGCAGTAACTCTAATGTTTCACCACTTTTATAGTTTGAATCGACTAATACTTGAGGTTGTATATTGATAAATAACAAATGATTTTTTTGTTGTGGATGCTTTTTAACTTCACTATGGAATTTCTTAATAGCTAAATTTCTGGCAAGCTTTTCAAAATGGAATACTTGGTTGGTATGACCAATAAAATCATAAAAACTTTCCGTAGTAGGAAATTGTTTCGATTTTGGTGGTCGATTTAATGCCTCATAACCAATCATTTGTTCTGATTCTAAATCGAGGATAGGTTGATAATAAGTAGACAAAGACTCAGATTTCATTATTTTCTTTAGCTGCATAAATTTCAAAAAATCATTTGCTTTCGATAACCTTTTTACATGTGAATGATTTAGGTAGGAGAGAATGTCTAAAATACTTAATTTTGAAAATAATGAGTTATCCATCATGCGCTCCCTTTATATAGTTATTGTAGAATGTCAATCATTTTCTTAAGTATAGGCATAGTTACGTTTGCTCAGCTTTATACGAGGTAAGAAGGTCCTATAACGTGAACGCTTAATCTTTACTTACTAGGTAGCCCGGATAGAGGGGCAATTGTGAAACTAAAATAATTCCTGCGTGATCGATAATTTATTAGAATCATTAACTTTTAAAAATAATATTTATTATAGAACGAAGTAAATTCTGGAATCTAGTCTTTTATGGATGAATGTCCATTAAATAATGATGTATTCTATCATACTAAATATATATTAATAGCATAGTATTTTTACAATAACTTTACCGAAAATTAATATATTCTGTGTCTGTGGAAAACTGAATTTAAGATAGTTGTGGAGCATTAAGTTGAATAAAAAAGGAGACAGGAAATCGTCCCATGCTTACCTCCACCCTTCATTTGGAAATTGTACAGGTTAAAATAAATAACAAGGGTTTTAGCTGAAATGTAAAGTCTTGGTTGAGGTGAATGGTCGTTTTATTTATATATGAAAAATTGTACTTTACAACACCTTCTTTAAAAGTTAGCATATAAAAGATTGGTATAAGATAGAGATAAATGGAAGGAGGTGAAAGTTATGAATTTCAACGATTTAACAAGTTTTAATAAAATGATTACACCTACAATTATTAAATTCATTTTTTGGGTTGGTGTTGGTTTTTCAATTATATCTGGACTTATTCAAATAGTAGCTGGTATTAGTTCTCCATGGGGAGGTGGTGTTCAAGTTATCTTGGGCTTGATCACATTGGTAGTGGGACCTCTTTTAGCTAGAGTGTATTGTGAATTAATGATTGTGATATTTAAAATGCATGAAACTTTACGAAGTATTGACGGGAAAATTATTAATAAAACGGAAGATTGATATTTTGAGAGTAAACTCCTTTTTGTGAACAAATTTTTACTTAGAGGATTTACTCTCATTAAATTTAATGCTTTACTTCAAGGATATCTCCATGAGTTGTATGAGGAGATATCCTTTTTTAATTTGTAGATTTTGATTGCAGCTATAATTATTCCTTCGTTAGTTTTAGAACTGTGTTCGGTTATTTCAGAAGAATAGCTAGTGCGTTGAAAGTATCTACAATTGATAACAAGACTTTATTGAATTTGCTTTCTGTTTCGACAACATCTTCACTTAATTGCTTGGTTGTATTCTTCGTACCTCAATGTTAACAGTCTGCTAGTGCGATCGTATAAGTTTTTAACCCCTAAACTGATTTCATCAGATGCTTATGCTGATTTAGAGGCTCTTAAATTTATTGCGATGAAAACTGAAGTTGGAGAATAAAGGTTTTAGCTAGCACGGAAAACTGCACTTTTAGCTAAACTGAATGTTTTATCAAATGACCGTTATCGGTTATTATTGTATATATAAAATTTACATAGAGTTGGTGGAGCATGAAAAACGAATTCGAACATTTAAAGCTTGAGAATCAAATTTGCTTTTTACTTTACGCAGCATCAAGAGAAATGACGAAACAATATAAACCGCTCTTGGAGGATTTAGGTGTTACGTATCCACAATACCTTGTTTTATTATTGTTGTGGGAAAATGACCTACTCACTGTTAAAGAGATCGGCCAGATGTTGTATCTAGATTCCGGAACACTAACTCCAATGCTCAAACGGATGGAGGAACAGTCTCTATTGGAAAGAGAGCGCTCTTCAAGTGATCAAAGGTCTGTTTTCGTTAAACTTACACCAAAAGGTTACGATCTTAAACAAAAGGCAAACTGTATACCAAATCATATTCTATCTTCAACTGGAAACAGTGATCAAGAAAACCAGTATATGAAAACTGCCCTTGTTCAACTTTTGGAAAAGCTGAAGGAAAGTAAATAATACAGTAAATAGAAAGAAACGTTCACTTCAAAAGTGAACGTTTTTTTCTATTATTCTACAACTTCTAATGTTACTTCGATATTATCTTTTGTAGCTTTTGAATATGGACAGAAAGCATGTGCCTTATGAACAAGCTCTTCTAATTTCGTATGTTCGACACCGGCACCTTTCACTTGTAATTTTACAGCTAGCTTAAACCCTTGATCCGTTTCATCCTTAACTAGACTGACATTTGCTATTACTTCCGATTCAAACGATACTTTCTCTTTTTTTGCAATCATCTGCAACGCACTGTCAAAACATGCGGAGAATCCAGCAGCGAATAGCTGTTCAGGATTAGTAGCATCAGGTATTTTTTTCTTTCGAGGTGTGCCAGGCATAGCAACGTCAAGATTAAGATTCCCCTCTAAAGATTCGACTCGTCCGTCTCTACCACCGACAGCTTTTACAGATGAAGTAAATAATGTATTGGTCATGTTTATTTCTCCTTTTATATTATTAGTATTTTTAATTGTGCACAATTTAATTGTACACAATTAAAAATATAAGTCAATACATTTACTTTGAAGAGGGGATGGAAACGTATCGTGCACTTTAATATTCTCATGTTTCTAATAGAGAGCCAGTTGAACACTCTCCATAGACTTAGCTAAATAACCGTTAGTGAAATAAGTAAGTGGAGTGGTGCCAGCTACTAGGGGGATGTTTGAAGTAGAAGTAGTCTAGCCAGAAAAGGAACCGAGGAATCAATCCCTGTTCAATCATATGCTTCTGCGTAAAAATACCTAAAAAATATGAGAGCTATTGTTGAAACCATTGAATGTTAGGAATAATGTACTGCAATAAGTGTGTATCCATTTTGAAAAAGGCAAACTTGTCGAAAGGTAAGGACGCAAAACTAAGGACCTAAAGCTTGATAAAGTTATGGTGGCCTAGTTACCGAATAAAGTGAAGTGCTTTTATTCTAAGTTTCTAGGGGGCGTTGTTTATGCGGGAGTTTGTTAAAAGAATTATAAAATGTCGAATGAGAGGCATCCATAAGATTAGTGTTAGTGAAGGTATTTGTGTTCGCTGCAATTATAAAATAAATGAAGATTAAAGTCATGCTTGAATTTTATAAAATAGGTAGTGTTTAGTGTAAAAAGTCCCAATCGATGGATTGGGGCTTTTTTGTTATTAGTTTTGCTATAGTCTCTTTTTAGCAAATCAAAAAATAATATAAGAGACCTATTACACTTTCAACTATCGATATTTCCACTAATTCACCTCGAACCATTACTCGTTTTTTTCAGGTGTATTACACGTAATTAGTATGACTTGCTTTTTTTGTTATCCTCAATTACCTCTATTTAATCAACATTACATTTTTCATAAAAATATCTACTTCTGATTTCTAAAAAACAGGAGTATGGTCATAGTTTATTTATTATCTTTATCTTCAGGAACATATTCTAATATATCTCCTGGCTGGCATTCCATTGCATTGCATATTCCTTCCAATGTTGAGAAGCGAATCGCCTTGACTTTTCCTGTTTTTAAATTGGAAAGGTTAACACTAGACAAGCCAACTTTTTTAGCTAGGTCGTTTAACCTCATTTTTCTATCTGCTAATACGCGGTCTAATCGAATGATAATGGCCATGTCTTCACTTCCTTATAAAGTTGTATCGTGTTCATTTTGTAAGTAGGCGCCATATTGAAAAATTTGTGCCACAATTAAAAGTAAGAATCCCCCTACTATACCTGATAGGGATATAGTGGTTAAAGTGATACTAAAAATGTTTGTAACAAATATCCCGATAGCTATGCTGATAATTACTTTACTAAACAAAGCATATCCGATTACGACATAGGCTAGATGTTTAAAACGCTGCACATTTTTATGGCTAAAAGGTGTATCATCATCTGTAATTGAGGTGAGAATTTTTTTTATTTGTATAGCTCCATAAAGGAAAGCGGGCATGGATGTTAGGGTATGTGTTGAAAAATAGGTGATATATGCTGCTTTTGCCTCCAATTCAAACATACTTGGGAAAGATGGTTGTAAGATGGCGAAAGGAACTAGAGAAGAAAAAGAGATATTTCCATTAGTAGATACATTTCCTTTAGTATTTACACCTAATGACCAATGACCCACACCCTTTTCAGCGAAGAAAGCTTGTTCTGGTAAAAAACTAGCCCATACAAGAAGCACGATGGACGCGATAAAGTATAAAATGTTAAACCATATAATTACGTTTAGTACAGTTATGATTTTAAGCGACAGTTTTTTCGAGTTTGCAATGTTTGTTGTATTCATTTTTTCACCTTCCTTAATTCGGTTATTACTGTTCATTGTATGTGTTTTATATATATTAATCAATATAAATTTAATGATAAACATTATTTTAATAATGTTATACTGCGTATTTGTGTACTACCTTAGAGATAATAGCCCGTACTTTGGCCCGTCTTAATATGTTTTTATTCAACTCCTTATAAGAATTAATTCTATATAAACAAAGCCAACTCGAAAAAATCCAAAAAGAAATAACGGATTGATGATTTATATCCGTTTATACGGAAGGCTAATTCCAAGACATGAGATTTTAATAGCGAACATGTAAGAAAAAATAGAAAAGTCAAAAAAATTTAGCAATGATTCATTAGTGGAAACATAGTATAACAATGTTGAAAATAACACTTATAATCAACTACAGAAAGTACCATTATCTTACAGTATTTGACTAAAATTCTAATTAGTAGTATAAAAGTAAAAGGTAAAATACTATGAATCTACTATTTTCGACTAAGATCATGTTCACATGAATATTGTTAATCGTTGGTAGGCTCGAGATAAAATGTATAAAAGGGGGAAATAAATTGGAAAAGCAGAGTAAGACGTTTTCTAAAAAATTTATATGGATAGCTTCCATTGCAGCTATCTTGATTGTAGGTGCAAGTGTGGCTGCTGCAACTATATTCAATAAGAATCCAAAGGAACAATTTTTTAGTGCAGAAGTGAATTCGTTGAATTTTATGAAGGATGCAGTCGAAGAACGTTACAATGATGAATTGGATTGGGTAGAAGCGACTAAGGAGAAGCCTAGTGAAACTACAATGGAATTGTCAGCAGAATTTAACGATCCTTCAGGCTTCGATTCGACTGGTATGCAGGAGTTTATTAATAGCTCAACAATTACCCTAACTAACGGATTTGATCCAAAGAATAAAAAAATGACTCTGGAAGCAAAGGCAAGCATGGCGGGAATTTCCTTAGAAGATATTAAATTCTTTTTATCATCGGATAATGTGATGCTATCGCTACCGTTTCTTGAAAAAGTTATCGAGGTGAAAGAAAGTGATCTTCCCGACTTAATAACTCAATTTGATCCAACGGGTGCAACAGCAGTCGAAGAATTTGAATTCGATAGATTTTTTAATCAAAAACTGATGAGTGAAGAAGACATCAAACATATTCAAGAAACATACGTTCAAATGATATATAAAGAATTACCAGAGGATGCTTTTAGTGCTGAAGATGATACGGTTGATGTAGATGGTGAACAGGTCGAGGCTACAAAACTTTCTCTTCAACTGTCTGAGCAACAGCTGAAGGATATCATCGAAAAGGTGCTTACAGCATTAGAAAATGATGAAAGACTAAAAGAATATTTGAAAGAGCAAATGGCGTTAGATCCAGCTATTGCAGGTACTTATACTTCAGAAGATATGGCACAACTAATAAATGACTTCGATACAGGTATTGCAGAAGCTAAGAAGGAGTTAAAAGATTTACAAATTCCTAACGGCTTAACTGCAACGGTATGGACTGAAAATGATTTAATCGTTAAACGAGATTTTTCCATTGAAATGGCACCGGCTGGAGAAGAATTAGTTACATTCACCATTGCAGGTACGCAGCTATTAGAAAAAGAAACGCAGGTGTTTGACTATGAACTTGGGTTTGATGATGGTACAGAAGCAGATAGCTTAACGCTAACTGGTGATCTCTCATGGAAGGACGGCAAAGCGGATGATTCCATCACGGTTTCAGCAGCTGGTGTTGAACTTTCTTATACGGGTGCAGAACAAGTTAACGATGGTACAAGAGAATTTGATCGTCAGTTCGCGTTTAATGATTCGGCCTTACCTTCTGCTTTTCAATTAAACTGGAATGGGTCATCCACCTATGATAATGATCAAATGAATTCAACTCATAACTTTTCTGTCGTTGGTGAAGGGATAAGTGAGGATATATTCCAATTAAATGTTAGTAATGATGCTGAGTTAGTGAAAAGTATTGAATTTGACACCGGTTCTAAAGAAGTGCTTGATTTAGGTTCCATGAGTCAAGAGGAAATTCAAATGTATATCATGGAAGAAGCAGGTCCTCAGTTGGAACAGTGGATGACGCTCTTTAATGCAGGTTATTAATGAACGGAAGTGTTTAGCATGGTTAGTGTAAGCAGAACTTTCTTTTTTATTAAACAATATCAAAAACAGCTACAAAAGAAGTGGAAGTCTCTTCCTCTTCTTTTGCTGTTTCCAATTCTCATCATAGGCTTGTGCTTTTTTGTTGTTGTGTCCTTTTTTCTACCGGAAGAAGAACAGGCAATCGAAATAGGATTAGTCGATTTAGATGGGTCGGACGAGACAACAATGCTTGTAGATATGATTGATGATGCCACCTTACTTGGGTCTTTTATACATATAAAAAAATACACCGAACAAGAAGCCGAAAAAGCGATAGATACGGATAAAGTTAGTGCTTATATTACGTTTCCAGAGAATTTTACAGCAGATCTATTTCAAGGTCGTTCCGTTGAAGTGCCGATAATCGGAAATTCCAATAACCCAGTGGAAAGTTATATAATTAACGAATTAATTAACAGTATGACACGGTATATTGCATCTGCGCAGGCGAATATTCTTACCATTAACCAATATGCAAAGCAGCTGCCTATGGAGGAAAAGGAAAGAGAAGAGATGCTTTTTCAACAGTTTAGTCAGTTTATGCTCTACACACTATCCAAAGATAAAACAGTTCATGAAGAAGAAATTACGAACTTAACCACGTCTTCTCCCACTCATTATTACTCACTTGCTGGATGGTTTGTATTGATTACGATATGGATGCTTGGAATGTATATCCTATTAGGAAAAGAAGAAGGATCGGCGATGTGGAACAGGATGAAGTTATACGGAGTTACGCTATTACAAAGAATAACCTCCCGTATATTAGTCTCTCTATTCTACGGGCTTCTCCTTGCAATGGTTGGGTTTTATTTGTTTATTTCAGTGATGGATATAGAATTTTACTGGAATGATTACCTTCGTATTGCAATCTTAATCAGCTTATATAGTGTGATTTTTCTAATTGGATTGGCATTAATTGACCTTTTATTTTCATCTAAAAAAGTATCCTTGATTACACAGATTTGCTACACAGGACTTGTGTTGTTCCTTAGTGGAGCGATTATACCTTCTTTATATTTTCCGGAAAAAGTAAAAATAGTGGTGCCGTATCTTTTCTCAAACCAAGCCTTTCAGTGGTTAACAGAAGTTGCGATTGATGGACGGCTGTATGCGGATTATATGGTATTAATCTTGATAGCTGCAGCTAGTTTATGCCTGTTGATTGCCTGCTCCATGTGGAAGGAGCGTGTAGAATCATGAAATCTATACTGATGACAAGGTGGATGCATTGGCGTAAACAATGGTTAAGTTTAATTGTATGGCTACTGTTACCGATTTTAGCAACAGCAGTATTTATTACAGTAGCCGATCAGTGGCAGGAGGACACGAAAATTCCTATTGGACTGGTCGTGGAGGATGACTCCACAATGGCAGAAGCGTTAGTCCAATCGATCGGAAGTACGTCACTTCTTCAAATTGAAAGAATGGATAAGAATCAAGCGCTAGTAAAGCTTGAACAACATGAGTTAGATAGTGTGTTTGTTATTGAGGATGGATACCAAGATAATATAAAGGAAAATAATCGGAATGAGGTCATCACAGCTTATTCTTCTGATATGTCAATTGCTTATATGCCAGCAAAAGAAACGGTTGCATCATATGTACAACAGGATGCAGGAAGCTCAAAAGCGGCACTTACAATCAAAGAGATGGTTGCAGAATACGATACAGAGATGACCTGGACGTGGGAAGAAATTGTTGAGACAAGTAATCAAATACGTAAAGAACAGTCGCTACTACATTCCAGTTTTTCTTTTTATAATCAGAAAAATCCTATTGAAGGAACCAAGGAGATTTCCTTGTGGAATATATGGGGTGTTTGGTCCTTATTTGCCTTCTTTACCACCTTTTTTATCTTTGATTGGGTAATTAAAGAGAAACAATCGCGTATTAAAGTGAGGCTTTCTCTGCTTCGTTTCTCTTTTAAAGCATACTTGTTAAAGAATTGGTGCATTTATCTAGCACTATTTATTCTATTTGATTTGATTAATGCTAGTGTACTAGTCGTCTATTTTGATCAACCGGTAGAGGGCTCACAAATGTTGGCGATGATTGGGTTTCGACTGACGATGTGTATGGCTGCCTTTTTATTTGCACAATGCTTCAAAACAAGCTTTTATTACTATATAGCAGTCATACCTGTTACCCTTTTTATGGCTATTATTGGAGGGGCATTGATTCCGATTGATGGATTATCGAAGGACTGGTCGTGGATTACCTACTTAAGTCCAATCCAAGCCTTTTTAGAAGGGAATATGGTTAGTGGCTGGATGATTGTTCTACTCATAATTTTCTTTATTTGGTATTGGAGAAAGGAGAAGGCCTATGCTTAAAGTCGAAGCTTTATCGAAGCACTATGGTTCGAAAAAAGTGCTATCAGATGTTTCGTTTCAAATAAATCCGGGAGAAGTTGTAGGTCTCGTTGGTGAGAACGGAGCTGGTAAATCAACCTTACTTAATATACTAGCTACACTTATTTCTCCCGATAAGGGCAACCTTAGTTTTGATGATCATAGCTACGATTCAGATCTACAGAAGGTTAGAAAGAAAATTGGTTATATTCCACAGGATATTGCGGTATGGGAGGATTTCACAGTAGAGGAGAATATGGTTTTCTTCGAACAGTTATCTTGGAAGAAAAAGTCCAAGGCAGAGCTGCGCCAGCTGTGTCAGAATATGAAGCTTGAACAATGGAAGGAAAAAACGCAGTCGCTATCTGGTGGGATGAAGCGGAAATTGAATATCGCGATTAGCCTTATTCATGATCCAGATATCCTTTTGTTAGATGAGCCAACTGTTGGGATCGATTTAAAATCGAGAAAAGAAATTGGTAGCTATTTACATGGTTTAGCCAAACATGAAGGAAAGACCGTTATTTATACATCGCATGATATGGAAGAAATACTGTCCTTCTGTGACCGCGTTTACTGTATTGGTGAGGACCCTTTTTATAAGGAATTACTTGAAGAGAATGGAAAGCTAGTGCAAGTGTTATAGTCTTAGTAATGTTAGAGCTTTTGTATTTTTTGATACAAGGCTCTATTTTTTATTAGTTTTAAAAGAACAAAAGACACGAATAAACTAATATTTTATTATTCACATCTTTACATAATACTTTGAAGTGACAAAAAAGAGAGGTACTAGACACCGCCTGTTTTTTTGAGAATGCTGTCGAAAAGTATAATAGTTAAAATTGAAACTTATTATTGTGATGTGTCGTATATACTGGGAAAGAAAGAGAATTTAACGTGTTGGCAGAGATAATCTGTATTTATCATGAAGGAGGATGGTTTATGCTAAAAAAATGGCTAGCAAGTGTTGGAATTGGTAATACAAAGATTGATACACAGTTAGATGATGACAAGCTAATACCTGGTGAGATCTTTAGTGGAAAAGTTGTGATGCAAGGTGGGAATACTGAACAGCAAGTTGACCGAATTTATCTTTATGTCATGACAGAAGCGCTTAGAGAAAGAGACGACAAGAAATTCTATGAAAAAGTTGTGCTGGAAAAGTTCGCCTTAGCCGATTTTTTTACAATTGGAGCAGGGGAAAACCGTGAAGTAGAGTTTAACTTTACCTTACCACTGAACACGCCTCCAACTTTAGGACGTACAAAAGTTTGGATTCAGACTGGTTTAGATGTGCCAGCAGCAATAGATCCAAAAGATATAGATTTTCTCTCTGTAGAAGCTCACCCAACTATGCGGACTGTATTAGATGCATTAACAAATGAATTAGACTTTCAATTATACAAAGTGGATATGGAATACTCGAAAAGGTATGACTACATACAGGAATTCGAATTCCGTCCGAGTAGAGAGTTTAGGGCAGATTTGGATGAGTTAGAGGTGTATTTCTTTTTAGCCTCTAATCAGGTGGAATTAGTTCTTCAAGTAGATCGTCGCGCTAAGGGTATCGGTGGATTTTTTGCAGAAGCGTTGGAGATGGATGAGAGTTATACAAGACTCACTCTCTCACATAATGAATTAGAACAAGGCACAGCCTATGTTGCTGATAGATTAAGAGATACGATTAGGCAATTCATTTAAATCATATCTTGGTGAAAAAGATTATAAGGTAAAAACTTATTAAGCCGCAAATCTTTCTAAGAGGAGCTGAAAAAATGGTTGTTGTTATTTTTATCTCAGTATGTGTAATTATTGGGATACTCATAAAAAGTGTTAGTGGATCAGGCAATAACTATCAAAGTGGAGATATACATTCCCACAACCATAATTCGTCAAACAATAGCTATCATTCTTTGTCGGATGATAATCACGACTTTTTTGATGGAGGAGATGGTGGAGGCGGAAGTGATTAGTTTTGACTCCCATTATGAAATATTTAAAGCAATAATGAATGTGTTGGAACTAATTAAACAATAATTTGTCTATCCTGTAACTGTGGATAGGCTTTTTTATATCAAAAAGAGCAATCCCTCTAGTATAAAAGGGAGCAGAGAACCGCCCCTGCTTCCTACTGCAAATAAGATAGTCCTTTATTGGTGAGGTTGTTAATGAGTTCGGCTATTTCCTTTGGTGTTTTATCCATTCCATTTTTTAGCCAATTTTCTAAAATATGAATGCTACCACTAATTGTGAATATACTTACATATTCGGAGATTTCTGAATCGATTGGATAGGCGGATAACCAATTTTTTACCGTGTGATCACTTGCGACCATCATCACGCGCTTCTTGAATCCTGAATCCCCATGTTCACTAAATAGCGTTGTGCAAACATCACTGTTTTCTGCCACGTATTCAACAATCTTTTCTGTCATTTGTAGTGTTTGGTCATCTTGATTGTAATTGTAGGACGTAAGTGTTTCATTCATATCTGCGATAATTTCTTCCTCTATTTGATTAAGAAGGTCAAACTGATCCATATAATGAGAGTAGAATGTTGACCTGTTGATGTCTGCAAGTGTACATATTTCTTTAACTGTCACAGTTGAAATGGATTTTTCTTTTAACAACTTCATTAAACTTTCCTTCAAAACCATTCGCGTATATTTTTTCCGTCTATCAAGCTTAGAATGCAAACGCTGACACCTCTTTTTCTTTTCAATTATCCAACAAAAATAACGTTTGTGTTGTGAAAATAACACATGATAATAAACTGTTTGTTGAATATCCAACACGGTGTCATTATAATGGGAAAGGTAAATCAATGCAAGAAGGGGATGGTTTCGATCGACATAGCAGCACGAATATTAAAACATAAAAAGTCAGTTGTTATTACTTTTATAATTATTGCCGTCGTCAGTTCTATCGCGCAATTTTTTGTGTCGGTCAATTACAATATGGTAGATTACTTGCCAGATGATGCGCGATCAACAACTGCAATGGACATCATGGAAGAAGAGTTTGATGGCTCTGTTGCAAATACAAGAGTCATGATCAACGACGTTACGGTCCAAGAGGCACTCCAAGTTAAAGAAGAGCTTGCAGCCATTGATGGAGTGAACAATGTAACGTGGTTAGATGATGCGATTGATATAAAAACCCCGCTAGAAATAGCTGATAAGGATACGGTTGAAACCTATTACAAGGATGAAAAAGCGATTATTTCCTTCAGTATTCGAGATGGTGAAGAGGTACAAATAACCAATGAAATCTATGAATTAATTGGTGAGGAAAATGCCATGGCAGGAGAGGCGCTTGATACGGCTATCTCTCAAGAAATGGCTGGATCCGAATCGATGTATGCAGCGGCATTGTTAGTCCCAATTATTATTCTAATTTTAGTCATTTCTACAACTTCATGGTTAGAACCGTTGTTTTTCCTGACAGCGATTGGAGTCTCCGTTCTGATTAATTTAGGAACAAATATTTTTGTCGGAGAAGTCTCCTTTGTAACCCAATCGGTTGCACCAATCCTGCAACTTGCGGTCTCACTCGATTATGCGATTTTCTTGCTGCATAGTTTTTCAGATTACCGGAAAAAAATGGCGGATCCTAATGAAGCGATGGCGCTCGCCATTAAAAAATCGTTCCCTGCGATTGCAGCTAGTGCAGCGACGACCTTTTTTGGCTTTATGGCATTAACATTCATGAACTTTGAGATTGGTTCTGACTTAGGATTAAATCTTGTCAAAGGGATTGTGTTGAGCTTCGTAAGTGTGATGGTATTTTTACCAGCACTAACGCTTTTATTTTATAAATGGATTGATAAAACACAGCACAAACCGTTGCTTCCAAGTATAAGAAAAATCGGTAATAGTGTTGTTAAAATAAGAATACCTGCATTGATACTCGTATTCCTGCTAGTTGTTCCGGCATTTTTAGCACAGAGTAACACGACTTTTACTTACGGGACTGGGGGGCATCCAGAGGAAACGCGGGCTGGTAGTGACCAAATTAAAGTCGAAGAGACATTTGGAAAATATACTCCCTTGGTGTTACTCGTTCCAAGAGGGGATGTCGCCAAGGAAGAAGAGCTTGTACAAGAACTAGAAACGCTCGAGCCGGTGACAAGTGTGCTTGCTTATGTCAATACAGTCGGTTCGGCAATTCCGCCGGAGTATTTGGACGAATCAATAACCGAGCAATTTTATTCAGAAAATTACAGTCGAATCATTCTTCATACGGACGCAGGAGCAGAAGGTGACGAGGCCTTTTCATTAGTTGAAACGGTGCAGGCGACAGCTTCTGACTATTATAGTGATGATGCTTATTCCCTCGGGGAGAGTGTAACTTTATATGATATGAAACAGGTTGTCCAAAAAGATAATACAGTTGTAAACTTGCTGACAATTATCGCGATTGCACTTGTGCTGTTGGTGACATTTAAATCAGTTTCTATTCCGCTCGTGCTGCTACTTACGATTCAATCTGCAGTATGGATTAATTTAGCTGTTCCTTACTTTACAGATTCACCTTTGGTTTATGTGGGATATTTGATTGTCAGCACCGTACAGCTTGCCGCAACGGTCGATTATGCGATTCTTCTCATGGAAGCTTATAAAGAGAATCGAAGGGAAATGACAGCTTTAGAAGCCATTAAGAAAACAATCGGTGAGAAAATATTTTCGATTGCCATTTCAGCTTCGATTTTATCAAGTGTTGGCTTTATTTTATGGATAACGTCAACGAATCCGATTGTAGGATCAATTGGATTATTGCTTGGAAGGGGAGCGTTACTTGCGTTTATTATGGTTGTTTGTTTCCTTCCTGCCATGCTTTTAGTGTTTGATAAAGTGATTGAAAAAACGACTTGGAAAGCAAATTTTCATAAAAAATAATTCGTGGGATGGAACAAAGCCCCGGCTGAATGAAAGTTTTAATAAAGGAGAAATGATAATGAGAATAAAACGAATACTTCTTGTCTTTATGGCTACTGTTCTTGTCTTGCCGTCATTTCTAACTGTGTCTCCCAACAAGGGTATAGCAGCGGAAGATCCATCAGGAGAATATGCTACAAAGGATGAGGTAGTGTACGGGACGCTTAGTGCCACTGGTGAAAAACAAGAGATTTATATCGTAAATATTTTAGATGTGGTGAAAGCAGGAACCATTGTCGATGAAGGTACGTATTCTAATCTGAAAAATTTAACTGATTTATCGGAAATGGAACAAACAGGTGATACAGTCGAATTTACCGCACCAGAGGGTAAATTTTATTATCAAGGGAATAAAAATGATGCACAATTACCATGGAATATTAAGATTTCCTACTTATTAGATGGGAAGGAAATAGCTCCAGAGGAACTTGCTGGTAAAGACGGACATGTAGAAATTAACATCCATACGTCTGCCAATGAGAGTGTTGATAAGGCATTTGTTGAAAACTATCTATTACAAATATCGCTTAACCTAGAACCTGAAATCTTTAACAACATCAAGACTCAAGATGGAATGGTTGCTAATGCAGGTAAAAACAAACAAGTAACATTTACCGTAATGCCTGAACAAGAAGGTGACCTTAGCATTGAGGCGGATGCGGTTGATTTCGAAATGCAAGGCATGGAAATAGCAGCCGTTCCACAATCGATGTCGATTGAAGCGCCAGATATGGATGAAATGACTGGGGAAATGAAGTCATTAACCGATGCAATTAAAGAGATAAGTGACGGTACTGGGCAATTAAATAACGGTGTTTCCGAATTAAACAACGGTGTAGCGGGCTTGCGAGATGGGTCTGGACAGTTTAAACAGGGAATATCGGATATTAACGGAGCATCAAACGGACTGATTAATGCTTCTGTATCGATTGATGAAGGTCTAGCTAAGATGAGTAACTCTCTTGGTGAGAGCTTAGGTGAGATGGATTTAACCGATTTGAAAGAACTTCCTGAAGGACTTTCGCAATTAGCAGATGGACTTCACCAAACAGCAGATGGATTAACAAAACTAAATGAGAACTACACAAAAGCTTATAGCGCATTAGATGAAGCTATGATGGCAATTCCTGATCATGAGATAACACCTGACGAGATTGAAGAATTAAAGAAAAGTGATGCAAATAAAGAAGTCGTTGATCAATTGGTCGAGACGTATACCGCTGCTCGCAAGGCAAAAGGAACCTATGCCGAGGTGAATGAGGCATTCGTTGCTGTGGAACCAACGCTTACAAAAGTGAGTGGCTCAGTTACGGAAATGGCAAACACAGTCGACGGGATGTCGACGGAGATTGCTTCTTCACTAGAAGGCATGGATATCAAAGCGTCTTTAGCGGAATTGCAGAGTGGACTGGAGACAATGTCTGCTAACTATAAAGATTTTCATGGTGGACTTGTAAGCTATACGGATGGTGTGGCTCAATTATCCCATTCATATAAAGACGTCCACTCTGGAATCGTAGAGTTGTCAGGTGGAACTGGTGAACTAGAATCTGGTGTAGATGAGCTTGATAACGGTACAGACACATTATATGAATCTACCAAAGATATGCCTGAAGAAATGCAAAAGGAAGTTGATCAGATGATTGCTGAATACGATAAATCTGATTTCAATGCCGTATCGTTTGTCTCAGGTGAAAAAGAGAAGATAAACTCAGTACAGTTTGTGATTAGTACAGAAAGTATTGAGAAAGAAGAACAAGAATCTACTGAAGAGGAAGTAGAAGAAGAAAAGGGATTCTGGGAACGTTTGATGGATCTTTTTAAATAGAAGCAGGGGACGGTTCTCTGCTTCCTAATCCCTATAAATCCGGAAGTATTTGATTGTTTAGAATTCAGGAACTACAAGATCTAATAGCCATCTAATGGTTATAATCTTGTAGTTTTTATTTTTTTTTTAAGATAAAAAACTCCACCATTAATCCTCCATTAATGCCATTTTCAGTTTTAAAAAATATATTAATAAAGACTTCAAATGAATAACAGGTATCAAGGAAGCAGAGAACCGTCCGGGACCAGTGAAAAAGTCTACGAATTTAACTCAATTATTCAAATTTACTAAAATTTAATAAATTCCACCAAAACTTCGCGATAATTCAACGAGAAAAAACCCCCTGAATGGTATAATTAGTATGACCAAATACCAAACCATTAGGGGGTTTTTTCTATGCTTCGACTAGAGCCAAAACAATTAAGTCTTCATTCTATATTATATAGTAAAATACCAGAAAATCATATACTTAAAACCATTTCAACTGTAGTAGATTTTAGCTTTATCAATAAATTACTAGAGAACAGTTATTGTAAGCAATTTGGACGACCGGCGAAAGAGCCGGAATTGATGTGCAAACTTCTTTTTCTGCAACATCTCTATAATTTATCTGACGAGAAAGTTATCGAAGAAGCCAGCTTGAATTTAGCTTATATGTACTTTATCGGTATTAATCCTGAGGACGATCTTCCTGATAAAAGTCTGCTTTCGAAGTTCAGAACACAGCGTTTAGTAGAAGGATCCCTTGATGAGATGATTACGGAAATTGTTAAGCAATGTGTAGATAAAGGCATCATTGAGGGAAAGAGTGTAAGTATAGATGCCACACATATGGAAGCCAACACCATTAAGAAAACCCCAGAGCGTCTGATGAAACATTTGGGTAAAAACATTATGCAGACCTACGAAGAAGAAACAGGAAAACCGTTAGAAAATGTGCCATCGGCACCTAACTATAAAGAAATTGAGGACCACAACGAAGCGAAAGCTGTGATGAAGGCTTATTTGGAAACAGTGATTGATCAAGCAGAAGAAAAGACTTCTGAGAAAGAATCAAAAACGTCAGAAATCATTCAAAAGGCAAAAGATATTCTTGCTGACCCTAAATTTATGCATCAAAAAGGAGTGCGTTCTCTCATTGATGAAGATGCACGAGTTGGTCGTAAAAGTAAAACCCAAGGTTTTTATGGTTATAAAACGGAGTTTGTCATGACAACAGATGAACGAATTATTACATCTGTTCGAACCGCGAATGGTGCTTATATGGATGGAAGTTATGCCAAAGAAATGTTGGAAGAAACAAAGCGATCTGGTGTGAAGGTGGAAGAAGTCTACGGTGACAAGGCCTATTTCAGAAAGGCAATTCTGAATGTTATAGAAGAAACAATGGCGAAGGCATATATACCAGTAAGTCACTCCGTATACAGAATAGATGAAAGCGAATATACCTATAATAAAGATTCGGATGAATGGTATTGTAGTCAAGGCAATACGACTGTAGACAAA
>NZ_JASTZU010000054.1 GCF_030282825.1 Aquibacillus rhizosphaerae
AACGTTATATTTCAAATAGAAAGGATGGAAAAAGAGAAGGGTATAAATATTATTTTGAGCTCAATCAATGTAAAACTTGTCCGTTGCATGACCTGTGTACACAAGGGCGTGCAAGAAGAATTCTAACTATTGGGTTGAACACAACAGATTACTATGAAATGTCTCAATATCAGAAGACAGAAAAGTTCAAGGAAAAATATAAAAAAAGAGCTTCGATTGAAGGTAAAAATGCGGAGCTTAAAAGATTTCACGGCCTATCCAGAGCCAGGGGGTATGGTCTATTAAGTGTGTCCATACAATCAAAATTAGCTGCAATCGCAGTTAATATGAAGAGGATATCGGCAATAGTATCCTCTTCATATTCATCTGTTTTAATAAAAAAGCACATTTTTAAAGTGTCATGGTCATTCGAATAAAGGTTTATTAAGAAACATAGAAAAAAACGCTAGTTTTTCACTGGTCCCGAACCGTCCCCCGCTTCCTCTTAATGAGAATTCATAATTAACCTAATCGCTTCTTTATCAAATCCATTTCTAAATGACTGATTCTTTCTTACGCCACTTCCAAAGTGGTACTCGTATGCATGTACTAATTTGTGAATGTTAAGGAAATTATTTGTAGTTAAACCCGAACCAGCTAATATACTAGGACCATCTGTTTGATTTGCAATTTTGATTAATTCTATTAAGTTGTTCTTTCCTTCTTCACATGTTCGTTTTCCACCAGAAGTTAATACACGTTTCACTTGTTCTTTGTACTTACATAGCAATTGATACCCCTCTATTTGAGAGCTTATTTCATCAAAAGCACGGTGAAAAGTTATATCTAATTCAGAAGAGATTTCAATTACTTCTATCAATGTTTCTTCATCTATAGTATGATCATCATTCAGTGCCCCGAATACAATGCCTTTGCCACCAAGATACAACACATTTCGTATATCTTCATAAATGATTTCCTTATCCCCTTGTCTATATGTAAAGTTATAACTATGGGGTCTAATCATAATTTGAACAGGAATGCTGACACTGTTTAGCACTTGCTTAATAGTTGCATAACTAGGGGTTAGCCCACCTTCTTTTATTGCAGAAACTAACTCTAACCTATCTACTCCTAGCCTTTCTGCCTCCATAGCCTCTTCTGCATTTTGAACAATCACTTCAATCATCAATCGTCCACCTCACTTAAAAGGAAGCAGGGAACCGTCCCCTGCTTCCTAATAATCTCTTATCGCTTGTTTCAAGTGCCCACCCATTTTTTCTAAGTGCTCTTTGGCCTTGGCGATATCCGAACCTGTAAGTGCTACAAAAATTGCGACTTTTAACTCTTGATTACACTGGTTATATAAAGCTTCCGCCTCATTATGAGGTAGTTCCGTAATATCCATTAATGTTTGTACCGCTCGTTTGACTAACTTTTTATTTATTGTTTGCACATCAACCATTTGATTTTGATAAACTTTCCCTAGTCGGACCATACTGCCAGTGGAAAGCATGTTTAGTACCATTTTCTGTGCGGTACCTGCTTTTAACCTAGTTGAACCACGAATCACTTCGGGACCAGCGACTACTTCGATGGCAACATCACTAATAGCAGAAGAAGCAGTTTCATGATTACAGCTAATCGAAATCGTGCCTGTTCCCAATTCTTTTCCATACTTAAGTGCCGCCATCACATACGGCGTAGAACCACTGGCACTCACTCCAATCAGGACATCTGTCTTACTTAGGTGATGACTTTCTAATTCTGCTACCACGTCAGTACCATTATCTTCATGTTGCTCTAGGGCTTTCCACATCGCTTCTTTACCACCTGCAATGAAACCAATCCATCTACCATCTTCAACGGAAAATGTAGGACCTAATTCTACAGCATCTACTATCCCTAGTCGTCCGCTTGTTCCCGCTCCTACAATAAATACACGAGCGCCCTCGCGCCACTTTCCTACAATAAAGTCAATCGCAGTTGCTATGCTAGGTAAAGCTTGTTCGACACCAGAATAAATAGCACAATCCTCTTGATTCATGAGTGTCACAATCTCAAGTGATGACATTTCATCGATTGTTAAACTATTCTTATTGGTTGCTTCTGTTACATTTTCACCCATCTCATCACCTCATCAAGGACTTGCATCTTATCTTTTTAAATCTATCATGAACTTATAACGATCGGCGCGATAAGAGGACTTGACCACTTCAAAACGCGTTCCATCTTCTAAACTCGAAGTTCGCTCCATCAACAAGATTGGATCCGCTTCCGCAATCTCTAGATATTTCCTTTCTTCCGCATTAGAAGTCGATGCCTCAATGACTTGGATTCCACTTTCTATTTTCAGGTTGAGTACATTTTCCACATAGGCATACAAGGAATCCTTAACGATATCCTCTGTCAAACCTTGCACGAGATTCGCTGAAATATATGTTCTTTCCAGTGCCATCGGAATTCCTTCTGCTAGTCGAATCCTCTTAATTTCATAAACTGGTCCATGCTCGTTTATCCCAAGTTTATCGGCAAGGTCCGAAGATGCAGGAATAATTTCAAAGTGAATCAGCGAACTGCTTGGTTGCAGACCTCTAGCCTTCATATCTTCTGTAAAACTCGTTAATCCGTGTAAAGGTTGCTCCATTTTCTTTTCCATAACAAACGTGCCTTTTCCTTTTACACGGTGCAAAAAACGTTCGTTCACGAGATTGGTGATTGCCTGGCGCACCGTCATTCGACTAATTTCAAATTGTTCCGCATATTCTCGTTCAGACGGCAGCGCATCCCCTGGCATTAATTCCCCTGTTTCAATCCGTTTCTTTATCTTTTCTTCTAATTGATGATATATAGGAACTGGTGATTGTTTATCAATCATGCCCATTTCTCCTCTCCTAATCATAACTTCATTGTGTTACGGACGATTTTTCATTAGTGTACTGTAATGCTGCCTTATCCGCAACAATTGTCACATGAGCATGATGGTGAAGAGCAGAAGCCGGAAATTGACTATCTACTTGCTTTTCTAAAAGCCGAGCTAGTGCCTTACTTTTCTTTTCTCCCGATACTAAAAGTAAAATCTCCTTACTACGCAAAATCGAGCCAATTCCCATCGTAATTGCTTGTTTCGGCACTTCTTCAATCGAGTCAAAAAATCTAGCATTTGCTTTTCGCGTTGATTCAGCTAAATCAACAATATGTGTAGCAGAATCAAAAGGTGTGCCTGGTTCATTAAAACCAATGTGCCCGTTACTACCAATCCCCAACAGTTGCAAGTCAATACCCCCATGATTCTGTATCTGCTTTTCGTAGTCAATACACGCTTGTTGCTGATTATCTGCCAACCCATTTGGTAGAAATATTTGTTCACGGGGTATATCAATATGATTAAAAAGATGATGATCCATAAACGTATGATAACTATTCGGGTCTTCTACTGGTAATCCGATATACTCATCTAAGTTAAAAGAAGTTACATGCTGATACGACGTCTGGTTCTCTTGATGGTCCTTTACTAAATATTGATAGGTTAATACCGGAGTTGACCCTGTCGCTAGACCTAACACCAATTTTTCAGCTGTGCGTATCCGGTCTAATAGAATCTCTGTTGCTTTTTTGCTTATATCTTCATAATCCTCTACACGAATAATCTGCATTTATACAGTCCTCTCCTTCTGATAAGCAATCTCCCCTTTACAAAAGGTCATCTCGACTTCATTTTCTTCATTTAATACAACGATATCCGCATCCTTACCCGCTGCCAGACTCCCTTTTCGGTCGAATACCCCTATTTCTTTGGCTGGATTTGTCGCTGTCATTTTAATCGATTCTTCTACCGAACAATTCGTAAAAGCGATGATATTTTGAAAGGCATTTCCCATTTTCAGCGTGCTACCAGCAAGTGTCCCATCTGCTAAGATTGCTTTCCCATCGTCTACCGTTACCTGCTGACCACCCAAATCATAACTGCCATTTTTCAAGCATTTAGCGCGCATTGCATCCGTAATTAACACAAGTCGGTCTGCTGTTTTTTGACGAAAGGCAAGCTTAACCGCTTCTTTAGTAGAATGAATGCCATCGACAATCAACTCAACCATTAGTTCATCTTTCAACAAGGCTGCACCAACGACTCCTGGCTCCCGGTGATGAAATTCCCGCATTTGGTTATACAAATGAGTCACATGAGACAAACCACTTTTAATCGCCACTTCCACTTCACTAAAAGTAGCATCCGAATGTCCAATCGAGGAGATGATTCCTTGTTGCTTCAGGTATGCGATTAATAGATGAGCATCCTCCTGCTCTGGCGCTAAAGTAACCAAGCGAATCATATCATTAGAAATTATTTTCCACTTCTTCATTATCTCAACACTTGGATTTAGCACATGCTGGACCGGCTGAGCTCCTGCTCGTATTCCATTAATAAAAGGACCTTCCAAATGAATACCTAAAATTTCAGCTTTCCCTGATTGTTGCCCTCTATGGGTAAAAGCCGCCACATTCGCTAAAGCTGCTTCTATCGCTTCGACACTCTGGGTAATCGTCGTTGCTAGAAAGCTAGTCGTACCTTCTTTTGGCAAGGCAGTTACCATCGTATCTAGAGCATCCGGAGTTGCATCCATGGTATCCGCACCATTAACGCCATGAATATGCACATCAATCATACCTGGAATTATTTTGTACGATTCTGGTAATTCTATCACTTCATAACCGACAACTTCTCCAAGCTCATCATTTGAACCGATTTCCGCAATCTGATTTCTTTCTATTTTTATATAAGCATTGTGGTGTATTTCCGATTCTGTGTACACCACTGCATTTTTTAAAATTAGCATCTTCATTTCCACACCACACTCTTTCCTATATCTTACATTTAGTATAACACACCTAACTATAGTTGTCTATACCAGATAAACCGCAGAATACTGGTACAATGTTAACGTAATATGAATATAACAGTAATGTAAGCGTTTATTTATTTGTCAGAAACCTTGACATTGGTATAGACAACTAAACAATGCTGTGCTAGTATGAATTTGAAAAGATCGAAACTTACAAGGAGGGGTTCATAATGATGAATTATTTACAAAGACTCGGTCGTTCCTTAATGTTACCTGTTGCCGTTCTGCCAGCTGCTGCAATTTTAATGGGTATTGGTTATTGGATTGACCCGTCAGGTTGGGGTTCGGATAGTGCGGTTGCAGCCTTTCTAATCAAGGCAGGTTCTTCTATTATTGATAATATTCCTATTTTATTCGCTGTTGGTGTCGGGCTAGGGATGGCCAAAGAACGAGATGGCTCCGCTGCATTAAGTGGTTTAGTTGCTTTTCTCGTTGCTACAACGTTACTTTCTGGAGACACAGTTGCGTTGCTCAAAGGGATAGAGGTAGCTAATGTCGATCCCGCTTTCGGCAAAATTGAAAATGCATTTGTTGGTATTCTTTCCGGAATTATTGCTTCTATTATGTATAACCGTTTTAGTCAGACGAAATTACCAGATGCGTTAGCATTCTTTAGCGGTAAAAGATTAGTCCCAATTATGACAGCGGTATCGATGATCGTGACATCCGCCCTATTATTCTTCATCTGGCCAGTTGTGTACTCTGGTCTTGTATCATTCGGTACAGCGATTAGTGATTTAGGTTTTGTCGGCGCTGGTATTTATGGGTTTTTTAACCGTATTTTGATTCCAACCGGCCTCCATCATGCTTTAAATGGCGTATTTTGGTTTGATGTTGCTGGCATTAATGATATCGGAAACTTCTGGGCAAATGAAGGGGAAAAAGGCGTGACTGGTATGTACCAGGCTGGATTCTTCCCTGTGATGATGTTTGGTCTTCCTGCTGCTTGTCTAGCGATGTATCACACCGCTAAAACGAAAAAGAAAAAGCAAGTTGCTGCATTAATGCTCGCAGCCGGGTTCGCTGCCTTCTTCACTGGTGTTACTGAACCAATTGAATTCTCATTTATGTTTGTTGCACCAGCACTTTATGTCGTGCACGCACTTCTTACAGGACTTTCACTCGCGATTGCTGCCTTCTTCCAATGGACAGCTGGATTTGGTTTCAGTGCAGGTTTCGTAGACTTTGCACTAAGTTCAGGACTTCCAATTGCGAACCAACCATACATGTTAATTGTGCAAGGACTTGTATTCGGAATCATTTATTATGTAACGTTCCGTTATCTAATTGTTAAATTTAACTTAGCTACACCAGGACGTGAAGCAGATGAAGATGACATATTAGATACTACTTCTAGTAGCAATGAAAATAAAAGTGATAAAGTAATCGCAATGGCTACTCAAATTTATGAAGGGCTAGGCGGAGACGCAAACGTAACATCAGTTGACAATTGTGTGACGCGTTTACGATTAGAAGTAAAAGATATGGATGCCGTTGACCAAAATAAAATAAAAGCAACAGGCATACCAGGCATTAACATAGTAAGTTCTAATAGCATCCAAGTCATCGTCGGTACCCAAGTACAATTTGTTGCCGACGAAATTCATAAGATACGTAACGCTAATAAACGAAAATCAGTTTGACACTTGGAAGCAGGGGACGGTTCCCTGCTTCCAGAATTTATTCTTTAAAATTTTTCTCAAATCGCCAAGCATCTCGGCACATGGCAATAATATCACGCTTTGCTGTCCAACCTAGTTGCTGCTTTGCTTTCATTACATCGGCATGGCACGAAGCTATATCCCCAGGTCTAGGATCAACATTTTCATATGGAATTTCGATGTGATTTGCTTCTTCAAAAGCTTTGACTAACTCTAGAACACTCGTACCTCGTCCAGTTCCTAAGTTGTAGACATGAACACCTTCTGTTAGATTTTCTAATGCCGCAACGTGGCCTTCAGCTAAATCCATCACATGAATATAATCCCGAACTCCTGTACCATCCACCGTTGGATAGTTATTTCCAAACACACGCAACTTCTCCAGTTTACCTTTGGCTACTTGCGTAACGTATGGCATAAGATTATTTGGAATTCCATTAGGGGCTTCACCAATTAATCCACTTTCGTGTGCTCCTATCGGGTTGAAATATCGGAGAATCGATAAAGAAAAATCAGGGTTCGCTCTTGCTATATCCGTTAAAATCCGCTCATTCATTGCTTTTGTTTCACCATATGGATTCGTCCTTGGTAATAGTTCCATCGTTTCTTTGAATGGACTTTCGTTGTCTCCATACACAGTTGCAGATGAACTAAAGACAAACCGATTCACATTATATTTTTGACATACTTTGGCAAGAACCATTGTACTAACAAGATTATTGTAATAATAAGTTAGAGGTATTTTTACAGACTCACCCACTGCTTTTAGTCCTGCAAAATGAATGACCCCATCGAAAGAATGGTTAGAAAAGATGTTATCAACAGCCGTTTCATCAGTCATATCCGTTTCATAAAAAGTAATCTCTTTATTCGTAATTACCTTGATTCTATCTAAGGTTTGGGATTTACTATTGCGCAAATTATCTGCTATCACCACTTGATGCCCTGCGTCTAATAGCGCAACGCAGATATGTGAACCAATAAATCCAGTACCACCCGTTACTAGTATGTTCATTAGAATATGATCTCCCTTCCACTTGAAACAAGCTAACTTATGTGATAATTATAACTTGCTCTACTACGTCAAGACCAGTTGGAAGCAGGGGACGGTTCTCAGCTTCCAAAAAGAAGGTTATAATACCACTGTATTGGGGGTTAGTTAAATGAATATAGAAAAGATAAAGTATTACATTGACCTTGTGGAATGCAGAAATTTTACAGAAACAGCAAAGAAAAATTTTGTCTCTCAAACAACAATTAGTCAACAAATTGCTTCACTTGAAAAAGAGTTTGATATGAAATTAATTGATAGAAAACAAATTCCAATTGAGCCAACGCAAGCTGGTTGGCTTTTTTATGGAGAAGCAGTTGTCCTATGGAAGCAATAGAATCATATGAAAGTGAAAATGGATAATTATCAGCAGTCCCATACGCAATTTTTAAGTATTGAATATTCTACGTTATCAGATATTCAACACTTATTACGATGCATCCCTCCCTTCAAGGAAAGTAATCCAAATATAAAACTTGAATTAAATAAAGTTTTGTTAAAAAATATTTCAGATTTTCTCTATAAAGGAATCTATGACGTTGCAGTTGCAATTGATTCGGAGTTTGAAGGGAAAGAGGCTATTCAAACAAACACTTTATATACTGGTAGATACTGTGCGGTTGTAAGTAAACAACATCCACTTTTTCATCATACATCGATTAAAAAAGAGGAATTATATCCCTATCCACTTGTAATGTTAAATTCAAATGCGATTGGAAAATCCTATTCTATGATGATTCAGCATGCGGTGGAAGATGGTTATCAGCCAAATATTATGCGAACCGTTGATGATGTTGAAACAGAGTTGTTCTATATCATTACGGAGGATTTAATTGGCTTTTTCCCGGACAACTATCAGCTATCATATCCTAAAGAGGAAGTCAGGTTAATTCCATTAGAAGATTCGCATCATACGTTCAAAATCGAAATAGGGTATTTGAAAGAAAATAAGAACCCTGCTTTAGGAGCCTTTCTTGAGGAAATCCGTCATTGGTTTTCCAAATAGGTCATAAGTTTTTTCTATTAGACTTTGTTCATCATTTCACATATTGTAAAGGTATAGAAAATCAATAAACAAATAAGGAGTTGCATAAACGATGGGAAAACTATTATTGACAGGAATTGATGGAAATTTAGGTAAACAAGCAGCTGATTATTTATTGGAGATTGTTGACAAAGAACAAGTTATTTTTTGTGGTTATGACCCAACTGCTCTAAAAGAATATGCAGAACAAGGGATTGAAACACACGAAACTAATTTTAATACAATGGATGGTCTTGTAGATGCTTTTGCTGGTGCCGATAAACTCGCTTTAATCTCTATGCCATTTGTCGGTGAAAAGCGCAACATGCACACAAAAATGTAGTGGATGCAGCGAAACAAGCTGGAGTTAAGCAAATCGTTTATACATCATTAGTAAATGCAGCAGATGAATCCAATCCAAGTGTTGAAGAAATTGATCATATCTTTACAGAAGACTACGTGAAAAGTGTCGGATTAGATTATATCTTCCTTCGCAACTCCCAATATGCAGAAGCGATGGTCACGAATTATTTCACATTTGCCAAAGATGATGGCGTGCTAAAGAACAGCCAAGGCGATGGGAAAATGGCCTATATCTCACGGAGGGATTGTGCCAAAGCTGTTGCTTACGCTTTGGCATCCAATGATTACCACGAAGCTGTGTTGAACATAAATGGTCCAGAATTAATGACGATGACCGAATTCGTAGAAATCGCCAACAAAGTAACTGGTAATCATGTAACCTATCAAGAAATTACGGATGAAGAAAATTATGGGATCTTTGATGCCATGGGTGTTCCACGAACAACAGATGGGAAATTTCAAGAAGGCTCTGAAGCACCTTTTTCATCAGAAGGCATGGTTACTTTTGCTCAAGCGATTCGTTTAGGAAAAATGAATAATTTCACAGATGACTTTAAAAAGCTGACGGGACAAGAGCCGCTTACAGTGGAGTACATGTTCAAGCATGCAGATGACTTCCAAGTTGGTGAACGGCACTCGAAAGATAATTGAGATGGTATAAAAAAGAAACAGAACGCTAGGCGATGAAGCTTTCTGTTTCTTTTTTTATTTGTACAAAACACCAGATAAACTCGGATGAAACCCTGTTCACATGTAGTTAACTGATATTTATTCGAAGGCTTTAATTGGAAGCAGAGAACCGTCCCCTGCTTCATTTTAACTAGCAATATACGTAAAATTGCCCTATTATTAGTAGTAAACATTCCATGGGAAGTGTCAGCATATGCCGTCAACAAAAAACAAACTAGCTACGGATCAAGTTTCATATCGCACTCTTTTATTTTTCTTTCTACCACTTGGCTTATCGGCCAGTCTAGTTACGATTTCACATGTCATTATTAACAGTACACTCGCTCGAGCACCAGACCCAGCGATTGTCATTGCTAGTTATTCCGTTGCCATGAGTATTTTTGCTCTACTCGAAAGGTGCGCTGTCATTCTAAGGCAAACCTGTTCAACCTTAGTTCGAGATAAAAGCTCCTATCGCTTAATGCGAAATGCAACACTTTATGTACTAGGTGCAATTTTTCTAATAAGTCTTGTTATCGCTTACAGTCCATTAGGTACTTTTATCTTTTCCACCTTACTTGGTGTAAGTGATGACATGCTAGAGCCAACCATTGATGCTTACAGAGTATTGATGTTCGTTACGATCTTTTCAGGAATCCGATGTCTTTATCAAGGTGTCATTATATTTAATTTAAAAACTAAATGGCTCACGATTGGAATGGTTTTCAGATTAACTTTTATGGCCTTGATTGCGTGGATCGTACTTGCAAACGATTGGGTGAATCATGGCTACATTGGTGCTTATATATTTTTAGCCGGAATGGCTGTAGAAGCGCTAGTAAGCTTTTTGGAAGGTAGATTCATTGTCAAAAAACTACCCGAGAAAAAGCAAGATCATCCAATTATGTCTCAATCGCAAATTTTCCGTTTCTACAATCCGTTAATGATTGCATCTCTAATTGCTGTTAGTCTGACCCCGACAATCAATGCAGTATTAGGTTGGAGCACAAAGGCTGAAATTGCGATAGCGTCCTATGCTGTTGCATTATCAATTGTTCACTTATTAAACAGTGTCACCTCTTACATTCATCAAATTGTGATTAATTTTTATAAACAGGATAAACGAGCCGTTTTCCGTTTCACGCTATTAGTTAGTTTTATTCCAAGTGTATTTCTCATGCTATTTGCTTATACACCGATTGGAATCTGGATCTTCCAAAATATTATTGGAGTTTCAGGTGAGCTGCTGGATCACAGTATCCTCGCACTTCGGTTTTTTATCTTATTTACCCTTTGCTTTCCTTGGATCGACTTTGCCAATGGCATTTTAATGATAAGAGGGCAAACAAAAGTGATGTCATTTTCACAATCAGGTAACGTTGTTGCAGCAGTAATTGCACTATTTATACTTATTTTCGTCTTTCCTAGTGGTGGTGGATCAATCGGAGCCTTGGCACAATCGATTGGTTTTCTCGTTGAATTAACCATATTATTATTCTTTTTAAACGCAACATCAAAAAAGCCAAAATAGGAAGCAGGGGACGGTTCGGGACCAGTGAAAAACTAGCGTTTTTTTCTATGTTTCTTAATAAACCTTTATTCGAATGACCATGACACTTTAAAA
>NZ_JASTZU010000055.1 GCF_030282825.1 Aquibacillus rhizosphaerae
ATGCGCACATACTTCGTTTCATCCGTTAAAGCTAGATGTGCGTATTCATCATTAGGTTTTGCTGATATAGGCATAGAGAGCCAGTTTTTAGGTTTAGGATTTTTCTTTGTTGGTTTAGCACCCCAAAGGATGGCACCTTCTGCAAACCTCAATCCCGTTTTATTCGATTTATTCTCTACGGAAATATCATCTGTGCTATTTTTAAAGTGAACTTTTTTCGATTTACCAAAATGAAGTTTCTCCACTGCCTGAAAGGCTCTGGTTGCAAGCTTTTGCGCTTCAAAACTTCCAATGTGTTCTCTAAACTTTTGTTGACTAAACTTCACAAAACGATGTATTCCATATTCGGAAAATCCATAGGTTACTCGAATAGCTGCAAGTTGGTCATCACGTTCCTTAGACTTATTTTCTTTAAGGAGTTTACGATACTCTTTATCCGACTTTACAGCTCTATGTCGCTTTAAAGCCTCCCCTAGGCAAGAATTATAGACCATTCTAGCCATCTTTATTTTCTTTTCCAAACGATGTTGTTGCCAAGTTGGCAGGTGTAGAGGAAATTCAATTGTATACGTTGGTGTGGTGTTTCTTGCCATAGGTTTTAACTCCCTTCTAATTCTTTTTCTTTTGATTTTCGACGTATCGTTTGATGGTTTCACTAGAAACATTACCAGCAGTGGACACAAAAAACGAACGAGTCCAAAGGCTTTCCAAATGTTGAAGGTGAGGGAACTCCTCTCTTAGTTTTTTGGACGTGAATCGCTTGATTTTTGCCATGATATCCGAAGGACTTTGTTTAGGAAGCGAATTTAGAATCATATGCGTATGATCCTTATCACATTCAATAGCAATAACTTGAATTTTCCATTTTCCACACACTTCTAGCACCAATTCTTTGAAACGTTTTTCTATATCTGCCCGGAGAAAAATCTTCCTTCTATAACGGGGACAGAAAACAAAATGATAGTTTATGAATGAAACGGTTGTGTTGGTTCTTCTATAGTTATTCCTATATACAATTATAGCCGTTTTATAAATCCGTTTTTTACATAAACTGCTGCAAATATGTATAAAAAATGAACGATTCTAATACTTGAGGCACCACAACCTTCGATTACTAAGTGGTCCCCCGTATTTGACCTCTCTTTCATCCCACACCTAAAGGAGTGGGCTTTCTCGTTCGGAAAGTCTGTAAATAACACATTTTATATGAATGAAAAAACAACAGCCACTCCTGCCCCAATTGCAAATGCTGTTAAAAATGCCTCTGCTCCTTTTGACAATCCTGAAACTAAATGCCCTGCCATTAAATCTCGAACGGCGTTGGTTATTAATAGTCCAGGAACAAGAGGCATTACAGAACCTATAATGATTTTATCAAGTTCTTTTCCGATTCCAATATCTATAAACAAGTATGCGATTAATCCGATGAACAGTGATGCCAGAAACTCTGCAAAAAACTGAATCTCAACCACTTTATGTAAATAAATCATCGCAGAAAAGCCAAACCCTCCAACAAACAAAGCAGGAATAAAATCTGTCCATTGTCCTTGAAACATAATCGTAAAACAGCCACTTACAAGCGAAGCTGCCAGAATTTGAATGTAAATCGGATAGGCGTGTTTTTGGACCTCGACTTCTTTTAATAACTCACTCGCTTCATTAACAGTCAATTCCTTACTACTTATTTTTCTTGATATGCTATTAACAATTGCTACCTTATGTAGATCTGTAGACCTATCTAAAATACGAACAAAATTAGTTGGTTCAGTTTCATCAACAGAAAACATAATTCCTGTTGGTGTTGCATAACTTTGTGCATTAACAACCCCAAACGAAGATGCAATACGCAACATTGTATCTTCTACACGGTATGTTTCAGCACCACTCTGCAACATAATTTTCCCAGCTAATAAACAGACTTTTATAATTTCATTTTTGTTTTCTTCCATAAGATCTCTCCACTTTACTTACTATTCTATGAACCGTAGATTATAATTGTAATTGAATTAAGTATGCTTAGCAACAACGCATACTAGCCAGTAAAGGGCTTTATTCTATTATTTTGTTTCGCACCTTTCATTGACTTTGTTGCTTTCAACCTTCGAACTTGATATAAAGTTCGCAATAACTTTATCGTAACCTCTTTGCATTCTTTTTAAGATGAGTGGTTAATCTATCGCTACGGAAAAAATACTCCCTTTCCGGGGGCAGCACCTTAGCCTCCTCGGTCACACACAACGTTCCCCTGTGGGGTCTTCGGAAGCTGCTCTTCCCCCAGGAGTGTCGCATTTTTCCTTCGCTCGGTGAATTTTTCTTTCTTTCGAGTGAAAATAGTCCA
>NZ_JASTZU010000056.1 GCF_030282825.1 Aquibacillus rhizosphaerae
ATGCGCACATACTTCGTTTCATCCGTTAAAGCTAGATGTGCGTATTCATCATTAGGTTTTGCTGATATAGGCATAGAGAGCCAGTTTTTAGGTTTAGGATTTTTCTTTGTTGGTTTAGCACCCCAAAGGATGGCACCTTCTGCAAACCTCAATCCCGTTTTATTCGATTTATTCTCTACGGAAATATCATCTGTGCTATTTTTAAAGTGAACTTTTTTCGATTTACCAAAATGAAGTTTCTCCACTGCCTGAAAGGCTCTGGTTGCAAGCTTTTGCGCTTCAAAACTTCCAATGTGTTCTCTAAACTTTTGTTGACTAAACTTCACAAAACGATGTATTCCATATTCGGAAAATCCATAGGTTACTCGAATAGCTGCAAGTTGGTCATCACGTTCCTTAGACTTATTTTCTTTAAGGAGTTTACGATACTCTTTATCCGACTTTACAGCTCTATGTCGCTTTAAAGCCTCCCCTAGGCAAGAATTATAGACCATTCTAGCCATCTTTATTTTCTTTTCCAAACGATGTTGTTGCCAAGTTGGCAGGTGTAGAGGAAATTCAATTGTATACGTTGGTGTGGTGTTTCTTGCCATAGGTTTTAACTCCCTTCTAATTCTTTTTCTTTTGATTTTCGACGTATCGTTTGATGGTTTCACTAGAAACATTACCAGCAGTGGACACAAAAAACGAACGAGTCCAAAGGCTTTCCAAATGTTGAAGGTGAGGGAACTCCTCTCTTAGTTTTTTGGACGTGAATCGCTTGATTTTTGCCATGATATCCGAAGGACTTTGTTTAGGAAGCGAATTTAGAATCATATGCGTATGATCCTTATCACATTCAATAGCAATAACTTGAATTTTCCATTTTCCACACACTTCTAGCACCAATTCTTTGAAACGTTTTTCTATATCTGCCCGGAGAAAAATCTTCCTTCTATAACGGGGACAGAAAACAAAATGATAGTTTATTAATGAAACGGTTGTGTTGGTTCTTCTATAGTTATTCATATGTACAATTATATCAGTATTTCGACAAAACTGCTAAAATTACGTAAAAAAAATGAACGATTCAAATACTTGAGGCACCACAACCTTCGGTTACTAAGTGGTACCCCGTATTTGACCTCTCTTTCATCCCACACCTAAAGGAGTGGGCTTTATGTTCGGAAAGTCTGTAAATAATATTGTATTAATTCCAACAGCTTTCGCAGGGACTATATCTTTTTCATAATCATTACCTATCATTATACATTCATCAGCATTGAGATTTAAATTTCGGAGTATTTTATTAAAGAATTCTAGGTTCGGTTTCGTTACCCCTAATTCACGAGATGTAAATAACTGATGAAAATATTTCATTATTTCTACTCTATTTAAAGCTTCTTCCATTAACTCTGCAGTAGATTCACCAGCATTTGAAGCTACACAACATCTGTATTCTTTGCATGCCATTTCCAGTGCTTTATTGATATCTGGGACAGCTTGTACTTCCTCCCAATAGGCCATAGGACCTTCAAATTGTGGAAAATCCCACATAAGAGTATCTCCCCAATCGAAAATTAAGGCTTTTATTTGCAGTGACATTACTACTTCTCCCTTCTTGAACTCTAGATGAAAAATCAGAAAATGTGATCACCTATTGAAAACCACCACACATATTTATTCTTTTCACAGAACAATTAAATAAGTTGTTTCGCATTTTTTTGACAATCATCAAGAAATCTTTGTTCATATTATATTGAAGTATTAATTTCCACCGATTTTAACTGTTTTACATAAGAACTATAATAAAGGAATAGTAGTATTTTATAAGTACCTATACCTTAAGAGTTTCAACATTTATATTCCATCTTCAGAAACTCAAATGTGCTATTATTTGTATATTGCAAAAATGTCTCTACATCTTTAAAGCCAACTTTTCTGTATAATTTTATCGCTCTTAGATTAAATGTTGCCACTGACAATGTGATTTTTTCAGGATTATATTCTGTTTTAATAAAGTTAATAGATGATCCCAAAAATTTCATTCCATTGCCTTTTCCAGTTAAATCTGGTCTCATCCCTAAACCAATATCACAAGTTCTGTCGGTAACTTCACTTATACTAAAAAAAGCAACCAATTCATTTTCTTTTATTACAGCAAACGTTGAACTTCCTCTTTCTTCTGGGTTTAAAAATTCGTCTAAATCTTCTTTATCAGCTTCAAGATCATAAAAAGAATAATCACCATCATAGTGCCAGTTAAATGCAATATCTTCTGCTTGTTCTTGTGTCAAAACTCTAAATTCATATGTCATATAAATCCCCTTCGAATTTTAAATAACCCGTTAGTCGTATGAACGCACTTCTAATCTAGCATTGTATATCATGTTTCTGGTTAATTATCTAATTCTCCGATAACCTAATAGTATCAATTTTATTGTCGATTCAACAAAAAAACACTGATTCTTATTAATTTTAAAAATCGAATCAGCATTCCATTAATTCATATCATTATTTTCGTAAAATCTTCTCCATCTTTTTCCCTTTTGCTAACTCATCAATCAGTTTATCCAAATAGCGAATTTCCTGCATAGTTGGTTCTTCGATGTCTTCCACTCGGACACCGCAGATTACACCCTTAATCAAAGCACGCGAAGAATTCAGTTGGGGAGCTTCGGCAAAGAAGGTCTCAAAGTCTGTCTGTTTTTCCAGTTGCGCTTCTAAATCTTCCTGGTTATACCCTGTCAACCAACGGATAATTTCATCGACTTCTGTTTTCGTCCGTCCTTTTTTCTCAGCCTTCTTTACGTAATGGGGATAGACACTAGCAAAACTCATTGTATAAATTTTATGTTTGGTCATCATACATTCTCCCTTACAAATAATAGTTCGAAATAGTCTGCTTCAAACGTTGTGCACATCATTTAATCATCTGCCGTAAGTAACCAAATTCGGCTGTTTCCTTTCAAAATCAGAGTCTTAGCGAGCCTCGAAAACCTCTTGCGCCATAGTAGGATTCTGCTCCATTGTGGTACACAAAGACCGTGTCGTAGCGACGATCACAAAAGAGAGCTCCACCAAGTTTTCTAATATTTTCCGGTGTTTGCACCCAGCTCGACGTTTTCAAATCGAAATTTCCAAGTTTCTGCAACTCTCGGTATTGTTCTTCTGTCAAAAGTTCTATGTCCATATATGATGCCATATCGATCGCATTGTTTTCAGGTTTATGTTTTTTTCTTGATTCCAGCGCTTTACGGTCGTAACAAACACTTCTCCGACCTTTAGGACTTTCCGCTGAACAATCATAAAATATGTATTCGTCTCTGTCTTTGTCATATCCTACAACATCCGGTTCACCGTCAGTGCTTTCCATTTCATTAAGGGACCACAGTTTTTCAGGATTAGCATCCAGCTTCGTTTTAATTTCATTCCACTCAAGACCTTTATGCCGGTTCATATTTTCCTCAAAACGGGCTTTCAATATTCCAAGTAATTCATCACTTTGTTCTAGTGATAACTTATTTTTATTGATTTTTGTCATGTTAGTTCCCACCTCACTCACAAAATTTAAATTATAAAAATCTAATAGAAATCATGTAATCTCAGTTTACAATACAAAATTTATTTAATCCATGCTATGACAATCTGGCTGACACTAAATAGCTTTCGCTGTAATTAGAAATCGATGTTGTTTCACATCAAAATAGCCATCTCGCTCAATCGTTTGGTGAATGATATATAATTGTTTTATGTAATGATCCATCTCAAAGTCAGGTACCTGCCAAGGGATTGCTTTCAAGTAATAGATTAGGGCACCAAGGTCATAAAATCTTTCTACAGGGTACTCTTCCTTCTTATCAAGAATCTCAAAGCCTTCTTTTTTAATTTCATCTAAAGCGAATCGCAAATTCCAATCGACAAATTCGCTATTAAGTGGAGCCTCTAATTGTTCATTAATATGAGATGAATTTAACCCACCCACCTGTTGGGTGATGAAAATACCACCTTTAGCTAAAACCCTTCTTACCTCTTTCGGTGAATAAGATTCATGCTTATTAATAATTAAATCAAATTGGCTCGTTTTAAATGGAAGTCGGTCATCTTTCTCAATCTCGAAAACCTTTATCCCTAATGGTTCTAAACGGCTTTTTGCTATTGTTACATTGGGCTTGTAACCTTCTGTCGCAAATGTAAGTTCAGGTAACGGATGCAGCTTTGATAATAATTCACCACCACCTGTTCCCATGTCTAATAACGAATTTGCTTTCGGAATATGATGATTAACGATACTTCCATAAGACCAAGTTAATAACTCACTTCCAATTCGACCAGTATCTGTTATATAAGAAAAGTCCCAACCAGAAAAATCTTTTTCATAATCTTTTATTAACGATAAAAATTTTTGATCATACATGTTTATGCTCCTTATTATTAGTAGGAAGCAGGGGACGGTTCCTTGCTTCCAATATATTCATAGCCACATCAGAGCCACAACAGACACTTATCAACCCTCTCACGCGGTTTTCCAGCTAACAAGTCTCCGAAGAAGATGTTATTTCCTCTAATTCTTTTTTTATGTTCAACCGAAAATCTTTATCTTTAAGAAATTTCAACTGAAAACCATTTAAATTCCTTGAAAGTTTCTCTTTTTCTAAAGGAGTTAAATTATTCGAAAAAAATGCTATTTCAGTTTTATTTCCATCTTTATCTGTTGCATACATTGAGTTTGTTAGTATAAAGGCAGTAGATCCACCTTTTTGCCCTGCATGTTTAAGCCATGTTTGATTAGTAGGGTTTTCCATTAACTGCTCCATAGCTGGATCAAGGAAATGATGCATTTCTTGACTAAAATATGTTTTGCTATTTAGTTTTTTCATTATTGAGATGTAATTTTCTGAAGTAGAACTAGGTAGGCAATCCGACCAAATTCTTTCTATGGATGGGTTAATGTTGTTTGAGATTTGCTTTTTGTCACGCTCTGTTAATGGGTGTTGAAGCCAATTATTATGTATGTCGAGAGCAAGATTACGATATTGAATCATATCCATGCTTTTCATTGCTTTGATCGTCTCTTTTTTTGTAAACTTCTTATTATTTATTAAGTAAGTTGGAATGGCTATTGAACTTACGATTGGATATATATCATCATGGTTATGTAGTTCTAATTCTACTAAAAGGTTGTTTACATTTTCAACTCCCAACACACTTAACAAATATTCAGTATTGGCATTTGAACTAAAGCCAATCATTCCTTTTGCTACTTCACTAAGTAAAATATTGTTGAAATCAAAATCTTCTAATCTAGAAAGTGTGTCTAACCATGCATCGTGTGCACCACCGTCAGTCTTTGGAACATAAAATTGGTTTAATTCTCTTAAACCTACCGTACTATTTGGATCAATCATCCCTTTTGATGCCTGTCTTGCATATTCAATTGCAATAATTATCTTAACTGTACTCGCAAGCGGAAGTTTCTTGTTTGAGTTTACACTGACCCAGTTTTCACCATTATAACAAATAGACAGTGATGCTTCTTTAGACCCACCTTTTTCCTTAATAAAACGTTTAATATAATCGGAATCTTCTTTGTTTACATTCTTATTAAACATCCATATTCCGATACCAATAAGCAGTCCAAATGCTAGTATAATGCCTCCTATTATCCATAATATTATCTCCAAACAAAAACCTCCATTTTTCAAAATATGTTTTAACCATATACGTAAACTACCATCTCATTAGAAGGGGATTTATCTACTGTTTACTGGTCCTGCGTAGGAAGGTAACCCCTTAGGCAAATACCTTATCCCTTAAAAACTTTCTTAAATATAGGATATACAGAGCACCTATAATTGAACAAAGGGGTGAATTTTATCTTAAAGTAAAGCCACCCAGTTGTTTAACAACTATTTAACCTACCTAACTTAACAGTGAAATTTTATTTTACAAAAAAGTAAAGATCGTTACTTTAAATCTGATGTTCCTCTCTTTGTATTAAAATATCCCGTTAGTACATAACGTTATTAATATGTAATCAGTTGTGACTTGAAATTCTCTCGCATATTTCATCTGCAATTTTAGATACCGAAAGAGTCCCATCCAAAATAATGTCGGAATTTGGTTTAATCGTTTTTAGCATCTCAAGATAACCCCGTCTCCCTTGTAAAATGTAATTTTCCATCTCAACATTATTTTATCGTTAGAACTATTATTAAAATCTCTAAGTATTCGACGTGCCATCGCAATATCCAATGGAGTCTCAATAAACACTGTAAAGTCAATCATTTCACTTGTTCTAGAGTGTTTATTAGCAAAGGGAAAGTCTAAAAAAATGTAATCTAAAGTTTCAGTAAGTAACGCTTCTAAATCTCTAAGAATCGGATCCAAGTTCCATTCATCATAATTAGCTCCCTTATCAACCCAATCAATTATGTCTTCAGGACCATCAAAATCGTAGTCATCAAAAAAAGTGTTTTAGAATTTTGTAATCTTTCATTTAAATGTTTAGCAATAGTTGTTTTTCCTCCTCCAGAGACTCCAGAAATAGCAACAACTAATGGTAGATTCTTTTTCATAACGTTCCACTCCTATTCTCAAATGCTCTTCTTCTACTAAACTGCGTGGTTACTTTAAGCATAAATATTCACATTTAAGGTTACCTTAACATAAAATTCCATTTAGACTTCTTAGTGTCCAATATAAAAAGGTCATTATTTTGAAGGCTTTTTAGTCCAGTATATTCACTTCATAGTTATAAGTTATTTCATCATCTAATTTTGATAATATTTCATCTAAGTCAAATAGTTGTTCCGTGTAGTGTACACCCGGTGAATATTTATTTTGGATTAACTTATTTCCTATTATCGAAGCAACATTACCTGTTATCTCTGTATTATTTGAACCTAATAATACCGATTCAATAGTTACTTCTTCACCTGAAATTTCTCCAAACACTTCAGCTTTTATTAAATAATCATTTGATCCGATTTTTAACCAATCGAAAATATGTAAAGCTCCAACAAATATTTTCGCGAAAAGTTTTTTAAAAAACTTGTAGTTTAAAAGCTTAAAAACACCTAACTTTTTTAGTATTACTAATTCATTTGTTATAAAAGCGGAATCATAGAAAAATCGAGAAGATACATTTTCTAATTCGAGAGTTTTAGAGACAATATATTGGTCAGCAAGATCAAATCTATAAGCTTTCCTTTTACCATATTTCTTAGGTAATTCTACATCTTTACCTTCCGTGAAACTACCTACTTTTCTTATTTCTCCATTTTCAAATATCGAATATTTATTATTAATATTATTTAGCAACCATTCTACTCCGTCATTTCCATGCTTTTCACCAATCCCAAGCATTAGATAAATATCTGTTTTGATAACTTTATCAAATTGAGGAATTATTTTTTTCACTAATAAATTAGATAAACCAGGAGCTAAGCCTACTCCTAATATTAAAGTTGTTTGTGATTCAAGTGCTTTGGTATTCAAGCTTTCAATTTTTGATAATATATTATAGGAAGGGGATATATCTATATAATCTACTTTATTTTGTATACACTTTTCAACAAAACTAGTATCTTTTTGGTCAAGGCACATTATCACTAATTTTGTTTTTTTAAATACTTCATGAGTTACATCCAAGTTATAAATATCTATTGCCAGAGGTAGAATCTTTCCATTCATTGACAGGGAAAAGTTTTTTGCCTTTTCAAAATTTCTACCAGCAGCAATAATTTTTTCAGGATAAATGTGAGACAAAGTTTTACAGATTACACTACCTACTTGACCATATCCACCGATTACTAAAATATTTTTCATTCGATAACCTACCTTCTTATAGTCCAAACGTTCTCCCGTTAATTTAAGTAGAACTATACACATATTAATATTAACATAAAATTCCAATATTTCTTCAAACACAAAAATAGAATCGCCATAATCGACGACCCCTTACTTGAACCTTATTGTACTGAAAAAGTACAACCAATAACACCTTTAGCAGTATAATTTGATTACCTTGAAAGACAAAGATCTTAATGATTTACTTAATTATCGAATGTTGGCCTCGTTGTTCAAAAAACGGCTTAGCTGTAATACTTGCTTCCGTATCAATTTGCGAAAGATTCAATTTTTTTGCATCAGATTCAAGCTTATCTAGCTGTAACTATTGAACTTGGTAGTCTTTAATCGCTAAAACCAACTAATTTATTATTTATTTTAGCAACAAATGTTATATTTTCATCTAATATTTTGCTCTAAGTACCCACTCTAGATTCCTTTTCATCAATAGGTGCCCAAGCTTCCAATTGTGTTTGGAAGTAGTATTTTGGATATATGGAATGTACCGTTTCATAAAACAAAGAAACAATCGCTTCAGTATCATTTTTTTGATAATTTATAATCTTCACGTTTCTGTTATTCCTCCAATAAATTAGGATGACCTTTGAATCTTTCACTTCTTACCTTTTCCACTAAACTACGATTTAACACAATAAGCAGCTACACATTCAAAAACTCCATTTTTAAGGGCTCTATACTGAATGTGGTGGTGTCCTCAGTCCTATCAAGGGACAAAACAAAAACAAAAAAATACACTCATTCCCCTCTCTTTTGTTAACCTAAAGTTGTTGAGACAAAAGGAAAAAGGAGAGGGAAAGAGTGCAAAATCATTTTATCATAGAAATGTTAGGGATTAAAGACAAGCATGTTGATGTATGGGATTTCAGTGATCAATCCGACTATTTGTTGGTGGAATTGCGGACAAAAGTCAAAAAACAGAAGTGTCCGTTTTGTAGTACGAAAACGAAACGTGTTCATGGTTATCGCAACCAGAAAATCCAGGGATCAATTATGTCTAATAGATCCTTGAAAATTTCCTTATGCAAAAGACGATACCTCTGTGTGAATTGTAACCATACCTTTTACGAAAAACTACAGATGGTGGATCGCTATCAGCGGTGTACAAATGTGGTGCAGACGACTGCGTTAACTTATACGGCTGTTGGTTCTTTTACTACTGCAGCTCAGTTAACAGGGATGACGACAAATCGATTATTGCGCTTATTTAATCGACATAAAATCGAAACTACAAAAGTTCTTCCGCGAGCTATATCTATTGACGAATTCAAGGGTGATGCAGGTGGGGAAAAGTTTCAAACCGTCATCGCAGATGTAGAGAATAAAGAAATTGTGGATGTGTTATCCGATAGAAAAGTAGACACAATACAGTCCTATTTACAGTCCTGTGATACCAGTAAGACGGAGATTGTGGTGATGGATTTGTCAAAGTCTTTCAAGCAAGCTGTACGTAAGGCATTGGGTAATCCATTAATTATTGCTGACCGGTTTCACTTCATGCGCCAAGTGTATTGG
>NZ_JASTZU010000057.1 GCF_030282825.1 Aquibacillus rhizosphaerae
ACAAACAAAGGCAAGGGGAACAAACAAGTGTTGAAGATATTGTTTTAATATCAAATACGGCACTCCAAACGTTGATAGGACAAAAGGTAAGTCAGATTCCTTATAACGTCATGACTACAGAAATAGTACAAGATCGAGTAAAAGCTGCAAAATCAGCAAAAGCATCCATGGAAGTTATGAAAAATATTCTGCTAGATGAAGCAAAAAAGATGGGTGTTAAAACGACGAATAGTGTTTTAGAAATTTTCTCTACGATAGTCAACGATCATATAGAACGTTCCGATAAAACATTCGACTCTGTGGGTGACTTTGGTAATGCGATGACCTTTGGTGTTCCCAAAGGTATCTATCAAGGATTAATGGATAACTATTATCAAATGCTCGAAGATCCATCTTTGCGAACCATTAGTAATTATTTATCAGTTGGTGCCACCGATATGGTCATAGGGGCAGTTAACCCAGAAGACCCACTGTCTGCAGATCACTTGTTAAATAGCTTCGGATTTGCCTCGACGGTAGTCGGAGGAGGGGCTTATAGTAAAGTATTAGGTGATTCAAACCTATCGATGCCGACGAAAGAGACAGTTATCACTCCCCAACAAATGGCAAAAGAGCCAAGCGAAGTTGGAAGAGCCACCTTGCAAGATATGTTGGATTCCTTACAACCTTACCGAATGGACCCGGCCTTGGGAACGGTGGGTGGTCCGATGAATCTGGTTGAACCGGGGTTACTGAAGCAGAAGATTGAAGATACTTATTCGTTGTTTGCTAAGGGTAATAAGATAGATTCTGATACAATAAAAAAATATATTAGAGATATAGAAGGGCGAACCGGCAGAGAGTTACCTAAAAACCAAACTGAGAAGTTGAAGGAAGCCTTAAGAAATAAAGAATATAAAAAAATGTCACTAATAGAAACAGCTAAGCATAGGGCGGTATTTGATAAAGTGAAAAATAAAGTAATTAAAGATTGGGAAGAAAATACTGGGCAAAAGTGGCCTGTGTATAATGAAAATGTTATTTCAGAAAAAACAGGTAAAATAATTAGGAAACAAGGAGATAAGTATGATGCTCATCATATAATTGAAAATACTTTTGGCGGAGAACATGAATGGTGGAATATGCATCCTGCAAAATTCCCAAATGAGCATCAAGCTGGTATTCATGGAGCAGGTTCACCAGCAAATACACTATTTAAAGGAGGTAAAAAATAATGAGCTATGAATTTATTAAGGCAAACCAAGAAAATAGTTTTTATCCAGTGACTGAAAACGAAATAAAAGAGGTTGAGAAGGAACTCGATTTAAAATTTCCTAAGGAGTTAGTTAATTTTTATATAGAGGTTGGCTACGGATTTATCAAAGGTTCAGAGTTTAATATTAATCGTATTATGGACCCATATTCAGTGAGGGATTTTCGATTAAGAGTTAATGATTTTGAGTTTTATCCCGACATAGAAATCTATGATGAATTTGAGAATAACAAACTAATATTTTTTGAAGGCAGTGAATCAGCTTTAATGTCAATAGAATTGAATGAAAATAATAGAAGTGCAGTTTACTATTATGATATTCAAATTGCGACTTCTCTGGAAGAATTTTTAAGAAAGATAGAAGAAAATGATAAATATTACTTGGAGTTACTAGCTGATTAAAGAACGATAATAAAACATACCTTGAATGGTTTTACTCCTTTCAAGTTTTTTTTTTCTTTAATTTATATTAAATTAACTGATATTTGAATGAGACAAAAAGAAAATAATTTGTTCGAGAATCGAGAGCTCATGATGGTAGTACCATCATGGCATTATGTTTTAATACTTGGTTTGTGAAAATAAAACGATAATTAGGCGAGATGACATTTTACATGTAAGAGGTAGTTTTTGTATGGAATAATGACTATATAAACGATAATGACAAAGCTCGTGGAGATAAACAACGGGTATAGTAAAAAGGTGTTCGTACTTTGTGTTGGCTCATAAAATATTAAGTTGTATTTTTACTAGAGACTGTCGTATAATACTCGCTATTCTTTTAAAAAGCGTTACGAAAATTAAAACTTATGAAACGGGAGGCTGTGAAGTTAAACCTTGTTGGGTATATACGAGTTTGACTCAAGGACGAGTAAGAGAAGGATATAGCTTGAAAAATCATAAAACTGAAATTAAAGCAAAAGCAACAAACCGTAGATTATTTAACGTTTAAAAAGCAAGAAGCAAACGCCCGAGAAATTGAAAAACGGCCGTGGTATGAAGACGTATGGGTAGGTACCAAATCTTTTGTGGGGGAATTTACCGGCTACTATGATTACCTGCGAGTGAGAGATGGCGTTGATCCAATTACCGGTGTTGAACTAACAGCGGGTCAACTGGTCACCTATGCGGCAATGGCTGCAGCAAGTTTTATTCCAATTGTCGGGTGGGCTGGAAGATTAGCTAGAAGTGGCAAAGGGATATATTCAGGCGGTAAAGGTAAGCAATACAGCCTCGAACGCTTTGGACGCCTATAAAAGTGCCAAAACGTTTGATAACATAGGGAAAGCAGAATTAGGCATTTATGGATTGGCGTCAAGCAATGGGTTCTCGGAATACATAACCGGAAAAGACATCCTAGGAAATGAACTAACCGAAGAACAACGAGCAGCGAGTCTTGGCATTTCTCTAGCAGCACTTCTTCCGGTAGCCCCAACACTAACGAGTAACACGTTCACGATAAGTAAACAAACCATTGCCAAATCCCAGCAGATGGTACAAGAGTCAAGAGAAGTTAGTCGAGCCACCCTGCAAGATATGTTGGATTCCTTACAGCCTTACCGAATGGACCCAGCCTTGGGAACAGTCGGTGGTCCGATGAATGTGGTTAACCCGCGGCTGTTGAGGCAGAAGGTGGAAGATACTTATTCGTTGTTTGCTAAGGGTATAGATAATGGTTATCGATATTGTAATAAAACCACCCAATTTAAAAACGTGAAAGTTTATCAAAGAGATGATAATATAAATCCAAATATGAAGGACGCGCGAGGTAGAACTAACCTTGAAAGGATGCAGAATTCTCAGTAGATTGGATTAAAGACGTTAACACCATACCTTCAAGAAAAAGGAGGATTATAGTAGTGAGAAATGATAAAGAAATAAAGGAACAAGTAAATATAGTCATAAACCTAATAGAAACTAAAAAGAAAATAAAACAACATGAATTTTTGGATGACTTATTAAATAGATTGCATAAGTTATTAGAATACTTTGGGGAAAAAGAATTTTTAAAAATTTATCGAATTAAAGGTGCTGTAAGAACTTATTTTGATACTAATCTCCTTGATGATTATAATGAGCCGTTAGTTATAGAACTTGATCGGTTAGAAAGCATGTTAAATAATCAAGCAAGATAAAACGTTTTAAGTGAAAGTGAATTATATAGGCAGGTTTATAAAGCAAAATTAGTAAAAAAGTAGGTGGAAATATTTCAGGTAGAAGAATGGTAGATAGATGGAATGATGACAATAAGATGTTTCTTGCTCTAAACATAAAAAAGCGAGTGCTTCCAACTATGTACGGTGGGATTTTAGGAGATTTAATTGGTGTTCCTGTAGAATTTAAAAAAAGGGGTACTTTTTATATAAATGATATAAAGGGTTACGGTACTCATAATCAGCCACCGGGTACTTGGTCAGATGATACCTCGCTAACTCTGTGTTTGGTTGAGAATATTATAGAAAATGGATCTATAAATAGTTTAATGGATAAATTTGTACTTTATAGAGATTCAGGTTATTGTACACCCTTTGGTAAAACATTTGATATTGGTAATTCGACTAACGAGGCTATTATAAAATTTAAAAACGGTGTCCCTGCATCAAAGTGTGGTGGAACTTCTGAGTATGATAATGGAAATGGTGCAATTATGAGAATATCACCGCTTGCTTTTCTACTCGGCAATGAATTTAACTTTGAGAAAAAAGCAGAAATAATTAAACAATATACGGAAATTACTCATTCTCATCCTCGCGCAATAGTAGGGTCTATCATTTATATTGAATTATTAGTTAGGTTATTTCATAATAGTTCACTAGCAAAATCTATAAAAGATATAAGTGAATTATTTAATGAGAATTTTAATGAAAATCATATATATAGAAAAGAATTGTATCATTATAAGCGTATTTTTGAAGAGAATTTCTTGGAATTACCGATGGATGAAATTATTTCTGATGGCTATGTAGTTCATACTTTAGAGGCAGCAATTTGGAGTCTAGGAAATACTGAAAACCTTAAAGAAGCAATATTAACAGCTGTAAATTTGGGGGATGATACGGATACTGTTGCATCTATTACGGGCTCGTTAGCAGGCATGTATTATAAAATGGAAGGAATTCCAGATGAATGGTTAGAAAAAATAGTTAGAAAGCAGTATATAGATGATTTATTAAAAAAATTCTATGAATTTTGTGCTAATAAAGCGATTATAGAAGAATACGGTAGTCTCTGATTTTAAAAGTGATAATTAGTCACCATAAAAAGGTGTTGTTATAGTCTCACTGACTGCTATAAACATTTAAAAGCTAATAAAATGTTCATAATATTGGGGAATGAAAACAGTAAGGGGCATGTTTGTCCTTCTATTTTACTCATCTCTTAACTTTCGCTGTAACCTGATGATGCACCTAAGGCTTTAATTTTTCAAAGACTATATTAGTTGTGTTGCTATAATAAGGGTGCGCAATGTAAGTCATGAATTATTTATTTTAGTGCATGTATAAATCCCCAAAGTATGTCTGATTCGACATGCTTTGGGGTTCTGACAGGAGCCTTTCCACATCTCTTTATACGATTATATAGACGCAGAAAACATACCAAGGAAAAGTGTAATTGTTCTAAATATGTCCACCATTTTGTTGCAGAGTTGGTTGAACAAGAGGATGCAATATCAGTTAGAAATTTTCTGTTTATCGAGATATTGGAATAGTGTTATTTAGTATTATGTCCATAACTAACCAATCTCCCTTGAGTTTTAAGATATTTTCTATTTCGTATTCTCATGTGGATACATCCTCATTCTATATACCTGCATTACTACTAATAATCCACATAAAAACCCACGTCTTAATTGAATAAAACAGGAACCTTGGACTGTACCAATTCCTCAACCAAATCGGACCATTATATGAAGCTTCAACTAGGTACCATAATATAAGTAATGCTAATGAAACACACATTACATTACAAGAATCTTCCACAGCTACAATAATAAAACTAATAAAGAAATTTAAAAAATAGAGGTGTAATTGAAGTGATAAATAGAACAGAAACTTCACAGGAGATAAATAGTCTATTTCAAGACTATGCAGAATTCTGGATAATATCTGATTTGCAAATTAGTTATCTAAATGAATCGATTACCTTAAAACTAATTTCTACAAAAAATCAAGAGATTTTAAAAACCACTATTCAATTTAAACAAGTTCTATCCTATTATGTTCATCAAGAAGCTGAAGTAGAAACGTACAGATTAAATAATTATGGTAATAATGATGATTTTCTACTTTCAGAAATTAGTTACCATCCAAATGGATTTGGTCAGATATATATACGAAGCTTAGAAAGAGATTTGAAAGAGATAGAATTAATTACCGCTCCAACAAATTTCTATTTTCAAGTAAATAATAAAGATTGTTTTTTTATAGAGGCTAATACATTAATCATTAACGGAAATTCTTACGATAATTTGATAGAAGATTAGAAAAAATTAAAAAATCCCTATTCTTAAGGTGAAGCATATAGGTGGCAGGCCTTGATTAGTTTCCTGGTGCCAATCACCGCAGGTATATTAAAGTGATTTCGGATGATGTACTGTAATAAGCTTCCATATGGACATAATCAAATGGTATCTTCGGTGTAACGTAGTGAGACTAAAACCCTATCCAGTCATATACTGACTGGATAGGGTTTAGTCATTAATTTCGAATGAAATTATAATAATAGAATCTTCTGTTCTTTTTCCTATCTCAGCATAAATCACGATCAATTGAATAAGTTCATTTAAGCTTTTCCTTACCATTACAGGTGCTATTTGCACCCTGGCGATTCTATTAAAATACCGTTGGGTACTAAACATGCGATAAGAGCAACTACTGACATGGAAATAATTGAAGTCCAGTCAGGAAGTGAATTAGTTGAAGAAGACAACATAAGAATTACTTTAGACTGGAAAAGACGTTAGCAATGTCTCAAAATTTAGATACTAGGAAAAGAGCTGAACTAAAAGGTTCAGCTCTTTTTTATGACTTCATCCTACTTTACACTCTCTTCATCATTTGTATTCCGATATGTCCCCAGCATGATAATCCAATGCCTTACAAATGGCTTCTAGCGTCATATACGGTTAATTAAACCAATGTTTCGTGATATTAAGCAATGGATGGAGCAACAGTTACTATGTCTTCAACCTCTCCATACTTCATGCTTATTCACCCAAATCATATCTTGTAAAACACCCAATGTGCAATACCAGAAATAAAAAGAGACTGCCCGTTAGGCCCTTCAAACGACCTTGTTGTGACAGCCTCTGTACTTTTTACCTATTCCATTCCCAGAAAGAACATCCTTGGCAAATAATGAAACGTTCTAACCATGTAGAAAAATCAATAGATAACTTCTCGAAGTCATCTTCAAAATTTAAAAATTCTCCAATCCACATATAGTTTTCCTTAGTCTCTTTGTCATATTGACACACTATCCAAAGGCCATCCATTCCAATTCCGATTGGGATGAAATATTCTGGACAATCCCATATATCTCTATACTCTATAATCTCATCAATAGAAAATAATTGAGTGCCTCCACCATTTACAGGGTGTTCAAATAAATAGGCCCCGTTATTCTTTGATAAGAGGGAAATTAAATCTGCTGGTACATAAGAAGGTAATTTATCTAGATCTTCTTTTAAGGCTGGAGGGTTAAAATTAAATACCTCTTCAGCCAAGTAACCATCTTCTTTTTGAACCACCAATTTGTTCTGGTTTATTCGCTTTTTTAACGTTTCAATTGTATTCATTTTTCTCAACCTCTATATTAGTAATTTTTCCACCAAGTTGATACTTTTTTATGAAAAGACTTTTTCAATGGGATTAAGTTACTATTACTGTTTGAACCATAGTACACTCTAGGTCGGATGTGGTGAATTTCATATTCACTCCGATTTATTTTACCATATTCACCCTCATACCAATTTAGGTATTTGTTTCTCTTTGAAGTAGTCCAACTTTCTGGATAATATTTTTTTGTCCAAGTAGTAGAAGATGGCTCAGACATTGTTTTTTTAGATTTCTTGTCTTTATATGTTGGATATGGAACACCTTTTTTATTTAATAAAAATCTATCAGAAGCTGTGTTATCAACATCTTTAGAACCATCCTTAAATGTACCAGTGAATGAAGCATACGCCTTCCAAAAATACGTTTTACTAATAGAGCTCTCTAAATAATAGGTTTTCCCTAATTTTGCACTACTAACGTTCTTGGTGGAAGAGGTCGAATAACTTCCTGAACTCGTTGTCTTCCTTTTATTTTGAAGCTTCATAGTATAACTTTTTGGCTTTAATACACCACCAGCTTTTGTAAAGGTACCCATATTAACGAATTTAGCACTTTTAGTATTCATATCAGCAACTGCAGTATTCTTAACAGCCAAAAAGTACCCCCAACCAGAGTTTGATGCAGATACTGTGCTTTTTTGGAATAAAGAATAGCTTTCAGGTTCACTTTGCTCTTTAACCTCTTCTACAAATTCTCCTAATTCTATAACAATAGATTCATCGCCTTTCGTTTTAACTATATTTACTGTAACTTCTGTGTCTAGTAATGCATTTTCAGGGTTTAGTTCATCTATATCTGTGCTTTCTATTTCATTAGCAATAGGATCTTCTATTATTTCTCCGTTAATCTCTTCTTCTGGTGCTTCCTCTAAAGTAGTTTCTTCATCATTTAAAATAGATTCTGTAACTTCACTAATTGTCAAGTTTTCATCTTCTAATACCTCTATCACTTCTTCTGTGTTATCAAGGGTTAATTCATTACTTTGCTTTTGTATCTCATTTGCTACAACTTGCTCCATATCAATAGCCTTTAATTCTTCTACAGCATTTTCTAATTCATGGTCAATTTCCTGTTCTTGTAGAGTATCAAGATTCTCTTCGATATTAACTATTTGTTCTTCTATACTTTCTAGTATTTGAACCTCTTCTGGTATATATTCATAGAATTCATTAACAGCAGGTTCTATATCTAGTATTTCTATATCCCCTGAGGCATTAGCATCTACTCTATTGGGCACAAGATTCTTAGTAAAGTAACTACCATTAAATGAATATGGTGTTGTAACTAAAACTACCACAATTAATAAAATTGAAATTTTTCTTAGCATTTTTCTCATTTCCCCTATCAATATAATTTTATTATAATACTATAATAAAACATGTTAATCTACTATATTTTTCAAATTATTGTAATATTTTACCTACTAAATTCGACATAAGGCACAAAATAGAATAAGTTATTGTACTGAAGCGATATTTAATACTTCAGTCGAAAATTCTATAAAATTTGAAAAGATATCGATTTTGAACAAGAACAAAGAAAATAAAAGATATAGTAAAATATTTATACAGCAAGTTGTTGATGCCACTGGAGAAATAGATGTATTACAGGGGGAAGTTGGTGCACAAATTGGAGGAGACTCTGTATTTGGCTTACCAGTTTACCTATCACTTGCAAAGGCAGGAGGAACTGCTTATCAATTAAAGGGGAAAACACAGATTGATAGACAAACACCTTATGTTGGCGCTGTATTTGGTGGCGTAGGTGTAGAAGTAAAAGTGGCAATGGGTAATGCAAAAGCATATGCCGGTTTTGATAAAAATTCAGTAGGTGTGGCTGCGAAGGCCTCACTAATAGAAGGAGAAGTTAGTCCTATTATTGGGATACCTTTTACAGACACTGATATAAAATTCACTTTTGGAGCTTCAGGTGGAAGTGTTGGAGGTGAAGCCAGGATTGGAAAAGAAACTATTCTTGATTTAAGGTTTATTATAGGTGTTAAGCTAGGGGTTACAATAGAATAGTGTTTTAATATAGTTGAATAATAAATAAAAGATGGTAGACCAAATCAATTCATTAACAATAGAAATAGGCGATGAGTTGTTACCGATTGGTACAGTTGTGACGTTAGAAATTGTGGAACAGGCTGTGATGATTTATGGGAGAAAACAGCAGAAGGAAAATAATAATCAAATTTGGGATTATGTAGCATGCCCTTATCCACAAGGACATATCTCTAATGAAACCAATGTTTTTTTAAATCATGATCAAATTGTTGGAGTGATATTCAGAGGATTGGAAAATTATTTTTGTTGAAATAAGAGAACTAGGGAACCAGATTGACAAATCTTTATTACAATAGAAAATATATTACAACTAACATTTATTATGATGAACATCTTATTTTCACTAAACTATTTAGTTATAATTTTATTTTCTTTCTATATAATTGGTGGTTCATTTTTCTATGGGCCAATTGTGCTTTTAGGATTGATATTTAGTATTCCTTTTCTTCTAGCAATTGTGTTTTTAAGACTAAAAATCTATCCATTAGTGAAGAAAAACATCCTGAGGGCTGTTTCTAAGAACGCGTGAGTGGAGGGATGGGAATGACTAAATTCATTCAGTTTTTATTTGGTAAACCATATAGAAAAGGGAAGACATTTGGTTCCAGGATTCTAAGGCTGATGTACTGGGGAATGGTAGTATATTATTTCCTGGTCCTTGGCCTGTTATTGGTGAATACTATTTTTAACATGGATGCTATTTTTGCTTTGTTCGTCGCCATTATATTTTTTCCGGTATCTTTCAGGCTTATCTATTTTCTTATAGGTGCGAACTTAGATTATAAAAAAGGCCGATGGATGATGCCGATCGGGGCTAAAAGTTATCGTGGTCAAGCTATAAGGAGACAAATGCACCGGACCTCACAAAATATGAAGAGATAGAGAATAGAGACGAAAAATGGGAAAATAGCTCATATTCAGACAGAATTTTCCGATGGAATAGTGGTCTATTCGATGGTGATCACGGAAAAGAATATTGAATATCACTTAACGGATGATGTATCAGAAACCTTTTATCCAGATACAAGCTTTTATTAGAACAAATGTTCAATGACTTTACTATTAGTTAAGGAAGAAGCAGAGGACCGTCGCCTGCTTTCGATCTGCTTCCGAAATTGTTACAGTATAGAGTCAAGTACTTGATTGTCAGAAGGGTCAGATCCCGATGGTCATGACATTGTTTTATAGAGAGGAATAATAGAATTACTAGCAAATAATATTGATACAAATAAGACGACCCCAAGGAAAGTCACCTAGGGGTTCAATCTATTTCTGTCATTTTAATGAAAATATGAGAATATCTCGAAACAGCATCCCTATATCGTGATTATCACCTATTACTATAGCGATTGGTGACTTCTTTACGGTTATCCCAAAGCTCATCAATGTTCATTCCGTTTAATTCTTGATAGAGATCTGTAATATCGCGTCTAACACCTGAACTCGAATCGTCTGCCATACCGATAAATTCGTAGTATATATCGGAATCAATAATCTCTTTGTCTTTTAAATAGCCAATGGATTTAAATAAGTTATTTGTTTCCCTTGTTAGTTTCTCCTGTTCATCGTTATACCAATTGGAAAGCTGGCTACTGATGTTATTAAATAAATTTGAGATGTTTCGTTGTGCATCATTATGCCAATCCGCCCATAATCCTGCCATATTTGAAGTTTGTTCAAACTCAGTTATGATGTCTTCCTGACTAGTCGCATTCACATAGCGCCCATCGGAAGCCTCAGCCATTTCTCTTAACTGCACTAGTCCTTCGTTGTCTACCTGGTAGCCGATGATATTAACAAGAGGATTGATATCTGAATCTGCCAGTGATTCAATCGACTTTACCGGGTCTTCATCACATGTTTCTACACCATCACTGACAATATAAACGACATTGGAATTTTGTTCTTCATGAAGTTCTTTAAAGTCTTCCTGTACTTTTTTTATGGCTCCGGCCATTGGTGTCCACCCTGCTGGGTCAAACTGATGTAAAGCTTCGGTGAATTCATCCGTACTATAATTAGCGAGTGGATAAACTTCATCGATGGTGGAACAGGATTTGGTCTTATCTTCATCACTACCACTTCCTACATGCCCATACACATAAAGAGCTACGTTTGCTGTTTTAGGAAGGTCTTCCACAAATTGCTGAATCGCTTCTTTTGCTAGTTCCATTCTTGTATAGTCATGTTCATAGTTTGCCATACTTCCACTGGCGTCTAGCAGAAGGGCAACGTTATAGTTTTCTTTTGGCTTTAATGTATCTGTCTCTCCTGTTGGGTCACCGAATATCATGGACTCCCATTGATTGATTGGTACATCCACCATCGTGATATTTTCTTTAAATAGTGACAATAGATATTGCTTACCGTATTCAATTTCTTCCGTAGAACTGTCTTTTGTAAGCGGTGGAAATTGATTTAGAATTTTTTTAGCAGCATCCTCCTGCTCAGTGAATTTTTTACCGGAAAACTGTCCAACCAATGGATAATTCACAGCTTCTTCTAGTGTGAATGGTACTGGAGGTACATCTTCCATTTGCGGTTGGCTTGCGACCTTAGGTTCTTCTTTTTCATCTTCGTTATCATCAACGCTAGCTTCTGCTTTTTCTACGGATGTTTCTTCAGTACTGTTATTTTGGTCTTTGCTTTCCGTTGTCTCATTTGAATTACACGCTACAAGGAAAAATATCAATATTAAACTAGTAAGTAAAGATCTAAATGAATTTCTCACCGTTTCATCCCCCACTGTCTTTTTCTACGAACAAGGCGTATTATACTTAAGTAAATATTATGTTATTGGATATTTTTACCTTCGTAAATAGGTAAAAAATCATGTTGAACACTCACTAATAGGCTTTTATTACTAGTTTGAAATAGATACTTCTTCAACAGATACTAAAAAATGACGGTTTTATTAGGTAGATAGTGAGAAGAAGCAGAGAACCGTCCCCTGCTTCCAAAGAAATTACAAATTCCAATTACTATGTAAATAAAACCTAAAGATATTTAAATAGACTTCTAAAGATAGTCCTAACGGTTCTATTTTTATATTTGGTAAGCTTATTAAGTAATATTGAAAACGCTTACAATAGGGGGGTGACGAGGAAGTGCGATTTGAAGCTTGTTCAACTGAAGAAAAACATAAATGTAGTAGAAAGCGTTTGATTTGGTTTGAAAACAAGGAGGTTTAGGATGGAACAGGGGAAAAGAATTTTCACACTAGTAATGGCGATGGTTTTAGTTTTTTCCAATCTTAATATCAATACGTTAGCGGCAAGCGAGGAGACAAAGGTTCAAATGGATGGCTATAATGTGATACTTCCACAAGGGTATGATGATGAAAATGGACAAGCATATCCTGTACTTTATTTGATGCCGGAAGACGGGGAAGCATCATTTAGTGATAAAATGATTTCCATGATTCAAAGTGAGATGGAAACAGTCCAAGCAGGCAAGATGATTATCGTTCTGCCTACTTTTGATGAAAATGAAGATTTTCGTATCACGATGGACAAAGTAATTGCAGATGTCGATAGTAACTTTAAAACAATTCCTACAGTGAACCAGCGTGCCGTTTTGGGTGTTGGAACTGGAGGATACCTGGCATACATCATGGGTATGACAGATGAGGGAACTATTCATAATCAACCGGATACGATTAAAAATATCGGTAGTATCCGTGGTAATTTTACAGGTGATGATAATGGATTATATGAACAATACGGGGATGTATATGACATTATCTCAACGATAGGGAAAGACAATATTGGTAGTTATTATACGTATCTTGATGGTCCAACAGAAGATTCCTATACGCATATGGTAAAATCTACGAATGCGATTGGCTCGTTATTCATTCAATGGGATCCTATGATGTCTTATGATCTTCATGAATACACGGCACGCTATGGGTCTTATGATGATGCATACCTACAGGAGTCTGTTAGTCGTGTTATTAATCGGTTCAGTGAACAGTTTTATTCTGATATGGTGAGCGGGGACGTGGCATTGTCTCCCCAAGTAGCGGCAACTTCTGTTGAAAATATTGAAGTCGATTATACGATTGACGTAAATGATACATTTAGTGAGATCTCTGAACACGCGACAGAGATGATAGTGGAAGTCAGCCTAACAGATCCAGAAGACGGAAGTGTACTACACTCCAATCAGAAGGTAATTGAGGTTAGTGGGCCAGATACTTTTGCTGGAACGTTTAGCATTCCAAATATAGTAAATGGGACGAGTTCTACTGTATCGGTATCGGCTGAAATGCTTGGCTTTAAGATGGATATAGGAAGTGAGTCATTAGTACGTATTATGGATACAGGTGCAAAGCCGGATGAACAGTTAATTGACCTGATGGGCGACTGGAAATTCAATGCGTATAAATCCTACTCCAATACCGGAAGTGTTGCACTCGATCAAATAGATAATGTAACGAAGGATGTGTGGAGTGGTTGGGGAACTGTCCAACCAGCACTTGGATGGTGGTCAGCTGATTTTGATGAAAGCCTTGGCGGGAACTCCAATTGGTTAGGCTATGCATGGTACGTACGCGAATTTGAAATGCCGGCGGATTTTGCCACAGAAGATTTATTATTAGCACTTGGTAAATTTGATGAAGCGAATGAAACCTATGTGAATGGTGTCCGTGTTGGCGCTACTGGTATTCCAGAAGCAGGTGGAGCCTATGATCAAAGCAATCCATGGGACGTGGAACGTTTATACGATCTAGATGCTTCCATTTTAAATTACGGTGGTACCAATACGATTGCAGTCAGAATGGCAAATTCTAATGGGGTGGCGGCTGGTATGAAGGTCCGGTAGGGATTTATTCACCTGCAGCTTACAATCGAATTGTTGGATTACCTTCTGAACTAGCAGACACAGCTGTTACTGATCAAATTATCGAATTTGTAGAAGGACAAAATAAAGCAATGGAAGCGAAAGATCTTGATGCTTTTGCTAAAACAGTCGCACCGGATTACTTCCAAGCTGGGTTTGATAAAAATAGATTACTTGATAAAGTGAAAGCGTATGTTGCTGGAGACGGTGATGTAATCGTAACGGATAACAAGGTAAACGTTTATAACTACAAGGAAATGTACTTGTATCAAGCGGAAAGAACAATCCAGATGGCAAATGGTGAAACTGTTTCTGAAGCAGTTAATCATTATTACATCATGGAAGATGGAGAAGTGATCCTCTATGGTGACCATGATAATTTCTATGTAGACAGTTACACTTCAAGTTATGCGGCGAGTGCAAAGGGTCTTGAAGGCGCGACTGAGATGAATTACCGTGTCTACCTTCCAGATGGCTACTTTGACTCAAATAAAAGATATCCAGTTACCTATTTGTTGCACCAGTTTAGTAGTACAAGTAAATCATATGAAATTGATGGGATTGACGGTCTTCTAAATGAAGGGATGGAAAATGGTGACATTCAGGATACGATTGTTGTTATTCCTGATAGTGATGGCTTGAGCTGGTGGCGTGGTGATTGGGAGCTAATGGTGACAGAAGATTTGATCCCGTTTATTAACGAAAACTACCGCACCATTGAGGACGCGCGTTTTAACGGAACAGCAGGTGCTTCGATGGGTGGTCAAGGCGCGTATGGTATTGGCTTACGTAATCCAAACCACTTCTCCTCTGTCATCAGTTTCTTTGGTGCATTTAGCTATGGAGGAGCAAACAGTCCAAATGTGATTGCGGAAGAAGTAAGTGATGCATATTTACAAAACTTCAGCCATTACTTTATTTCAGGAAACCGTGATGTTTATGGTTTTGGCGTTCCAGCAATTCAGTTAGACAATCAGTTACGTGCAAGTGGAGTAGATCATGTTTTTGAGATTGAGAACGGGGAACATGTTAGCGCATTTTATACTCCATACGTAATTGATGCATTCGGTTATGTAAGTGATCATATGTATAGCACTGGCGAAGCGATTGCTGATAATGCCACTGGTGAAATCGAAGCAGAAGTGGACGGAGATGTATTAAAACTATCGGCGAAACTAGTATTGAGCGATTTTGACCAGTGGATGAACGTTATCCCCGATTCTACCTATACAAATAATACTAATCCTGATATGGTCATCCCAGTTACAGTGAAAATAGATCAAGATGGCAAAACTGTATTTACAGAGGTAGAGTACCGATCTGTAACAGGTTCAGAATCATTGGAGTTTGAAAAAGAAGTGATTCTTGGCGGTTCTGTTGTCGATTCAGAAAATCTAGTAGCAGCTGATGTGAATCTAGAGAAAGACTTTACGGTGACTGTGTTTGCAAGCTTACTAGATACAAATAAAGAATTAGGTACATTTGAATATATTGCACCTAAGGAGGTGCCAGGTACAGATCCGGATTCGGGTGAAGAAGAACCAACTCCTGGGGAAGGAGATGATGGAGAGCCGACTCCTGTTGAGGAAGATGGTGAAGGTGAAGATAATCAAGGGGAAGAAAATGAGGCTGTGGAAGACGGTGAAGATAAGGAAGAAGTATCCGATAAGAAAGCTGAAAAAGGAGACAGTCTTCCAAATACCGCAACAAATACATTCAACATCGTCTTAATCGGAGCACTATTTGTCTTATTAGGAAGCACTGGCTTCGGTGTGATGTGGTGGAGAAAAAGAAGGTTAGGTTAAAATTAGTACATGTAACCACTCGTTTTTTTGTCATAAACTATCGAGAGTGAGAGTGAGAGTGCTTTAAAGTAGAGAAAGTCGATGTGTTTTCAAGTTGAAAACACATCGACTTTTTGTTTTATTAGTGGAAGCAGGGGACGGTTCTCTGCTTCCGAAGCAAAGAACCGTCCCCTGCTTCCGTCCTGAAAAGTAGCAATCTAGTAAAGAATCCTTTATTATTATATTGAGAATGATTATCATTATTGGTGGGGTGACTATGAATAATAGAACTGATGTATTCGATAAACTAGCTACATACCTATACAAATTAAATGACATTAAACATGTGACAAGTAACCGAATGATTGTTTCAAAAAACAATCATGCATTACAGACTTTGTTAATAATTTTAGATGGCAAGGGGAATATGGTTGTTGGTGGAAAAACATTAGCTTTTCATCGACGACAGGCTTTTGTTTTGCCCTCAGAATTAAGTGTGCAAATTCGTTTAGATGAAAAATCTTTGATCGATTGTTTTATTGTTCAATTTCATGTATTTAATATCAATGATAAAAAAGAGAGAGAATCTATTAAGCCAGTATTTTTGAATTGGCCAGTGGAGATTGAAATTAGCAATGTATCTTTAATTATAAATATGGTTAAGGAAATGAAGCATAAACTGGGTAAAAGCTCATTTAATGAGATGAAAGCCAATATCTTATTTCAAGAAATGTTAGTGACACTTTTTGTAAATGATTCTTCGGGGAAAAAAGAGAGCACAAGCGATAGAATTGCTTTAACAAAGGATTACATAGAACAAAACTATAGCACTGTTTTATCCCGAAAGAGTTTAGCAGAAATTGCTGGTATGAACATTGATTATTACTCGCGTTTGTTTAAACAACAAGTGGGAAAAACACCGGTGGAATATTTAACAGAGGTACGAATCAGGCATGCTAAAAATACGCTTATAACGTCTAATGAGACATCTCGTTCCATTGCTCAGAAAGTAGGTTTCAAGGATGAATTTTATTTCAGTCGAAAATTCAAAGCGGAGACAGGGTTTTCACCAAGTGTTTATGTAAAAAAAACGAAAGAGTCTAATAAAGTTGTATCATTGAAGCATTTGCTAACTGGTCATTTCATTGCATTAAATGTTGATCCTTTTGCTGCTATTATCAATGATGTTTATCCAGTAACGAAAAAGCTTCAACATACGATAGATTTAGAGGAATCAAATTTAGATACACTGATGAGAACAAAGCCAGATTTAATTATTACTAGAGAAGAAAGAGACTGTGATGATGCTGAGGAACAAAAAATATTGAGTCAAATTGCTCCTACCATATCTTTGCCTTTTTATGGGGATTGGAAAAGTCATTTTAAAAAAATTGCAAGCGTACTAGAAAGAGAGAACGAAGCAGATTTGTGGTTAGAACAGTATGAAATAAAGGCTCAGAAGATTGAAAGAAAGCTAGAAGGTAAAGTTGGTATGGATAGTATTATAATCGTTGGCGTAGGTAAGGGGAAGTTATGTGTATATGGACAGCGAAATATTGGAACTGTGATTTATGATGATTTATTGCTTCGAGCTCCCAAAGCTATTGAAGAAATTCCACATTATCAAGAGGTATCGATTGATGATTTACATCGAATAAATGCCGATCGAATGATCATCACTACATATAAACATAATGGTACAAAAGTAATGAATCAGATGATACAGCAGGAAATTCACCGACTATTTCAAAACGTAAAATGGAATGAATTAAAGGCAGTACGTAATAATCAAGTTTATCCATTGTATGGTAATCAGCACCTTTACACCTGTTACACATCTTTTTCTCATAACTTGTTATTAGATAAGGTAAATCAATTGATATTGTCTTAATCGTGCAAATTAATGTCTGAATAATCCATGTTATTCGTTTAGAGGCAATGTATAATCATAAATGAGAATTGTTATCAATGATTGGAAGGAGATAGACATGTTTAAAACTATATCAATAGGTATTATTCAAGTATTTATTTTAGTTGCTTTGTTAGTATTGGCGGGTTGTGGAGGAAATGGACAAGCAGAAACCTCTTCTGATTCAAATACAAATGAACAGACACTGGATACGGAGGAAAGTAGTAATGAGGAAGATGTTACGGAAAATAGTGAGGACACACGAGTCATTGAACATGCGTTAGGAGAAACGGAAGTAAGTGGTACCCCAAGCAAGGTAGTTACGCTATTTCAAGGGGCAACCGATGCATCGTTACTCTTGGAAATCCAACCTGCGGGTGCAGTAGAGGCATGGGTGGAAAAGCCTTGGTACAACTATATCAGAGATGAAATGGATGGGGTCACAAATTTGGGTTTGGAAACACAACCCAACATAGAAGAAATCATAGCGCTACAACCAGACTTAATTATTGCATCAAAAACACGCCATGAAGAAATTTATGACCAACTATCTAATATTGCCCCAACAGTGGTCACGGAGGATCATTTTCACTGGAAGGAGATACTTAGTCTTACTGCTGATGCTTTAAATAAAGAGGAAGAGGAGCAAGCATTTTTAACAGAGTGGGAAGAAAAGGTAATGAATTTCAAAGAGAAACTAGGAAGCGAGTTGGAGAATACGGAAGTAGCCATTGTCGGATTTCGATCAGACCATGCGCGTATTTTTTATAATACATTTCCAGCGCTTATTATCGATGAATTGGGATTAAAACGTCCTGCTAATCAAGTTGGTGATGATTGGGGCGTGAAGCTAACATCTAAAGAAAATATTCCAGAAATGGACGCTGACATAATTTTTGACATGACTAGTGTATCTAGGGATGACGGCCGTGTGGATACAAGAGAAGATTGGGTGAACCATCCTTTATGGGCAAACTTAAGAGCCGTACAAAATGATCGAGTTTATAGTGTTGACCCTGTAATATGGACGAATGGATCTGGACCAATCGCCGCAACAAAAATGTTGGAAGATTTATATGAATACTTTGAGTTAGAATAAGTACTTTCCATGAATGGGCAATTAGGTTTGAACGACGATATATTTGTCAACCTAACGATTGCTCATTCATTTGTGTAAGAGCCGAGCTAGTTTGCGTAACTAGTAATGAAAGAGATCATAGAGGATGAGGACAGATGTTTCAGCTTTTGCATACAAGATCATTAAAAATAATAGGTGTTATCATAGGTGTTTTGTTATTACTCTGCACATTTTTCTTAAGCATTGTTCTTGGTGCAACAGAGATTAGTTTGAAAATGGCTTTTGATTCTTTTGTTTCCTATGATTCTACATCAACTGAGCAAGTAATTATCCAGACTACAAGAGTACCTCGGGCCATAATTGCTAGTATCATAGGTGCAAACCTCGCTATAGCTGGTGCATTAATGCAAGCATTAACTAGAAACCCATTGGCTTCACCAAGTATTTTTGGAATTAATGCTGGTGCTATTTGTTTTGTTGTTTTAGCAATTTCTTTTTTTCCAATTTCTTCATTAGTACAGTTGATGTGGATTGCATTTTTAGGTGCAGGTATTGCAGCTCTATCTGTCTATTACCTTGGAACACTGGGAAATAAGGAGCCCACTCCGGTGAAAATAGTGTTAGCTGGTGCAGCAATAACAGCTCTATTTTCATCATTTACACAAGGAATGCTTGTTCTTGATGAGGCAGGATTACAGGACGTTTTATTTTGGCTTGCAGGTTCGGTGTCTGGTAGGTCTCTTGAGATGCTTCTACCTGTGTTGCCGTATATACTAGTCTCATTTATTCTTGCTTTAGGTTTAGCGTATCATGTAAATATACTCGCATCAGGGGAGGATGTGGCTAAGGGGCTGGGCCAACGCACAGGACTTGTAAAGATATTAATTGCTATAACAGTGGTTTTATTGGCGGGAAGTGCAGTAGCAGTTGTTGGAGCTATTGGATTTATTGGACTTATTGTACCTCATATCGCTAGGTTTTTAGTGGGTGTTGATTACAGATGGATTATACCGTATTGTGCATTAGTTGGTGCTATTCTACTTTTAATAGCTGACATTATTGGAAGATTTCCTATTAAACCAGAAGAAATTCCTATAGGTGTGATGACATCATTAATTGGCGCGCCATTTTTTATCTATATGGTTCGGAAGGGGCTTCGTCATGAATAAAAGAATAACATTCCGAAGCAATAGAGGCTATTATTCCTTTTTAGTCGAAAAAAAAACATTGACTGTGCTTACCATGTTATTCGTGTTAACGGGTATTTTTTTAGTGATTAGTGTAGGTGTGGGCAGTACCATTATCAGTCCGATAGAGGCAATGAAGACATTGTTTGGATATGGATTCGATCAGCACACCATGATTATAGTAGACTTAAGGCTACCTAGAGTTACCATAGCAATACTTGTAGGTGCAGCAATGGCTATATCTGGTGGCATTCTTCAAGGAGTTATTCGTAATCCATTAGCTTCCCCTGATATTATTGGTATTTCTGGAGGAGCTGCCTTTGCAGCCGTAACATTTATTACTTATTTTTCCGAGACGTTAAGTATTAAATGGCTTCCTCTTGCTGCTTTTCTTGGGGCGCTAAGTATTTCTATTATTATATATTCTCTAGCATGGAAAAAAGGTGTAACTCCAATTAGATTAGTGTTAGTAGGTATTGGAATATCCACGATTACAAGTTCTTTAACAACGTTAATGATTGTTTTAAGCCCTTATAGTGCTGCTAGTCAGGCGTACATATGGTTAACAGGAAGTATCTATGGTTCCTCATGGGAAGATGTAATTGCTTTACTCCCTTGGCTAATCATTTTTATTCCTTTGGCATTTATCTGTGGACGGTCTATCAATGTGCAGGAATTGGGGGACGACATGGCTAGAAGTTTAGGCTCACATGTTCAGCTGCATCGAGGGATTCTTGTAATAATTAGTGTTGCATTGGCTGGATCAGCAGTATCTATAGGTGGAGCAATCGGTTTTGTAGGCTTGATCGCACCTCATATAGCGAGAAAAATAGTCGGGTCTTCATTCGGAAGCTTACTACCAGTTGCGGCGTTAATCGGTAGTTTAATAGTAATACTTGCGGATACCGTTGCTCGGACGGCTTTTTTACCACTTGATATACCAGCTGGTGTATTCACTGCAGGTATCGGTGCACCTTTTTTTATTTACTTACTGTACAGAAATAAAAATTTTTGAGATGAATGGGGTAATGATGATGGCAGTTATACAAACACGTTCATTAACACTTTCTTATGATACTGAAACGGTCATTCAAGGTCTAGATTTTACCTTGTTAGAAAATAAAATTACAGTATTCGTTGGAAGTAATGGTTGTGGTAAATCAACTTTGCTTCGTTCCCTTGCTCGATTGCTAGAGCCTAAAAAAGGAGCTGTCTTATTAAATGGGAAGGATATGAACAGTTTAAAATCAAGTCAGGTCGCAAAAAGTTTAGCAATCTCGCCCCAAGGGCCAATAGCGCCAGAAGGTTTAACGGTTTTTAACTTAGTAAAACAAGGTAGATATCCATACCAACACTGGTATCAGCAATGGACAGAAGAGGATGAAAAAATGGTAAACAGTGCCTTGGAAAATACCCAACTAACAGATTTGATGGATTGTCCCCTTGATTCACTGTCCGGAGGTCAAAGACAAAGGGCGTGGATTGCACTGGCTTTGGCTCAAGGAACCGATACAATCCTTTTAGATGAGCCAACTACTTATCTTGATTTAAGACACCAAGTGGAGGTGCTTGATCTACTTTTTGATCTAAATAAAAAAGAAGGACGCACTATTGTCCTCGTTCTGCATGACTTGAATCTGGCTTTTCGGTATGCAAATCAAATTGTAGCTTTAGCTAATAAACAAATATATGTACAAGGTAAACCAGAAGAGGTTGTTACTCGGAAAATGGTACATGATGTATTTCAATTGAAATGTGAGGTAAGCACAGACCCAATCTTTGGAACGCCATTTGTTATTCCTTTTGGAAAAGGGAGGAATCTATATGAGTCTAATATGTCAGTTTAATTCTGATGAATTCAGTTATTTAAATGAACACTTTCAAATCATGATGGATGATTCTGATGATTCCATGGACTCTTTTTCATCAAGAAATTTTATTGATGAGGTCAAGTGTAACACCTACATCAATTGGTTAACTAAACTTTTAAAGTCTCCCTCTAGGGCAATAACTGCTTCTCAGTTTTCCAAAAAGTATGCATTTTTAGTTGTTGCGCCAAGTCTATATGCTATGACTATGTATAACAAAAGCTTCGATGTAGCTTTAGATAGTTGTAGTATAGAATCTAAACGAAATAGTACTATATGGAAAACAAAGTTAAGGCTGAATCATTTATATGTAACAGAACCATTATATAAAAAGCGAAATCAGTGGCGAGATTTGGTAATAACCAATATTTTTGCGAATAATATTGAACCAATTTTACGAATGTTACATAAAGTAACTGGTATTTCAAAAGATATATTATGGGAGAATACAGCCATTCGTGTGTTTTCATTGTATGAAAAACGGATAGGGAAAGTGGATTGTAACTACCAACAGCGAGAACGATGTCAAGAAGACTTTGATTACATAGTTAACCAGGCACCAGGGCATCTTTTCGGTGAACATGAGAACCCCTTTCAAAAATTTTATGGAAGCCGAACGATTGATCTGTCAAAAAAAGCCCCTACTAGAATTAGAGAAACCTGCTGTTATTACTATAAAGTTTCTAAGAACGGTAACTACTGTAAAGCATGCCCGAAAGACAGCGGGGAAGCAGGGGACGGTTCGGGACCAGTGAAAAACTAGCGTTTTTTTCTATGTTTCTTAATAAACCTTTATTCGAATGACCATGACACTTTAAAAA